>JAMPIH010000010.1 GCA_023662825.1 Bacteroides sp.
GCGTCCCCGCGCCCCCCGCTCTTTCCTCTCCATCATGTCAATGAACTCGTCCGGCACATCGCCGATAGCTCCATTCGGAAGTTTCCTTCGCAAATGGGAGTGCAAAGGTACGACAGTTTTTTAAACTGACAAACTTTCCAATCGTTTTTTTTCTTCAATAACCGACAATATACTGTCTGTCAAATCGAAAAAAAATCACTTTTTCCTGATTGCATACAGGCCTATCACGGTCAACAGCCCGTTCAGCAGCAATAACTCGAATCCGAAGTGGTAACCCCAGCATATCCGGCTTACCGTATTGACAGCATACGAAAGCGCCGGTGCCAATACCACCACAAGCGGCGTAAAACGTTCGTTCAGCTTCCATTCGGTACAGATTCCCACCACGAACAGCCCCAGCAGCGGGCCGTAGGTATAGGCAGCGATATCATACACCATATTGATGACCGAATCGTTCTTGACGCTGTTGAACAGAATGATAAGCGCCAAAAACAACATGGCCATGCAGAAATGCACGGCATAACGGATTTTCTTCCGCCTTGCCTCCGGCAGGTTTCTGCGTTCCACGCCCAGAATGTCGATGGTAAAGCTGGTGGTAACGGCGGTCAAGGCTCCGTCGGCGCTGGAATAAGCCGCCGAAAGCACGCCGATTACGAACGTAAGTCCGGCCAAAGACGGCAGACTGCGTATGGCGATGGCGGGAAACAACTGGTCGGTATCGGCGCACACAATACCGTTTTTCTGCGCGTACAGGCACAGGATCGCGCCCAACACCAGAAAGAAGAAATTCATCACCAGGATAATGCCGCTGCAGGTGTACATATTCTTCTGGGCATCCTTAAGATTGCGGCAGCTCAGGTTTTTCTGCATCATGTCCTGGTCCAGGCCGGTCATGGTAACGGTAACGAACAGCCCGCTCACGAACTGCTTGACCCAGAAACGCGGCGCCATCGGGTCGGTATCGAACATCCGCGAGAGCGGGCTTTCCTTAACCGCTTCCAGCATGCCGGCCAGCGACCAACCCATGCCGCGGGCAATGCAGACAATCGAGATGACCACCGCCGCCAGCATGAATGTGGTCTGCAGGGTGTCCGTCCAGACGATGGTCTTGATACCGCCCCGGAACGTGTATCCCAAAATAAGCAGGATAAAGATAAGGGCCGCCAGCGAGAACGGAATGCCCATGGCCTTGAACACGAACTCGTGCAGCACGCTTATCACCAGAAACATACGCAAAGTCGCCCCCAGACTGCGCGAAAGCAGGAAGAACGCGGCGCCGCTCTTGTAGGAACGCAGGCCGAAACGCATGTTCAGGTATCCGTAAATGGAGGTGAGGTTCAAACGGTAATAAATTGGCAGCAGCACCTTGGCTATAACGATATAGCCCGCCACGAAGCCCAGCACCATGGGCAGATAGTAGAAATTCTCGCGCAGCACATTGCCCGGCACCGACATAAAGGTGACTCCCGAAAGCGAGGCGCCCACCATACCGTAGGCCACCACGAACCAGGGTGAACGGCGGTTGCCCCGATAGTAGGCCTCGTCGCCCGCCTTCTTGCCGGTTAAGAACGCTATCGCGAACAACAGGGCCGTATAGGCCACGAAAATTATTCCTATAATGACAGGGCTCATTTTTCCGTTTTACAAAACTGTTCCACAAAACTATCCACCGACAGGTCTTGACCGGTGGCCTGCCGGGTCAGATCCTGCCATTGCAGGCAGGCTCCCGGTTCAAACACGAACTCCCGCAAATACGCACCCACTTCCTCGTTTCCCACCAGCATCGGGTTGCAGGGACTGCCGAGTTTCGGATAAATCCCGCACAGATGCGCCGTTACCTGCGCCGCCCAAAGTTCACCCAGCAGATAGTTGTGCATCTGGCAGGCATCCAAAAGGAAATAAGGCTCAGAGGCCCATTCCAGCCTGGCGTAACGTGGGCAGACCCGACCCTGGCATCTGATTTCGGGATCGACCTGCCGCAACAGATAACGCAGGTTCAACTCCTCCCACAAGGCGGAAAGGTCGCTGTCGGGATCTTCGTAAAGCTTCCGTTCGAATTCGTACATCAGCAGGCTCCAACGGCAAAAGAACAACTGCTCCCGAACGAAGGCCGGATAAGTGGAGCCGCGCATCGCACCGGCCTGTCCCGCCGAAAAGATACCCATCGCCAACATCCAGTCGGGATAACCGATCAAACGGGAAAAGAACGAAGACACCCCCACCTGCAACATGGTCGAAGACGGGCAGCGCAACAGATAGGGCAAGGTATTGGGAATGCTTTTCCAATAGGCCGCCTCCCCGCAACAGGCAAGCAGGCGGAGCATATCGGTTTCGGTGCCGTTGAGCATACCGATCAGATGTATCTCATCTTTTCTGTCCACCGAAATGCAGCGGACAACCGGCAACTTGTTTCCATTGTACTCGAAATCGCTGTTGGCCAGCACATCGTCTAACTCAAACCCGATGCCTGAAAAAAAACGGAGCGCGATATTCTGCATATTCGCATATCCGTAAACATTATTGCGCTCGGTATTGTCTTCGCGTTGTCCGTAGCGCGAGAAAACGCCCCGGTAATGCCAGGGATGACGCACTTCCTGCTTGATGCGGAGATAGGCTTCTTCGGTTTGCCGCTCCAGACGCGAAAAAATACTGTCGACGGCGGCAGGTTCCTGTTCATCCAGAAACAAACGCAATTGATAATAATCCTGAAATCCTACCTGATCGGCCCATTCGTTGCGCAGTTTCACCAACAGCAGCAGACTGTCCTTCAAGGCAGTTCTCTCAACATGTTCCTTAAAAGAATCCGGCACGTCTTCGCCTGTCTGCAGCGACTTGCCCTTGGCCTTGGTCCACACTTCGTTCTTGATATGGGACTGAAGCCGGTTCACCCGTTTCAGCAAACCGTAATCCACCTGATAGGGCAAGTACTGGCGGTAGAGTATTTCCAACTGCCGTTTCAGATACTCGTCGTGAACGCTTCCTTTTTCGCGCAATTGCTTCAAGTAAGCGAAGCTTCTTTCGTTGTGAAGCAGTTCGGCCTTGACATCCTGCAGGGAATCGATCCGTTGAAGCAACACGGGCGAACCCGTACGGGCATAGTGCCAGAAATCGCGTTCCAATTGTTCCATAACGGGAACCACCGTACGTTCGTAGCGCACGATCTCTTCGATCAAACCGGATTCTGCCTTTTTTCCGGAATTGCCACAAGAAAGCAAAAGCATCGACAGGGCAAACATAAATCCTGAACCCGCAAGGATTTTCCGGGTTTTGGTGGGGAGATTCCTCTTTGTCCGCATACCTCATTTTATTGCGCAGGGCGGCAAAAGTAGCAATATTTTCATGCTACGGCAACTTTGTTGTATTTTCGCGGGTCAATCGATAATCCGGATATGGAAAACCTTTCGCTCAAACTATTGGAAAACGCCGTGGACGAGCTCAACAGACTGCCCGGTATCGGCCGCAAGACCGCACTCCGTCTGGCGCTCTTCCTCCTTTCCCAGAACCGCGAGATGGTGGAAAGGTTCGGCAACACGCTGATCGATTTCCGCAACAATATCCGCTATTGCAGGCATTGCCATAATATCTCCGATTCCGAGACCTGCCCCATCTGCGCCTCGCCCAAACGCGACCGAAGCCTGCTCTGCGTGGTAAGCGACGTGCGCGACGTCATGGCGCTCGAGAACACCGGCATGTACAACGGCCTGTATCATGTGCTGGGCGGCCTCATCAATCCCATTGCGGGCGTCAGCCCCTCACAGCTCAACATTGCCGGACTGCCCGAACGCATACGGAACGAGGAGGTGCAGGAACTTATCCTGGCACTGCCGGCCACGCCCGAAGGCGACACCTCCGCCTTTTATATCTTCCGCCAGTTGAAAGACGTTCCGGTCAAGATCACCACGCTGGCCAAAGGCATCGCCATCGGCGACGACCTGGAATACACCGACGAGCTGACCCTGGGCCGTTCGCTCTCCAACCGCGTGGAATTCCGGCTGTAATCCTAAAGATCCGGACATAAAAAAGGGAGCCGCCTAGAGCGACTCCCTTTTTCGATATAGGAAGCTTACTATGCTTCGGTGGCCGTGTTCATGAAGGCCGCCGGAATCGGCTCCGGCTCCTCGATGGCACCGAACATGCTTTCGTATTTGCGGATATTGTCGGTCAAGGCCCGCATCAAGCGCTTGGCGTGCTGGGGCGTGAGGATGATCCGCGCCTTTACGCGCGCCTTCTCGATGCCTGGCATCACACGGGTAAAATCGACCACGAACTCCGATTGCGAATGCGTAATCAGCGCCAGGTTGGAATAGATTCCTTCCGCCACTTCCGCCGACAATTCGAGCTGAATCGGGTTTTCCTTCTTTTCGCCTTTCTTTTCCATGGCCTATTCCTGATTGGCAGCTGCTTCCTGCAGTTGAGCGTATTCTTCGGAAGAGTAAACGATGTTGCCGCGGTAAGCGTCCAGACCTGTACCGGCAGGAATCAAATGACCCACCAACACGTTTTCCTTCAAGCCTTCCAGATAGTCCACCTTGCCGCTCACGGCCGCATCGGTAAGAACTTTTGTGGTTTCCTGGAAAGAGGCGGCCGAAAGGAAGCTGCGAACCTGCAACGAAGCACGGGTGATACCTTGCAGTATCTGACGTGCCACCGCAGGCTTGGCATCGCGAACCTCAACCAACTTGAGCCCCTTGCGGCGCAACACGGAGTTTTCGTCGCGCAAGGCCCTGGCCGAAACGATCTGGCCTACCTTCATATTTTCGGAATCGCCGGCTTCCACAACCACTTTCTCGCTGTAGATGCGGTCGTTCACTTCCACGAAATCCACCTTGTTCACGTGTTCGCCTTCGAGGAAGTTGGTGTCGCCCGGGTCGGTGACTTCCACCTTGCGCATCATCTGACGAACAATCACCTCGAAGTGCTTGTCGTTGATCTTCACGCCTTGCAGACGATATACTTCCTGAATTTCGTTCACGATGTATTCCTGAACCTTCATCGGGCCCTTGATGGCCAGGATGTCGGCCGGGGTGATGGCGCCTTCCGAAAGCGGCGTACCGGCTTTCACGTAATCGTTTTCCTGCGCCAAAATCTGCTTGGAAGTGGGAATCTGGTAGGATTTGGGGTCGCCGACCTTAGGCGTGATGATGATTTCGCGATGGCCGCGCTTGGACTTCTTGCCGAAGCTTACGCTGCCGTCGATTTCCGAAACGATGGCCGGATCCGACGGGTTACGGGCCTCAAACAGCTCGGTAACACGGGGAAGACCCCCTGTGATATCGCCCGACTTGCCGAACGAACGCGGAATCTTGACCAGAATGTCGCCGGCCTTGATCTTGCTGTCGTCGTCGAGCTGTACGTGCGCTCCCACGGGGATATCGTAAATCTTGAGGATATTGCCCTGGGCATCCACGATATTGATGGAGGGAGTCTTCGATTTCTGACGCGATTCGATGATGATGCGGTCCCTGTAGCCGGTCTGGTCGTCGGAACCTTCGCGGTAGGTAACGTTTTCCACCATGTTCTGCAACGAGACCTTACCCGAATATTCGGAAACAATCACGGCGTTGTACGGATCCCAGTCGGCAATCAGCGTGCCGGCTTTCACCGTGTCGCCCGAAGCCACGTAAAGTGCGGCGCCGTAAGGAATATTGGCGGTGGTCAGCACGGCCTTGGTGTTGGGGTCGATAATGCGCATTTCCGCCGAACGGCCGATCACCATCTCGTGCTTGCCCTTTTCTTCGGTGGTGTGCGAAACGCTGCGGAGTTCCTCGATTTCGATGAGCCCGTCGTAAGCGGCGGTAATGTTCGACATCACGCTGCTGCCACCGGCAACCCCGCCGACGTGGAACGTACGCAGGGTAAGCTGGGTACCGGGTTCCCCGATAGACTGGGCGGCGATAACGCCCACGGCCTCGCCCCGCTGCACCATCTTGTTGGTGGCCAGGTTACGTCCGTAGCACTTGGCGCAGACCCCGTGCTTGGACTCGCAGGTAAGCACCGAACGGATTTCCACTTCCTCGATGGGCGATTCCTCGATCTCGCGGGCTATCTCTTCGGTAATTTCCTCGCCGGCCTTCACGATAAGCTTGCCGGTCTGCGGATGAATCACGTCGTCGATCGTGGTCCTACCCAGGATACGTTCGTAGAGCGATTCCACCACGTCGTCGTTCTTCTTGAGGGCGGTGGCGATCAAACCGCGCTGCGTATGGCAGTCTTCTTCGGAAATGATCACGTCTTGCGAAACGTCCACCAGACGACGGGTCAGGTAACCGGCATCGGCGGTCTTCAAGGCGGTATCGGCAAGACCCTTGCGGGCACCGTGGGTCGAAATGAAGTATTCCAACACCGAAAGGCCTTCCTTGAAGTTCGAAAGAATCGGGTTCTCGATGATCTCGCCACCGGCGGCACCGGCTTTCTGCGGCTTGGCCATAAGTCCACGCATACCGCAAAGCTGACGGATCTGTTCTTTCGAACCACGCGCTCCGGAATCCAACATCATGTAAACGGGGTTGAATCCCTGGCGGTCGGACGAAAGCTGCTTCATCACCGCGTTGGTAAGCTTGTTGTTGGTGTGTGTCCAGATATCGATGATCTGGTTGTAACGTTCGTTGTTGGTGATGAAACCGAGGTTGTAGTTGTTCATAACCTCGTCCACGTCGTCGTTGGCCTTGGCGATGAGTTCTTCCTTGACCTGCGGGATGATCACGTCGCCCAGGTTGAACGAGAGGCTTCCGCGGAAGGCGGTCTTGTAACCCATGTTCTTGATGTCGTCCAGGAACTTGACCGTCTTCGACATGCCGCATTTCTTAAGTACGTCGGCGATGATGTCGCGCAACGACTTCTTGGTGAGCACCTCGTTGATGTAACCGTATTCCTTGGGCACCACCTGATTGAAGAGGATACGTCCCACGGTGGTTTCGAGCAGTTCGGGCTTGCCGTCCTCGCCTTCGCGGCGGATCTTCACCCAGGCGTGCAGGTCGGCGCGTTTTTCGTTGTGCGCGATAATGGCTTCCTCGGCCGAATAGAAGATGGTGCCTTCGCCCTTCACCACATTGTCGCCTTCGGTCTTGCGGCCTTTGGTAAGGTAGTAAAGACCCAGAACCATATCCTGCGAAGGAACGGTGATAGGCGCGCCGTTGGCGGGGTTGAGGATATTGTGCGAAGCCAGCATCAGCAGCTGGGCTTCCAGAATGGCGGCGTTGCCCAGCGGCACGTGAACGGCCATCTGGTCACCGTCGAAGTCGGCGTTGAAGGCCGTACAGCACAAGGGGTGCAGACGCATGGCCTTGCCTTCGATCAGCTTGGGCTGGAAGGCCTGGATACCCAGACGGTGCAGGGTCGGGGCACGGTTCATCAGAACGGGATGCCCTTTCAATATGTTTTCAAGGATATCCCAAACCACGGGATCCTTGCGTTCCACGATTTTCTTGGCCGACTTCACGGTCTTCACGATACCGCGTTCCAGCATCTTGCGGATGATGAACGGCTTGTAGAGTTCGGCCGCCATATCCTTGGGCAAGCCCATCTCGTTCATCTTCAAGTCGGGACCTACCACGATAACCGAACGGCCGGAGTAATCGACACGCTTACCGAGCAGGTTCTGACGGAAACGGCCCTGCTTGCCCTTCAAGCTGTCGGACAAGGACTTGAGCATCCGCGCGCCTTCGCTCTTGGAGGAACGTGCCTTGCGCGAGTTGTCGAACAGCGAATCGACGGCTTCCTGCAGCATACGCTTTTCGTTGCGCATGATCACGTCGGGAGCCTTGATTTCGATAAGTTTCTTAAGACGGTTGTTGCGGATGATGACGCGACGGTAAAGGTCGTTCAGGTCGGAAGTGGCGAAACGGCCGCCGTCGAGAGGCACCAAGGGGCGCAAGTCGGGCGGAATGACCGGAATCACCTTCATGATCATCCATTCGGGACGGTTTTCCACGCGGGTCTGCGCGTCGCGGAAGGCTTCCACCACATTAAGGCGTTTCAAGGCTTCCTGCTTGCGCTGCTGGGAGGTCTCGTTGTTTGCCTTGTCGCGCAATTCGTAGGAAAGGGCGTCCAGGTCGATTTTCTTCAGCAAATCGTACAGGGCTTCCCCACCCATCTTGGCGATGAACTTGTTGGGATCCTCATCGTCGAGAAGCGCGTTTTCGGCGGGCAGCGTATCCAGAATGGCGTAGTATTCTTCTTCGGAAAGGAACTGCAGGCGTTCGATGCCGTCGGCTTCCTTGATACCGGGTTGGATAACCACGTATTTCTCGTAGTAGATGATCGATTCCAGTTTCTTGGTCTGGATACCCAGCAAGGCCCCGATCTTATTGGGAAGCGAACGGAAGAACCAGATGTGGGCCACTGGCACTACCAGCTGGATATGCCCCATACGTTCGCGACGTACTTTCTTTTCGGTCACTTCCACCCCGCAACGGTCGCAGACGATACCTTTGTAACGGATGCGCTTGTACTTTCCGCAGTGGCATTCCCAGTCTTTGGTGGGACCGAAAATCCTTTCGCAGAAAAGCCCGTCGCTTTCGGGTTTGTATGTACGGTAATTGATGGTCTCCGGCTTGGTCACTTCTCCGTGCGAACGCTCCAAAATGGTTTCGGGAGAAGCCAGGCTGATGGTGATTTTGTTGAAGTCCAACGTTACCGGACCTTCTTTTTTTGACGCCATATTATGCTGCAAAATTGAATATTTAACAAAATATTATTTGGAGAAGGAGATTTCCAGACCCAAGCCCCTGAGTTCGTTCACCAATACGTTGAACGATTCGGGAATGGAGGGAACGGGCATGTTGTCTCCCTTGACAATGGCTTCGTAGGTCTTGGCCCTACCCACCACGTCGTCCGACTTGACGGTAAGCACTTCCTGCAGGATATTGGCCGCACCGAAAGCCTCGAGCGCCCAGATTTCCATTTCCCCGAAACGCTGGCCCCCGAACTGCGCCTTACCGCCCAGAGGCTGCTGGGTGATGAGCGAGTACGGTCCGATGGAACGGGCGTGCATCTTGTCGTCGATCATATGGTGCAGCTTGATCATGTAGATATAGCCCACCGTGGCAGGTTGGTCGAAACGTTCTCCGGTCTCACCGTCGTAGAGGTAGGTGCGTCCGTAGCGCGGAAGCCCCGCCTGGTCGGTGTAGGAATCGATTTCTTCGGGCGTGGCGCTGTCGAAGATAGGCGTGGCGAACTGCAGGCCCAGACGCTTGCCGGCCCAGCCCAACACTGTTTCGTAAATCTGCCCCAGGTTCATACGCGAAGGTACGCCAAGGGGGTTCAACACGATATCCACCGGTGTACCGTCGGCAAGGAACGGCATATCTTCGGCACGTACGATACGTGCCACGATACCCTTGTTTCCGTGACGGCCCGACATCTTGTCTCCGATCTTGAGCTTACGCTTCTTGGCAATCGTAACCTTGGCCATCTGCACGATGCCGCCGGGCAGTTCATCGCCCACGGTAGCCACGAACTTGTCGCGCTGGAAGCGGCCGAAGATCTCGCGGTACTTGATATTGTAGTTGTTCAACAGGCGTTTCACCAGATTGTTCACCTCTTCGTTGCTTGTCCAGCCGGAGGGGTTGATGGTCTGGTAATCCAGTTCGTTCAGTGCCTTGGCGGTAAAGCGGGCCTTCTTGGCGATCACTTCCTGCTTGAGGTTGCTGTAAACCCCGGCGGAAGTATTGCCACCCAGAACGTTCAACAGCTTTTCCACCAACTTGTTCTTCAAGTCCTGGCTTTCCTTGTTGAAATCCTTTTCGAGGGTCTTCACCACGTCCTTGTCCTTGGCCTTGCTCTTGCGGTCCTTGATGGCGCGGCTGAACAGACGTTTGCCGATAACCACCCCGCTTACGGAAGGCGGCACCTTCAGGGAGGCGTCCTTCACGTCGCCGGCCTTGTCGCCGAAGATGGCGCGGAGCAACTTTTCTTCGGGCGTGGGGTCAGACTCGCCCTTGGGCGTGATCTTACCGATCAGGATGTCGCCTTCCTTGACTTCGGCACCCACACGGATAATACCGTTGCTGTCCAGATCCTTGGTGGCGTCCTGGCTTACGTTGGGAATATCGTCGGTAAGCTCTTCCATACCGCGCTTGGTCTCGCGCACGTCCAAAGTATATTCTTCCACGTGAATGGAGGTGAAGAGGTCGTTCTTGATCGCTTCTTCCGAAATCACGATGGCATCTTCGAAGTTGTATCCCTTCCAAGGCATGAACGCCACCATCAGGTTACGTCCCAAAGCCAGCGAGCCGTCTTTGGTGGCGTAGCCTTCGCAAAGCACCTGCCCTTTCTTAACCTTGTCGCCCTTATGCACGATGGGCGTAAGGTTGATGCAGGAACTCTGGTTGGTACGCTGGAACTTGGTGAGGTGATAGGTCTTGAGGTCGTCGTCGAAGCTTACCAGACGGTCTTCCTCGGCCATGTCGTAGCGAATCGAGATGGTGTTGGCATCCACATAGGTTACCACACCGTCGCCCTCTGCATTGAACAGGATGCGCGAGTCGTGCGCCACGTAAGGCTCCAGACCGGTACCTACGATAGGTACTTCAGGATTCAGCAAAGGAACGGCCTGACGCATCATGTTCGAGCCCATCAACGCACGGTTGGCGTCGTCGTGTTCCAGGAATGGAATCAAGGAGGCGGCGATACCGGCAATCTGGTTGGGGCCTACGTCCATCAGGGTTACGTCGTTCCTGTCCACGATGGGGAAGTCGGCCAAATGGCGCACCTTGATCTTGCTGTCGTGAATCATGCCGTCGGCATCCAGTTTCGTACTGGCCTGCGCGATGATGTGGTCTTCTTCCTTTTCGGCGGTAAGATAGACGGGCTCCTTGTCGATTTTAACCTTGCCGTTCTCAACTTCATAGTAAGGCGTTTCGATAAAGCCCAGTTTGTCGATGACGGCATAGACGCACAGAGAGGAAATCAACCCGATGTTGGGGCCTTCGGGCGTTTCAATCGTACAGAGACGGCCGTAGTGCGTGTAGTGAACGTCCCGCACCTCGAAACCGGCGCGTTCGCGGCTCAGACCGCCGGGACCCAGGGCGGAGATACGGCGTTTGTGCGTAACTTCCGAAAGCGGGTTGGTCTGGTCCATGAACTGCGAGAGCTGGTTGGTTCCGAAGAAGGAATTGATGACCGAGCTGAGCGTCTTGGCGTTGATAAGGTCGGCGGGCGTGAACTCTTCGTTGTCGCGCACATTCATGCGTTCGCGGATCGTACGCGCCATACGGTTCAAGCCTACCCCGAACTGGGCGTAAAGCTGTTCGCCCACGGTACGGATACGACGGTTGCTCAAGTGGTCGATATCGTCCACTTCCGCGTGGGAGTTGATCAGCTTGATCAAATGCTTGATGATGCAGATGATGTCTTCCTTGGTGAGCACGTGGGTTTCCAACGGAATGTTCAGGTCGAGCTTGCGGTTGATGCGGTAACGTCCCACTTCGCCCAAATCGTAGCGTTTGTCGGAGAAGAACAGTTTCTCGATAATGCCGCGCGCCGTTTCTTCATCGGGCGGTTCGGCGTTGCGCAACTGCCTGTAGATAAACTCAACCGCTTCCTTGGCATTGTTGGCGGCATCTTTCTGCAGCGTGTTGAAAATGATGGAATAGTCGAGGTTGTTGTCGGCGTCGTCGCGGTGCACCAGAATCGACTTGATGCCGGCATCGACGATAAGATCGATGTGGCTTTCTTCCAGTTCGGTCTCGCGGTCGATGAGCATTTCGGTACGCTCGATCGAAACCACTTCACCCGTATCTTCGTCCACGAAGTCTTCCACCCAGGAGCGGACCACACGCGCGGCAAGACGGGCGCCGATGTATTTCTTGAGACCTGAACGCGAAACCTTGACTTCTTTCGCCAGGTCGAAAATTTCGAGGATATCCTTGTCGGTTTCGTAACCGATGGCACGCAAGAGCGTGGTGATGGGCAATTTCTTCTTACGGTCGATGTAGGCGTACATCACGTTGTTGATGTCGGTGGTGAACTCCATCCACGAACCCTTGAACGGAATGATACGCGCCGAATAAAGCTGTTGACCGTTGGTATGGTAGCTTGCACCGAAGAAAACGCCCGGAGAACGGTGCAACTGGGATACGATGACACGCTCGGCACCGTTGATGATGAACGAACCGCCCGGTGTCATGTAGGGAATCATTCCCAAATAAACTTCCTGGATGATTTCCTTGAAATCATCGTCCTGTTCCCTGTCTTGGCAAACAAGCTGCAGCTTGGCCTTGAGAGGAACGCTGTACGTAAGCCCTCTGTCCAGACACTCTTCTATGCTGTAGCGCGGAGGATCGATGAAGTAGTCGAGAAAGCGCAACTCGAAATGGTTGCGGGCGTCGGTAATGGGGAAGTTCTCGGCAAATACTTTGTAAAGACCCTCATTCACCCGATTTTCGGGATTGGTTTCCAGCTGAAAGAAATCTTGGAAAGATTTAAGCTGAATATCCAAAAAATCAATATGCTCGGCCGGTTTGACCGAAGCAAAATTTATCTTTTTAACAACCTTTGTCGACAAAGTAGTAGGTTTTTAATAAACGTTTAGGAACAGGGGGGTATATACGCAAAAAACACGAGGGGGGCGGACATGCCTTCCCCCTCATGTTCGGGAACCGAAAAGGTTAAAATTATTTCATTTCAACTTCGGCACCGGCTTCTTCCAAGCTCTTCTTCAAAGCTTCGGCTTCGGCCTTGCTGATGCCTTCCTTAACGGGCTTCGGAGCCGCGTCAACGAGTTCCTTGGCTTCTTTCAAGCCGAGGCTGGCCAATTCCTTAACCAATTTAACGACGGCCAACTTGTTGGCACCACCCGACTTGAGGATAACGTCGAAGTGCGTTTTTTCTTCAGCGGCACCACCGGCGGCGGCACCACCGGCAGCGGGAGCTGCAACGGCTACAGCGGCGGCTGCGGGTTCGATTCCGTATTCGTTCTTCAATACGTCGGCCAACTCTTTAACTTCCTTAACGGTTAAACCAACCAATTGTTCTGCGATAGCTTTAATATCTGCCATTGTTTTGACTTTTTAAAGTTTCTAAAATAATTTGTTTTGTTGGAGGAATACACCTCCTGTTTTTTAATACCCTGTCAGGATTAGGCTTGTTCGGGTCTTTCGGCCAAGGCTTCCACCAATCCGGCCACCTTGTTGGGTGCCGATTCCAATGCACCCATAACGCTTTGGATGGGCGACTGGAGCAGTGTAACGATTTCGCCGATAAGCTCGTTCTTGGATTTGATCTGAACCAAAGATTCCAGGCTGGCGTCACCCAAATAGAAAGACTCTTCTACATAAGCGCCTTTGAGGATGGGCAATTCCGATCTTTTCCTGAATTCCTTGATTACGGTGGCAGGAGCCTTGTTTACATCCGAAAGCATGATTGCCGTGGTACCCTTGAAAGCGGGCGCCAGTTCGGAGAAATCGATTCCTGTCTTTTCCAAGGCTTTCTCAAGCAAGGTATTCTTCACCATAATCAATTTGACACCGTTCTTGAAGCAAGCGCGGCGCAAGGCACTGGTAGCAGCCGCATCCATTCCTGCGATGTCGGTTACATACATGTGCGGTTTAGCCTGCACTTGTTCATAGATCGCGTCTATGATCCTGGCTTTTTCTTCTTTCTTCATACCTCGTTTAAATTACCTGTTTTTACTACCGGATTAGATGGACTTGGGGTCGATCTTCACACCGGGGCTCATGGTACTGGACATACAGATGCTGTTGATGTACGTACCCTTTGCCGAAGACGGTTTAAGTTTGACGATGGTTTGAAGAAGTTCGCGGGCGTTGTCGGCAATCTTGTCGGCTTCGAACGAAACCTTTGCCACGCTGGCGTGAACAATCCCCAACTTGTCAACCTTGAAGTCGATCTTACCAGCCTTCACTTCCTTAACCGCTTTTCCGACTTCCATCGTAACGGTTCCGGTCTTGGGGTTAGGCATCAGGCCGCGGGGACCCAACACCTTACCGAGCGCACCCACCTTGGGCATAACGCTGGGCATGGTAATAACAACGTCAATGTCCGTCCAACCGCCTTTAATCTTTTCCACGTATTCATCCAATCCGTAGAAATCGGCTCCGGCTGCTTTGGCTTCCTCTTCCTTGTCGGGCGTGCAGAGAACCAGCACGCGCACTTGCTTGCCGGTTCCGTGAGGCAGGGTAACCACGCCGCGAACCATCTGGTTCGCCTTGCGGGGATCCACACCCAGGCGCACATCCAAGTCGATAGAAGCGTCGAATTTGGTGTAAGTCATTTCCTTTACCAAAGCGGCTGCTTCGCTCAAGGAATAAACTTTGTCCTTATCGACTTTGGCCAAAGCTTCTTTTCTTTTCTTAGAGATTTTTGCCATTGTTGTTGTCTAAAATGTGATGTCTTAATTCAGTTCGGCAGGTTTCTCGCCCTTCACTTCGATACCCATACTGCGCGCCGTACCGGCCACCATGCTCATGGCGGAACCGATCGTAAAGCAGTTTAAGTCGGGCATCTTGTTTTCGGCAATCGTCCTGACCTGCTCCCAGGTAACGCTGGCCACCTTGTTGCGGTTAGGCTCGGCGGAACCTTTCTTTGCTTTGGAAAGTTCCTTGAGCTGAACGGCAACCGGAGGAGTCTTCACCACGAATTCAAACGACTTATCGGCGAACACAGTGATGATGACCGGAAGTACCTGACCGGCCTTATCCTGCGTACGCGCGTTAAATTGCTTGCAGAATTCCATGATGTTGACCCCCTTGGCACCCAACGCGGGACCTACGGGAGGCGAAGGATTGGCAGCACCGCCTTTGATCTGCAACTTGATTAAGGCACTAACTTGTTTTGCCATTGCTTGTTTAAATTAAAATGTGAAAAACACAATTCAATGAAGCCACACTACTCTTTCTCTACCTGGGAGAAGTTCAATTCGAGAGGTGTCTTCCTCCCAAAGATCTTCACCATTACCTTCAGCTTCTTCTTTTCCTCGTTCACTTCCTCAATCACAGCCGAGAAATTGTTGAACGGACCGTCGGTAACCTTGACGGGCTCGCCCACCATAAAGGGCTCCATGGGTTTTTCGGGCGAGTCGGCCAGTTCGTCCACCTTCTTGAGGATGCGTTGCACCTCGGCCGGACGCAAAGGCACGGGATCGCCGTGATTGCCCAGGAATCCCAGAACTCCGGGAATGTTCTTGACTACGTGCTGGATTTCGCCTACCAACAAAGCCTCTATCAACACATAGCCGGGCAGATAGGAGCGTTCGGTGCTCACTTTCTTCCCGTTGCGGATAGTGTAAACCTTTTCGGTGGGAATGAGTACTTGCGAAATATAGTCCTGAATGTTCAGGCGGGATATTTCGCTTTGCAGATAATCCCTTACCTTCTTCTCCTCACCGCTGGCGGCGCGGATAACGTACCAATTCTTCACTTGTTCGGTCATTCTCTTTGTCGGATTAGCAACCGCGCCTTTCCGGTTGAAACCGGCTCACCTAAGGTGCGGCGGAGCTGAGTTAATGGAGCGGTTAAAAACCGTAGTAATATGGATTCGGCCCGACAACCTCTCCGGCAGACACTGGAAGCTGTGTCCGAAGACCCGGCGGCCTGTCGCACCTATTCATTCTATCTTAAAAGGTCGTATATATAACCTAAAACACCTTTCCACGCCAAATCGGGGTGGGCGCCGGCAATCATATCCATACAGAACACGATAACTGCCATGATAAGGGCTGCCACAAAAACCACCACCGCACTGTTCTGCAGTTCGGAGTACGTAGGCCACGACACCTTGTGCAACAACTCATCCTTGCTGGCCTTTACGTAATTGACAAACTTTGACATCTTTCAGCGTGTTAAAAAATTTGGCAGGAGCAGAGAGAATCGAACTCCCATCAACGGTTTTGGAGACCGCTATTCTACCATTAAACTATGCTCCTAAACTACTTGCGGGCTTATCCCCTACGGGAACGTTTTCTGCCACCCCCTCAGGAACAAACCCGCTCATAGTGCGAGGGTATCCCTACCCTCTTATCGTTGACCTTGCGGCCGGATTAGTCGAGGATTTCGGTTACCTGACCGGCACCTACCGTTCTACCACCTTCACGGATGGCGAAGCGGAGGTTCTGGCTCATAGCGATGGGAGCCAGCAACTTAACTTCAATCGTCAAGTTATCGCCGGGCATTACCATTTCCACACCCTGCGGCAGAACGATTTCGCCGGTAACGTCGGTGGTTCTGAAGTAGAACTGAGGACGGTAGTTGTTGTGGAAAGGCGTGTGACGGCCACCTTCTTCTTTCTTCAGGATATAAACCTGAGCCTTGAAGTGCTTGTGGGGAGTTACGGAACCGGGTTTCGCGATTACCATACCACGACGGATCTGGTCTTTTTCGATACCGCGGAGCAACAAACCTACGTTATCACCGGCTTCACCGCGATCCAAGATCTTGCGGAACATTTCAACACCGGTAACGGTGGATTTGAGTTTTTCATCGCCCATACCGATGATTTCTACGGGATCACCGGAGTTGATGACGCCGGATTCAACACGACCGGTGGCAACGGTACCACGACCGGTAATGGAGAACACGTCTTCGATAGGCATCAAGAAATCTTTATCTACATCACGCTGGGGCAGAGGAATCCATTCGTCAACGGCAGCCATCAGTTCCATGATCTTTTCTTCCCATTTGGGTTCGCTGTTCAAGCCACCCAAAGCGGAACCACGGATGATAGGCGTGTTGTCGCCATCGTATTCGTAGAACGAAAGCAGTTCGCGGATTTCCATTTCAACGAGGTCGAGCAACTCGGGGTCGTCAACCAAGTCAACCTTGTTCATGAAGACAACGATACGGGGCACACCTACCTGACGGGCCAACAGGATGTGTTCGCGGGTCTGGGGCATGGGACCGTCGGTGGCGGCAACCACCAGGATAGCACCGTCCATCTGGGCGGCACCGGTAACCATGTTCTTAACGTAGTCGGCGTGACCGGGGCAGTCAACGTGGGCATAGTGACGGTTGTCCGTCTGATATTCTACGTGAGCGGTATTGATGGTGATACCACGTTCTTTTTCTTCGGGAGCGTTATCGATAGAATCGAAGGACTTAACTTCGGAAAGACCCTTCTTGGCCAATACGGTGGTAATGGCGGCGGTCAAGGTCGTTTTACCGTGGTCAACGTGACCAATGGTACCAATGTTAACGTGGGGTTTGGTACGCACAAAAGTTTCTTTTGCCATAGCTGAAAATGTTTTTAGTGTATATAAACCAATTTGCGTGAAGCAAACCTTTTGCCCCCGCCTTTGGAGCCGACAACGAGATTTGAACTCGTGACCTCTTCCTTACCAAGGAAGTGCTCTACCCCTGAGCTACGTCGGCTTATATGCTGTCATTTTTTCGAGCGGGAAACGGGGCTCGAACCCGCCACCTGTAGCTTGGAAGGCTACCGCTCTACCAAATGAGCTATTCCCGCAATCGGAGTGGGAGGAGAAGGATTCGAACCTTCGAAGGCTAAGCCGACAGATTTACAGTCTGTTCCATTTGACCGCTCTGGAATCCTCCCAGATTTTCCCTTTGCGCCACCGCCTCAAGATGTCCGTTGTTCCGGTTGAGCCAATGAAGGGACTCGAACCCACGACCGGCTGATTACAAATCAGCTGCTCTACCAACTGAGCTACATTGGCGTTTGCACGTATATAGCGCAAAAAGGACTGCAAAGATACGAGTATTTTTACAAAAACAAAACTTTTTGAAGAAAAAATTTTTCTTCTCAACCGGAAGCTGTTAAAAAGAGGCTCAACGGTGGTGCCGATGCCACCTTATGCTGTCTTGGGCGGACAGCACAGTGGAATCGCGGGCCACGGAATACGCGGCGAAATAGCCAAAAGCCCCATTGGAGACATTGCCCCGGCAATTGGCCGGCACGGAACTGAATACAGGGATGTTCGGCTTGGTGGCGGCCTGTATATCCCCTATCCATTGAAAATAGGCTTGCGTATAGCCCATCACCTTTATCGTTACCGTAGATCCTGACCGAACCGGCATCTTTTTCGATTTTCCGCTTTGAAAGAATACCACCGGAACGCCGTTCAGACGTATGCCTTCGCCCCACTTGTCATCCACTAAGGTGATGAAACGGAGGCTGTCGTTGTAGCTCCGGCCATCTACATAAAAGGAATAACCGTAGTAGTTCTTTTCGGGCGGGTCGGTGGCGTACAGCAGGATGCTCCAGCCGTGCCCGCGCCCCGTTCCGAAACGTTGTTTTCCATATGCGGAGGAAACCGAATCGAGCCTTATGCGGGACGGCATGGTTTCCTGCGCCGAATACGTACGCACGGGATCGGAGGCGGAAAGCCTCGCCTGTATTTCTATACGGTAGGTGGCACCGGGCCGTCCCGAAAACGCGATCCTGCTCTGATATAACCCGGCTTCAGTGACGGACTCATCGAACGGGTAACGCAGGGAATCGTCGAAAACCTCCACCTCGGCCCCCGATACAGGAATGGAAGCCAGGGCGGTATCGAAATAACCGCTTGTACGGGTAAGGCGTACCGTATGCTGCAAGGAATCGGTCGTGATGCCGCCTTCCACCACCAGTACGGGCGGTTGCGGACTCAACGGCACCCCGATGCGTTCGTAACAGGAAACAAGGGCGGCAAAAATGCAACAGCAAAAAAATACCCGGAACGGATATACGAATCCCCGTCCCGACAAACGCTGTCTTGCTAAAGGGCATTTCATCCGGAACGGGGATTGGAAAAGTTAACGTGTTGTCCCGACTAATATTCGAGATCTATCGTGACCGAGCCATTGCCGTCTTCATCGATAAGGGGGCTCGTTATCTTTACACGCTTCACGTTGCCGTTGTCGTAAAAGGTGTATTCGATTTCCGCATACACGTCTTCGTATGTTTCATCATCGTCTTCGTAAACGTAGGACACCTTGGCGGGCAGGTTCTTGCTGGTCTTGCCCAGAAAACCGAATACGCCCACAAACTGTTCGTAAGAGAGCATCCCGCCGTAGGAGAACACGAGGTAGGCGAAATCTATATTACTGTTGTTTTCCTTGTCGGAATATTCCACGTGCAGGTCGGACCAGTCCATGCTGCCGGCCTTGGCCGCCTTGAATTTCCCATTCGCCTTGGAATGGTGTTTCTTGCCGGACTTATAATCATCGTTGTAGTAATAACCCACATTCACGATATTGCCGTTCTTCCACTCGAACTCAACCCTGTCCTCGTTGTAATCGCCGTCGTAATAGATTTTGACCAGCTGGCCGGCATTGTCGTATTCGTATTTGATTTTGTTCAGGCTGTACGATTCGTTGTCGAGCTTGATGGTGCCCTGACCCGAAACGGCCGCACCTTTTTCCATATTGAGAGTATAGTTGCCGGACATGCTGCCGCTTTCGGAATATGATTCGTTTTCGTCGTATTCGTCCGGATCATAGACTTCCTTTCCTTCCACCTTGCCCGATCCGCTGATTTCCACACTCACCACATCGCCCTTGTAGGAAAAGGTCATGTTTCCGTTGCCGCTCGCGTTGTCTTCGGAATGATGCTTGTACGATTCGCCTTCACCGGTTTCCGTGCAGTTATGCGTGGTCGAATAATCGCCGCTTGCGGTCAATTTCTTCATTACCCCGTCCGAATAACTGAAGTTCATCTTCAAATCCGCCTTGGTGGTAGTTTTGCTGGAATAGGAATATCCGTATTCATCTTCGACATATGCCGAAGTCAGGCTTCCCTTAACGGTCATCTTGGCCACCAGAGTCTTTCCATCGGAACCGGCAATCTGGGAACCTCCCTTTTCGCCATCTCCGTTTTCCGACTCCTTGCAAGAAAACATTACGAACGGCACGCATGCCGCCAAAAGCAAAACACATTTCTTCATCTTTGTAAGTGTTTATTTGTTAGTATTTTATTTTACAAAACGCGTTATATGACAATTGTAAAGGTACGAAATTACAGCAACTTGGGAGCACGGATACCTATACCGGAGTATTGCCGCCATAAAAAATACCTATTTTCGCGTATTGGAGACCTTGGACGGAATCCTCAATTTTGCAGCCGATTTTCGAGGGGTGGCTCCGGAAACCTGTCGGGAA
This sequence comes from Bacteroides sp., assembly GCA_023662825.1. GTDB lineage: Bacteria > Bacteroidota > Bacteroidia > Bacteroidales > P3 > Pullibacteroides. The sequence continues at coordinate 20,052 of JAMPIH010000010.1, forward strand.
TCTCATTTTGTGTAACCAATAAAATTCAATATACATGAAAACAAAATTTTACTTCTTGGGACTTGCCCTCCTTTCAGTCTTGTTCCTTGCTTCCTGCAAAGACGATAAAGACAAGGATCCCGTGGGCAAGACCTTGACCAATGTGGACGTGAGCGCCTATGACAAATGGGTTTATCTGTCTTTTGAATCCGGCACTCCCATTGTAAAGGGCATTGACGAAGAGGCTCCCGCCCAATGGGATATCGCCCTGCACCGCGAAAACATCAAGACCAACCAGGGCTCGGCGTTGAAAACGGCCGCCACTTCGCTGAACGCGCTTACCGAAGTTCCCTCCGACGAGTTCACCGCCGATGTGATGACCGATTCCACGCTTGTCGTGGATATGAGCCAGATGATGGAAGGCATTATCGGTTATGCGAAATCCGAACTCAATATGGTGCTCAACGGTTGGGTGAGCCGTGGCGATGCGATGCCGCCCGTTTATACGGTAAGCGACAATATATTCGTAGTTAAAAGCAAAGACGGCAAGTACACCAAGATCAAGTTCACGTCTTATAAAAACGACATGGATAAGACCGGTTTCGCCACCTTTAGCTACGAGTACGATTTTTAATTCTTGTCTTAGGTTCTGTTACCGGGGAGTGTTTCGGTCCGACGCTCTCCGGCCTTGCTAAGGAATAAGAAACAATGCGCAGGCTCTTTCTCTTTTGTTTGCTTTTGAACGCCACCTTCTCCATAGGTTCGGCGCAACGTCTGAGCGGACGCATTCTGGATGCCGACGGTGCACCGCTGCCCATGGCCACCTTGCAGATACAGGGCGGGAAAGGCGCGGTATCGGGCATCGACGGAAAGTACAGCTATCAGTTTCCCGGCAAGGGCGTGTATCGTGTGGCTGTACGCTACACGGGCTACGATCCGGTGGATGTGGTGCTTCGCATGGTTCGCGACACCACGGTTGATTTTACACTCCACCTTGCCCAATCGAAATTAGACGCGGTGGTGGTTACCGGCACCCGCACGCCCAAGATGCTGAAAGACGTGCCGGTGGTCACCACGGTTATCTCGGCCAAAGAAATAGAAAAGACAGGTGCCCTCAACATTGCCGACGTGCTGCAGACCGAAATTCCGGGCGTGGAATTCAGCCGCCAGATGGACGGCCAGGTGGTGATGAACATGCAGGGCATGGGCGGCAGCGATGTTCTCTTCTTGATAGACGGAGAGCGCATGGCGGGCGAAAGCCTCAACAACATAGACTATGAACGCCTCAACATGGACAATATCGAACGGGTGGAAATCGTGCGCGGCGCGGGTTCTGCACTCTACGGTTCCAACGCCATAGGCGGCGTGGTCAACATCATCACCAAGGAGGCCGACCGCCCCTGGTCGCTCAACGTAAACGGCCGCTACGGCTCCAACAACGAATGGAAAACGGGCGCAACCTTAGGTTTCGACAAGAAAAGATTCAACAGCGTTACCAACGTCTCCTATAAATCGGTGGACACCTATACGCTCAAAGGCCGGGATTCGGCTTCGGAGGAATCCATCATCTACGGCGGACGCACCGTCAACGCCAGCCAAAGCTTCCGTTTCGACCTCCTGCCAAACCTCTCGCTCAAGGTACGGGGCGGATTCTACCACCGGGAACGCGATTACACCGAAAAACGCATCAACCGCTATATCGACGGAACGGCGGGGGTTGCGCTCGACTACAACATCACCGAAAAGGCGCACCTGCGGGCGGATTATGCCTTCGACCTCTACGACAAATACGACCATTTCCCGATAGCGGGCATCACCACGAAGGAATACAGCAATATGCAGAACAAGGCGAACCTGCAGTTCGACTATAACTTCACACCCGACAATATCCTTACCGTGGGCGCCGAATACTTTAACGAAACGCTGATGTCGAACCAGTTCGACACCACCTCCGGCGGCGATTTCAAGAATTACATGGCGCATACGGCGGTGGCCTACGCCCAGCACGACATCAGCTTCAAGAAGCAATGGTACCTGGTGTATGGACTGCGCATGGACTACAACAGCCAGTTCAGGCTGCCCCACCTCTCGCCCAAGGTTTCGCTGATGTACAAAATAAAGCCGGTGTCGCTGCGGCTCTCGTATGCAGGCGGATTCCGCGCGCCCTCGCTCAAGGAAAGGTACTCCAACTACGATATGGGAGGTCAGGGATGGTTCATCATTTACGGAGACCCCAAACTGAAGCCTGAGAAGAGCCAGAACGTGATGCTGAGCGCCGAATACGCGCACAACCGCTTCAGCTTTACGGCCAGCGGCTACTACTGCCATACCAAAGACAAGATAACCACCGTGTATAACCTAAAGCAGGACACGGCCTTTTACCGCAACATAAATATGTCGCACACCGCCGGTTTCGACGCCAGCTTTATGGTGAAGCTGCCCTATGGTTTCGGCATCAAGCTGAACTATGCCTACGTGTTCGACCGGCAGAAAGAGGGCGGGGTGAACGTGAGTTACGCACGCCCGCACACGGGGGTGGCGCGTTTCGACTATCACTTTGAAAAAGCCTGGTACAGCCTGGGCGTTTCGCTGAGCGGGCGCGTGCTGTCGGGTCTAAGCTCGGTGGCCTACACCGACCGAAACGATGAAAACGGAACCCCCATCTACGAAAAGGTACACTATCCGGCCTACACCATGTGGAAACTCAACGTCAACCAACGCTTTATGGACGCCGTTTCGCTGAACGTGGGATTAGACAATATCTTTAACTACAAGCCCAAAGACTACGACTTGATTTCGTCCACCTCGCCGGGTATCACATTCTATGTGTCGCTGGCGGTGGATATAGACGGCCTGGCGGATTTCGCCTCAAAAAAGAAGAGTAGATAACATAGCGTTTTAGATACTGCGATGAAAAAGAAAACGATTTTCGGAATGACGGCATGCGTCATTCTACTGCTGGCATTATGGATTTTGTGGGCGTGCCTGGCCTCGCCCACCAAGATCGCCTTGGTGAACTTTCAGGATTTCCAGGTGGCCAAGATGGTGCGTTCCACCGAGAATGGCTTCGTGAAGGCCCGTCCGATAAGCGTGGACGAACTGAGCCGCGTCAAGAAATACGATGCGGTATTGGTGTTCGGCATGGGCCTGCGCATTACGGGCGAAGACCGCGCCCTATTGCAGAAGATTGCCGACAAGGGCGTGCCGTTCTACAGTTTCGCCACCACCAGTCCCGACAACAATATCTGCAATTTAGACAGCGTGCAGGCTTCCGTGCTGGAAGACTACCTGGGCAACGGCGGAACCTCCAACTACCGCAGCATGTTCAACTATATCCGCAAGGAACTCTGCGGCAAGAGCCTCTTTACGGGAAGCATCGATTCGGTAAGGAGCATCAATCCCGACTGCCTCTTCCATATAGGCGAGGACTTGGCGTTCAACACCGTGGCCGAATACGAAAGCTATCTGAAGGAAAAGGGTCTCTATAAGGACGGTCAGAAAAAGATAGCCCTCCTTACCGGCATCGCGGGCCCGTTCAACACCAACACCGAGCATTTGGACGCCATCATATCCGCGTTTCAAGACAGAGGCTACCGCATGTATCCGATCGCCAGTTTCATGAAGCGTCTGGCATTCCTGCGCGAGATACAGCCCGACGCGGCCATCTATCTGCCGCACGGACGATTGGCGATGGGCCAGGGCGAACGCGCCGTGCAATGGCTGCAGCAAAACAACATTCCCCTTTTCTGCCCGCTCACGATGAACGCCACCTACGACAGCTGGATGGCCGACAGGCAGGGCATGAGCGGCGGTTTCCTGAGCCAGAGCCTCGTGATGCCCGAACTGGACGGCGGCATCCTTCCCTACGCGCTCATAGCCCAATACAAGGACAAGGACGGCATCTACCTTTTCAAGGCCGTGCCCGAGCGCCTCGAGGGTTTCTGCAATACGGTGGAAGCCTACCTGAACCTGCGCAGCAAGGCGAACAAGGACAAGAAAATCGCCCTCTACTACTTCAAGGGCCCCGGTTCCTCGGCCTTGACCGCCGCCGGCCTCGAAGTCTTGCCCTCGCTCTACAATGTGTTGCTCCGCCTGCAGAAAGAGGGCTACAATGTGAGCGGCCTGCCTACATCTTTGGACGCTTTCGAGAAGATGCTGATGGAACGCGCTCCCGTGTTCAACAGTTATGCGGAGGGAAGCATGGCGCGCTACCTCTCGTCGAATTATCCGCAGTGGGTAAAGGGCAGTGATCTGGATGCCTGGCTCAAAAAGGCACTCTTGCCGGAAATCTATGCCGAACTTACCGCCAAATACGGTGCCGTGCCGGGCGACTACTACACCCGCGTTGTGGACGAGGCCAAGGAAATAGCCGTTACCTGTATCTGCTTCGGCAATGTAGTGGTGTTGCCCCAACCGGTGCAGAGCACGGGCGAGAACTCATTCCAGGCCGTGCACGGTTCCAATCCCGTGCCGCCTTATCCCTACCTCGCCTCGTATTTCTGGGCGCGCAACGGCTTCGGTGCCGACGCCATGATTCATTTCGGCACGCATGGCTCGCTCGAGTTCGTGCCCGGCAAGCAGGTGGCCTTGAGTTCGGCCGACTGGACCGACCGCCTGGTGGGCGACGTGCCTCACTTCTACCTCTACACCATTGCCGACGTGGGCGAGGCCATAATTGCCAAACGCCGTTCGTATGCCGTTACGGTGAGCCATCTGAGCCCTCCGTTCATGGAAAGCGGTTTGGGTCGCGAAGTGGCGCAGATGCAGTCGATGATAGGCGATTACCTTGCCAAGGCGGAAGATGAAAGCTATATGCCCGAAAAGAATATCCAGATCAAGAAAATGGCGGTGAAGATGGGGCTGCACCGCGACTTGGAACTGGACAGCAACCTGCAGCAGCCCTACACCTTGGCGGAAATCCAGGAGATTGACAATTTCGCCACCGAATTGTCGCAGGAAAAGGTGCTGGGATGTCCTTACGTGTTGGGCGAACCTTTTCCGGAAGACAGGATCAGGAGTTCGGCGCGTGCGCTTGCACAGGAACTTGCCGCCCACGGCATAGTGCAAGAAGATTTCGAGCAGAATATCCAAACCGCCTTACGGCTGAGTCCGCAACGCGAGATGCAGGCTTTGGTCAACGCCCTCAACGGCGGCTATGTGGCGCCCACTTCGGGCGGGGATTACCTTTCCAATCCCTCGGCCATCCCCACGGGACGCAACCTCTACGCCATCAATGCCGAGACCACGCCCACGGCGGCCGCTTGGGAAAAGGGCAGGAAGATGGGCGACGAGATGATAGCCGACTATGCGGCCAAGCACGGCAAGATTCCGAGCAAGGTAAGCTTTACGCTTTGGTCGGGCAGCTTTATCGAAAGCGAAGGGGCCACGCTGGCGCAGATTCTCTATCTGCTGGGCGTTGAACCGGTGCGCGACCGCTTTGGCCGTGTGCTCGACGTGCAGCTGATTCCGCAGGAAGAACTGGGCAGGCCGCGCATCGACGTGGTGGTGCAGACCTCCGGTCAGTTCCGCGACCTGGCGGCTTCCCGCCTGGAACTTCTGCAACGTGCCATCGCCATGGCCGCCGCTTCCGAAGACAAGGGCGACAACTTTGTGGCGCAGGGCAATGTGGCGGCCGAAAAGGTGCTGCTGGCCAAGGGCTACAGCCCCAAGGAAGCCCGCGAACTTTCCTCCACACGTGTGTTCGGCGGCCTCAACGGAAGTTCGGGAACCGGCATCACAGGCATGGTGCAGGCCGGCGACCGCTGGGAAAAGGAATCGGAGATTTCGGACACCTACCTCCACAACATGGGCGCCATATACAGTTCCTCGCAAGACTGGGGCGACTTCAAGGAAGGGCTTTTCGAAGCCGCCCTGCAGAACACCGACGTGGTGGTTCAACCCCGCCAGAGCAACACTTGGGGAGCCTTGAGCCTCGACCACGTGTATGAATTCATGGGCGGCCTCACCCTTACCGTGCGCAACGTCACCGGCAAGGACCCCGACAACTATTTCAACGACCTGCGCAACCGCTACAACGCCCGCGTGCAGGACTTGCGCTCGGCCATCGGTGTGGAATCGCGCACCACCTTCTTCAATCCCAACTACATCAAGGAACAGATGAAGGGCGGGGCGAGTGCGGCGGCCGGCTTTACCGAACTGGTTCAGAACACCTACGGCTGGAACGTGATGAAGCCTTCGGTGATCGACAACCAGATGTGGGATCAGGTGTATGACGTATATGTGAAAGACGTGAACAACCTGGACGTAAGGAAGTTCTTCGAGAACGAAAGCCCCGCCGCCTTGCAGGAAATGACCGCCGTGATGATGGAGACCGCCCGCAAGGGCTATTGGCAGGCCACCGAAGCCCAGTTGGCCGACATCGCCAGGGTGCATGCCGAACTGGTGGAGAAATACGGGGCCTGCTGCAACGGCTTTACCTGCGGCAACGCATTGTTGAAAGACTTTATGTCGCAGAAACTCGAACCTGAACAGGCCCTGCAATATAAATCAGAAGTGCGCAAGGCCCTGCAGGCAGAGCCGGTGGCCGACAACGGCAAGTCGGTGGTGTTGGAAAAAGAACAGAAAGACCTTTCCCAAACACGCAGTCTCGATAGTACCCGTGTTATCCTCTTGGTGTTTGGCGTAGTGGCGGTGGTGGCTGTGCTTGCCTCCGCCGTGCTGATACGAAAGAAACGGAAAGCCACACAAGGAAACATCCGCTAAAAAAGCGTGTAAGGAAATGGAAAGCATTCTTCTGTTGATGACTCTGCTCTGCCTGTTGACGGGAATTTTCCGCAACAGCCTCTCTCCCGGCAAGTATTATCCGGCGGTGTTCGCCGTGGTGTGCGCGCTGTTCGTGCTGCTGTCGGGGCGCTATGCGGTGCAGGTAAACAAACTGGCCGTGAGCGAGGCATTCGCCAAACCGGAAGTGATGCAGAACATCAACGTGCTCATTACCTTACACATATTGTTTACCTTGGGCTTCGCGGCCTCCAAGATGCAGAAGGCCTTCGGGCTCGAAAACCCGCTGTTTTACCGCATACTGGAATATGTGCCGCCCTTGCTGGTGTTCCCCGCCTTGTTCTACTGCCACATCGTGCTGCTGTTCTCGTTTGCGGGTGTGTCGTTCACGCTTATCGGCACGGTGTTCGCCCTCATCACCCTGCTCTGCATGGGCGGCGGCGCCTACCTGTTCCGCGCCGCCGTACCGGAAACCGAATTGAGAACGGAACTGCTGCTGATTGTGGAACTGCTGCTGTTCTTTCTCACCATTTTCAGTTATGGAATTTTCTTCAGCTAAAAATTAAAGACATGAATACGTTAACGACTGTAATGTTTTGGATTGCCAGCGGTTTCTTGATACCGGTGGTTATCGGCCTGCTGTATTTCTTCGTGCGCAGCATCCTGCTGTTGGGCGGTTTCGTATCGAAATACGTGCAACGCTCGCGCATGGAAAAGGAAGTGAAGGCGGCCATGGAGAACCTGAACGAAAGCAATGTGCGCGATTTGAAGTTCTCGCCCGGAATCTCCTCAAACCCGTTGGTCAACTGCATGAACAGCATCGTTTCCAACGAATACAACGAGGCGGTGGTCAACAAGACCGTTTCCGAATACGAGCTTGCCGGCGGCAAGGAACTCGACCAGGCCAAGATTCTGGTGAAGTTCGGCCCTATCCTGGGCTTGATGGGCACGCTGATTCCCATGGGGCCGGCCTTGGCGGGGCTTTCCTCGGGCGACATCGCCTCGATGGCCTACAACATGCAGGTGGCCTTCGCCACCACGGTGTTGGGCTTGTTCGCCGGAGCGGTGGGTTTCGTGCTCTACCAGACCAAGCAACGCTGGGCGCAGAAAGACCTCGTGCGCCTCGATTTCGTGTGCCAGCTAATGAAACAAAGCCAAAACGCCTAATTCTCGAGCCATGAGACGCAGGATATTGCAAGACAACGAAGACCAGGATCCGGTAGCCATGCTCTCCAACCTGTTCGATGTGGCCATGGTATTCGCCGTGGCGCTGATGGTGGCGCTCGTCGCCCGCTTCAACATGACCGAGATTTTTTCGCAGGAAGACTACACGATCGTGAAGAATCCGGGGCAGGAAAATATGGAGATCATCACCAAGGAAGGTCAGACCATCAATAAATACAGACCCTCCGAAAACCAGGAAGGTTCGGGCAAGAAGGGCCGCAAGGTGGGCGTGGCCTACGAACTCGAAAACGGCGAAATCATTTATATTCCGGAATAAGCGGAATTATGGCTACTTTTGCGGGCTTTTTGCAAGTTGTCAATCGTAGCCAAATGAAAAAATTAGACTTTCAGCCGAAACTTTTTTCGCAGTTCAAGACCTACAACAAGTCGCAGTTCATGGCCGACTTGATGGCAGGTATCATCGTGGGTATCGTGGCCTTGCCCTTGGCCATCGCCTTCGGTATCGCCTCGGGGGTGAGTCCTGAAAAAGGCATCATCACCGCCATCGTGGCCGGTTTCATCATTTCCTTTCTGGGCGGCAGCAAGGTGCAGATTGGCGGTCCCACGGGCGCGTTCATCGTTATCATCTACGGCATCATACAGCAATACGGCATCGAGGGGCTTACCGTGGCCACGCTGATGGCCGGGGTGCTGCTGATTCTTTTGGGCGTGTTCAAGTTAGGCACCGTCATCAAATTCATTCCCTATCCCATTATCGTGGGCTTTACCGCCGGTATCGCCGTTACGATCTTCACCACACAGATAGCCGATATTTTCGGGCTGGACTTTCAGGGCGAGAAGGTGCCGGGCGACTTCGTTGGCAAATGGATCCTCTACTTCAAGTACTTCGACACCGTGAACTGGTGGAATGTTATCGTGAGCGTGGCAAGCGTCGTCATCATCGCCTTTACACCCAAATTCCTCAAGAAGATTCCCGGTTCGCTGGTGGCCATCATCCTGGTTACCGTGGGCGTTTATTTCCTGAAGGCCTACGCGGGCATCACCTGCATCGACACCATCGGAGACCGCTTTACCATCGCTTCCGAACTGCCGGCGGCCACAATTCCGAGTCTGGATTGGGAAGCCGTCAAGAACCTCTTTCCGGTAGCCATCACCATCGCCGTGTTGGGCGCGATCGAAAGCCTGCTTTCGGCCACCGTGGCCGACGGGGTTATCGGCGACCGCCACAACTCCAACACCGAACTGATCGCCCAGGGTATCGCCAATATGGTGACGCCGCTTTTCGGCGGTATTCCCGCCACCGGCGCCATCGCCCGTACGATGACCAACATCAACAACGGCGGCCGCACGCCCGTGGCCGGCATCATCCACGCGGTGGTGCTGCTGCTGATCCTGCTTTTCCTGATGCCCCTGGCCAAATACATTCCCATGGCCTGTCTGGCGGGCGTGCTGGTGGTGGTTTCGTATAACATGAGCGGCTGGCGCACGTTCAAGAACCTGATGAAAAACCCCAAGAGCGACGTGGTGGTGCTGTTGCTCACCTTCTTCCTCACCGTAATCTTCGACCTTACCGTAGCCATCGAGGTGGGGCTGGTTATCGCCTGTATCCTCTTTATAAAGCGCGTGATGGAAACCACGCAGATTTCGGTGATCAAGAACGAGCTCAACCCGCAACAGGAATCGGACATCGTGGTGCACGAAGAAGCCCTGAGCATTCCCGAAGGCGTGGAAGTCTATGAAATCAACGGCCCGTATTTCTTCGGGATCGCCACCAAGTTCGAGGAAACGATGAACCAGATCGGCGACCGCCCCAAGATACGTATCATCCGCATGCGGCGCGTACCTTTCATCGACTCCTCGGGCCTGCACAACCTTGAATCGCTCTGCCAGATGTCGCATCAGAACGGCATCCGCATCATCCTCTCGGGCGTAAGCGAAAAGGTGCACGAAACCTTGGAAAAATCGGGTTTCTTCAAAATCGTAGGCAGTGAGAACGTTTGCTCCAACATCAACCTGGCGTTGGAACGCTCGCGCACTATGATGGAAGAGCTGGAGTAATCCGACGGGGAAACAGCCACACCAAGGCCCAATCCAAAAGTTGTATTAACTTCGCGAAGCGAGTCCATATTTTCAAAAATGAGCGCAAACCAAAACAAGCATAAAGAGGAAGTAATCGTATCACTCACCTCGTTTCCGGCGGCCATTCACTATGCAATCGGTGCCGTGAAGTCTATCCTTGCCGGTTCCGTACTGCCCGACAAGGTGGTGCTTTACCTTACGTTTTCCCAATTCGGCGAAAAGGGGATGCCGGAAGAATTGACCGCATTGGCAAAAGAAAATCCGATATTCGAAATAAGGAATTACGACCGGGATATACGCTCCTACCGCAAGCTGGTTCCCGCGCTGCAAGACTTTCCCGAAGCAGTAATCGTAACCGTTGACGACGATGTGGACTATCACTCCGATATGCTGTACAGCCTGTTGAACCTTCACGAACGGTATCCCGACTTCATACTGGCACACCGGGCCAAACGCGTGGCGATGGGAAAACCTTACCGCAAATGGCATAAGTTCAGGTGGTACAGTTTTCTCGGCAAGAAAATTCAACCCGGCTACAACCGCATGCAGACCGGGTGCGCGGGTGTGCTGTATCCCCCGCACTCGCTGAAACCGGACATGATAGACGTGGAACTTTTTACGCAACTGGCACCCACTGCCGATGATTTCTGGTTTTGGGCGGCCGCAGTGGCCAACGGAAAAAAGATCCTGCCGGTACCTTTCGGCCCCCACAACAAGCCCCGGGGATTGGGCAAACCCAAGGAACTGTCACTTAAAACCATTAATTTCAAATCCGGAAAAGACCGTAACGATGCGGCTCTCCGCGCCATACTCGAGAAATATCCGGTTATACGGCAACGAATTGAAAAAAGGAAATAACATGAACTCAATGAATATAGATTTGGTCTATCTATGGGTTGATGGAAATGACCCGAAATGGCGTGCCAAACACGATGCCTTCATTGGGCAAATGGGAATAGGCTCTCCTGAGAATTGCAAAGGACGATACAATGATAACGATGAATTAAAATACAGCCTTCGTTCCATTGAGTCATACGCACCTTGGATTCACAAGATTTTTATCATCACCGACAACCAAGTCCCTGAATGGCTTGATACTTCCAACCCGAAAATCCGCATTGTCGATCATTCAGAAATCCTTCCTCCGCAAAGCCTTCCTTGTTTCAACTCCAATATCATCGAACACTTTCTACCTAGGATTCCCGATTTATCGGAACACTTCCTATATTCCAATGATGATACGTTTTTAAACCGCCCTGTTTCCCCCTCAACCTTTTACACTCCCGAAGGCCTTCCCATCATACGATTATACCGTAGGAGATTCCGGCGGTTATTCTTATACTATAGAACGCACATCCTCAAGAAAAACCTAGAACATTACATCCAGGCCATCAAGAATTCGGCCGATATTGTGCACAAAAAATATGGCCGTTATTTCAACAGCAAACCACATCACAACATCGATGCCTTCCTTAAAAGCGACTATATGGATACGTCCAATATTTTTAAAGAAGACATCTCCTCCACACTCAGCAATCACTTCCGCAGCACGAACGATGTGCAACGTATTATCTACACCTACGCTGCTTTGGCAAAGAAGCGCGTCAAGCTGCAATATGTAAGCCAGAAAACTTCGTTCCGCTTCCCCATACACAAACACGAGTTGTACCAAGAAATAGAAAAATACAATCCTACCTTTTTCTGTATGAACGACTCGCAGTTTGCATCGGATAGCGACCGGATACGGGCTGCCGAATATTTACAGCATCGGTTTCCCGTGAAATCTCAATTTGAAAAATAAAAACACAAGACAAGCAATGGACATCGATTTGGTATATTTGTGGGTAAACGGCAACGACCCGCAATGGCGTGCAAAGCGGAATAATGTTATCGGCGTACCCGAAGAAGGTTCTGCCGTTAATTGCGAGGGCCGTTATGCCGATAACGATGAACTGAAATACAGTTTGCGCGCCGTGGAAATGTATGCACCCTGGATTCGCAGGATATTTATCGTTACCGACAACCAAACCCCCGAATGGTTGGATTCTTCCAATCCCAAAATCCAGATTGTAGACCATACGGAGATCATGCCCCCTCAAAGCTTACCTTGTTTCAATGCCATACTAATCGAACACTTTCTGTATCGCATTCCTGAATTGGCAGAACATTTTCTCTTCGCCAACGACGATATGTTCATCAACCGTGCCGTTCAACCTTCCGACTTTTTCGGTTCCGACGGCTTCCCCATCATCCGGTTCAATCGGCGCCCTTTTAGAAAAGTTACCCTTTACTTGAAAGAAACAGTGCTAAAACGCCCCATAAGCAATTATAACCTAAGCATTCAGAATGCGGCGCGTCTAGTTGAAAAGAGATTCGGAACTTACTTCGGCAGCAAGACCCATCACAATATCGATGCCTACCTTAAAAACGACTACCGCCACACTTACGAAGAAATTTTCAAGGAGGATATTGAACCGACCCTCACCAACCATATCCGCAGCGACAACGATATACAGCGCAACCTATACTCTTACGTGGCGATAATCCAAAAACGGGCACACCTGCGGTATGTCTCCAATAAGACTTCGTTCAAGTTCCATATCGACAACCCAGACCACTATCGAAAACTGGAGCGTTGCAACCCCATGCTGTTCTGTATGAACGACTCTCAATATGCCACCGATGCGGATCGCGAACGGGTAACCGAATATCTTCAGATGCGTTTCCCGCAGAAGTCCGGATTCGAGAAGTAGTTGCTACCTATCCTCTATATCATTGAGGTCGTATTGGTCGAAATAAGCCGACGGCACAGTCTTTTGCGTACCGCTCGCCCTGCCCCTGTTCTGCTTTTCGAGGAACTCTTCCCGCGACCTGACCGCATAATGATTGATCCGAATTACATCTTGCTGGGGCTCGCGCTCACGGAAGTGCTTCCGGACGGGCAATCCGTGAGAATCGGCCGCCTTGCCGGAAATGCGCGCCACTTCATGGCAACCTATCATTGTAAATACCCTGCGCGGATCCACGATGCTCTTTACATGGCGGTTTAAGAAATGGTCCTCCCGCGAATGGAAACGGAACCGCTCCATAACCGGCCGGTCCGATTTCTTCACCTCTCCACCGCTGCCGTAAACCAACCAATTGATTTCCACCGCCGGAACATGCTCGAAGCGTTTGAGAAAGACCGGTATCGAAACATCTTTCACCGGAACGATAAACTCGTCGAGGTCGATAATGGCCAGCCAACGCATCTCGAAACGGTATTTCTCCAAACAATCGTCGTATGCGGCCAACTGCATGCGGTGTCCCGGAAAATAACGGTATTCCACCAAACCCGAAGCGATATAGGGTTCAAGAACCTCGCGGGTACAGTCGGTGCTTTCGTTGTCGTAGATATAGAACTTCTCCACTCCCATGCGCCGATGCCACTCGATCCATTCCTTGAAATAAGGCCCCTCGTTTTTGGCGATGGCACAAACCGCCAGGTAATAGCGGGGGCCGGATGTATCTTTCCGTATGCGGCGCTTTAACCGCAAGGCATTGCACAGCCCGTAGCGCAGTATGCCGCGCCAACGGTTCCTCGCCATCTTGCAGGGAATCATTCCCGCTATGATCTCGGCCGCTACCTTGTTCATCTTTCAAAACTTGATTTTTCAGGCAATATATGGTCGAACGCCGCCTTTATATCGGCCATCACCTGCGCGTAATTGCGTATATGCACGTTATCGTTAAGACAGATAAGCTTGTACGACTGCTCTCGGATCGCCTTGATGGCCTTCTGCGACTTTATCATAAGCGGAAACATCTTGGTGTCGGCGTAGGTGTTGTAGGGTTCGAAATTACCCCGGCAAATCTGCCAGGTACGGAAGAGTTCCGGCGTGTAGTCGGTTACGGCGCGGAAGCGGTTCACCGAGGTTTCGGTAAGTTCCTTTTCGGCCACGGCCCAGACCTCCTCGAAGGTACTTTTTAGATACGGCTGGGCATTGTGGGGCGTGCGGAGCGTGATGAACTTTCCGTAGGGTTTGAGCAGATAATTCCAACGCGCCCGCGAACCGTAGCTCTTTTCGAACCATTTGTCGTGAAAACGCGCCATCACCTCCTTCTTGTCGAAATGGCGGTTGATGATCCTGAGGTTATTCCTGATTCGCCTGTACCACTGCGACCATGCCGGATTGTACTGGAAGGCCGCGATGTCGCAAGGCAGGCCGTCCTTAAAGAAACGTTCCTGAGGCAAGGTATCCGTTATATAGAAATCGTCGTTGAAATACACGAAATGTTCCGCCAGACCGGGAATACGGTACATATACCGTTCGATAACCACGGAATTATAGGTAGGAAGGAACTGTTGCGGAATAAAATCCCGGTGGTTCACCAAGTGGATTTTCGGGTTGGAGACATCCAGCCACCCGGGCGCCTGACCGCAGGTAACGAAATGTATCTTGCGCACCCACGGGGCGAATCTTTCCACACCCCGGAACCAATATTTCAAGAAACCGTAATCGCGGAAACGGGCTTCGGAAACGCCGTTTTTCTCGTTATCCTTATGCGATGCATACTTTGCGAACTCCTGCTGCCACTCGGGGGCATTCATATCCACCCAGGTCACGATAAAATCTATCTCCATCTTTCTACCCTTTAACGTTTGTCCACAAAACTAATCCGAATTTTCCTCATCCCCAAACCAAAGCTAACGGAACTCCAGGCCGAACACCTGGGCGAAGTTCCGGCGAACCGTGGCGCAGACTGCGGCAAAGTCTTGAACTTCGCCCAGTTCTTTCTGCATGGAGGTAACGCCTTTGTCGGTAAAGCCACAGGGGTTTATGAGGTTAAAATACGACAGGTCGGTATTTACGTTGAGCGCGAAGCCATGCATGGTAACGTAGCGCGAGCACTTCACGCCGATGGCGCAGATCTTGCGGGCGCGGGGCGTGTGCGCCTCTATCCAGACACCCGTGGCGCCTTGCAGGCGTTCGCAAACAATGCCGTATTGCGCCATGCTGCGGATAACCACCTCCTCTATCTTATCCACATAGGCCTTTACGCCCAGCGGAAATTCCTCTAAGTTGAAAATGGGATAGCCGACCAACTGGCCCGGTCCGTGGAAAGTAACGTCCCCGCCCCGATCGATATGGATAAACTCGGCGTTCTTGGATTGCAGCAGCGCGGCCGAGGCGAGCATATTGCTGTCTTTGCCGCTGCGCCCCACCGTGAACACGGGCGGATGTTCCACGAAAAAAAGACGGTTCATCCCCGTTTTACCCTGTAATTTGGCCTGTTTCACCTCTTCCAGGGTCTTTTCTTGTAAATCCCAAACCTCGCGGTAGGAGCGCAGACCCAGATTCTCGAAACGGCAGGGAACCATGATACAAGATTACTTTTTCAGAAAAGATTACGGTTTGCAGACGTGACGCTCGGCATGGTAGCTGGAACGCACCAAGGGGCCGCTCTCCACGCAACGGAAGCCTTTTTCCTTTCCGATACGCGCATATTCGGCGAATGTTTCGGGCGTAACGTATTCCTGCACCTCCACATTCTGCGCGGTGGGCTGCAGATACTGCCCGATGGTCATCACCGAACAGCCCACAGACAGCAGGTCGTCCATCACCTGCAATATCTCCCCACGGGTCTCGCCCAAGCCGAGCATGATGCCGCTCTTGGCCGTGATGCCGCTCTTGGCGATATGTCCGATAACCTGCAGCGAACCGTCGTAGGTGGCCTTGCTGCGGATCGAAGGCGTGAGCCGGCGCACGGTCTCCATATTGTGCGAGATCACTTCGGGTTTCTGCGCGATTACCAGATCGATCAATTCCGTGCGCGACTGGAAGTCGGGAATCAGCACCTCCATGCTTACCTGCGGGTTCTTTTGCTTAACGGCCCTGATTACCTGCGCCCAATGGTTCGCCCCGAGATCGGGCAGGTCGTCGCGGTCCACCGAGGTGATGACCGCGTGCTTGAGCTGCAGCAGGCTTATCGAGTCGGCGATATGCTGCGGTTCTTCCGGATCCAAGGGCAGCGGCTTGCCGGTGGTTACGTTGCAGAAACGGCAGCCACGCGTGCAGATATCACCGCCGATCATAAAGGTGGCCGTGCCGCAGCCCCAGCATTCGCCTTGGTTGGGGCAACGGCCGCTGGTGCAGATGGTGTGCAGGTTGTTGCTGCTGATGGTATCCTGCACCTTGCGCGACAACTCGCCCATCGGCAGCTTTATCTTGAGCCAGTCGGGCTTTCGGCGGCTGTTCTGCATGGCTTCTATTTTTCGGCGCCCTCGGCGCGTTTGGCCTGACGCTTGCGTTCGTTCTCGTCTAAGATAATCTTGCGCAGACGCAGATGCTGGGGAGTGATTTCGAGGTATTCGTCGGGGCCGATGTATTCCATGAATTCTTCGAGCGACATCTTGCGCGCCGGCGCGATATGGGTGGCCTCGTCGGCACCCGAAGCACGCATGTTGGTAAGCTTCTTGCTCTTGCAGACATTCACCACCAGGTCGTCGAGACGGATGTGCTCGCCGATTACCTGACCGGCGTACACTTCTTCGTTGGGGTCGATAAAGAACGTGCCCCTGTCCTGCAGCTTGTCGATGGCATAGGCGTAGGCGGTGCCGGTTTCCATAACCACCAGCGCCCCGTTGCGGCGCGTGCCGATCTCGCCCTTCCAAGGCGCGAAGCCGTCGAAACGGCTGGCCATGACCGCCTCGCCCTCGGTGGCGGTGAGCACGTTGTTGCGCAATCCTATCATGCCGCGGGCGGGAATGCTGAAGATGATGTGGGTACGGTCGGACTGGGTCTCGATCGACTTGATCTCGCCCTTGCGCTGGGTGGCCATCTCGATGGCCTTGCCCGAGAACTCTTCGGGAACCACGATCGTGAGCTCTTCCATAGGCTCGCACTTGACTCCGTCGATTTCCTTGATGATGACCTGCGGCTGACCCACCTGAAGTTCGTACCCCTCGCGGCGCATGGTCTCGATAAGCACCGAAAGATGGAGGATGCCGCGGCCATAGACCAGAATGGCATCGGGCGAACCTGTGTCTTCCAAGCGCAGGGCCAGGTTCTTTTCCAGTTCCTTTTCGAGGCGTTCGCGCACGTGGCGGGAGGTAACATATTTGCCGTCCTTTCCGAAGAAAGGCGAGTTGTTGATGGTAAAGAGCATGCTCATGGTGGGCTCATCCACCGAAATGGGCTTCAAGGCTTCCGGATTCTCGAAGTCGGCCACCGTGTCGCCGATCTCGAAGTCTTCGAGCCCCATCACGGCGCAGATCTCGCCGGCCTCCACGGGCGTCTTCACCTTTTCCTTGCCCAGGCCTTCGAACACGTAGAGTTCCTTTATCTTCTGCTTCTCGATCTTGCCGTCGCGCTTCACCAGGCTCACGTTCTGCCCGGCCTGCAGGGTGCCGCGCGTAAGACGTCCCACGGCGATACGGCCTATGTAGGAGGAGTAGTCCAGCGAGGTAACCATCATCTGGGTCGTGCCCTCCTCCACCTTGGGCGTGGGAATGTATTTGAGGATAAGGTCGAGCAGATAGGTGATGTCGGTGGCGGGCTTGCGCCAGTCTTCGCTCATCCAGCCGTTCTTGGAGGAACCGAAAGCGGTGGGGAAATCGAGCTGGTCTTCGGTGGCGCCGAGGCTGAACATAAGGTCGAACACCTTTTCCTGCGTCAGTTCGGGGTCGCAGTTGGGCTTGTCCACCTTGTTGATGACCACGATAGGCTTAAGGTTCAACTGCAGGGCCTTCTGCAATACGAAACGGGTCTGGGGCATGGGGCCTTCAAAGGCATCGACCACCAGCAGAACGCCGTCGGCCATATTGAGCACGCGTTCCACCTCGCCGCCGAAATCGGCGTGGCCCGGCGTGTCGATGATATTGATCTTGGTATTCTTGTAGCGTACCGCCACGTTCTTGGAAAGGATGGTGATGCCGCGTTCCCGTTCCAGATCGTTGTTGTCGAGAATGAGTTCTTTCTTTTCCTGATTGTCCCTGAAAAGGTTGGACTGATAGAGGATCCTGTCCACCAAGGTGGTCTTGCCGTGATCGACGTGGGCAATGATCGCCACGTTTCTGATTTCTGTCATCGATGTTTATTTTGCGGCTGCAAAGGTACATTATTTGAGGTAATCAACGAAGCGACATCGCCCACATATATCTCCACGAACGATTCCTCTATCCATAACGCGCCCCAGCGCTGCGGGCGATATCTCCGGCGTGTTAGTGCGGGTGCCTTCGCTCTTGCACAGGGCCTGCTGGTTTCAAGCAAACATTTTGCCGTTTCCGTACAATTTTACAGTAAAACATTTTGCCGTTTCTGTACATTTTCACAGTAAAACATTTTGCCGTTTTCGCCAAGATGGTTAATTTCGCATTAATAACTAACGCATTTATGAAACACTTGATATTTAAGCGTAAAATATACGCCCAAATGGAAGTATGGAAAGAAAAATCGGCAGGGGAAACGGCCCTGTTGATTGAGGGCGCAAGACGGGTCGGTAAATCCACCATCGCGGAGGAATTTGCCCGCAACGCTTATGACAATTACTTGCTCATTGACTTTACAAACGTCAAACAGAGTATCATTGATTTATTCAACGACATCTCTGACCTGCACTATTTCTTCATAAGCCTGCAATCTTTAACCGGCACCAAACTCACGCCGGGCAAGTCCTGCATCATTTTTGACGAAGTGCAGTTCTGTCCGAAGGCCCGACAGGCCATCAAACATCTGGTAAAAGACGGCCGCTACCACTATATCGAGACAGGCTCGCTTATTTCCATCAAGAAAAACACAAAAGATATCCTCATTCCCAGCGAAGAAAGACGGATTGACATGTATCCAATGGATTTTGAAGAATTTCTTTGGGCAATAGGAAAAGAGCCGACCTTTGAACTGAT
Organism: Bacteroides sp.; assembly: GCA_023662825.1. Taxonomy (GTDB): domain Bacteria; phylum Bacteroidota; class Bacteroidia; order Bacteroidales; family P3; genus Pullibacteroides. Next base: position 38,920 of record JAMPIH010000010.1, read on the forward strand.
ACGATATGCCTATCAAAGGCTAAAACCCATGGGCGATGCCGTAAACCGCGACATGATGAAACTCTTCCGGCTCTATATGCTTGTGGGAGGGATGCCACAGGCGGTTGCCGCGTATCTCCGGAGCTCCGATTTTGAAGCCGTAGATGATATAAAACGGGATATTATAAAACTTTATCTCGATGATTTTGAAAAGATAGACGATAGAGGAAGGGCTTCGGCCGTCTTCAAGTCCATTCCGGCGGAACTGGCCCGCAATACGATGCGATACCGCGTGGGGAACGTTATCGAGAATGCAAGGCTCTCCCGTCTTGAGGAAATCTTTCAGGATATCGACAAATCAAAGACCGTGAATTTTGCCTATCATGCCAACGACCCCAGTGTCGGGTTCGCCCTGCATACATCCCACGACTTCTTCAAGATGTTTATCGCCGACACGGGGCTCTTTGTTTCGCTGGCGTTCATGGACAAGGATTTTACGGAAAACGTCATCTACCGGAAACTGCTCACAGACAAACTTTCTGCCGATTTAGGCTATCTCTACGAGAATGTGGTGGCACAACTGCTGAGATCCTCGGGAAATTCGCTGTATTACTATACGTTCAAAGAAAAGGTGCCGGAGGCAACCGAACCCCGCTCCTACGAGATCGACTTCCTCATAAGCAGAAAAGACAAGATATGCCCGATCGAAGTCAAGTCTTCCGGTTACAAATCCCACAAATCGCTCGACGAGTTCCAACGGAAATTCTCCTCCCGCATCCAGCAACGCTATCTTCTCTATACGAAAGATCTTCGCAAAGAAGAGGACATAATATGCCTGCCTGTCTATATGGCGGGACTGTTGTGATTCAAGTCTTCAGATTTCGTTTGGAAATTTGGCGAAAATCATTCCGCTTCCACGTCGGCGTTCTTGAAGTCGTTGCGCAGCACGTCCATGCCGTCGGCATCCATATAGACCGGATACGGGGTCTTGATGTTCAGCGGCAAAAGAACCGGGCTTACCGAGGCGTTGCGCCCCAGTTGTTGAGAGAAATCCAATTGGCCGTCAACCTTGTCCATGCGGTCGTCTCCGGTTTGGGCGAGCGCGTCGGCGATACGGTCTTTATCCACCGCCGTAAACGAAACAAGGGTGTTCTTGTTGGCGAAGAAGTAAAAATCGAGGTCGAAGATGCCGCACACCGTCTCGAACTTCTCGTCGCACACCAGCCGTTTGCCCGAACTGGCAAGCAGTTCAGCCCTGCCCCCTTGCGGATGACGCATGACAAGCGGAACCGTGTCGGTGGAAACGGCGCGCAACTCCCCGCCAATCTTCAGGTACAGGGTTCGGTTCACCAGTTGGTTTCGGCTGTAGGTGTCTTCCTTGTAGAGCGTGCCCGAAGGCAGGTAGAAACGCCACAGGCCTTCCTTCAGGCCCTCATCGTAATGGCCCTCGATAAAGCGGGTGCTGTCGGGATAGCGCGCGGTATAAAGCCCGTGGGTTATGTTGAGTTTATAGGTGGAAAGCTGATAGCCCTTCTCGTCGTGCACGAACCAGTTGCCGTTGCGCAAGCCCCGGAACCAATGCTGGTCTTCGAGCACGGTACCGTCGGCATCGTACAGGAGCCTGCGGCCGTGCAGCAACCCGTTTTCGAAGCTTTCCTCCCGAATCAGTTGCCCCGAACGGGCATACATCTTCCAAACGCTGTCTTTCTGCTTATCCAGATAGTAGCCCTCGGCCATCAACGAGCCGTCGGGATAGAAATAGCGGTTGTACGAAGCGTAACCACCCCGAAAATAAAAGGCTTCCGTAACCAAGGTATCGCCCAAGGCCGTATAGACGAACCTGCCGGTGGGCATATCGTCCTTAAACTGCCCCGTGTATCCGAGTTTGTCGGCCGAGGGTTTCCGCACCCAGACGCCCTGCCTGCGTCCCTTGGCATCGGTACGGTTGGTGTCGCGCACCGCTTCCGCCCCGTAATTGACTCCCATTCCGGCCAACAGCAAGGCCATAACACAGGCCGGCCGCCTAAGATTCAAAAAAAAACGCATGGATTATTCCGCTTTTTCGGTTCCGCCCAGATGCTCGGCAATCAGGTAGGTGTTGCGGGTGGGCGAATTGCGCCCCACCAGTTCCGCCAGGTAACCCGCCAGAAACAACTGCAGACCCATCAGCATACTGGTAAGGCAAATATAGAAATAGGGCGAGGACGTTACCAAAGGCGCCGTGATGTTATGGTGCAGGCAGTAGATTTTCTGCGCGCCCAGCCAAACGGCGGCCAGGAACCCGACAATGAACAGCAACAGCCCGAAGCTTCCGAAAAAGTGCATGGGCTTTTTGGAAAAGCGCCCCACGAAACTGAGCGAGAGCAGATCGAGAAAACCGTTGATAAAGCGGTTCATGCCGAACTTGGTGGTGCCGTACTTGCGGGCGCGGTGTTGAACCGCCTTCTCGCCGATATTGCCGAAGCCCGCCCATTTGGCGATAACGGGAATAAAGCGGTGCATCTCGCCGTACACCTCGATGCTCTTCACCACGTCGCGGCGATAGGCCTTCAGGCCGCAGTTGAAATCGTGCAGATGAATCTTCGACATACGGCGCACCGCCCAGTTGAACAACTTGGTGGGCAGGGTCTTGGAAATGGGGTCGTAGCGTTTCTTTTTCCAGCCCGACACCACGTCGTAGCCTTCTTCGGTTATCATTTTGTAGAGTGCCGGAATCTCGTCGGGACTGTCCTGCATATCGGCGTCCATCGTAATGACCACATCGCCCTGCTCCGCCTCGAAGCCGGTCTGCAAGGCCGCCGACTTGCCGTAGTTGCGGCGGAACCGGATTCCCTTCATGCAGGGATTCTTGCCGTTCAGTTCCCGGATAACGCTCCAGGACTTGTCGCGGCTGCCGTCATCCACAAAAACCACTTCGTACGAAAAGCCGTTCTCGTTCATTACACGTTCTATCCATGCAGCCAGTTCCGGCAAAGACTCGTCCTCGTTAAACAAAGGAACCACCACCGATATATCCATATCTCTAATCGTTTAGCAGGTGCAAATTTATATTATTCCAAACAAAAATTTATCCTCCCCCGTTTGATTGGAATAATATACCTTTGAATCTTTAACCGGAACGCCCATGAAAGCCCTAAAATACACCTCGTTTGGAATATTGGCGGTGTTGACCGCCCTTATGGTGGCCGCCACCGTGCTGGAAAAAGTTTACGGTAACTTTTTTGTTGGCCGATACATTTACGGCTCGTGGTGGTTCGTGGCCTTATGGGCGGTGGCGGCGGTCTGTTCCTCGCTGTATATGGTACGGCGGAGACTGTACCGCAAGCCGGTAACCTTCGCGCTGCACACTTCCTTTATCCTTATCCTGCTCGGCGCATCCGTTACCTGGATTTCGGGCAAACAGGGGCATCTGCACCTGCGGCTGGACGGCGCGGAAGCCGCCTATTTCGAGAACCGCGAAGGCCATGCCGAATACTTTCCCTTTTCGGTGCGCCTGGATGATTTCCGCGTGGAACACTACCCCGGCACGGTGTCGCCCATGGACTACGTGAGCACGGTTTCCATCCGCACGCAGAAAGACAGCCTATCGGGTGAGATCTCGATGAACCACATCCTGCGGTTCAAGGGCTACCGCTTCTATCAGGCATCCTACGATGCCGACCAGAAAGGGTCCACCCTGGCGGTAAGCCACGACCCCTGGGGCATCGGCCTCACCTACGGCGGCTACCTGCTGTTGCTGCTCTCGATGATTGGATTCTTCCTTGACCGACAGAGTGGTTTCAGACAGCTTTTAAAGCACCCCGCCCTTAAGAAAGCCCTTTGCCTCGCCGCCCTGCTGCCGGTGTTCTCCTGCGGGTTCGCCGCCCAATCCGCCCCGCGTTCCGTGCCTAAAGAGGTGGCGGATGAAATGGGAAAACTGCACGTGTACTTCAACGGGCGTATCTGCCCGCTTTCCACGCTCTCGCACGATTTCTGCCTCAAGATAACAAAGAAAGACCACTACAGGGACGCCGACGCCAACCAGTTCCTGGCCGGATGGCTGTTCTTTTACGACCACTGGAAAAACGAGCCGGTGATCCACATCAAGAGCAAGCAAGACCGCAAGACCTTGGGGCTAACGGGCAAGAAGGCCCGGCTCACCGACCTGGACACCGCCCCGCTCAGCCCGCGTTCCGAAGAAAGCTTCGCCCTGATCGACATGGTTTCCAACCTGGGCATGCTGCGCGTGTTCCCCTACTTCGACTCCGCGCTCATGGCCGTGCGCTGGGCCTCGCCCGTCGACAGACTTCCCGCCTACGTGGGGCAGGACACGGCCATGTTTATCCGCCTTTCGCTCAACTACCTGAACGAGCTGCTGCAGAAGCAAGACTACGAACAAGCCGTTTCACTGATACGCAAGATAGGCCTCTGGCAGCAGAAACAGGCGCAGGAGGTGCTGCCGTCCCGCGCGCGTTTCGCCGCCGAACAATTCTACAACCGAGCCAACAAGCCGTTGCCGGCGGCTGTCTGCCTGCTGATTATCGGCATGGCGGCCTTTGTGCCCTACTGCCGCCGCATGGCCTCGAACCGTGCGCAGAACCGAAATCTTGTCAAGGCACTCTTAGGGCTGCTCTGCCTCGCGCTGCTCTATCTTTCGGCCATGGTGGCGCTACGCGCCTGGGTGTGCGGCCATAGCCCGGTGTCGAACGGCTACGAGACCATGCAGGCCATCGCCTGGTTCGCCCTGCTCGCCACCCTGATTTTCTACCGCAGGCTGGATTTCCTGCTGCCCTTGGGTTTCCTGGTGTCGGGGCTGGCCATGCTGGTGTCGATGATGGGTTCCTCGAACCCGCAGATCACGCCGCTTATGCCGGTGCTTTCCTCGCCATTGCTGTCGGTGCACGTAATGCTGGTAATGGTTTCCTACACGCTTTTCGCCTTCATGATGCTGAACGGCCTGGCCGGATTATGGCTTCATCTGAACCATAAGGAGGCCTCCCTGCGGCTGTCGGTGGTGAGCCGCCTGATGCTCTACCCCGCCGTATTCACGCTGGCTGCGGGCATTTTCGTGGGCGCGGTCTGGGCCAACGTCTCGTGGGGCCGCTACTGGGGCTGGGATCCCAAAGAGGTGTGGGCGTTGATCACGATGCTCGTGTATTCGTTCGCGCTCCACAACAAGTCTTTCCCCACATTGAACCACCCCGCCGCATTCCATATCTTTTCCATCGCCGCCTTTTTGTGCGTGTTAATCACCTACTTCGGTGTAAATTTCCTGCTGGGCGGCATGCACGGGTATGTATAGTTTCTCAAATTGCCCGAAATAGTGTACCTTTGCGCTTGGGTAAGTCTTACACGACCAGCTCCTTTCCACTCCCCCAGGGCCGGAAGGCAGCAAGGGTACGAAGGTTGTAGCGGTGCGATGTAAGGAGCTTACCCTTTTTTTTACCGTTTTTTTTTGCGCCTTGGGGCGGTTCGAACGTAAAAAATGATACTGAAAGCCTACAACCAGGAGATCCACAGCAAGCAGATCGACCATATCGTGCAATGCCTCAGACACGGAGGCATCATCATCTATCCCACCGACACCATTTACGGCATGGGCGTGGGGCTTTCCAACATCCGCAGCCTCAACCGCCTGGCGCAGATAAAATACCGCCGCAAGGAAGACCTCAACTACACCCTGCTCTGCCACGACCTAAGCCACCTCTCGCACTACAGCCTGCCCATCTCCAATTCCATGTTCCGGCTCATGAAGTCGCTCACCCCCGGCCCGTTCACCTTTATCCTGAACGCCAACAACGAGGTACCCAAGCTGTTCCAAAGCAAGAAGAAAACCATCGGCATCCGCATTCCCGACAATAGAATCGTGCGCCAGATCGTGGAAGCCCTGGGCGAACCGCTGCTCAACACCTCGCTCGATGCCGAAGACGACCAGACCGAATACCTCACCGACCCCGAATACATCCACGAAAGGTTCGGCAAGCAGGTGGACCTGGTGATCGACGGCGGCATCGGTCAGGTGCAGTACTCCACCGTGCTCGACTGCACGCAAAACAACATAGAAATCATCAGGCAGGGCATCGGCCAGGTGCCGGATCTTGCCTGAAAACGGTTCAGCCATGCCTACGCTCAAATACGCAGACCTCGTAAAGCAAGTCCGTTCGCAAAAGCCCGCGCCCGTCTATCTACTGTGGGGCGAGGAAGACTTTTACATCGACCGCATCGAGAAGATCTTCGAGAACGAGCTGCTGGACGACATGCAGAAGGAATTCGACTACAGCGTGTTTTTCGGGCAGGACCTGAAGGGCTCCGGATTAAAGGAAGTGATTGCCGGCTGCAAGCGGTTCCCGGTAATGGCGCCGTTCCAGCTGATTCTCGTAAAGGAGGCGCAGGCCATAGACCGCTGGGATGCCGTGGAAGAATACCTGCAGAAGCCCGTGGAAAGCACCGTGCTGGTGTTCTGCCACAAGCACAAGAAGATAGACAAGCGCAAGTCGGTATTCAAGCTGTTCGACAAGGCGGGCGTATGCTTCGAGTCCGCGCCGCTCAAAGACAAGGACTACATGCCCTGGATAGAGGGCTATCTGAAAGAAAACGGTTATGGCGTACAGCCGCAGGCCTTGGCTCTGCTCAGCGAATCCTTGGGCGGGAACCTCAACATGATCGCCAACGAACTGAACAAGCTGTTCGTGAACCTACCCCAAGGCACGGCCATTACCGAAGACCATGTGGAACAGTTCGTGGGCATCAACAAGGAATACAATCCCTTTGCCCTGGAAAAGGCGCTCGCCATGCGCGATCTGGTGGGCTGCCGCAAGATCTGCAACCACATCAAGCAGAACCCAAAGGATTTTCCGCTTCCGCCGCTGATGGCCATCATCTACCGCCTTTACGCCCGCATCATCCAAGTGCATTCCCTGAAGGGACGGGGCACGCCGCGCAACGAATGGGCGGCCACACTGGGGGTGAACCCGTATTTCCTGGGGCAATACGAAACGGCGGCCACCCGCTACTCCTACCGCGAAACGGCCGCCATCCTGCAAATCGTAAAGACCTACGACCTGAAATCAAAGGGCTACGGCGGCAACCTCTCGCACGAAGCCTTCATAGACGAACTCTGCTTCAGGCTACTGCACGCCTGCTGATAACCATCCGATACCATATCGGTAACTCTATTTTTTTCGATTTACCGATACAGTATCGATCTATTGCATCAAAAAAAATACCGACCCGAAAAAGATTTCCAGGCCGGTATCCTTACCTCATCATAACAAACTAGGGAACCAATACCACGCGGAAGCCAAGGCGGTAGTCGCCCCGGAACCCGGGATTGTAGCAGCGCCGGTACGCCACCCGGCAGTACTTCGCATAGTTGTACCAACTGCCACCGCGGAACACGCGGGCGGAGCCCGAGGCCGATCCTGTCGGATTTTCAACAGCATCCTCATCATAAGAACCGTACCTATCCAAACACCATTCCCATACATTCCCGCTCATATCGTAAATCCCCAACTCATTCGGCTTCTTCATTCCCACAACATGTGTCGCACTTCCACTATTACCAATATACCAAGCCACTTCCTCAATATCGGGGCTTCCGCTGTACTTATACCCTTTGCTTTTCTTGCCGCCACGGGCCGCATACTCCCATTCCGCTTCCGTCGGCAAACGATAGGTCCTCCCCGTTAACGCACTTAGTTCCTCACAAAAATGTTGTGCCTCGCTCCAACTTACATTTTCCACTGGACGGTTTTCCCCTTCGAACTCCGAGGGGTTATTTTCATTTCCCATCACCGCTTTCCATTGAGCCTGAGTAACTTCATATTTACCTATGTAATACGGACTCAATGTCACTTTATGCACGGGAAACTCATCTTCTTCGGCATCTCCCACTTGCTCCGCCGTCGCCCCCATTTGGAAAGAGCCTCCTTCCACATACACCATCTTCAAATTCAAACCTGGAACAGACACCTCAGTAAAGTTCCTCCCTCTTTTGGGCTTGGTGTTGCTGCCATTTCCACAAGCCGCCAACAAAAGCATCGCCCATACTACAGGCAAAATCAAACTTAATCTTTTCATCTTTGTTCACCCTTTATTATTCAACATAAAACCTTTTTCCTTTTGAAAGTTACCGAGTCGTTATCCTTGTTTCTCCAAGTAAACTATAGTTCCAACACTACGCGGAAGCCAATATACTCACCTCCATTTTCATACGGGAGTCTACCCGACACCCGACGGTCCAATCCACAATTGCTGCCACCACGAGCCATATGTCCTATATAGCTTTCGTCCATCCCTCTCGGATTTTCAACACCATCCACATAAGAATCAGACCAATCCAAACACCATTCCGCTACGTTCCCACTCATATCAAAAATCCCCAACTCATTCCCCTTCTTCGTCCCCACTATCTGTTCCCCCCCCTCACGCCAAGCCACCTCATCGAGCATATCGCTTCCGCTGTACTTATATCCTTTACTTTTATTACCTCCACGAGCCGCATACTCCCATTCCGCTTCCGTCGGCAAACGATAGGTTTTTCCTGTCAGTGAACTCAGCCTTTTACAAAAAGACTGCGCGTCCTCCCAGCTTACATATGTTATAGGGCGACGTCCTCCATCGAATTTCCAGAGAGCCCTCGCCATCGTTCTTTCTGCATACTTTTCTTCTATTTCAGCGGAGAATTCCAGCGAAAATATTTCAGATAATGTAGGAAAATCAAGCGGGATTATCCCATTCATTACAATCTTCCATTGCTCTTGCGTTACTTCAAATTTACCTATGTAGTATGAACTCAAAGTTACTTTACATGCGTGACCTTGAACAGCCTCACCCTCTTTGAGATCCTTCAATTGCTCCGCCGTAGCACCCATTTGAAAAGAACCGCCCTCCACATACTTCATCTCTAAATTCAGTCCCGGAACCGACTTCTCTATAAAGTCCATTCCCTTGGGGGGATTGGCACCATTGGCATTTCCACAGGCCGCCAACAAAAGCATTGCCCAGGCCACAGGCAAAATCAAACTTAATCTTTTCATCTTGTTTGCTCCTCCTATTGCACAAAATTTTTCATAAAGATGATGGTCAGGCTAAGCACAAAGTCAATTTCCACTCTTTCAATCTTATCGTCATGTTTAACATGATCATTTTGGTACCTGGTATAATAATCCAACACCTTTTCGAACATATTCGTAAACGCTCTCGAAAAACCCTTCGCGTTTTGGTACTGGCCAATTTCCGATTTTTGGTTTTCCAGACTCTTTTGGTTTCCCAAAACCCTTTTCAGCAATAACTCCAAGGCAAGCCGCATATCATCCAATGTATTACGCACATATATGCCTTGGATGTACTTTTCCATGGCTTCTTTATACAATTTTTGCGATTCCGGATAATTATGCAGCCAATCCTCCACCTTTTTCACCTCATCCATCTCTGCAGGCAACAACATCGGATTTTCTTCAAAATAACGGGACAGGAAGCCCACAACCTCGCTCTCCATTTCCTCTACATCGTAAACACGGTTTGGATAAACGGTCAATGTAAGCGGAGGGTTATTCGCACTTTTACTCTCTGTAATGTTTACCCTAGCAACCGAAGGCAATCGCAACAACATTTCCCGCACAGCCTCTACGCGTTGTATATCTTTCGGGAAGACCTTTAGGTACTTTTTTTCATCCCCCCTGATTTCCGTGTCAAAATTTTTAGCCATCTTCTTTTATTTTCTAGGGTTAAACATCTTTTCGCTCCGCAAGCCATTCCGCCCGAAAGCCGCCTGCAAATATAGCAAAATACTATTTAAATATTAAATCAATGAAAAATCAGCACAAAAACAACAATTATATTAATAAAATTTTATCCAATCAACAACTAAAGACACAAGCTTTTTTAGAATGATTTTGGTTCTGCAATGTCATCTTGATGAAAATTTTATTAATATAATTCCAAGACACAAAGAACATCGGCATAAAGATTGGCTCTTCTTTCACTTTCCGCTGTCTTTGCGGCGTTTTCTTACGAGCAAGCTACTATATCCGGGTGGCGATATCCGCCAGATAATCTTTTATCTCTTGCCCTGTGGGAGAATTGGGTAAGATAAAATCCACTTCTTCCGTGTAATCGATATCTTCAAAATAAGAAAGTTGGGAACGGAAAAGTTTTTCGGAAAACAATTCGCCGAAAATCTCTTTAGCCCTGACGGAAACTTCACCCAAACTATGGTGATCCTTAAAAATAAAGCAAAGATCCACATAGTCTTTCCATTTAGAGCGCCGTCCCATTGCATAGGCCTTCATTGCCGCCAAATCCAACAAGGAAGGAATCCTTGCATATGTACCCACTTTTACTCCGGCTTCAATGTCAAACGGGTATTCAAAGAATGTTATCTTAACCTCATTTACAATCAGGTTCATCTGCTCCTCCACCCTTCGGGTAACGGTAGCCGGAAAACCGGAAGCTTCGATTTTATCAAGGTTCTTCTTGTGATTGATACGCCCGTTTTTAAAGAGATCGAAATCGATGGAACGCCGATGCCCGATATGCAAGGCTATGGCGGTTCCGCCAACCAGATAATACTCCCTGCGGAACCCGGAAATCAACGGCAGCAACTCCCGCTGCCGGTTGTTAAGAATTTCTGTGTGCATAGCGGTTAAATACAAGCGTGAAGAAATTGCGGATTTCCGGATAATAGTTGTTGACTGCCCTGCCCTTGGCCGAAAAGAAGATATCCGCCACCCTGTCTATACCCATGATGTCGAACAATGCCCGTACATCGTCCATCGAACCCTCGTTGAGGATGGTCTCCACAATCAGTTCCTCGCTGATGTTCTCCTTGCTCCTTTCGGGCGTGTACCAGAAATAAGCGCTATGGTCTTTGATAAACTGTTGCAACTGAGCCGTCATATCTTGTAAAGATACAAAATATTATCGTTCGTTTCCCTACGATTCTCCAATTCCGCTGTCTTGCCGGCGTTTCAGATAAAGCTGGCAGCTGTTGATGATGTTCTGCCAGATGATGTAGGTGCCCATGCCCACGATGGCCAGGGGCGTGGCGCCGCTTGCGGGAGTAAGGAACATGCCCGCCACCCAGATGCCCAGCACCATATTCTTCTGACCGAGGCTCTGCCCTCCGCTGATGCTGTCGCCGTAATGCCGCCCCAAGCGCTTGCCCAGGAAGAACATCAGCCCGCACAAGACCGCCGAACCGGCCGCAAGCATAAAAAGGGTCAATCCCCCCACATGGCTTCTCAATATGGCGTCCGCCATCTGCGCGGCGGCAAAGACCAGACAGGAAGCCCACAGGTAGAACGACACCTCGTGCCACCGGGCAAAACTGTCGTGCACGCGCGGTGCGGCATACTTAAGCAGCATGGCCAGCAGGAAAGGCCCGGCCAAGAGCGGCAGCACCCGCTTGAGGATGCCCCAGCAGGCCACCCAAAACGGAATCCCGCCCGCCGACTCGTGCAAAAAAGGGAACCAGAGCGGCGCCACGAACGAAATCAAGAGGCTCGACAACAAGACATAGGTGGTGTTCGACGCCCCGTCTCCGCCCAACTTCATCGTTACCACCGCCGAAGCTGCCGCCGTGGGCGTAAGGATGCACATCATGCTGCTCTCGGCCAGGTTATTCCATCCAAAGGCGTTAAAGAGGTAATACAGCCCCATGGAACCGAACAGCTGAATGGAGAGGAACACCAGATGCACCTTGCGGAAACGTAGCTGCGAGGGGTCGATGCGGCAGAAGGTAAACAGCAGCATCGCGAAAATAAGATATACCGTCTTATCGGCATAGGCTATAAAGAAACTATGCCCCAGGCAGCCGATGAGCAAGGCCAGCAGCAAGGCCCAGTTCTTGACAAAACGCAGGATTCCGTTCAGATTCATGCCAGACATCTCTCCGACCGACACCGCCCGAAGGCCGCACCGGTCCTACGGATTTCGTTAGGACTACACCAGTTTGCCGTTCAGGAACACCTTGTCCACCTTGTTGTTGCCGAAAGAATACGGCATATACTCGTAGGTGGGGATTTCCTTGGTGATGAAGAAATTGGCCTTCTTGCCCTTGGAGATGCCGCCCAGTTCGTCGCTCACACCCATGGCGCAGGCGGTGTTGATGGTGGTGGCGTGCACCGCCTCCTCCGGGTACATGCGGTAGCGCACGCAGGCCAGCGACATCACGAACTGCATATTGCCCGAGGGCGAGGATCCAGGGTTGAAGTCGGAGGCCATAGCCACCGGGAGTCCGGCTTCCATCATATCTCGCACCGGGCTGAGCGGCATGCCCAAGAAGAAAGCCGCGCCCGGCAACACGGTGGGCATGGTGTCGCTGCCCTTGAGCGCGGCGATTTCCTTCTTGCCCACATATTCCAGATGGTCCACCGAGAGTGCCTTGTACTTCACCCCCACCTGAATTCCGCCCGAAAGCGCCAGCTCGTTGGCATGGATCTTGGGACGCATGCCATAGCGCGCCCCCGCTTCCAAGATGCGTTCGGTATCCTTTACGGTAAAGAAGCCCTTGTCGCAGAAAACATCCACGAAATCGGCCAGCTTTTCCTTGCCGATGGCGGGTATCATCTCCTTTACAATCAAGTCCACGTATTCGGTCTGACGGCCTATGTATTCGCGGGGCACGGCGTGGGCACCGAGGAAGTTCGACCTGATCGTCATGGGCGATTTTTCCTTAAGGCGGGCAATCACGCGCAACATCTTCATCTCGCTCTTCAGGTCGAGGCCGTAGCCGCTCTTTATCTCGGCCGCCCCGGTACCGTAGGCGCACATTTCCTGCAGGCGTTCCCAGGCCGACTCGAACAGTTCGTTTTCGGATGCCTTGCGCAGGCGGTCCACCGAATTGAGGATGCCGCCGCCCCGCTTGGCGATTTCCTCATAGCTGAGCCCGCGGATCTTGTCGTTATACTCTATCTCGCGGCTGCCGGCATACACGATATGGGTGTGCGAATCGCAGAAAGCGGGGAACACAAAACGCCCCGTGGCGTCGATTTCCTTAACGCGGGGGTAAGCGGAGGCCATTTCGCCCCACTTCTTCATCGTGCCGTAATCCAGAATCCGACCCTTGTCGAACAACAGAAAGGCGTTCTTTATCACCTTAAGCCGCTGCATATCCTTGCCGCAGACCTTGCGCACCGAAGCCGGCAACACCTGCACCAGCCCCTTGATATTGGTAACTACCTGCATATCCGTAAAATTTTAACGGTTAAAGCCTCGCAAAGATACGAATAAGCCGAGAGCAAAAGCAAAGCTCGCTTTGATTTTGCCGAGACGAAGTATCTTCGGTGAAGCCCAATTCAATCCCTCAAACAACCTATCGGAACCACCCATACCCCGTCTTTCCGGCGGTAGGCATAGGGCGAAGTTCCCGTAACCACCATCAGGAAGGAAGGCGTGTTCATCTTGTCTGCATCTATTTTCGCCGCCAGTTTCTTCAACGACTCCGCGCCGGCCTCGATATGGGCATCACCCCCTAACTTAATCTCCACAAGCCCGTATCTTCCATTGCGCAAATGTATCACGGCATCGCACTCCAATCCCGATTTGTCCCGGTAATGATAAACCGAACCGTCCAAAGCATCCGCATAGACCCTCAGATCCCGCACACACAATGCCTCGAAAAATATCCCCATCGTCTTTAGATGATTCACCAAATCATTCGGTCCCAAGCCCAAGGCGGCGATGCCGATCGAAGGGTCTGAAAAATAACAGGTATCGGAAGTCCGGATGGAGGTCTTGCTCCTCAGGTTCGGATTCCATGCCGGCGAATTTTCCAACACGAATATCTTCTTGAGTGCCTCGATATACGAAGTAACCGTTTCACGGATATCGACCGCCTCGTCGTTCGCCTCTATATCGGAACAAATCGTACTCACCGTAACCTGTGTAGCCTGATTCCGTGCCAAAGACCGCAAGATGCGCTTGCTTCTTTCCGGGTCGCGATGCACACCGTCCACCCGCGAAATATCGGAATTCACCACACCGTCAAAATAATCGTATGCCTGATCCAAGGCCACCTCCCTGTCGAGAAAAACACCACGAGGCCAACCACCGCGACATATCAACCAAGCGATATCGTCTATTTTGTGCTTGTTGGTGGAGACTGCCGCATAGCCTTTGTCTTCAAACAACGCCTTCAGACTCACTTCCCCGTTGGAATCGCCCGACTCATACAGACTCATGGTGCGCATCGTAAGCCACGAAAACCGACCGGTTCCCGAATGGTGAATCCTGCCTTTGTCGGCCGGCACCGCCGAACCCGTAAGGATAAAATGCCCCATACCTTCCCTATGGTCCACCTCGTAACGGATAACATCCCACAACTGGGGAGCCAGCTGCCATTCATCGATAAGCCGGGGCGAAGCGCCCGCCAGCAAGGTTTTGGGCGAGATAGCGGCCAATTCCAAATTCTGGGCCATCTGCCCGGAATCGTCCATATAAAGGATGCTCTTGGCCTGCTGCTCGGCGGTGGTTGTCTTGCCGCACCATTTCGATCCCTGAATCAAAACAGCGCCTTTGCCATTCAACTTGCGTTTTAACAACGCATCGGCAATCCTGGGTTTATATTTCTTCATCTTCGCATAGTTCTCTCCAATCCACAACAGACTGGTTTCGTGACACAAAGATACATAATTATTTTTTCATTTCATACTTTGGCTGATTTTTATTTCACATTTTGCCCTATTTCTATTTTATACTTTGACTGATTTTCACTTCACATTTTGCCCTATTTCTATTTCATACTTTGACTGATTTTTACTTCACATTTTGGCTCGTACATCCAAGAAAAGACACCTTATCGCCCTTCATCATCAAGATTCTGAAAAAGCGCCACCGTAGCCGAATCCCGGTCGAAGTCTTTCTTCAGCAACGTAATCTCGGCCCGGCCACCGTTTATTTGCAGGTCGTATTCTTCCGAACCCACGAACATATAGCCGAACGCGATTCCTTCCTGAATCTCAAACGAAATCTTTACCAACCTTTCCAAATCTTCTTCTGCATACGCCGGCAAAACCAAAATCGGATATCTTTGATGAGGCATGTCGGTCACAGAATCATAGGGAGCGTTCAATACCTTTGTTTGCAGCTTCTGTTTGTTGAAATAAGCACCAGATGTTGCATACTCCGCAGTTTCCAAAACCACATAGTCCGGCCTGTACAGATTAAACCAATAGTCAAAATTCAAAAAATTCTGATAATTGTGAATTCCCATAGCACTATGGAAACGATCCTGATAGAATTGGGTTCTCCCATTGTAATAACTGCCATGGAAAAACATTACATCAAGATTCTGCACACCCGCAGTCTTCCACACGGCAAAAAACCATGTGGATGGATCCAATTTCACACCCTTGTACCGCACTGTCTCCAACTTCGCCTTATTGTCTTTTAACGTATATCTCGGCACTTGTTCATTGATAATGAACAAGGAAACCGGAAGGCTTTTTTCAACAATCGTATCTATTGCAAAATCAGAAAGATCGTGTTGGCGAATGGCTGGGAAATCCTTTGCCATCTCCGCCAACAAACGGTTGGTTCCATAAAAAGCACCTATGTCGTTCCAATGTCCGGCATCGTATTTAGGGTTAAAAACCTGTTCCTTTTTAGCAAGTTCTTTCAAATAACTCAAATTATCAACATAATGCACGCCATATTGGTTCAACCTTTCCATCATCAACGAATAAAAAATCCCTCTATACGAATACCCCCTTGCCAGAAATTCCGAATACACCGAAGTCTTTGATGGATTATAGACATAAACGAACCTCACCCCTCTTTGGGTACAATAATCCTGCACTCGCCTTAAATAGCGACAAAAGAAATCTACAAACTCTTCATCATAAACCTCCCTTCTGAATTTAAAAAAAACATATCCATCTCTACCATACTCGTAAATCGGATGCACCATTTCGCCGAATGCCCGGTCGTTATACACCGTGTACCAGTTGATCATCTTTTCCCTAAATCCGATTCTGTCTTTAAAATAAGGTTCTATATCCCCTTTCCAAGATGCCAGCTTACGATTATCGATTATCGACACCGCATCTTTCTTTGTATTGGTAAACCCTATCACAGACAATACCATACAAAGCAACACCCAAAGAAATATCTTTTTTACACTTCTCATAATTCCTAAAATCGAAAATACAGGAACGGATTATACATACTTGAAATAGATCCGCTAACAGCCACAATAAACAATAATATGAGCAACACCGCCTTCACAATGGCAAACGAAACAGAATGATTATCCCATTCCCTGAAACGGTCTTGCACGCGTGCATTGCCACCAAAAAGTATTCCTAAAATAGCAATCAACGCCAATATGCTTCCTCTATTCGT
This sequence comes from Bacteroides sp., assembly GCA_023662825.1. Taxonomy (GTDB): domain Bacteria; phylum Bacteroidota; class Bacteroidia; order Bacteroidales; family P3; genus Pullibacteroides. Next base: position 55,222 of record JAMPIH010000010.1, read on the forward strand.
AAAATAATAAGTCCACGAGAAATCGGGAGAAGCCTTATCGATGCCTATGCCCAACATACGTTTTAAATACAACTTAAACATCTGCATGTCCTGTACCCTAAAAACAATCCATCCGAGATTGACCACAAGCATCGTATATAACCAACGGAAAACTTTCGGTATCTTTTCGTACCAGCCCTTTTGCACCAAGAATCTTTCCATCATCACACAAAGACCATAAGCCACCCCCCACAAAAGAAACGGCAATGTGGAACCATGCCATATTCCAGTAATCAAAAATACTAGAAACAGGTTAAAATATACATTTCCGCTTCGGCTTCCGCCAAGAGGAATATAGAGATACTCCCTGAACCATGAACCCAAACTGATATGCCAACGACGCCAAAACTCGGAAATCGATGTGGAATGATACGGAAAGTTAAAATTCTCCTTAAACTGAAATCCGAACATCCTACCTACACCGATAGCCATATCCGAATACCCTGAGAAATCCAGATATATCTGTAAGGTAAAAAGGACACTCCCAATCCATGCTGTAACCACATCCAATTGATTGTATGGCGGCATGAAAATTCGATGCACCGTTACTGCCAATATATCGGCCAACAACACTTTTTTCCCAAGTCCGATAATAAACCGTTCCACCCCCGACACAAACAACTCCAAATCAATGTACCGATGCTTTAAGTAAGGCTCAAATTCGTAATACTTCACGATAGGCCCTTGCGCCAACTTGGGAAAGAACACCATATAGAGCGCGAACTCGGCAAAATTCTTATTGGGTTTCGCCTTGCCGTGCCGGATGTCCAAGAGATAAGAGATTCCATGGAACAAAATAAACGACAGGCCTATCGGCACAATCAACTTCTCGATGGTAAGGCCGGACGATAATATACCGTCTATCAACTTGGCAAGTTCGTTCCATATCCTGTAGTAAAAGAAAAAGGCAATGTTGCCCAATACACCTATAATCAAGGACGGCTTCCATTTATCGGACAACAATGCTGCCAGATAGTTCCACAACACAATGCTCACCAATGCCGGAACCGTCTTTACCGCCACCTTGAATCCTGCCCAACAGAAAAACACCAACGAAAAGACCAACAACAGCAGATTCAAGGTTAAATCCTTGCCGCGAAAGCGGAAACGGTCTATCGTATGATACAACAAAAGCACAAGTGGCAGGAACAGGAAGATAAAAGATACGGAATTAAACAGCATAGCGGTGGATCTTTAATATCCAAGAGTATTTTCAATCTCTTTCTTTCTGCAAATATAAATGATTTATTATTATATTGCATACGTGAATCTATGAAAGAAACTCCGCCACATCAGTCCGGCACAAAAAATCCGCACCGAACCGTCCGACAAATAAAAAAGCCAGACGGAACAATGTTCCGTCTGGCTTCGGCATCAGACAAGAAAAAGCTTATTGTGCCTTCTGTTCCTGTTTGATGAGGGTACGTCCCAGTTCGATGGCCTTTTCGTTTTCGGGAATCATGTTGTGGTGACGTGCCGGCAAGGATTTCTCAAGACCCTTGTGGATAAATTCAGGCTGAACCAAAGGCTTGATCTTCAAGAAGCCGCCCAACACAATCATGTTGAACACCTTGTTCATACCCATCTTGTTGGCCGCGTCGTTGGCTTCGATCGTGTAGATGTTGATGTCCTTACGGGTCGGCTTGTGGGTAATGCCGTTGGGGTCGTAGATAAGCGTGCCGCCGGGCTGAACCGTGCTTTCGAACTTATCGAGCGACTGCTGGTTGAGGATAATCGCCGTGTCGTATTTGGTGATAACGGGCGAAGAAATGCGTTCGTCGCTGATGATAACCGTTACGTTGGCTGTACCGCCGCGCATTTCGGGACCGTAGGAAGGCATCCAGCTCACTTCCTTGTTTTCCATAACACCGGAATAAGCCAGAATCTTGCCCATCGACAAAACCCCCTGGCCACCGAAACCGGCAATAATGATTTCTTCTGTCATTGCTTTAAGTTTTAACCGGCAAGGTTCCGGCGCGTACTTCGTCTCGCGCCCCCCTTGCCGGAGTTTTTATCTCACCAATTTACCGTCAACTTTAATGTCGCCGGGCACGAAGTATTCGAGCACGTGTTCTTCCATCCACTTGTTGGCTTCCACGGGGCTCATTTTCCAACCGGAGTTGCAGGAGGAGCAGACTTCCACAAAGCAGGTACCCTTGCCGGCCATGGAATCCTCGATACCTTTCTTCAAGGCTTTCTTGAGTTTCATGACTGCGGCCGGGGTGTGGACCGTGTGGCGGGAAGCGCTCCAGACGCCGTTGAGCTGAGCCACCATTTCGGTGATGCGCAAAGGCCAGCCCACCTTGTTCACGTCGCGTCCGTAGGGCGAAGTGGCCGTCTTCATGCCTTCCAGCGTGGTGGGGGCCATCTGACCGCCGGTCATCCCGTAAATGGCGTTGTTTACGAACACCATCAGGATGTTTTCGCCACGGTTGCAGCAGTGAATGGTTTCGCCCGTACCGATGGCGGCCAAGTCGCCGTCACCCTGGTAGGTGAACACGAGTTTGTCGGGCATGAGGCGCTTGATGGCCGTAGCCACCGCGGGCGCACGTCCGTGGGCGGCTTCCTGCATATCGATGTTCATGTAATCGTAGGCAAGTACCGAACAACCTACCGGGGCGATCCCCACGGTCTTGTCCTGAAGCCCCATTTCGTCCACCACTTCCATCAAGGCGCGGTGAATCGTGCCGTGGCCGCAACCGGGGCAATAGTGCATCACCTTGTCGGTAAGCAGCGAGGTTTTCTTATAAACTAAGTTTTCGGGGGTGCATATATTCTGTGACATCCTACTTCCTCCTATAATAATTTGGTTTCTACCGCGTGAACTACTTCTTCGGGAGCCGGAACGATACCGCCGCAGCGGCCGAAGAATTCCACTTTTACTTTGCCTTCCACTGCCAGCTTAACGTCTTCGACCATCTGGCCCAAGCTCATTTCCACCGACATGAAACCTTTTACGCGCGTAGCCAGTTCCTTAACTTCTTTCGAGGGGAAAGGCCACAGCGTAATGGGACGGAGAAGACCCACCTTGACACCCTTGGCGCGGAGCAAGTCCACCGCCTTCTGGCAGATACGCGCCGAAGAACCGTAGGCCACCAACACGTAGTCGGCGTCTTCGCACTTGATCATCTCGCAACGGGATTCCGCGGCTTCGATCTCACGGTATTTTTCCTGCAGGTGCAACACGTGTTTTTCCTGGCTTGCGGCCTGCAAGTCCAAGGAGGTAACGATATTGTGCTCGCGGTCGATGCTCTTGCCCACCGTTGCCCAAGGCGTGTTCTTGCGGATTTCTTCTTCGGTGAGACGGGGACGCTGCGGTTGGAGAACCACTTTTTCCATCGTCTGGCCGATAACGCCGTCGGCGAGGATCAACACCGGGTTACGGTATTTGAACGCCAGGTCGAAACCCATCGAAACGAAGTCGGACATTTCCTGAACCGAGGAGGGAGCCAACACGATAAGGCGGTAGTCGCCGTGTCCGCCGCCCTTGGTGGCCTGGAAATAGTCGCTCTGCGAAGGCTGGATCGTACCAAGGCCCGGACCGCCGCGCACCACGTTCAACACGATACAGGGCAATTCGGCCGCCGCGATATACGACATGCCTTCCTGCATCAGACTGTAACCGGGGCTGGAGGTGGAGGTCATGACCCGCTTGCCGCAACCGGCGCCGGCATATACCATATTGATAGACGATACTTCACTTTCGGCCTGCAAAACCACCATACCGGTCCTGTTTTCAGGTCTTTCCTTCATGAGGTATTCCATTACTTCCGACTGGGGCGTAATGGGATAACCGAAGTAGCCGTCGCATCCGGCGCGAATGGCGGCTTCGGCGAAAGCCTCATTTCCTTTCATTAACCGCAAATCTTCCATTTGTACTTTGTTTTAGATGATTTCTAATTAATCTACTTTCGCCTTGTAAACGGTAATTACGCCGTCGGGGCAGATACGGCCGCAGGAAGCGCAACCGACGCAGCTTTCCTCGTTGACCATAATGGCAAAGTTATAACCCTTGCCATTCACTTCTTTCGACATCCCTATCGTCTTGGTAGGGCAGATCGACATGCAAATGCCGCAGCCTTTGCACTTTTCCTTGTCCACCACGATAGCACCTTTGAATTTTGCCATGTGTATATAGTTTTTTAAGGTTTTATTATTGTCTGTTACAACATTACGGGCATCACCAACATCAGTATGTCTTCGTTGGCGTCGCCCTCGCCCACCGGCACGATCAAGCCGGCCCGGTTAGGCATCGACATCTGCAGGCAGACGTCGTCCGTTTCGAGATTGGAGAGCATTTCGAGGAAATAACGGGCGTTGAAGCCGATTTCCATCGGTTCGCCTTCGTACTGGCAGGCGATGCGTTCCTTGGCGGCGTTGGAGTTTTCCACGTCTTCGGCCGAAACCAGCACCTCGCTGCCGCCGCTCATCGTAAGGCGCGCCTGAGGCATGGCCTTGCTGGCGAAGATACAGATACGCTTAACGCAGGTAAGGAACGACTGGCGGGCCACCGTAAGCTTGTTGGGATTCTCGGTGGGGATGACGGCCTGATAGTTGGGATAGCGGCCATCGACCAGACGACAGCTGATATGCACGTTCTCGAACTGGAAGAACACGTTCTTTTCGTTGGCCTCCACCTTCACTTCCACCGCTTCCTTGTGCAGCGAAAGGATGTTCTTGAGCAGCGTCAAGGCTTTCTTGGGCACCACGAACGAGGTTTCGGCGGGCGTCTTGATGTCGGTGCGGCGGTAACGCACCAGCTTATGGGCGTCGGTGGCCACAAAGGTCATGCCGTCGGGCTTCATCTCGAACAACACGCCGCACATTGTGGCGCGCAACTGGTCGTTGCCCGTGGCGAACACGGTCTTGGAGATGGCGCGCACCAGCACATCGGACGGAATGGCGGTAAGCGCCGTATCGCCGCCCATCTGGGGAATTTCGGGATAGGTGTCGGCCGGTTCGCCGGTAAGCTTGTATTGACCGGTGCCGCCCGATACCTCGATGCCGGAAGTGGCTTCATCCACGTTGAAGATCAAGGGGATGTTGGGCATCGTCTTAAGCATGTCGAGCAGGTTGCGCGCCGGAACCGCCACCGCGCCTTCGCCGGTAACTTCTTCCAGGGCAATATCCACCACCGCAATCGATTCCGAATCGGAAGCCACCAACGTCAAGGTGTTTCCGCTAATGCGAAAAAGGCACTTTTCCAAAATAGGCAAGGCCTTGTTTTCTACCAAAAGTCCGCTCACGCTCTGGAGGTTGTCCAAAAGCAGCTGGCTGTTGACAATAAATCTCATATCGTTGAGTTTTTTAACAGCGTTCCGCCTGAATGGGGAACGTGCGCTTTTTACGCGAGCGCAAATATACAAAAAGGTGAGAGCAAAGACAAACCCGAACTTTGCTTTGCCGGGACGGCGTATCGTTTTCCTTTCTTATTCCGGCCTGCTTAGAAACTCGTCCACGTTCCGGGCGTTTTCCACGCGGAAGCTGCCGATTTTGGTACGGCGCAGGGCGGAGAGATGGGCACCGCAGCCTAAGAGTTCGCCGAAATCGCGGGCTATGGAGCGTATATAGGTGCCCTTGCTGCATACGATGCGGAAGTCTATTTCGGGAAGTTCCACACGCGTTATCTCGAATTCATAGATCGTGACGGGCTTGGCCTCCAGTTTAAGTTCCCTGTCGGCGCGCGCATACTGGTAGGCACGCTTGCCCTGCACCTTGACGGCCGAGAACACCGGCGGCACCTGCATGATTTCACCGCTCAGCCTTTTTACGGCATCGTTTATTTCCTTATCCCCGATATGGCTGTAATCGCCTCCCGGAATCACTTCGCTTTCCAGATCGTAACTTTTGGTGACCGAACCTATCGTGAACGTACCCGTGTATTCTTTTTTCTGCGCCTGGAATTCCTCTATTTTCTTGGTGTAGCGCCCCAGACAGACAATCAGCAGCCCGCTCGCCAGAGGATCCAGCGTGCCGGCATGCCCCGTCTTTACGCGCCGCCCCACCTGTCTGTGCGCCCAGTTGCGCACCCGGCTCACCACGTTGAACGAAGTCCAGCCAAGCGGCTTATCCACCAAGATAACCTCTCCCAGTTCGAGCGGATGCCGCTCGCTTTCGGGAATATCAACCGTATGCTTCATGCCATAAAAAGAGCGGCCTGAACTTATGTCCGGGTCGCTCTTCAATCCTGAATAAACGTTATTTCTTTAGTTCGGCCAGTTCCTTTTCCACTTGAGCCAGACGGTCCACGATGCTGTCGAGGTTCTTGAAGTGAACGCAGGAACGGCGGAAGATGGCCGGATCCAAGGGGGGCGCGCCGATAAGCACGGAATTTTCCTTGCGCACAGAGCCGGGCACGCCTGTCTGGGCGGCGAACTGCACTCCGTTGGCAATCGTGATGTGGCCGGCAATGCCCACCTGACCGCCCAACATACAGTTCTCGCCGATTTTGGTGGAGCCGGCAACGCCCGCTTGCGAGGCCATCACCGTATTCTTGCCCACCACTACGTTGTGACCGATTTGAATCAGGTTGTCGAGCTTTACGCCTTCCTTGATCACGGTGGAACCCATCGTGGCCTTGTCCACGCAGGTATTGGCGCCTATTTCCACATTGTCTTCGAGCACCACGTTGCCTATCTGCGGAATTTTTTCATAGCTGCCGTTGTTGGGCGCGAAGCCGAAACCGTCGGCGCCGATCACCGCACCGGCCTGCAACACGCAGTTCTTGCCGATTTGCGTGTGTGCGTACACCTTGACGCCGGGGTAGAGCATGCAGTTTTCTTTCATGCGTACCCCGCTTCCGATGTAGCACTGGGGATAGATCTTGCAGCCGTCGCCGATTTCGGCACCCGGAGAAATCACGCAGAATTCGCCGATATAGACGTCTTTGCCTATCTTGGCGTCGGGTGCTATGAAGGCAAGGCTCGAAACGCCCGGTTTGGGCGTGGTGTATTCGTTGTAGAATGCCAGCAGGCGGGCGAACGATTCGTAAGAGTTCGCCACCCGGATCAAGGCGGCCGGAACGGGGTGCTCGGGCACGAAATCCTTGCTTACGATAACCGCCGTGGCTTTGGTTTCGTAGATATAGGGCGTGTATTTGGGATTGGCTAAAAAAGTAAGTCCACCTTCGTGACCTTCCTCTATCTTGCAGAGCGTGTTGATGACCGCGTCCGCCGAGCCGCCCTCAACGGTTCCCCCGATGATTTCGGCTATTTTAGAAAGCGTGAAACTGAGCATGAGTTCGATTGTTTGTAATGCCGAGGGGCAAAATGCTTTCGGCAATAAAGATACAAAGATACGAAATAAGGAGAGAATCGCTACCGGCAATTGGATATTCCATATCTAAGCCGTAACTTTGTAAGATATATGCCTACACGAACAATAACATTGTTAAGCGATTGGGGGACTTCGGACCATTATGCGGCCGTGGTGCGCGCCAAACTGTATGCCAAGTTGCCCGATGTTCGTGTGGTGGATATCTCACATTCGGTTCCCCGCGACGATATCTATGCGGCGGCACTCATGGCTTTCGATACCTATCCGTATTTTCCGGAAGGCACCGTACACATCATCGGGGTCGATGATATCGCTTCGCCCGAGAACGCGCATTTGTTGGTGAAGTTCGACAATCATTTCTTTATAGGTGCCGACAATGGTTTTTTTTCCGTTCTGCAAAGCCTGTCGGGTAAGAATGCGGAAGCGGTTTACGAAATAGACATCTGGCAGGAAACGGAAGTATATACCTTTCCTGCAAGGGATCTGTTTCCCAAGGTGGCCGCCATGCTGGCCATGGGCACACCGCCCGACCAGATAGGGCATCCCGTTAAATTCCGCTCAAAAATGCTCGACGGCGGGTTGTTCGTGCAGAACACGCTCGAAAAAGACCGTAACGGTAACATTACCGGCATGCTTCTTACCGGAAGGGTGATGTTTACCGACGGTTTCGGCAATATCGTAACCAATATAACCAAGGCGCAATACACCGCCTGCCTGCAGGAATATTCGTTCGTTGACCTGCGGGTGGACTGGCGCAAGTTCGACGGAAAGTTCGTGGATGCCTACATGGACGTTGTGGCGGGCGATATCGCCTTTATCTTCTTGGAAAACGGCTTTTTGGAAATTTCGGTGAACCGAGACAACGCCGCCAATCTGTTGGGCGTGAACGACGGCGCCAAGGTGGTGATACGTTTCGGTTTTCCTAAGAGATAGAAACTATGCGTTCGTTGCTCAACAAGGAAATACGTTTGTTCTTTTCAGGACCCTTGGCGTACCTGGTGCTGGCGGTGTTCTTTGCCGCCAACGCCTTGATGCTGTTCGTGCTGCCCACCTCATACAATATTTTCGATGCGGGTTACGCCTCGCTCGACGCCTTTTTCTCGTGGGCGCCGCTCGTGTTCCTGTTTTTGGTTCCGGCGCTGTGCATGCGCAGTTTCGCCGAAGAAAAAAAGAGCGGCACGATGGAGATGCTCCTTACCCGTCCGCTTACGCGCCTGCAACTGGTGGCGGCCAAGTTTCTGGCCGGATTCCTGCTGCTGGCGGTGAGCCTGCTGCCGGTGTTCGTCTACCTCTACACGGTTTCCAATCTGGCCTCCCCGCAGGGCAACTTCGACTTGGGCGCTTTCTGGGGTGCCCTTACGGGCTTGCTGCTGCTGGGCGCGGCCTTCGTGGCGGTGTGCGTGCTCATGTCTTCACTCACGCAGAACCAGGTGGTGGCCTTTATCCTTTCGGTGGCCGCCTGCACCCTGCTGTATGTCGGTTTCGACCTATTCGCCGCCCTGATTCCGGAAGGCGGGTTGAGCCTTTTCGTGGCCAAGCTCGGCATAAGCCAGCACTATTCGGCCTTGAGCCGGGGTGTGGTCGATTTTCGGGATGTGGCGTATTATCTGAGCCTGGTCGTGCTTTTTTCGGGATTTACGGTGCTGGGACTCGACAAACGCCGACAAACGTTTTGGAGGCGCTATGCGCTGGCAGCCGCGCTGCTGGTCTTGGTGGATGTGCTGGCGGCGGCGCTCCCGTTCCGTCTCGATCTGACCGCCGACAGGCGCTATACCCTGATGCCTGTTACCAAGAACATACTCAAGCAGGACGATACGCCCGTGTATGTAAAGGTTTACCTTACGGGAAGCCTGCCGGCCGGGTTCAAGCGCCTGGAACGTTCGGTGCGCGAGACCTTGGATGAGTTCCGGATTTACCGCCCCTCCATCCGCTACACCTTTACCGACATCTATGCGATAGAAGGCGAGGAGCAGCGGCAGGCCCTGATGCAGGAACTGGCGCAGAAAGGCATCAGCCCCACCCAACTGGAGGTAAAGACCAGGCAGGGGCTTACGCGGCGGCTTATCTTTCCGGCGGCCGAACTGCGTTGCGGCGGGCGTTCGGTGGCGGTGGGGCTGTTGAGCGAGCAGCTGGGGCGCGGGGCGGAAGAAACGCTCAACAACTCGATCGAGAACGTGGAACTGCAGCTGGCCAACGCCATCCGCGCCTTGACGGAGAAAGAGGCTGCGGGCATCGCTTTTCTGGAGGGAAACGGCGAGCTTACCTATTCGCAGACGGTTTCGTTCGGCAACGCACTCAGTTCCTTTTACCACGTTACCCGCGCCGCATTGTCCGGAGATCCGGCATCGCTCCTGAGGCAGGACAGCGCCGGAAACTGGCATCCCCGTTTTTCGGCGGCGGTGGTGGCGCATCCCACCAAGGCCTTTACCGAGGCGCAGAAAGCCGTGATCGACCAATACGTGATGCACGGCGGAAAGGTTCTGTGGGTGATGGATGCCGGTAACGGTTCGCTCGATTCCCTGAAGGGTCAGTCGCTGTTCGACGCCATGCCGTATCACCTTAACCTGGAAGACCTGTTTTTCCGCTACGGATTCAGGCTCCGCAACGAAATGCTGTTGGACCGCAACGCCGCCCCCTCGCCGGTGCTTACGGGCTATATGGGAAACCAGCCGATGATAGAGTTCATGCCCAATTACTACTGCCCTTTGGTGGAGACCGAGCCTGGGAATATGGGCGATGCCGCCTGTATGGCGCAGGAAACGGGCAGTATCCGCCTGCAGGTGGCCGCGGGCATCGACACGATAGAAAACGCGCTTAAGAAGACGCCGCTTCTGCAGACCTCGTCCTATTCGTTCCGGGTAAGGCTGCCGCACGCCATGTCGGCCGACCTGATGCGCAACCCGCCCGACTTGCGCCGTTTCGACCAAGGGCGGCAAACGGTGGCGCTGCTGCTGGAAGGCAGCTTCCAGACGGCCTATCCCTTGGTGAAGCCCGAATTGGAAAACGCCCCAGGGTTCAACTACCTGAAGCAGAGCGGGCCTTCGGCCATGATGGTGGTGGGCGACGGCGATATGGCGCGCAACGACATACTGCCCGACGGGCAGCCTCTGCCGCTGGGTTTTGACCGCTACACGCGGCAGATGTACGGCAACGGCAATTTCTTGGTGAACGCCGTGCACTACCTTGCCGGCAACCGGGAATGGATCAAGCTCAAGCCGCGCGAGGTACGGCTTCGGCTGTTGGACAAGGCCGCGCTCGAAAAACAGAAAAAGAGATATACCGTGCTCAATTTCGCCTTGCCTATAGGGGCGGTGCTGGTGTTCGGCCTGATCTTTACGGCCTTGCGCAAGAAAAGATACGCTGTTGGAACGCATGAATAGGTTACAGAAAATAAGTGTTTCTGCGGGTTCTGCGCTGCTGCTCTTGCTGGTGGTCGGGGCGGTGTTCTCGCTGAAGGGGCGTTTGGCGGGCCGTATGCGGGATATTCAGGTACCGCTGGCGCACGCGGCCAAGGTGGATAAGCTGGAACTGCGTTTTTCCGACACTTGTGTCCTGCGCTTGGAAAAGCGGGAGGACGGGCGTTGGCAGGGCGTTTCGGAAGCCGGGAACTTCGAGGCGGACAAGGCGCGGATACAGGATTTCTTCTCGGTGCTCAACACTTGGGAAATCATGATGATTCCCGCCGACAGCCAGCATGCGGTATGGAAGAAAAAGCTTGGGGAACAAGGAGGAAAACTGCAGCTGAAAGCGGGCGGACGCAAGGTGTTCGGGTGTACCTTTATGGAAACGGACGGTTGTTTCGTGATCGGTCGGGGTAAACAGGTGTATGCGGTGGAGATGCCCTACAGTCAGACGGATTTCCGGAATTTCTTCAGTGCGGAGGCGAATCTGTGGCAGAACCGCCTGCTGTTTCTGTTCGACTATACCGAGTTGGCTTCGGTGCGGGTAAACTTTCCGCAGCCGGAGCGTTCCTACCGTTTGTTGCGCACAGGCGATGCCTTTCTTTTGGAACGGGCGGCGGGCACGGACACGGTGGCGGTCTCGCGCGCGCAGGCTTACCTCTCTTCTTTCGGCAGGGTCTATTTCGATTTCAAGGACGAGAAAGGCAGGACGGGCCAATGGCTGTATGATATGGAGATTTGTCCGCGCACGGGAGCATGCGCCGCTTTCTCGGTGTTCGAGAAAATAACCTACGGCCATCCCGATTTGTTCAAGGCGCTGGCGGTGGTGCCGCGCGGGGCGGGCGCGGACACCGTGGAACTGCCCTATGTGGTTTTGGATAAACTGGTTAAAAGTTCCGGGTGGTTCGAGTAGAACTATTCGTGATGATACACAACAATTGGCCACGCCGAATATCTCTCGGGTCGCAAAGATGCAAAGCAAATTTTGCTTTTTTTTGTATCTTTGAACCCTCAAGATATTCCGTTTTTGAAGCAAGCCGCTCTTACGGCACCTTTCGCACGGATTTTCTTAACCGGAAAACTTACGTTTTATGAAATACAATACCGAACGGAGACCCTTGGTCTATACCGAATACGGCAGAGGCATTCAGGACATGGTGGATTTTGCCGTCAAGATTCCCAGCAAGACCGCCCGCAACCGCGCCGCCCAGACCATCCTCCACTTTATGGAAGTGCTCCATCCCCAGGTCCGCGAGTTGGACGACTATATGCACAAGCTCTACGACCAGCTTATCATCATGAGCGAGTTCAAGCTCGACATCGACAATCCCTACCCCGCTCCCGAACCCTACAAGGAAACGGCTTCGGTAAAACGGGTGGAAATCAACCAGACCCCCATCAAGTTCCGCTACTACGGCAAGACCCTTGAGAACATGATCCTCAAGGCCGCCGAGATGCCCGACGGAGCCGAAAAAGACGCCGCGCTGAACCTCATCACGGTGCAGATGAAGAAGTCGTACTACCTGTGGAACGACGATATCCTGAGCGATGACCTGGTGGCCGAACACCTCCATATCATCTCGAACGGCAAGATCACCTATACCGAGGCCATGAAAGGCGAAGTGTATTCCTCTTTCTACAACAAGCCCAGCCTGGAACGCAAGAACAAGTATATCAACGTAAGCGCCTACGAAAACACAAGCCGCCGCCCCTACCGCAGCAACAACGGCTACAGCCGCAGCAACGGCAACAGCGGAGATACGGGCACGCGCCGCTATAACAGCCGCGACAACGGCCAGGGCTTTACGCCGAGAAACTCCACCTACAAAAGAAGGAGGCCGTTTTGAGTTCGTTCTCCATTACCGGCGGAAAACGGCTGTGCGGATGCCTTACCCCGCAAGGCGCCAAGAACGAGGCCTTGCAGGTTATCTGCGCCTGCCTGCTCACCAAAGAGCGGGTAACGATCCACAACGTGCCCTTGATCCGCGACGTACTCAAATTGGTAGAGCTCCTGCAAAGCATGGGCGTAAAGGTTGAACGCCCCGATGAACACACCTTCGTTTTTCAAGCCGACGATATCGACGCAGCATACCTGCACACCGAGGATTTCCGGCAAAAGACCGGCTCCCTTCGCGGTTCGGTAATGACCGCCGGCCCGCTCCTGGCGCGTATCGGCCACACCATCGTGCCCCAGCCGGGCGGAGACAAGATAGGCCGCCGCAAGCTCGACACCCATTTTACGGGCTTCGAGAACCTGGGGGCCACCGTTTCCTACAATCAGAACGAGCACGCCTTTTACGTGTCGGGGCATCCGCTGCAAGGCCGCTATATGCTCTTGGACGAAGCCTCCGTTACCGGCACGGCCAACATCATCATGGCCGCGGTGCTGGCCAGAGGCACCACCGTTATCTTCAACGCCGCATGCGAACCGTATGTATTGCAGCTTTGCCGCATGCTGGTGCGCATGGGCGCGCAGATACGGGGCTTAGGCTCCAACCTGTTGCAGATAGAAGGCGTGGGCGAGCTGCACGGAACCGAACACACGCTGCTGCCCGACATGATCGAGGTGGGCAGCTTTATCGGCATGGCCGCCATGACCCGTTCCGAAATCACGATACGCAACGTGGATCCGCTCAGCCTCGGGCTTATTCCCCAGGTGTTCGGCAAACTGGGCGTGCATACCGAATTCAAGGGCGACGACCTCTATGTGCCCGCCCAAGACCACTACACGATCGAAAACTCGCGCGACGGCTCCATCCTCACCATTTCCGACGCGCCCTGGCCGGGGTTCACCCCCGACCTTATCAGCATAGCCCTCGTTACCGCGACCCAGGCCAAAGGCAGCGTGCTCATCCATCAGAAGATGTTCGAAAGCCGCCTTTTCTTTGTGGATAACCTCATCAGCATGGGGGCCAAGATCATTCTCTGCGACCCGCACCGCGCCACCGTTATCGGCCTGAACCGGGAATCGCCCCTGCAAAGCATCTCGATGGTGTCGCCCGACATCCGCGCTGGAGTCTCGCTGCTGATCGCCGCCATGTCGGCCGAAGGCACCAGCACGATCCACAACATCGAACAGATAGACCGGGGTTACGAACGTATCGACGAACGTTTGAACCATATCGGCGCCGAAATCCGCAGAATCTCTTAGCAACGACCGTCATGGGCACTTACGTGGACGTGCTTTTACCCCTGCCCGTACGGCTGGACTTTACCTACGCCGTGCCCGAATCCATGCAGGGACAGCTGCAAGCCGGCATGCGGGTGTGCGTGCCCTTCGGCAAAAGCAAGGTCTATGCGGGACTGGTAAAGAAGATTCACCAGAACAGGCCCGCCCAGCATCAGATAAAATCCATCATCGCCGTATTGGACGAGGAACCGGTGGTCAACGAGCGGCAGTTCGCCTTCTGGAAATGGATGGCCGATTACTACCTCTGCACCGAAGGCGAGGTGATGGCCGCCGCCCTGCCCTCCGGCTTCAAGTTGAACAACGAGACCAAATTAGTGATGAACCCCGATTTCGACGGGGATGTCTCGAACCTGAACCAACGCCAGCTCGACATCGTTTCCGCCCTGCAGGTAAAAGGAGAGCTCACCATCGAGGAAGCTGCGCAGGCCTCGGCCCAGGCCAAGGTGTTCCCCTTGGTGCGCGGCTTGCGTGAACAGGGTGTTGTGCTGGTCAAGGAAGAGATTTCGGAACGCTACCGTCCCTTGCGCGAGAGTTTCGTGCGCTGGACAAACGAATACCGGAACAACATCGACAAACAGCACGAGTTGTTCGACCGTCTCGAAAAACGCGCCTTTTCGCAACTGCAGATCGTAATGGCCTATGTGTCGATGTTTCAGCAGGCACAGGACGGCTGGGTAAAGAAAGCCCTGCTGCTGGGCAAGGCGCAGCAATCAGGCTCCACGCTGCAGGCCTTGGTGAAGAAAGGCGTGTTCGAAGTTTCCGAACAACAGAAAAGCCGGTTGCAGGAAGATGAAGGCACCGATACGCAAAACCAAAACGTACAGCTTTCCCAAGCCCAGCAAGACACGCTCCGACAGATAAAGGATGGGCTTGGCCAAAAGGCGGTCTGCCTGCTGCACGGAGTCACCTCCAGCGGCAAGACCGAAATCTACATCCAGCTGATACGCGAGGTCTTGGCGCAAGGCAAACAAGCGCTTTTCCTGCTGCCCGAGATCGCACTCTCGGCACAGATGATACTGCGTTTGCGCAAGTATTTCGGCCAGGAGGTGGGCGTTTACCACTCGCGCTACAACGAAGCCGAGAAGGTGGAGATATGGAAGAACACCGGTTCACGCTACCGAATCATCCTGGGTGCGCGTTCGGCACTTTTCCTGCCCTTTACGGACTTGGGACTTATCGTGGTGGACGAGGAACACGAAACCTCCTACAAGCAGCAGGATCCCGCCCCGCGCTACCACGCCCGCGACGCCGCCGTTTTCCTGGCACACCTGCACGGGGCCAAGACGGTGCTGGGATCGGCCACGCCCTCCCTCGAATCGTATTACAACGCCCTGCACGGCAAGTACGCGCTGGCCACCCTCTTTACCCGCTACGGGGGCGTACGCCTGCCCGACATCCTGGTGTCTGACCTGAAGGAAGAGAAGCGGCAGAAAAGCATGCAGGGAAACTTCTCCTCGCTCCTGACCCAAAAGATACAAGACGCCCTGAGCAATGGCAGACAGGCGATCCTGTTCCAGAACCGCCGCGGCTTTTCCACGCGATTGGAATGCGAGGTGTGCGGGCACGTGCCGGCATGCGAGAAATGCGACGTCACCCTGACCTTTCACAAACGCAGCGGAGTGCTGCTCTGCCACTACTGCGGCCATACCGTAACCCAGCCGCAGGTATGCCCCCAATGCGGCAGCCCTGCCCTGCGCATGAAAGGCTTCGGCACCGAGCGTATCGAGGAAGACCTGCAGCTGCTTTTCCCGCAGGCCAAGGTGGAGCGCATGGACTTGGACAGCACCCGCGCCAAAGGCTCCTACCACAAGATTATCGACGACTTCCAGAACCGCAAGATCGATATTCTGGTTGGCACGCAGATGGTGACCAAGGGGCTCGACTTCGACAATGTGGCGGTGGTGGGCATCATCGACGCCGACAGTCTAATTTCCTTTCCCGATTTCAGGTCGTACGAACGCAGTTTCCACCTGATGACCCAGGTGAGCGGGCGCGCTGGACGCAAGGAGGGCGGCGGCGAGGTGGTGATACAGACCCACAAGCCCGACCTGCAGGTGATACAGGATGTAATGAACAGCGACTACGCCTCCATGTACACCCACCAGATACAGGAACGCATGATGTTCCGTTACCCGCCTTTCTACCGTCTCATACGCCTCAGCATACGCCACAAAGACGAGAACGTGGCCGCCGAGGGCGCCAGGTTCCTGGCCACCGAACTGCGCAAGATTTTCGGAGAACGTGTCCTTGGCCCCGAATACCCAATGGTCAGCCGCATCAACACCTACTATATCCAGGAAATCATGCTCAAGATAGAGCGAACGCCCCGGATCGAACAGATGAAAGCCCGCCTGCGGCAGTGCATCGACCTGTTCCTGAGCCAGCCCCGCTTCGGACGGATACGCATCGTGGTGGATGTGGATCCCCAATAAACAAAGATTACGTATCTTCGCGGTTTTGGCGCTTACAACTATGCAAACCCATAAAAAACTTTCCATGCAAGGCCGGATTCTCGGTATGGGAAACGCCTTGGTCGATCTTATCTTCCAGCTTCCCTCCGACGATCTGTTGGAAAAATGGGGTCTGCCCAAAGGCAGCATGACCCTGATAGACCAACAGCAGGCGGGCGTTATCCTCAACCATTTCGGACAGACACAGCCGGTGCTGGCAACGGGCGGCTCGGCCTCCAATACCATCACCTCCATCGCCGCCTTGGGCGGGGGCTGCGGCTTTATCGGGCAGATCGGCAAAAACGACATCTACGGCGATTTCTATATCGAACACCTTACCAAACACGGCATCACGCCTTACTTCCGCCGTATCGACACCCCCACCGGAACAGCCATCACCCTGATGAGCCCCGATACCGAACGCACCTTCGCCACCTACCTGGGCGCGGCCGCCACGATGACCGAAGACAACATAAGCCGCGACATCTTTTCGGGCTACGGATACTTCCACATCGAGGGCTATATGGTGCAGAACTACGCGCTCTTGGAAAAATCCCTGCATCTGGCCCACGGATGCGGCATGGTCATTTCGCTGGACTTGGCGAGCTATAACATCGTTAAAGGCAACCTGAATTTCTTGCGCAGGATCCTGCCCATGGTGGACGTGGTGTTCGCCAACGAGGAGGAAGCCCTCGCCTTTACGGGCAAGGAGAACCTGGAGGCCCTGAACCTGCTGGCCGGACAGGTGGGCGTTGCGGTGGTCAAGATAGGCTCGCGCGGCTCACTGGTAATGCACAAAGGCAAACTCTACGTAATCGATGCCGACAAGGTGGTGAAGACCGACAGCAACGGCGCGGGCGACAGTTACGCCGCCGGATTCCTCTACGGCATGAGCCGGGGACTGGGCGTGCAGGAGTGCGGCGACATCGCCTCCACGGTGGCCACGCAGGTGGTGCAGGTAACGGGTCCCAAGCTCACCGCCAGACAATGGGAAGACCTGCTGCCCCGCATCCGTAAAATAGAAGGACGAAACACCCGATGGCCCGAATAGGCAAGGTAGAATTAGGCGATTTCCCGTTGTGGCTCGCCCCGATGGAAGCCGTTACCGACGCCCCTTTCCGCAGCCTCTGCAAGCGGCACGGCGCGGATGTGCTGGTAAGCGAGTTCATTTCGTCGGACGCGGTGGTGCGCATGGCCGGCAAAAGCCTCTCCAAAATGGCGTTCCAAGCCGATGAACGCCCCACCGGCATTCAGATTTTCGGACACGACGAACAGAGCATGCGTCAGGCCGCCGAAATCGCCGCCGGATATCATCCCGACTTTATCGACCTCAACTGGGGCTGCCCCGTGCGCAAGATCGTGAGCAAGGGCGCGGGCAGCGGCATATTGCAGGACATTCCCAAAATGGTTTCGATCACTTCTGCGGTCGTTAAGGCCATGGACGGACTCGGTTTGCCGGTAACGGTAAAGACCCGCCTGGGCTGGGACGCCTCTTCCAAGCCCATCGTGGAGGTGGCCGAACGACTGCAGGACATAGGCATCGCCGCCATAAGCATTCACGGACGCACCCGCGCCCAACTCTACGGCGGGACCGCCGACTGGAGCCTGATCGGAGCCGTGAAGGACAATCCCCGCATGAAGATTCCCGTGTTCGGCAACGGTGATATAGACTCCGCGCCCAAGGCTCTGCAAATGAAGGAACGCTACGGTGTGGACGGCGTGCTCATAGGGCGGGCGGCCATCGGCAATCCCTGGATTTTCGAACAGGTAAGGCACTTTCTGGAAACCGGACAGGAATTACCCTTGCCGGGCGTGGAGGAACGCAAGAGGGTATGCATGCAGTTGTTCGAGAAAGAAACGGAATGCAAGGGGGAACGCGTGGCGGCGCAGGAAATGAAGATACACTACTCCGGCTTCTTCAAGGGGCTGCCCAACTTCAAGCCGGTAAAGATGCAACTGATGCTGAGCTCCTCGATGCAGGAGGCACACACCCTGCTGGACAGTTACCGGGGCGAATAAACCCTTGGCGGCAGCGGATTTTCTTATAATTGCTCGTGGCGGATCTTTCCGTCTTCGCAAACCAGGATACCCGAAGGAAATTTGGTGATGATCAAAAAGTCGTGCGTGGCCACCAGCACCGCGCAGTTCTGGCTTATCTTCACCAAAAGCCGCATGATTTCTTCGGAAGTGTCGGGATCGAGGTTTCCCGTAGGTTCGTCGGCCAGAATGACCTCGGGGCTGTTGAGCAACGCGCGCGCGATGGAAAGGCGCTGCTGCTCGCCGCCCGAAAGTTGGTACGGCATCTTGTAGGCCTTGGTTTCCATGCCCACCATCTCCAGCACCTCGCGGATACGGCGGTCTATGCTCTCCTTGTTCTTCCAGTCGGTGGCGCGGAGCACGAACTCTAAGTTATCGGCCACCGAGCGGTCGGTAAGCAGTTGGAAATCCTGAAAGACCACGCCCAATTTGCGGCGCAGGTAGGGAATATCCTTCTTAGGCAGGCGCGCCAGATCGTAGCCCGCCACCCTTGCCTGCCCCGAACGCACGGGAATATCGGCATAAAGCGTGCGCAGCAGCGAACTCTTTCCGGCGCCCGTCTTGCCGATCAGATACACGAACTCTCCTTTGTTTATCGAAAGGTTCACTTCCGACAGCACGCGGGTCCGCTTTTGATAGACGTCTAAATTTTCCGCCCATACGACGGGAGTCGAATCGATGCTCATCATTATAATCCCAGCTTTTCCAATTTTTCCTTGATGGCCTGCAACTCGCTTTCCAGTTCGGCCTGCTTGCGGTCCTGTTCTTCCACACGCCGTTGCAAGGCGTCTATCGTATGCAAAAGCTCGCGGTTTATCTGCCACAACACCGGAATAAGCCCGATATAATCCATACCCAACATTCCCTTAGCTCCTTTTGTAACCAATTCGGGAAAAGTTTTCTGCACATCCTGAGCAATAAAACCGAAACGGGTACGTTTCTTTATGGTATCGGACTTAAACATATACGAAACCGGCGTTATCTTATCCAACAAAGCCGGCCCCCAATCCATAGGCCTGATACTGTCTTTAAGGCGTTCGTCGGAAGTCTGAACAAGATCACCACCCATATGTATTTCTCCGTCCACATTCAAATCATAGTTAAAGAAAGCATTCCCATACGCACTAATCTCAAATACAGCGTTATAGCCTTTATAACCGCCTTTGACTCCCAATTCATCCGCAACTCTCTGTGATCCGTACATAAAGATCGGTTCTTCAGGGCTAAAATGATCTACATCTGCAAAAAAGCCATCTCCTATCATCGTTAAAGACCTATAGGCTCCATTATTCGTTAAGTTTGACCCCAACATAATAGGGAATGAACGAAGAGGATCCTGTTGCGAACCATACGGGGCACCTTCATAGCTATTGCGCTGCCCCACAGATATCAATCCATTGTTATCGCTGTTTGTAACAATATCCGTTGAACCCAACAATGTTATCCCATATTCATCACCTTCCAACGCTGGAAAACAAGCCGTACGCCCTACAATGTACGAATATCCAGGAATCTCCTTGAAATCCTTATTATACGGAGGTATACCCACAGGCATCCCTCCGATAACAATAGACGAACCTCCGTTATCGGCATTCAGTTTATTATCGCTGCCAATAACTATAGATGCCGTTTTTTCTAAATTATTATTCCGGCCTATTGCCAAGGATAGCCCGTATTGAGTATTGGAGCCTAAATTCTCCACATCACCTACATTAACATTACTATACCCGATCACCACGGCATCGCTTCCGGCAATTTGGTCATAGCCCAGGGCTATAGCATAGTCTTTTGTCGCCTTGACATTATACCCCAAGGCTATGCTGTTTTGTCCGGCAGCCGAGGATTCGCGTCCCAAGGCCATGGCATTCGCAGCACTTACCGTACTGTTGTTACCTATGGCAAACGCATCGATAGCACCTGCCGATACGGTAGCTTCCTTACCTATAGCGAAACCATAATCTTCTGATACCGTAGCTTCCCGCCCGATGGCAAAGCCATATTTTATATTCGCCTTGGCATCCAGCCCCATCGCCACCGAATAGCTGCCGACCTCCGGAATCAAAGAGCTATAATTATTACTCGTGGCACCTACAAACAAAGCCGATTTATCCTTAAACCATTGAAACGAGGGTGTACAGCCCTCATAATTTGTCTCGCTTGCAAATTCCACATCACATTCGCTAAACAAGGCCTTGTTATGCAACGCAGCCATTCCATACACATGAAATAGCGTTGAAGGATTAGCCGTTCCTATACCTACATACGTTTTATCCAAGTTGGATTTAGGATACATTTGATTAATGCCGGGATCATCCTTATGGTTGTTGTTCATTTCCCACAGCGACTCCCCGCCGCCGGTGCCTCCTCCTTCCGAGGCCGTCACCGCCAGGGTATCCTTGGCTCCGGCCTGTCCCGGAATCAGCTGTATACCGCCTTTCATCACCAGATTAAGCGCGGTTTTGCCGGTGGTATTGTCCATCACCACGTGTCCGTCTAAATGCAAAGCTGTGTTCCCCTCTTTATCCATCGTTACGGGTCCCCGCAAATTACGCGGTGTAAGGTTAGTTGAATTACCATCACCGATCCAGATCTGCCCATCGCCCAACTTATCGGACACCAACAGGTTGTTGGTTCCGGTAATGTTCGTGTTCAATTCGATATCCCGACCTGCGTTCTTGTAATTGTATTTCAAGGCCGAAATGGTATCCACGCCATTGTTATCGTTCCAATACAACAGATGCCCGTCTCCGTCTAAATTAATGGAAGATCCTCCGTCTCCCGAAACATTCCCCCATTCCAACTGACCGTCTCTCCCCAACTGTAAAACCTGCCCCCTGCTTCCTGCACTCATCGGAAATTTATAACCCGACGTACCTGCGGCCTTATCGACGAAGGTAACCGAAGAGGCGTCCACTTCCAGGTCGCGCCCGGTCTGCGAAAGGCCGGAGTTCACCAAGGTCTTGTTGGCGGCGTTGAACTTGGGCAGAACGTTATCGTCAAGGTTCTCGTAGAGGTTGTCGCCGCTGGCGTTCTCGGCATAGAAGGCATAGGGAACGGTAAGCAGTTCGGCATTACCCATATGGGTGTAGCCCGTGCCGTCGGTTTCTATCTCTATCTGCACGTATATCTCATGTCCCGCCCAAGGCACCTCGTGCAGCGATTTGCCCGCAGTTACCGTACCCCGACCTATCTCTAAATGAATCACCCCGTAAGCGTTGGTGGCAATTCCCTTATGGTCTTCGCTGTACGCGATCTGCCCCGTAGCGGGGTCATCCATGCGGAGGCTGACACGCAGGTTCACGTTGGCTTTGTTGGCCAGCGTCTTGCCGTTTACATCGCGCAGCACCGCCTGGTACTTGATGGCGCCCGGCACGCTCTGCGCCTGCCCCGCCACACACAAACCCGCAAGCAATAATGACACTGCAAGCAATTCACGAAAAAAAGTCTTCATTTTACTTTTTTCTAAGCGTTATTGTACTTTAACTATCTTAAACGACTGTCGCCCGACTTCCGTCTCCACCTCCAGCACATACACCCCAGCGGGCAAACGGCTCATATCCAGGCTATATCCCCCGGCCTTGGCGTCCTTACGGGCATAGAGCACGGCTCCCTGCAGGCTGCGCAGGTGCAGGCGGCAGCCGGAACCGGCCTCGGCAGGCAAGGCCACGTTAAGGTATTGCCGCACCGGATTGGGAAACACCTTTACGTTGAACCGGCCGGCCGTGCCTTCCTCGTTGGCCAGGTCTTGGGCAAGCGGGTCTTCGATAAAGCCCTCGCCCTGCTCGAAACCCTGGGTCAGGCGCTTTTTGGAGGCGTCGAACCCCTTGTAGCTCCCGAAGGTTTCGGTAATCACCTCGCCTAAGTTCCAGTCGCAGGTAAAGGTCTGCCCGTTCAACAGAACGGATTCGGAACCGCCCGCGCTCGAAACCACGGTAAATACCGCTTCCGTCTGGCCGGATGCCGAAGACAGGCAGGCAAAGACAAAGGCCACGAAAGCCACACAATGTTGCAGGAACCGGAGCTTACTCATCTTCCCGTATTTTTAAGGGCATACTATCTTGCAAAGATAACACAAATGTAAATTTTATCCCATTTCAGGGCGCACGGGTTTCATATCGCATATTTTTTTGTAACTTCGCGACCTTAATTTTAGACAACCCTTACAGCCATGGCTCAGAAAGAAGAAGTAAAAGGCGAACAGATCGTTGAAGACGTAGAAGTTGCCCTTGCCAAAACAGGAAACTATTTCGAAAAACACAAATCGCTCATCATTGGCATCGTCGTTGCCATCGTGGTGATTGTTGTGGGTTATTTCGGCTACAAATACCTGTATCTGGCGCCCAAAGAAAAAACGGCCGCCGCAGAAATGTTCTACGCCCAGCGTTATTTCGAAATGGATTCGCTGACCACCGCCCTCAACGGCGACGGCCAACACGCCGGCATGCTCGAGATCGCCGACAGCTACGGCGCCACCAAGAGCGGCAGACTGGCCAACTACTACGCGGGACTGGCTTACCTACATCAGGGGCATTTCGAAGAAGCGATCCAGTACATCAAGAAGTTCAACACCAAGGATCCCGTGCTGTTCGTGCTCTCAAACCAGGCCTTGGGCGATGCCTACCTGGAAGCGGGTCAGGCCGAAAAAGCGGTTGAATGCTATGCCAAGGCCGCTTCCAAATACGCCAACGAAGCCCTTACGCCCGCTGTGCTGATGCGTCAGGCCATGGTTCAGGAAACCCTGCAGCAATACGAAAAGGCGCTGCAGACCTACCAGCAGATCCGCCGTCGCTTCCCCATGTCACGTGAAGCTTCCGATATAGACCGCTACATCGCCCGCATGAACGCCAAGCTGGGCAAGTAAACGGTTCGTCATCCCAAGCATACGGGGAAGCCTCCACCGGTAACACGGCAAGGTTTCCCCGTTTTTCGTATAACAACCTATATACATTATATATCCGTCATCATGTCAACGAAAGACCGTATCCTCGACCTCAAGACCCCGGCCGTACCCACCGACGCCACCCACCGCTTTACCGTGCTGGTGGCCGAATGGAACACCGAGATAACCCACGCCCTGCGCGACGGTTGCGTACAGACCTTAAGGAAACAAGGCGTAAGCGACGACCGCATCCAGGTGGTGTCGGTGCCCGGCAGCTTTGAACTTTCCTCGGCCTCGGCCTACTTTGCCGCCCGCCCCGACTGCGACGCGGTGATCTGCCTCGGCTGCGTGATCCAGGGCGAGACCCGCCACTTCGACTTTATCTGCCAGGCAGTGGCCGACGGCTTGACCCGCGTGGGCATCCAATACCTCAAGCCCGTTATCTTCGGGGTATTGACCACCAACAACCAGCAGCAGGCCGTGGAACGCGCCGGAGGAAAACTGGGCAACAAGGGCTCGGAAGCCGCCGAAGCCGCCTTGCAGATGCTCGCCATTATGCAGAAATAACACATGGAAAAACGCATTGTCTTTATGGGAACGCCGGAGTTCGCCTCCGGTTGCCTCTCGGCCTTGGTGCAGGCGGGCCTGAACGTAGTGGCCGTGGTCACCATGCCCGACAAGCCCATCGGACGGGGGCAGAAAACGGGCATGAGCGACGTAAAGCGCCGCGCCCTCGAACTGGGTCTGCCGGTGTTGCAGCCGCAAAAGCTCAAGGACCCCGCCTTTTTGGAAGAACTGGCCGCCTTCCACGCCGACCTGCAGATTGTGGTGGCCTTCCGCATGCTGCCGAAGGAAGTGTGGAGCATGCCCCGTCTGGGCACGTTCAACCTGCACGCCTCCCTCCTGCCCCGCTACCGGGGGGCCGCGCCCATACAGCGCGCCATCTGGAACGGTGAGAAAGAAAGCGGCGTCACCACTTTCCTTCTGGACAAAGACCTCGACACGGGCGCCATCCTCTACCAGGAAAAAGCGGCGCTCAGCCCCGAAGAAACGGCGGGCAGCCTGCACGACAAACTGCTGGCCATCGGTGCGCCCCTGGTGGTCAAGACCGCCATAGACCTGTTTGCAGGCAACATCACGCCCATACCTCAACCGCAAACGGATATCGAGAATTTGCCGAATGCTCCGAAAATATTTAAGAACGATTGCATTATCGACTTTAAACTGCCGGCGGAAAAAGTATTGCGGCAAATCAAGGCGCTCAGTCCCTACCCCGGCGCAATAGGCTGTCTTCAACAGTTTTCCACGCAAAAAAACGTGCCGGTAAAGCTTATAGACGCCCGTATGGACGAAAAAAATGCAAAAAGTTATGAACAGGGAGCCATTCTCTCTGACAACAAGCATTTTATGAAAATCGTTTGCGGTGACGGCATTCCGGTCTCCATTACAAAACTACAACTTCCTGGTAAAAAGCAACTTACAATAGAAGAGCTTTTAAGAGGCTTTAAATTCGATACCGAAAGGGACTTTTTTACATTTGGAGTTATCAACAATTAAAAAAGCAAAGTATGTGATTGTCAAGGGTATGAAATTTTGCTATTTTGCGAACATCAAATACCTTTGCCGTACTAAAACATTGATTGTTTAACTCGTAAAACTTTTAGACATGAACAAGACAGAATTGATCGATGCTATCGCCAAGAAAGCTAACTTGTCGAAAGCTGATTCCAAAAGAGCGCTCGAAGCTTATTTGACCGCTACGGCTGATGCCCTCAAGAAAGGCGACCGCATTTCTTTGATCGGTTTCGGTACCTTCAGCGTTCAAAAAAGAGCTGCCCGCATGGGTCACAACCCCCGTACCGGCAAGAGCATCAAGATTGCCGCTAAGAAGGTGGTTAAGTTCAAACCCGGTGCTACCTTGGCTAAAAAAGTTAAATAGTCTTTGCACTATTTAGAAATAAAAACGCTCCCCATTGGGGAGCGTTTTTATTATCTTTGCACCCTATATGGCAGAGAAAATCGTACATGAGGGGATTGTTACCGAAGTTTCGGAAAATTCGGTAACGGTCCGGATTCAGGCGGCATCGGCCTGCGGGTCGTGCCATGCCAAGAACCTGTGCCAGATGTCGGAAAAAACCGACAAAGACGTTACGGTAAAGACCAAAGACGCCCGGATGTACCGAAAGGGCGAACGGGTCGATGTGTTCCTGATGTCGGGCATGGGGCTTAAAGCGGTGCTGTACGCCTACGTGCTTTCGTTGGTGGCGGCCGCCGCCGGATTCCTTATCGCCGCGCTCATCACCCCGAACGAGGTGATACGGGGCCTTGCCTGCCTTGCGGCGATAGCCCTCTACTTCCTGTTTTTGAAATACAAATCCGACAAGATAAACGCCCGCTTCAGTTTCGGCATCGAAAAGCGCCCGGAAGCCGGCAACATTCAAATCGATTAAAAAATCCAAATAGGTTATGAAACTCTTACAAGACAAAGTGGCCGTTATCACCGGGGCTTCCCGCGGTATCGGCAAAGCCATCGCCTTGCGTTTTGCCGCCGAAGGCGCCAACATCGCCTTTACCGACCTTCGCGAAGACGAAAACATGCAGGTATTGGTCAAGGAACTGGAAGGCATGGGCGTAAAAGCCAAAGGCTATGCCTCCGACGCTTCCAACACCGCCAACACCGAAGAAACGGTGGCCGCCATCGTAAAGGATTTCGGCCGTATCGACGTGCTGGTGAACAACGCCGGCATTACCAAAGACGGTCTTTTGCTCCGTATGACCGAAGCCCAGTGGGATGCGGTGATCAACGTGAACCTCAAATCGGTGTTCAACTTCACCAAGGCCGTGGCGCCCGTCATGAGCAGCCAGCGTGCGGGCAGCATCATCAACATGAGTTCGGTGGTGGGTGTTTCGGGCAACGCCGGTCAGGTAAACTACTCGGCCTCCAAAGCCGGTATCATCGGCCTCACCAAATCGGTGGCCAAGGAATTCGGCAAGCGCGGCATCCGCTCCAACGCGATCGCGCCCGGTTTCATCATTACCGATATGACCGCCCAGCTTTCGGAAGAAGTGCGCAAGGACTGGGAATCCAAGATTCCCCTTCACCGCGGCGGCACTCCGCAGGACGTGGCCAACGTATGCCTCTTTCTGGCCAGTGACCTTTCCTCTTATGTTAGCGGACAGGTGCTCCACGTTTGCGGCGGCATGAACATGTAATACCGCTCCTCCATGCAATTCCTCTCCGGCTCATGGTTTTGGGTGATCGCCCTTGTAACGGCCACCGCCTACGCCGCAGGATTGTATTACAGGAACACAAAAGACGAACTCGCGAAGGGATGGCGGATCCTGTTGGCATGTCTCCGTTTCGGGTTCGTCTTTTTTATTTGCTTCCTGTTTTTCTCGCCCTTGGTGAAGCTGAGGCGGGAACGCATCGAAAAGCCGCTCTGTTTTCTGGTGCTCGACCAGTCTTCGTCGATGGGCGGCGCCGCCGACACCACGCTCCTGGTGCAGCGGTTCAAGGAATTTTCGAACAGTCTTTCCAAACGATTCAACGTACAGGCCATAGGTTTCGGACTCGATGCCGGCAAGGCCGGTTTTGCCTTTAACGATCCCGCCACCGATTTTGGCCGGGCCTTCGACTACATCCAGCAGCGGAACGCGGGCAACGACCACGCCGCCGTGGTGCTTTTTTCGGACGGCAACAACAATATGGGGCAGGAAGCGGTGTCGGCCTACCGCAGGCTCGCCCTGCCGCTCTATACGGTGGGGTTTGGCGACACCAACCGATACCCCGACCTCTCTATCGAACAGGCCGTTACCAACCTCTACGCCTATAAGGGCAACAACTTTCCGGTGCGCGTGCGCATCGGGCAGAGCCGCGCGCCCCAGGCCACGGCAAGACTCTCGCTGCGGGAAGCCTTCGGGCAGAAACGCCTGCTCAAAGACACCGTGATTCCCTTTCAGGGAAAGAGCGAACAGACGGTGGAATGGAACATAACGACGCAGGACAGCGGGATATGCCGCTATATACTGGCGCTCGAACCGATTAAAGACGAATACGACACCCGGAACAACCGCCGCGAGCTTCTGGTGCGCGTGCTGGAGAACCGGCAGAAGATACTGGTGCTGGCACATGCCCCCCACCCCGACTTGGGCTGCCTGCACCGAAGCCTGCAGACGCAGGAAAAATACAGCACCGATGTGGTGTTGGCCAAAGACCTGGCCGACCTGACCCGCAATCCCGACAGATTGGAATCCTACGACCTTATCGTGCTGCACGGGCTGCCTTCGGAGCGCTATCCGCTGCACGAGCTCAAGCCTATGCTGGAACGGAAACCCCTGTTTTACCTTCTCACGGCCTCCACGTCTTTCCCGTTGCTTAACAAGGAGAACGCGGGCGTTTCGGTACAGCCGAAAGGATCACGGTGGAACGAGGCGCAGGCGCATTTCAACCCCGGTTTCAGCCTCTTTAACATTTCGACCCAAGAACGGGCCTTATGGGAGAGGTTTCCGCCCCTGCAGACCCCTTTCGCCCTATACAACACCGGCGGCGGACAATCTCTCTTTACGCAGAACATACTGCAGCTCGACACCGAAGACCCCCTGCTTTGGATCAGCGCCCCGGGCAGCCGGCGTACGGCCGTATGTTTCGGCACCCAGTTCTGGAAATGGCGCCTGGCCGATTTTCAGGAAACAGGCAACACCCAGACTTTCGACCATCTGTTCGACAAATGCCTGCAACTGCTCTGCCAGGCCAGACCCGAAAGCAACCTTACGGTACACTGCCCCGCCGCCATCCGCAGTACCGAAGCCCTCAGGGTTCAGGCGTTCCTGTATAACGCCGCTTTCGAGAAAGTGGAGAACGCCCCCGTGCGCCTCCATCTGAACCGCTTGGATTCCGATGCCAAATACCGCTTCGATTTCGTGCCGGAAAACGACCACTACGCCTTGGATGCCGGATTCCTGCCCGAAGGCGACTACCGATATACCGCGCAAGCCACCGTGGGCGATGAAACCTACCGCACCCAAGGCAGCCTCTCGGTATCCGACCCGCAACTGGAGAATCCGAAACTGCCGGCGGATCACGCGCTGCTGCGCAACCTCTCGCTCACCTATCAGGGAAGATTCTTTTACGGAGGAAATTCCGAAAAGGAAAATCCGGCCGTGTGGAAAGAACTCGCGCAAGAACTCTTGCAGCGTTCAGACCTCAAACCCCGCATCAGAACGGAAGAGACCTATGTTTCTCCACTCAACCGGACTTGGCTTTTAGTTGTCCTGCTGACGTTCTTAAGTTTCGAATACTTCGCCCGTAAGCGTTTCGGAAATCTATAAAAGGGGCTAAAATGCACTCATCTGCTTCGTTACCGCGCCGCAAGGTTTCGGTCACTTACAAAAGTAAGCTCCCTCAACCTTGCAACGCGAAGCCTCGCATCCAAGTACCTTTTAGTCCCTTTTCCAACGCACTTGTGCCCTTGTTACAATAATTTCCCGGCGATTTCGGCCAAGCGGCTGCGTTCGCCCCTGAACAAGTTCACGTGGGCGAAGATGTCCTGCCCGAACAGGCGGTCGCACAGATAGCTCAATCCGTTGGACCGGGCGTCTAAGTAGAGGGAATCTATCTGATGGATGTCGCCGGTAAAGACGAGTTTGGTGCCTTCGCCGGCACGGGTAATGATGGTCTTCACCTCGTGCGGGGTAAGATTCTGCGCCTCGTCGATGATGAAGTAGGTGTCGGAAAGGCTGCGGCCACGGATATAGGCCAGGGGCGTTATCTGGAACGCGCCGCTTTTCTGCATTTCCTCTATCTGCGTGTATTCCTGCGTGGAGATACGGGTCTTGTTCTTGATCACCGCCAGGTTATCGTAGAGCGGCAGCATATAAGGCCCCAGCTTTTCGTTGGCATCGCCCGGCAGAAAACCCATATCCTGATTCTTAAGCGGAATGACGGGCCGGCTCAACAGCACCGACTTGTAATCGTTCATCTGCGCCAGGGCCGCGGCCAGGGCCAGGAGCGTCTTGCCCGTCCCGGCCACGCCGGTAAGCGCCACCAGGGGAATATCGGGGCGCATCAGCGCGTCCAAGGCACAGGCCTGCTCGTCGTTGCGGGGCGAAATGCCCGTTACCTTGAGCGACGAAACCTTCACCACGTTCTTGGTAAACGCGTTGTACATCACCGGCATGCGGGCCTCGCCGCTCACCAGTTCGAAGTATTCGTTGGCGGCGG
The DNA here is from genome assembly GCA_023662825.1 of Bacteroides sp. Taxonomy (GTDB): domain Bacteria; phylum Bacteroidota; class Bacteroidia; order Bacteroidales; family P3; genus Pullibacteroides. The sequence goes on from JAMPIH010000010.1 coordinate 84,713, forward strand.
GTTTCACCTTGATGTCGGCGGGGCTGATTCCCTCGGGGCGTTCGTAGAGGCTGGCAATCACTTTCTCGGCCACCTTGACCCGGCCAATCTTGCGCTTTACGTATTCCGATTCCTCGGGCGTCTTGTCGCTCAGGTAATCTTCGGCCGGCATACCCAGCGACTTGGCCTTCATGCGCAGGTTCACGTCTTTGGTTACCAGACGCACCTTGCGTTCGGGATGCGCCTTCTGCAAGTCCAGGGCCACGGCCAGGATACGGTGGTCGGGAATATCGGCCATCGAGGCCGCCTTCATCTCGTCGGTAAGCCCCTTGCCCAGCATCACGGTAAGCGTGCCCATACCCTTGCCCAAAGACACGCCTTGCCCGAACAAACCATGCTCGGAGAGTTTATCCAGCGCACGCATGATCTCGCGCGCGTTGAAGTTTATCTGTTCGTTGCCTTTCTTAAAGTGGTCCACCTCTTCCAGATCGACCATCGGAATAACGATGTCGTTATCCTGGAACTTGTATATCGCATGATAGTCGTGCAACAACACATTGGTGTCCAACACGAAGATCTTAGGCAGTTGCTTGCCGCCGCGGGGTGCTTTGGCACGCGGTTCCGCCTGCTTTTTGCCGTTGTTTCTGGTTGCCATGGCCGTATTATTTAATGTTGTCCAAATCCTGATAAAACTCGGGGACCTCGCCCAGATAGCGGTTCTGCACCTTCATGCCCGGAGCGAGCAGAATCTTGGTGGGATAGCCGCTTACGCCGAAGGTGAGCGCCATATCGTCCTCGCCCTCGCCGTTCATTACGTTGACCCACTTGATGCCTTCTTTCTCCACCATCGCCTTTACCTTTTCGGCCTTGTCGCGGCAGGCAATGCTGATAAAGGCCACCTTTTTCTTATGTTTGGCGTAGTATTCCTTCATTTGCGGAATGCCCTTCACGCACCAGGGGCACCAGGTTCCCCAAAAATCCAAGACCACGTAGCGGTTGGAAAAATCGCTCAGCCTCACCGCCTTGCCGTTCAGGTCGTAGAGAGTGAAGTCGGGAGCCTGCGCGCCGGCCGAAAGATTGGCTTCGTTCTGACGGACCGTGCGCATATACTCGGCCTGACGGCGTACCTGCTCTATCTTTTCGGCCAAGGCGCCGTGCACCAGCGCGCTGTCCAACACCGGCAGAAAGTTCAGGAAGGTATCGCGGTCGGGATGTTTCAGCAGCAGGAAGGCAGAGAGCATACGGTCGGCATTTTCCTTTATAAAGTGCAGGGAGGCTTCGGCCTTGCGGATATTGGCCGCACCGTAGGCTTCATAGAGGCTGTCGATATAGGCTTCGTCGGCGTTTTCCACCCCGTCTTTCATGGCTTCCACGATTTTATCGTAGAGCAAGCCCAGTTCCACATACTCGGCACGCATTTTGGTACGCAGGTCGCTCTGCGCCTTCAGTTCCCTGGAGCCCGAAAGTTCGTAGTCCAGGCAATCCTGTCCGTAGGCGGCCTTGATGCGTACCTTTTCGCCCGGCTGCAGCAGAAAGTTGACTCGGTATGCTTCCGAGGCGGCGGGCTTGCGCCGGCCATAGGCCTTGCGGTCCCTGCCCAATTCCAGGGTCACCTCGGTGGGTTCGGCAATCTCCCTGTCCAGCAGGAACTTGCCGTCCTGCAAGGAAATCGTGTCGAGATACACATTGTCGCCACCGGCAAGCGGCACCATGCTCAGATATACATCATCCTGCACCTTGCCGAAGTCGGCATACAACAATTCTTTCTGCGTGGGGGCGCAGGCTGCCATCAAGGCCGTCATGCCTATGGGCAGACACATTTTCATCAGTTTTTTCATAGCTCTATCGGGTTTTTCATCAGTTTTAAAGCTTCGGTAAAATCGTCGTCGCGCTGCAGGTAGGTGGGATAGAATCCCAGGTCGTCGTACAAGTCGCGGCCTATCAAGGCCTTGAGCGTGAGCCTCATGTTGTTTCCGTATTTCGCGATGCTGGCCCTGTCGCGCGCCAAGCCTTTCTTCTCGGTATAGGCAAGGAACTCCTCGAACAAGGCGTCGCTCAGCTCGAACTTCTGCGTAAAGATCTCCGCCGAGGGATATTCCGCCTTTAGTCTCGCCCTGTTCCTGTTGGTGTAGGCAAACGAAAAATCATAGTTGTAACCGCCGTTCGAAAGCCGGTTCTGATACACGAACAGGCTGTCGGTCTTGTAAGGCAGCACCACATCGGGTTCGATGCCGCCCCCGCCGTACACCACGCGGCCGCCCTTGGTGTAATACTTTACCGTATCGGTGCGCGAGAGGCTGTCGGTTCCGGTCATCTCGCCGTTCAGGTAGCGTTGCAGCATGTCTTCCTCATAGGCTTCGTATCCTCCGGCGTAGGGCTTCTGTATGCAGCGCCCCGAAGGAGTGTAATAGCGCGCCACGGTAAGGCGGAGCGCGCTGCCGTCGCTCATATCCATCTGTTCCTGCACCAGTCCCTTGCCGAACGAACGCCGGCCCACGATCATGCCCCGGTCGTTGTCCTGCATGGCGCCGGCAAAAATCTCGCTGGCCGATGCCGACCACTCGTCGATAAGCACCACCACTTCCATATCGCGGTATTTACCGTTTCCGCCGGCATTTATCTGGGTGCGGCGGCGGTTCCTGCCCTCGGTATATACAATGGCATCGTCGGCCTGCAGGAACATATCGGCCATATCGATGCAGCTCGACAGTAAGCCGCCTCCGTTGGAGCGCAGGTCTATCATCACCTTGCTTACGCCCCGCGAGGCCAGGTCGCGCATGGCCTTGTCGAATTCCCTGGCGGTGGTGGCCGAGAACTTGCTCACCTTTACATAGCCTATGCCGGGTTCCACCACAAAATGCACGTCCACGCTGTAGGTGGGAATCACGTCGCGCCTAACCTCCACCCACACCAGAGCGGGCGACTGCGCCCGTTGCAAGCCCAGCCGCACCTTGGTGCCCTTGGGTCCCTTGAGGTGCTTTATCACTTGGTCGGTGCTCATCTTCTTGCCCGAAATGGTGTCGTTGCCCGCCACGATAATGCGGTCTCCGGGCTGCACGCCCACCTTTTCGGAAGGCCCGCCGCTAACGGGCATGATTACGGTAACCGTATCGTTTATCATGCGGAACTGTACGCCGATACCCTGAAAATTGCCCTGTATCTCTTCTTCGGCCTTGGAGAAATCCTGAGGCGGAAGATAGACCGAATGGGGGTCGAGGCTGTGCAGTATCGCGTCCAGACCGGCGGTCACCAGTTTCTCGTTATCCACGGTATCCACGTAGTTGGCGTCGATAAGCCGCATCACCGCATCGATTTTGGAACCCTGCACGTAGTTGATGACCGGCCTGATACCGCCGATACGCTTCTGCATGGCCACCGCGCCCGCCAGCAGCCCCAGCACGAACACCAGGGCCACCGCAATCCAAGTATAAAAAGGGTTTCTTTCCTGATTCATAGCAAAGGTAAAGTTACAAAAAGTTGAGCGCAGAAGCCAAACTTGTTTGGATTCTGCCGAAACGGAGTAACTTCAACGAAGTTAAAGTTACGAAAAAGTTGAGCGCAGAAGCCAAACTCGTTTGGATTCTGCCGAAACGGAGTAACTTCAACGAAGTTAGAGTTACAAGTGTACCCTAAAAATACCTTTGGGAATAAAACAGCGAGGTTGTAAATTAATTAACTATTTTTGTTGTCAATAATTTGATGTATCATGAAATATTCAACGAAAAAATTTTTGTTTGTGATATTCCTGTTGGTCGGTTGCTTGACCGGTGTAACCGCACAGCAAAACGGCACCTGCGGGGAAAATTTGACCTGGACATTAGATGAAAACGGTACGCTGACCATTAGCGGAACCGGAGCGATGGATGACTATTCGAATACCGGTCCATGGGATAGAGAAATAAATCAATTGGTATTAGAAGAAGGTATAACCCATATTGGAGACCATGCCTTTTATCACTGTAAAAATTTAAGCAGTTTATCCTTTCCCAAAAGTTTGAGAAGCATAGGGGTCTATTCTTTCTTTGAGTGTGTTGGTGTTAGGGGGATGTTGAATCTTCCGAAAGGACTGACTAGTATTGGAGAGCGGGCTTTTGGTTCTTGTGAATTTACTGGGTCGTTGAACCTTCCTGAAAGTTTGACAAGCATTGGAGCCTGGGCATTTACCAATTGTAACGGATTTACCGGTTTGTTAACCCTCCCCGAAGGTTTGACAAGCATTGGAGATTATGCCTTTAGTGGTTGTAGTGGATTTACCATCATATTCAATGAGAATAAAATCCCCATAGCGATTGCAGCGGATGTTTTTAGCACCCAAACTCTTTCCGAAGCAAAATTATACGTGCCGGCGGGTTCAAAAACGGCCTATTCCCAAGCCGAGGTTTGGAAAGAATTCGCCATCGAAGAATATGGAGATTTGCCCTTGACTCCTGTTTTTAGCGAAAGTAGGGAAATTGTGGATTGTGGCACCAGAATTGCCATTTCAGCTAAAACAGATGCCGAAATTTACTACGGGCTCGGGAAAGATGCCACACCGACCTCAAAATATACAAGTCCTATTGTAATAACCGACACCACTTATCTCTGTGCTTATTCAAAAGAGGGAACCGAATATTCCGATACGGTTTATGCCAAATATATTCCCATTCACAAAGACCCTTTTACCAACGTGGAATGGAACTGGTCTGTCGAGCCTAAAGCCACTTTATCGCTTGCCTGTCCGCGTTGCCGAACCGAAGTCAAACCGGCAGTCATTCTGACAGAGAAAATCTCGGAAGGAGAGACGGGCTTAAAGACCTATACCGCCACGGCTACCGTTAACGAGGTAACATATAAAACCACACTGACCAAACCCATTCTTGATACGGTTTTCATCACCGATACCGTCTATATAACCGATACCGTTTATATAGAAGTAGGAACGGGAAATGCGGAGAACGAAGCCATGAAAGTGAAGCTTTATCCCAACCCCACCAACGGCAGCTTTACCGTAGAGGCGGAAGAAGACGCGCAATTGCAGATCTACGATGCCGCCGGAGCCTGCATCC
>JAMPIH010000011.1 GCA_023662825.1 Bacteroides sp.
TGCTTGATGAAACATAATCTTTAGGATAATCCATAATCTTTAGTTATCGGTTGTTAAACTTCTTCGCAAAGATAGTCAGAAATACGGTACGCTACAAAACAAAGTTATCCACCTCGATTTCTCTCCCATTCTCAATGGCGAAAATGACGTGGGCGGATACGCAAAATTCCATATAGTCCCTCTAATACATCAGCCCGAACTGCCAGATCGGGATGCACTGGCAGTAGCCAATTTCGGTGTCGTCCACAACGAGAAAACCATCCTGAAATTCCGCTATGACTTTTTGGATTTCAATCCAAATTTTCTGTATGATTTTTTTGATTAGAGAAAGTTGATGATGAGTTCAAACAGGAGTATGTCCTAAAACAAAGGATAAAAAGTAAAAAAGGTTCCTAAAAAAAGGAAAACTGCGTGTCAGGAGTGAATGCATCACATTCATCATTGCGACAGAAACACTCGCCAGCTTCCTTCCTTTTCTCCACGCTCCACATACTTCTTGGCGAGCAGTTGACCCAACAGTTTCTGAATGGCCGTCACGCTGATGCCCGTTGCCTCTTTCATATCCGCAAGCGTCAACCTGGGCTGGATCCGCATAGCGTTCAGGAGTTTTGTATAATTGGGGGTCCGGAATACTATCCTCTCTCCATTATACCACCACACATTCTCGTTCCTCTCACTCACAAACAACACATCGTTGTAAATCTCCGTGGCCACCAGGTCATTAAAATATTTCAGAAAGGGACGGATATCCCGGATGTCGGCATAGGCGCCATCGTCAGGCACGGGACCGACCTCGATGTCTGTTTGATGCAAAGCCTCCAGATAATCGCTCTTCTTGCGGCTGCGGACCACAATCATCGGGTAGTCGTGACGGGCAAGGATAAAGTTCACCATCAGGCGGGCAATCCTGCCAATACCGTCCTCGAAAGGGTGTATATGTATGTAGCGGTAGTGAAACAGCGCGGCCAACTCCACCGGCGAGAGTTTACCCACTCGTTCTGCTGCATTATACCAATCAACCAAATCTGTCATCAGTCCCGAGGTTTCTTCGGGGGACGCATATTCGAATCGGTCTCCGTATCGTGTAATTACACTGTTGGGACGAGTCTTGTACTGTCCGGCATGTATCACGTAACTGGCTTGTATGCCACCCGGTAGATTACAGTGCACCATGTAGTCTTCGCACAACAGAGTCTTGTGCAATGCCCGGATAAAATTCCGAGTCAGAAGCATCCCTTTCGCGGCGGCTTCCTCGGTCATCATCCTTAATCCAACAAGGCTCGCCGTCATCTCCTGCACATCGTGTACATCTGCCTCGCCGATCACCTTGCCGAAGAACAACAAGATTTCCGTTTGTCCATAAGTGAGTGTGTTGCCCTCAATATGGTTACTGTTGCAGTTGAAGTCAACCGTAAAGCGGCGGCTAAGCCTTTTCCTGTCTTTTCCGACAAAGGCTGGATACTCCGCCACGCGCCCAACGCTTTCTTGAGATTAAGATACTTCATGCGGATTTTAATCTGTCATCCAACCGCACAAAATTACAAAAGGTTTTAACTATACAACCTTTTCTTGAAATGTTTTATCTTAGACAACTCAAGTACACAAGAAAATAAACTTCCCAGCTTACCCCTTCCGTTCGAACCGTATGTAACTTTGTGCCATCGGGGTGTAGTTTGGGTCGTCCCACAGGGTACTGGAAATCATCAGGTCGGCGCTGATGCGGTTGCAGGCGATAGGCACGTTGTGCAGGCGGCATTGGCGCAGCAGCATCTGGATGTCGGCTTCGTGCGGCTGGGGATTGAGGTCGTCGATAAGGAAAATGGCCAGGTCAATCTCGTTGCGCACCACCATGGCGGCAATCTCGGCATCGCCGCCCATAGGCCCGGACTGCATGCACTGGATATCGGCCTCGATGCCTACTTCCTTGAACATATCCCGGATCAATCCGCCGGTGGTTCCCGTGCAGACCAGGTGATGGCGCGAAAGATAGCCGGCGTTGAACTTGGCCCAGTCCACCATATCGGCCTTTCTGTGATCGTGCGCCACAAGCGCTATCGTGAGTCGTTTTTTCATGGTCTCGATAAACTTTTGTGCGCAAAGATACGGAAATACATGTGTCCATATTAACCCGAAATTTCATAACGATTTTTCGGATTATGGCAGTTCGTCATAACTCAGGATAATTGTCTGGATTGGTTGAAATAAAAAGTACCTTTGCACCGCAGCACTCTCATCCATGAAACACGAGAAACAGAATATCGCCGTAATCCTTGCCGGAGGCAGCGGCAACCGCATGGGCGGGACTTTGCCCAAGCAGTTCCTTATGTTGGGCGGCAAGACGGTGTTGGAACATGCCGTGGAGGCGTTCGAGAAGAACCCGAACATTCGCGAGATTGCCGTTGTCTGCGCGCCCGAATGGAAAGCCAAGGTGGAGGAACTGGCGGCAAGGAACGCCTGGACGAAACTCAAAAAGATACTGCCCGGCGGAAAGGAACGCTACCGTTCCACCCTATCGGCGGTGGAAGCCTACCGCAATACCCCGAACGTCAACCTGATTTTCCACGATGCGGCGCGCCCCCTGGTGAGCCAGCGCATTATCGACGGGGTAACCCAGGCCCTGAAAACCCACCGAGCCGTGGATGTGGCGCTTCCCTGCACCGACACCATACTGCAGGTAAAAGACGGCTTCATTCAAGGCGTTCCCGACCGCAACACGCTGATGCGCAGCCAGACCCCGCAGGCCTTTTCGCTGGAAATCATTGCCAAGGCATACGATATCGCACTGACAGACAAAAATTTTTCCACCACCGACGATTGCGGCACGGTACTTAGATACCTTCCGGAAATCCCCATCTTTATCGTTCCTGGCGACGAATGCAACCTAAAGCTGACCCACCCCAAGGATCTGCCGGTATTGGAAAGGCTGGTTCAGACAAAATAAAAATGCCACCCTTGCGAGGCGGCATTTTTCCATTTCAAAAAGTTCATTCTAATCCGAAATATCCTTTTTCCGGGTGAACCGCAGGGCCTTTACCAGCCAGTTCGGCAGCGGCTTGTTGGCGTTGAAGCGTTTCAGGTTCAGAAACAGCCCCCATTTCTTGATGATGGGCACCCGGCAGGTCTCCACGTATTCGATCAAGGTTCCCGAAGGATCCTCGTTGTAGGCGAAATGGCCTGCGGCATCGCCCATGTCGAAATCGGGATTCTGACGGATGCTGTCCACCGTAAAGGCACTGCCCACCCGCTTGGCCTGCTCGCGCATGGCCTCGATATGGCGGATGTCGTAGCAGATCTGGATAAATCCCAACTCGCCCCAAAAGCGGTTCTCGAAAATCTTGCGCGCCGGCACAGCTCTGTCCAAGGCCTGCACCAACTCGATTTCCGAGGGGCCCAAGAGCCTTGAAAAACCGCCCGTACGCGGCCTGGAATGCGCCAGCAGCACCCGGCGGAAGCGAACGCCCGGCACGCCCATCTTTCCCAAATCGGCAAAAGCCTCGGTCTTATCGGAATACACCTTGTCATAGCCCAACATTTCCCTATAGAACGCCATGGCCATATCCATATCGGCGCAACCCACCACCGCGCCGTACACGCCGCCGGTGGGCTTGTTCTCGTTTACGAACCACGCCTCGGCATTGGCCACCTCCACGAGCTGGAAAACGTTTCCGTCAGGATCCCATACATAAAAATAGTCGCGTTCCAGATCGTCCTTATACAACTCGCTCACCGTGGCGCCCATCTCGATATAGCGCCTGTGTGTGTCGGCGGCGTTCCTGCACTTTATCTTGCAGGCGAACACCCCGTAATCGCCGGGCAGCACCTTGAATTCCGCCGCCCTCGGTTCGAAATCGCGGTGCTGCCAGATTTCGAAGCCACCGCCGCCCTGCAGGTTCATGGCCAGCACCGCACGGCGGTTGCGCGGCTTTCCGCCCGTGTAAGGCAACATATATTCGGCCGGAGCGCGTTCGTCGAAGATAATGGCATCCGTTCCGAAAAAACGGTTGTACCACCGCCAGGCCTTCGCCACATCGCGCACCCCTATCCCTATCTGCTGTATGCCCGAAACGATGGGCCGTATTTCTTCCGTTGTCTGTTTTTTCATCTTATCATTTGTTTTTCAACCGGATTTCTACCGTCTCTTGCGTCAGTTAGGCTTTACCTTGCCCACCAGTTTATAATACAGGGCCGGGATGTAACGGCGGAAATACACCATCAACACATCCTTCCGGCACACATACACTTCTTTTTTATTGCGCCTCACGGCGTGTACAATACGTTCTGCGCAACGTCCGGCAGTAATGCCGTTGGCCTGGGCGTGGTCCATGACGCCGTATTCGCTGCCGTCGGCCTTGAGGGCGTGGAGCGACACGTTGGTCAGGATCCTGCCGGGGCAGACCACGGTAACCTCGATGCCGTGCTGCCGGTTCTCGGCACGCAAGGTCTCGTAGAACCCGTGCATCGCGTGCTTGGCCGCCGAATAGGCCGACCTCTGCGGAAAGCCGAACACGCCCACGATACTGCTGACGGCCACGAAACGGCCTTTGCCGCGCGCGAGCATCGAAGGCAGCACGGCCTTTGCCAACTGCACCCCGCTGAAGTAGTCCACCTGCATGATCCTGCGGTCCACCTCCAGGGGCGTTTCGGCCACCAGCGAACGCTGGCTTATGCCGCCGTTGTTAATCAGCATATCCACATAGCCGAATTTCTCCAGCACGTTTTTGGCCGCCGTGTCCAGACTCTGCGGGTCAGCCAGATCCAGACACTCGATGTGGTGGTTCTCGGGATGGGCACAGGAGCGGCGGACCCGTTCCAGTTCGGCCTGCTTGCGTGAGGAAAGGATGAGCCTCGCCCCTTGCCTGGCATAGGCGTAGGCCAAGGCTTCCCCGATACCCGAAGAAGCCCCCGTAATCCATATGATGGGTTTATTTTCCACGTTCTTTGTTTTTTTACCGCAATCGCGCCTCCTGGTTCAGCCACGAAACCGCCGTGGCCAACAGGGCGTCTTTCTCGTTGGGCAGCCGCTCGTCGAGCACCTCGTCCAACAGCCGTTGCAGGCATTTGCCCAACACACCGCCGGTCTGGTAGCCCACGGCAATCAGGTCGCTGCCTTTCACGGCCAGGTCTTTGAGGCTGAAGCAGGAATCCTTTGCCAGCACTTCCTGCAAGCCCGCCCGCAGCGAGTTGATGTAGGCTTCCCGCTCAGGCCAGAAGGCCGGGTTCTGCCCGGCAGCATCGCAGGTCTTCATGAGCAACAGGCGCTCGAACTGTTCCAATCCCAGGCGGTTGAGCCAACGGCGTATGCTGCGGGTGTTGCCCTCCACGCGCGCGTCGTGCACTTCCACGAGCGTGCGCACCTCGGAGGCCGTCTTGGTGTCGAAACGGAGCCGTTTCATGATGACCGAGCAGAGCTTACGGCTTATCTCGCCGTGTCCGTAGAAATGCCCTACCCCTCCCGCATCCATCGTAAAAGCGGCGGGCTTGCCCATATCGTGGAACAGAATGGTGAATTTAAGCACGATGTCTTCCACCTTGCAGGCTTCCATGGCCTTCATCGTATGTTCCCAAACATCGTAGGAATGATGGAAGTTATGCTGGTCGAAGCCGATCATGGGCTTCAGTTCGGGCATGATGAAGCAGAACACGTCGGCGTATTCGCGCAGGAGCGCCGCCACGCGCACGCCCGAAGCGTGCATAAAACGGTAGAGTTCGGAGGTGATGCGTTCCACGGCCACTTTTTCCAGCAAAGGCACGGCCTCGTGCATGGCGGCCTTCAGTTCTTCATCGATCGAAAAGCCCAGCAAGGCCGAGAACCGCAGCGCGCGCAGGATCCGCAAGGGGTCTTCGGTAAGCCGGTCCTTGGCCGAGCCGGCGCAGCGCAACACGCCTTTCCGCAGATCGTTCACGCCTCCGAAGGGGTCCACAATGCCTTCCTGGGGTGACCATGCGATGGAATTGATCGTAAAGTCGCGCAGCTCCAGGTCTTCCCGCAGGGAGGAGGTTTCGTTCTTTCTCCGAACCGTTCTCTTGCCGTGGATGGCCGCGAAGTCGCTTTTTTTCCGGAAGACGGTTATTTCGTAGGGACGGCCGTTGTCGATTACCGTAAGGGTGCCGTGCTTGAGCCCGGTGGCCGCCACATAGTAGCCTTTTTCCTCGAACACCGGACGTATCTGGGCGATGCCCGCCGAGGTGCATATATCCCAGTCGTGGGGTTTCTTGTCCAACAGGCAGTCGCGCACGCAACCGCCCACCAGGTAAGCCGGATGATCCTGTTCGTGCAGGATTTCCAGAATACGGTCCACCGGCGCGGGAACAACCAGACTCGTTTTCATTTCCATTCTCAATCTCCTCATCTGTCAACCAAGCGCAAATTTAACTACAAATCTCCGTGATACCAATTTACCAAGAACAAGCTTGATGTATCGTAGGAATGATGACCGGAGATATTTTTCAAGCATCATCATTTCGGATGAAAATAAGGAACCAAGCCTATAAAGATACGAAAAACATATTGACATGGCACTATTTTATTTTTAAGGATATTGGAATACCTTTATCCTGTTGTTAAAAGGCACAACGGGATCTATGAAACGAAACCCTTATAAAAATCTGTGCGCAAAAGGAATATTCTTTTTGTCAGTTTTTCCTATGAGCTTTTTACCTGCAACGGGGCAAAACAAAGCGACCCTCAGCCAATCCTACAGAGAGGAGACGAAAGCTGTCAATAGACAGTTGTTGGAGGAACGGAAGCAAAGGGAGTGTAATGATTCGCTGATATCCATTTATAAGCAGGATTATATTCAGGGAAATCCGGTGAGTGTCGACTGGGATGTAAAGTGGATGGCCTTGCGTCATTTGGCTGACTATGTGTGTCCTGAATCTCAGGATTTCTTACTGGAAGTGGCGTTGCACGATGAATTGTTCGAGTATAGAAAATGGGCGTTGACATATTTGATTTGGGTGGATGCCAAGCAAGCCATACCTTTCCTATGGAAAAGAGTTGAAGAAAATATCTTGCCGATAGAAAAAGCGTATATAGCGGAAACACTACTTAACCTTGGAGATTCGTCAGCATATCAAATTTTAGATGGCGTTTGTTATGCAACAGAAGATATTGAGCTTTGCGAAGCGTGTCAATGGTATTATGAGAGCGCCAACCCGGAAGCTGCTGTAAAGTACTATGAGTATCGTTTGAACGAAGCCGAAACGGATGAACAGAAAGCCCTTTTTGCCATGTATTTGGCTCGTAATGGCGAAACAAAAACATCATTCAGGGTTCTAAAGGAATACGCCAAATCCGAAAAATCGGAATGTCGTTCACATGCGGCGGTTGGACTTAGCTTTATTCCTACAAAAAAAAGTTTTGGTCTATTGAATGAATTAAAGTCGGACACCATCCCTGAGATTAGGAATTTTTCAAAATGGGCAATACGGAAGTTGGAAAAGTATCAGATAGAGAATGGGCAAAAGACGTGGAAGAGTAAAGTGCCCAATCATTACTCGCATGTTCACCCCGAAGATTAACTTACAAAGTAAAATAATCCGAGCCCTGAAAGTTCTCGCTGCAACTTTTGGGTTCACTATATGATTAAAAATAAAGATCATGAAAGCGAAATCAACAATCATACTGTTTCTGTGTATGTTGTCACAGATGGCATCGGCCAACCCGAATATAATCACGCGGGAGAGATGGGCGGCTTGGAGGATGGTATGGTCAATGTACCGGGAGTACACCCTTGACGACGGGCATCAGGGATTTCGGACCGACCAGTATTTCTTCGGCAAGGATACAACGATAGGAAACGATGAATATTGGGAGGTATTTTGGCGAAAAAATAGTGATGAAAGAAACGAGGTATCGGCAGGTTACGCATTGCGGGAAGACAGCGTTCGTGTCTATGTCTATGATTATGCCGGCCAACGGGAACACGTGCTTTTCGATTTTTCCCTGCAAGTGAACGACGTGTTGGCCATGGATTGGGTGGAAGAAACGGACACGCGCAGAAACCCTGTGTTTCGGGCATTGGCCGTAGGAGACACCGTTATCTCAAACATGTACGGAGGCAGGAAAGGTTTTCATTATTTAAAAGTGTATGATACCGTCCATCAGGTTACGGACATGTGGATGAACGAGGTTGGCTCCGTTTCGCACGGCATAGCCTGGCGTAAGGATTTCGGGCGGTCGTTGGACACACTCGAAACCATACTTTGCACCAACGCAGGGTCGGATTATAAAAATCCGGATTATACGTCCTGCTACATTTCGGAAGCTAAGCCTGAATATGTTTCCTGTACGGGAACATTGATTTTGGCATTGACACCGTCGTTTGGTTTTCCCCCTATTGATTGTTGTGTTGAGGCGATAGCGATTAAGGTCGGTAACCTCACTCCTATCCTCAGTTACAATTCAACTTGGGCGTTCGATGGTGCTCCACTTCAGGTTGAGGGCGTGGACTATGCGGAAGGTGACAGTGTGGAAGTGAAAGGATATGTTTCTTCAAGTTACGATATAGGCGGCAGGCTGTATTCCGAAATGCAGCTCGAATGCATCCGGAAAGTGGGCGCCGCCCCAACCGAGAAGCACCCAAAAGCGGAGTTAATCCTAAGCCCCAACCCCGCCGGCGAAACGATAACGCTCACCGCCACGGGCTGCAACCTCCAGAAGGTGGAGATACTGGACGTAAACGGGCGTGTTCTGTATGCCGCCACATTGGATAATCAAACCTCGTTCCGCTACAACGTGTCGTGGATGCCTTCGGGTATCTATCTCGCCCGCGTAAAGACTCCCTGCGGAGTGCTTACGGAAAAGTTTTCGGTAAGGTAGTTCCGCGGCTTGGATGCAGCGGCCTTGATTCCTGCCCCGGCAATGCTCAAAATATCCGGCATTGCCGGGGCTTGATTGTATGGACGCCACCGGCAGAACATATTGGATTCGTATCTTTAACTCCGTTGAAGATACTCCGGCTCGGCGGAGCAACTTGAAAGCAAGCATTCAGTTGCTCCGCTCTCATCTTATTCGTATCTTTGCAGTTTGCACCACGCATAAGAATACCACATGGACAATATGTTAGACAAACTGGACGCGCTCAGCGCCCGGTACAGGGAAATCGAGGAAGAGATGAACCAGCCTGAGGTGATGCAGGATATGAAGCGTTACATCAAGCTGAGCAAAGACTACAAGGACATGCAGCCCATCGTGGCGGCGCATAAGGAATACCGCAACCTGCTTTCGAACATCGCGGCGGCCAAAGACGTGCTCAACAACGAGAAAGACGAGGAATTCCGCGAAATGGCCAAGGAAGAGCTGAACACCTACCTGCGCCAGAAAGACGAGACCGAGGAACGCATCCGCATCCTGCTCATTCCCGCCGACCCGCAGGACTCCAAGAACGCCATCGTGGAGATACGCGCCGGAACCGGGGGCGACGAAGCCGCCATCTTTGCCGGCGACCTCTACCGCATGTACACCCGCTACTGCGACGCCAAGGGCTGGAAAGTGGAAACGGTGGATTATACCGAAGGCACGGCGGGCGGCTACAAGGAAGTGATTTTCAACGTGTCGGGCGACGGTGTCTATGGCATCCTCAAATACGAGTCGGGCGTGCACCGCGTGCAGCGCGTACCCGCTACCGAAACAATGGGGCGCGTGCATACCTCGGCCGCCTCGGTGGCCGTGTTGCCCGAAGCCGACGAATTCGACGTGGAGCTGAAGGCCTCCGATATCCGCAAGGACACCTACTGTTCGTCGGGCCCCGGCGGTCAGTCGGTGAACACCACCTACTCGGCCGTGCGCCTCACCCATATCCCCACCGGCATCGTGGTGGCCATCCAGGACGAGAAATCACAGATAAAGAACTACGAGAAGGCCTTGCGCGTGCTGCGTACCCGCATCTACGAAATCGAGTACCAGAAATACCTGGACGACATTTCCTCCAAGCGCAAGACCATGGTCTCCACCGGCGACCGTTCGGCCAAGATCCGCACCTACAACTATCCGCAGAGCCGCGTCACCGACCACCGGATCAACTTCACCACCCATAGCCTGGGCACGTTTATGGACGGCGACATCCAGGAAATCATCGATGCCCTGCAGCTGGCCGAAAACGCCGAGAAGATGAAGGAGTCGGTGGGTTAAACAACACACAGCCATGAACAGACAGCAACTCATAGAACAGATACACGCCAAGAAATCGTTTCTCTGCGTGGGGCTCGACCCCGACATGGACAAGATTCCCGCCTGCGTAAAGGGCGCGGAAGACCCCGTTTTCGAGTTCAACCGCCGGATCATCGACGCCACCCTGCCTTACGCGGTGGCCTACAAACCCAATTCAGCCTTCTACGAAGCCTACGGCATCAAGGGGATGCTGAGTTTGCAGAAAACCGTCGATTACCTGCGCGACAAGAACGTGTTCACCATCGCCGACGCCAAGCGGGGCGACATCGGAAACACCTCCGCCCGTTACGCCAAAGCCTTCCTGAGCAAGGAAGGCGGATTCGATTTCGACGCCCTTACCGTGGCGCCCTATATGGGTTCGGACTCGGTTCAGCCCTTCCTGCAGGAAGAAGGCAAATGGGTGATCCTGCTGGCGCTCACCTCCAATGCCGGTTCGGCCGACTTCCAGACCTGCCCCGAATGCAATCCGCCGCTCTACCAAAAGGTGCTGGCGGTTTCCAGACAATGGGGAACGCCCCGGAACATGATGTATGTGGTGGGCGCCACCCAGGCCGACATGCTTAAGGAAATACGCCGTATCGTGCCCGAACACTTCCTGTTGGTGCCGGGCGTGGGCGCACAGGGCGGCAGCCTGGAAGACGTATGCCGCAACGGGCTGATAAAAAACGACATCGGCCTGCTTATCAACGCCTCGCGCAGCATCCTCTACGCTTCCAAGGGCGAAGATTTCGCCTCGGCCGCCGCGCAGGAGGCCGAACGCATGCAACAAGAGATGAGCCGTTATGTGTAGATTTCTCAAACCTATCCGCCCGATCGGGATGCTGGGGATTTTCCTGCTTCTGCCCGCCTTGCTTGGCGCGCAGACCGAAGTGTATTCCTGGCTGTTCAAGAACGGTGACGGCGAATGGATCGGCATGGCGGCCAGCGAGTCGAAAGGACGCGAGGGCAAGCCGTTCGTGGGCTGGATGCCGCTGCCCAAGAACGATTCGGCGGGCAAGGGCATGCTTTTTTCGAGTTCGCACACCGGCGCGGGCGAGTTCCTGTTCATCTTCAAGGGATTCGGCGGTCTGAGGCCCAATTCGCTCTACCGCATCTCCACCGTGTCTTCGTTCACGCTGGCGGGAACCGAAAACATCGAGCCGGGCAACCTGCACCTGAAGGTGGGCGGCACGCCCATACGCCCCAAGGTGAATTCGGGACGCCCCAACTTTTCCAAAGGCAAGGGTGCCGAATCGGGCCGCGACCTGTTCTGCGTGGGCACGATCCACGTGCAGAAAGACGACACCTCGCGGCGTTTCTTCGCCCAGAACTACGACGCGCCCGCCATCGTGGCCACCAACCATACGGGCACGCTCTTCATAGTGCTCGGCATCGAGACCAAGCCCGACGCCTACACGCCCGACATCTACCTGAACACGCTCCGCATCTGGTTCGACTACGTGGGGGTTGACAGCGCGCTGCTGGCCACCGACTACCGCATTTACTTCAACGAGACCGACAAGCCCAACGCCTATACCTTCGAGGTGGTTCCCGAAGAAGACGTGCTGAGCTACAACATCTATACGAAAGACGGCCACCTGGTGCTGGTGGAGGAAGAAACCGACTGCCTTCCCTCCTGCCCCAACCTGATCGACGCCGCCATCCTGCCGCCCGACGACTATCTGGTGGAATTCGTTCTGCCCAACGACCGCCGCGTGGTAAAGCTGTTGCATATACATGAATAAACTTTAGCAAGATACGATCATGAAAAAAGTTGTGTTAATCAGACATGGCGAAAGCGCCTGGAACAAAGAAAACCGCTTTACCGGATGGACCGATGTTGACCTTAGCCCCAAGGGCGTGGAAGAAGCCCGTCAGGCCGGAGAGTTGCTCAAGAAAGAAGGATTCCATTTTGACATGGCCTATACCTCCTACCTCACCCGCGCCATCAAGACCTTGAACACGGTGCTCGAAGAAATGGGACAGCTGTGGATTCCGGTGGAAAAGACCTGGCGTCTCAACGAAAAGCACTACGGTATGCTGCAGGGCTTGAACAAGGCCGAAACAGCCGAAAAATACGGGGAAGAACAAGTAAAGATCTGGAGAAGAAGCTACGATGTGGCTCCCAACCCGATGGAAGAAAACGATCCGCGCAGCCCGTTTCAGGATGCCCGCTATGCAGGCGTGGACAAGAAGAACCTGCCCCTCACCGAATCGCTTAAGGACACCGTGAACCGTATCGTGCCTTACTGGACGGAAACCATCGTGCCCTCGATGAAGCATTGCAACGAGATCATCGTGGCCGCCCACGGCAACTCCCTGCGCGGTATCATCAAGTATATCAAGGGCATTTCCGACGCCGACATCGTGTCGCTGAACCTGCCCACGGCCGTTCCCTACCTGTTCGAGTTCGACGACGACATGAACCTAAAGGGAGACCGCTTCTTGGGCGATCCCGAAAAGATCAAGGCCTTGATGGACGCGGTGGCCAATCAAGGAAAAAAGAAATAATCCAAAGACCGAAAAACTCAGGAAAACCATGTACAGGACACATAACAACGGCGAACTGCGTCTTACCGATGCCGGCAAGGAAGTTTGCCTGTGCGGATGGGTGCAGCGTTCCCGCGATTTGGGCGGCATGACGTTCGTTGACTTGCGCGACCGTTACGGCATCACGCAAATCGTTTTCAATATGGAGACCGATGCGGCGCTCTGCGGCCAGGCCCGCGGACTGGGCCGCGAGTTCGTGGTTCAGGTAAAGGGTCTCGTGGCCGAACGCAGCAACAAGAACGCCAAGATTCCCACAGGCGAGATCGAAATCATCGCCTCGGAACTCAAGGTGCTGAACGCTGCCAAAACGCCTCCTTTCACGATCGAGGACCACAGCGACGGCGGCGACGAACTGCGCATGAAGTACCGCTACCTCGACCTTCGCCGCGACTGTGTGCGCAAGAACATCTCCCTGCGCCACCGCTTGGGCATCGAGATCCGCAAGTACATGGACAACTTAGGATTCATGGAAATCGAAACGCCTTTCCTCATTAAATCGACCCCCGAAGGCGCACGCGATTTCGTGGTTCCCTCCCGCATGAACCCCGGCGAATTCTACGCCCTGCCCCAGTCACCGCAACAGTACAAGCAGCTGCTGATGGTGGCCGGCTTCGACCGCTATTTCCAGATTGTGCGCTGCTTCCGCGACGAAGACCTGCGGGCCGACCGCCAGCCTGAATTCACGCAGCTGGACTGCGAGATGTCGTTCGTGGAACAGGAAGACGTGCTGCAGACCTTCGAAGGCCTGATCCGCCACCTGTTCAAGATGGAGAAAGGCATCGAACTGCCGCCCCTGCCACGCATGACCTGGCAGACGGCCATGGACAAATACGGTTCCGACAAGCCCGATATCCGTTTCGGCATGGAGTTCAACGCGCTCAAGGACGTATTCCCGCAAGGCAAGTTCAGCGTGTTCGACCAAAGCGAATGGATCGGCGGCATCGTGGTGGAAGGCGCGGCCGAATACACCCGCAAGCAATTGGACGAGCTCACCGAGTTCGTGAAGCGTCCGCAAGTGGGTGCCGGCGGCTTGGTGTATATCAAATACAATGCCGACGGCAGCTTCAAGTCTTCGGTGGATAAGTTCTATACGCCCGAAGACCTTAAGAAAGTGGCTGAAGCCTGCGGCGCCAAGGCCGGCGACCTGATACTGGTGCTTTCAGGAAAGGCCGCCAAGACCAAGACCGCACTGGGTCAGTTGCGCCTTGAGATGGGCAGCCGCCTGGGACTACGCGACCCATTCAACTACAAGGTGCTTTGGGTCGTGGATTTCCCGCTTTTGGAATGGGACGAGGAAGCGAACCGCTTCTTTGCCATGCACCACCCCTTTACCGCACCCAAGCCCGAAGACGAATCTCTTCTGGAAAGTGATCCGGGCAAGGTGCGCGCCAACGCCTACGATATGGTGATCAACGGCGTGGAAGTGGGCGGGGGATCCATCCGTATCCACAACCGCGACTTGCAGAAACGCATGTTCAACGCCCTCGGATTTTCCGATGAGGAAGCCCAGAACCAGTTCGGCTTCCTGATGAACGCCTTCGAGTTCGGCGCGCCTCCCCACGGGGGCCTTGCCTTCGGCTTCGACCGTCTTTGCGCGCTCTTCGGCGGGGCGGACAGCATCCGCGACTATATCGCATTCCCGAAAAACAACTCGGGCCGCGATGTGATGAGCGAATCGCCCTCGCCCATCAGCCAGGCGCAATTGGATGAACTGTTCCTCAAGACCACGGCTTCCGAAGCCCAAAAGTAATTTTGCAAAAGGCGGAGACTTTCTGAGTTTCCGCCTTTATTATAATCTTTAAATCCTGCCTGTAATGAAAAAGGTTGTTGGTCTTTTGCTGCTGTTCTGCCTTGTATGGGTATGCCGCGCCGACGAGCCCGAAGGCTATTACGATGCCGCCCTGCACAAAAAAGGGATTGAGCTGAAAGAAACGCTGTTCGGCATTATTAATGAGCATACGAAATTAACATACAAAGCCCTTTGGGACGCCTATCTGCAAACCGATGCCGATGCGGACAGCAATATCATCGATATCTACAACGAATGTCCCTTCAAGTTCAGGGTTGACCAACATTCGGGGGGAAGTTCGGGAAGCAAAACCAATCAATGCCTGAAATACAATAGGGAACATTCGTTTCCCAAAAGTTGGTTCCATGAAACCAAAGAAGGATCGCCAATGTACACCGACCTCTTCCACCTCTATCCCGTTTCGGGCTACGTAAATTCGCGCCGTAACAACAATCCTTTCGGGGAAGTGGCGAATCCCGAGGAAACCTTTACAGGAGGCAGCAAATTGGGGAATTGCACTTTTCCTGGATACACGGGTACTGTTTATGAACCATTGGATCAATACAAGGGAGATCTGGCCCGCACTTATTTTTATATGGCCACCTGCTACCACGACAAAATCGCCACCTGGACTTCGGACATGCTGGCCGGCAACAATCAGGACGATTTCACCGAATGGAGCAAGGAATTACTGCTTAAATGGCATCTTCAGGATACGGTAAGCGAAAAGGAACGGAGGCGCAACGATTCCGTCTTTAAAATCCAGGGCAACCGCAATCCCTTTATCGACCATCCCGAATTGGTGGAAAAGATATGGGGCGACGACACCGTCGGCTGGGGAGATACCGCCCTTGAACCTAACCCCACGCCCGGCGATACGGTAGACATCCAGAACCCGTTTTGGAACAAATGTTCGGTAACGGTGTCGAACCGTTTCCTGCAAATCGATTACAGTGCGGGGCAAATGGAGTCGGTTGAGATTTTCAATACGTCCGGATCCCGTATCTGCGCCACCTTTGTGCGTCAGAGCCGTTTCGGCTACAGACTGCCCGCCGCCGGCATCTACATTGTGCGTATCGGCGTGGGCAAACGGCAATTTACACGAAAAGTGGCCGTGCTGTAGGGGAAAAGAAAAATTTCCGTATATTTGCCCGGCTTTAAGCAGACAGGCGCAAGCGTTACCGACTAAAAACCGACGCGGGCCTGCCGGCGGCCAAGTAATCAAAACCAAAGGATAACAAAGAAAAAAAAGTTCTAATCATCATGAAAAAACTGATTGCATCCCTTTTTGTTGGAGCCATGTTTGTTTTTGGTTCCGCGATGGCTCAGGAAGCCGCTCAAGCCGAAACGCCGGCGGTAGAAACCGAAGAAGCTGTTGTTGAACAGACCGAAGAAGAAACCGTGGCCGTTGAAGAAACGGTTATCGAACAGGCTCCCGTTCAAGTTCAGCAGAAGTCGTTCCACCAGGCCCTCAAACAAAAATTCATCGAAGGTGGTGCCGGCTGGATGACGCCCGTACTTTTGGTATTCATTCTCGGTTTGGCTTTGGTTTTCGAACGTATCATTTACTTGAACCTTGCCACCACCAACACCGAAAAGCTGCTCGCCAGCGTTGAAGACGCCCTGCAGAAAGGCGGTGTCGTGGCTGCCAAGGAAGTTTGCCGCAACACCCGCGGTCCCGTGGCCAGCATCTTCTACCAAGGTCTGGAACGTGCCGACGAAGGCATCGACATGATCGAAAAATCGGTTACCTCCTACGGTGGCGTTCAGGTAGGTCGTCTGGAAAAGAACCTTTCCTGGATCGGTTTCGTAATCGCCGTGGCTCCTATGTTGGGGTTCTTGGGTACAGTAGTAGGGATGGTTCAGGCGTTCGACGATATCGAAGCCGCCGGTGATATCTCCCCGACCGTTGTTGCCGGTGGTATGAAAGTGGCCTTGTTGACCACCGTATTCGGTCTTATCGTGGCCATCGTTATCCAAACATTCTACAACTACCTCAGCTCCAAAGTGGACGCTATCGTAAACAAGATGGAAGACGCTTCCATTTCGTTCATGGACTTGATCGTCAAGTACAACCACCAGAAATAATTCGAAGGAGGCTTTAGGCTATGGATACATTGATCAACATAGGGATGTTTGTGGTTTACGCGCTGCTGATTCTCGGAGTCTTGGCGGCCGTAGGCTTCTCCATCTACCAATTTGCCGGCAACTTCAAGCAAAACAAGACCTCGCTTTACGGTATTGTGGGTTTGGTTGTCATCTTCGTGATTTCCTATATCGTTTCGTCCGGTTCCGACATAAGTCAGGCCGTGTTCGACAAGGTGGGCGGAAATTACGGTTCCTCCAAAATGATCGGCGCAGGCATGATAATGTTCTACATTCTGTTCGGCATCACCCTGCTTACGCTTATCGGCACCGAAATTGCCAGACCGTTTAAAAAGTAACACTCATGGCTAAGAAATCACCCACCATCAATGGGGGATCCATGTCCGATATTTCGTTCTTGCTGTTGACATTCTTCTTGTTGACATCATCTATCAATACGGACTTGGGGATTGCTCGAAAACTGCCGCCTCCCCTGCCGCCCGATGCACCCAAACCCGAAATCCACGACCGCAACGTGTTCAAAGTGGCCGTAAACTTCCGGGATGAGCTGCAGGTACAGGGTGCGCGTGTCGAAATCGCCGACCTGCGCGATATGGCGAAAGAGTTTTTGGCAAACCCGGCTAATGACCCCAAGAAATCGGAAAAGAAAATAGAGGAAATCGAAGGCTTGGGCAATGTTCCCGTTTCGAAAGGCGTTGTTTCGTTGCGTAACGACCGCGGTACTTCCTACGAGATGTACGTAAAGGTACAGAACGAGCTGACCGCCGCCTTCCACGAACTGAGGGATGAACTGGCCCAGGAAAGATTCGGCCACAAATTCGACGACTTGAAGAAAGACGCCCAGATCGAGGCCATCCAGAAAGCGGTTCCTCTTACCATTTCAGAGGCAGAACCCACCAGTGCTGCCGTAAATAACTAATACCAATGGGAAAGTTCAATAAAAACGCCAAGAAAGGTACGCCGGAGATCAATACCGGAAGTATGAGCGACATCATCTTCATGTTGTTGTTCTTCTTTATGGTTATCACCACCATGCGTGAAAGCACCTTGTTTGTGCGCATCAACCCGCCTACCGCGACCGAGGTTCAGAAACTCGAAAAGAAGTCGTTGGTAAGCTTTATCTACATCGGACCTCCCATGGATGCGCAGAAGTTCGGTACTGAACCGCGTATCCAACTCAACGACCAGCTTTCTTCCGTACGCGACATCGCCCAGTTTATCGAGGCCGAACGTCAGGCACGCGATGAAGTGGATCGTCCGTTGATGACCACCTCCCTCAAGGCCGACAAAACGGTCAAGATGGGTATCATCACCGACGTAAAGCAGGAGCTGCGCAAGATGAACGCCCTGAAGATAAACTACTCCAGCGCCAAGGGTAAGGAAAAGGAAAACTAATTTCTCCCTGGCTGATAAAAAAACGGATTGAGATTCTCTCAATCCGTTTTTTTGTGCCCCTCCAAGGGATTTTGGGCGGTAATCTGCTTCGTTGGGCAGCTTCGGATAACTCGGTCGCGTACCAAAGCCCGCCTTGCATCTCACCATCCAAAATCCCTTGGCCTCATAGTTCCCCCGCCACACGGTAGTGCAAAGCGACTTGCACTACCGCCGAAAGCTCCGACTGCAGTTCAGGGAAAAAGCATACAAAAAAAGAGAGCCACTTACCCAGCGGCTCTCCAATTATGAAATCAACAAACACAGCTTGGCAACCTTCGTGCCAAACAAATCCAGGATAGGATTACAAACGAATCAAGCCGTTGGCTTCGGCTTCCAGCAAGCAGGCCATGATGCCTTTCTTGTTGATGTTCTTGATGCCCTTGGCCGAAACACGCAAGGTAATCCAGGCGTCTTCTTCGGGAACATAGAACTTCTTGGTCTGCAAATTGGGGTAAAATTTGCGACGGGTCTTGATGTTGGAGTGGGAAACGTGGTTTCCGCTAATCACCTTCTTTCCGGTTATTTCACAAACTCTCGACATGACTGTAATGTTTTTTAATTGCGCGGCCTTAACAATGGCCGCGCCGCGACCAACCGCCAAAATGGAGTGCAAAGGTCGTATTTTTTTTTCTAACAAACAAGTTTCCTTTTTAAAATTTGTTTCTCGCACAACTCGCTGCAATATCGTACCTTTGGCATCTCAAACAAAACCTATGGAAAAGCAACATCCGGCTACCGACCATCCCTTGGTAAGCCTTATCATGGGCAGCACCTCCGACTACCCGATTATGGAAGCTGCCGCCAAATTCCTGAACGAACAGCAGGTTCCGTTCGAAATCCTCGCCTTCTCGGCACACAGAACGCCGATGGAAGTGATCGAGTTCGCCCAGAACGCCGAACAAAGAGGCGTGCGGGTCATCATCGCGGCCGCGGGCATGGCGGCCCACCTGCCGGGCGTGATCGCCGCCCTGACCCCCCTGCCCGTTATCGGGGTGCCCATCAAGTCGAGCATCGAGGGCATCGACGCCGCCTTCGCCATCCTGCAGATGCCTCCCGGCATTCCGGTGGCCACCGTGGCCATCAACGGAGCGCTGAACGCCGCCATCCTGGCCCTGCAGATCCTCTCGGTCGGTACCGATGACACGGCGGTATATTACCGAACCAAAGTGATGGCGCACAAAAAGAGCCTGAAAGAAAAAATCAAGAAGGCGAACGAAGACCTCAAGAATATGGACTTCGAATACCGGATTAAATAAATTCCTTTCTCAAAACGCCCTTGCAAATATCTGCAAGGGCGTTTTTCTTGTCATTCAAGCACAAAAAGGACTTCCGCACTTCGATAAAAACGCGGTTCTTGGATTCTATAAGTAACCCGTGCTGCCATTCAGACGGGTTCACACCATGCGATTGCGTTTTATACTGCTTCTTGCCTGCGCAGGCCTGCCATTGCCGCTTCCGGCGCAGGACGACTGCCTGCTGCCATTCTCCCTGCAAGCCTCGTTGGGCAAGTCCCCGCCCCATTCGGCCCTTTCGGGCATCTATCCCGCCCTCGGAAGCATGTATCCGCAGCAAACCCCGCAGCTTGCCTACGGCGCTTACTGCCGTTCAGCCTTCATCAAGGAAAACGGACATTCCGGCCTGTCGGTGCAGGCCGGAAATAACAAGGACTGCTGGAACCTGCTGTACGATTACCACGGCTATCGGGTGCTGCACCGCCAGCAAATCGGGCTCTCTTACGGCCGGAACCTGCTGTCGGGCTTGGGAATAGGTTTGTTTTCGGCACTGCGCCTAAGCAATCCCATCGAAGACCGCAAGGCGGAGATGCTGCTGGACATCGGGCTTTCAGCGGCTTTCAAACGGGGTATCTGGGCGGTGGCCTTCGACGCCCGGCAAAGCGTTCCGCTGCGTTCCCATCTTAAAAAGGAATGGAACCACGCGCTGTGCCTGCGCGTGGGAGCGGGCTGCAACATCTACAGGAACCTGCACATCGGACTGGACATCTACAAAGACCTGCGCTACCCCCTGCAGGGCGGGCTCAGCTTCGCCTATGCCATCGAGACGCCCCGCAGCCGCGAACAACGCTTTATCGTGTATGCCCAGGCGCGCGTGAATCCCGCCGCCTACAAACTCGGGCTGGCCTATACGGGCAGGCGCGTGCAGGCCGGCATCAGCGCCTCCTATCAGAATCCGGTGGGCTTCGAGACCTGCGTGGAAATTACGGTCCATCACCTTTTCGCGCCAAAATCCTGAGCCATGTCCGGTCTTTTGCTTATCGCCGCCGCTTTCCTATCGGTGAACGCCCCGCCCGACAGCCTGGGCGCGATGCCGGAAAACGCCGTCCTGCTACAGCAGGAAGACTATCTGGAGGAACTCCTGGAAAACGAACCCGAAGAATATGAGGAACGTCTGGCCGAAATCCAGCAATACGCCGACCAGCCGCTGAACCTCAACACCGCCACCGAAGACGAACTGCAGAAGCTCGGCATACTGGACGCCTGGCAGATCAAGGCTCTGCTGTACTACCGCAACAGCTACGGCAATATCGTGCGCATGGAGGAACTGTGCGAGAACGTGGATGGCTTCGACCGGCAGACGCTGAACCGCCTCTTGCCGTTCGTCTGCCTCGAAAACAGCGGCAATCCGCCTTTGCCGCCCTTCCGGCAAGTAATCGGCAAGGGCAAGCACCAGCTGACGGCGCGTTACGGCAGGGTGCTTGCAAAAAGCAAGGCCTTTGCCGACGGCAAATACGCCGGTACACCAGACAGCTATTACCTGCGCTACACCTTCAACTACAAGAACCGCATCCAATGGGGATTCGCCGCCAGACAGGGCGCAGGCGAGGCCTTTACCCGGCAGGGCTTCGACTTCTATTCGGGCTATCTGGCACTGAAATCTTTCGGAATTGTAAAGAACCTTACCGTAGGCACCTACAAGGCGAATTTCGGCTACGGCCTCAACATACATTCGCCCGCCGGATTTTTCGGCGGACTGCAGGCCGAGCTGCTTTGCGGCAACGGAAAAGGATTCCGCCCCTACGCCTCCGGCGCCGAATACGGATACCTGCAAGGGGCGGCCCTGCAACTGGCGCTGCCCAAGACCTGGCAGGCGGGGCTGTTCTATTCCATTGCCCGGCACGACGCGGGGCTGCAAACGGATTCAGCAAGCGGCAAGGCCGATTTCTGGGACTGCATCCAGTCGTTTCCCGAAACCGGATATCACCGCACCCAGACCGAGATATTGAACCGAAAGCGCGTGCCGATGCAGGTTTTCGGTCTGTCGGTGGAGAAAGACATCGCCTCCGCACGCATCGGCATGATGGCTTCCGGCTATCTGCTGGGCGGCATCTATACGCCCGAACTCCGCAGGGAAACGCTGGCCGGAAAGAATCTTTCGGAGGTGAAGCCCGCACGGGGCGCCAATCTCTCGGTCTATTACCGCTACCTGCTGCACCGTTTCCATTTTTACGGGGAAGCCGCCCTCTCGCACAGCCTGCAAGGGGCGTTGCTGCAAGGCATACAGTTCAAGCCCGCCGAAACCTTTGCCCTGGCCGTCCAATACACCTGGCAGAGCGCCGGATACCACGCCCCCTATGCCACCGTGGGCAACAGGCGCCCGCCCCGCCCAAGCGTTCCGGGCAAGGAAAAGCATCTGTTTTCCTATCAGGGCAAGGTGTCGCTGCCCGCAAACCTCCGCCTGGAGTTCTCAGGTTCGGAGCGCGTGGAGAAGAAGGATGCCGGCATGCCGGTGCATTCGGAGGTCTTTACGGGCTCGCTCTATTACGAACCGAGGCGGTTCACGGCCTGCCTGCGCTTCCGGCTGGACAACAACAAGACCCGGAAAGGAAATTCCATACGCCTGAACGCCGCCTACCGGGCTCCCAACGGATTTTTCGGCGAAAGCCGGCTGGAAATGCGCGATTTAGGCAAGGGCGTGCTGCTGATGCAGGACGCAGGGTATCAGACGGACAAGGGCGGTTTGCGGATCCGCCTGCGCGTGGCCTTGTTCCACACCGAGGGCTACGGCCACCGCATCTACGCCTACGAGCCGGACGTGCGCTATTCGGCCTCCGCCCCTGCGCTCTACGGCAAGGGCATGCGGTTATTCATCCTGTTAAGCAAATCCTTCGGCAAGTTCACCGCCGAAATCAAATACGTCCACACACTGATGGACGGCGTGCAAGCCATCGGCAGCGGCGACAACCAGATACAAGGCTTCCTGAAACCCGAAATCAAGGTACAGCTGCATTTGCGGCTTTAGAAGGCCGTTTCACGCCCCATATGGATTTTTTACTTACTTTTACGATTCTATAGCCCATCCGGAAGCCGATGTTCCATCGGTTTTTCTGCCATTCCGTCCGGTCAAGAGCGGAAAATACCGGATTAAACCCATGCAGATGCGTTTCAATACCGAGAAGATAATCCAAGACAGCAAACGACTGTTGTTGAAGAAAGCCGAGAAGTACAAGACCCTTCCGTCCAATACCGCCCGTCGGATCCGACAGGTCACTTTCCGTCAATGGCTCATATCGCTGCTCGTGGCGGCAGGCATCATCGTGACACTGTATCTCCTGTTCCGCAAGCGCCCCGAACCGGCGCCCCTGCCCACCGTGGCCGTGAAACCTGTGGAGATAAAGGACATGGAGGTTTACGGCGAATACGTGGGGCGGATCCGCGCCCAGCAGTTCGTGGAAATACGGGCGCGCGTGGAAGGCTACTTGGAGAAGATGCTGTTCGATGAAGGCACCTATATCCAGAAGAACCAGCTACTCTTCGTCATCGACCCCAACCTGTACCGAGCGCGCGTGGAAAAGGCCAAGGCCTCGCTCAACAAGAACAAGGCGCTGGAACAGAAAGCCGAACGCGACCTTGACCGTATCCGCCCCCTCTACGAACAGAACGCCGCCAGCCAGTTGGACCTGGACAACGCCATCGCCGCCTACGAAAGCTCCAAGGCCGAGGTGGAAATGAGCAAGGCCGACCTGATCCAGGCCGAGATGGCCCTGGGCTATACCTCGGTGCGCTCGCCCATCGCCGGCTATATCAGCGAGAGGAACGTGGACATAGGCACTTTGGTGGGACCCGGCGGCAAATCGCTGCTGGCCACCGTGGTGAAGAGCGACACCATTCTGGTTGATTTCAGCATGACGGGACTCGACTACCTGCGCAGCAAGGAAAGGAACGTGAACCTTGGCCGGCGGGTGGAGGAACGAAAGTGGAACCCCTACATCACCATCACCCTGCCCGACAACTCCGTGTATCCCTACAGCGGCCTGGTGGATTTCGCCGACCCGCAGGTGGATCCCAAGACAGGCACCTTTACCGTACGTGCGGCCATTCCCAATCCCGACCATATCCTGCTGCCCGGCCAGACCACCCGCGTAAGGCTGTTGCTCGACGTGCGCGAAAACGCCATGGTGGTGCCGCAGAAAGCCCTGATCATCGAGAAGGGCGGCGCATATATCTTTGTGGTGCGTCCCGACAGCGTATGCGAGAAACGCTTTATTGAGATCGGCCCCGAAATCGGCAATTCCATTATCGTGGAACGCGGCATCGCGCCCACCGAGAATATCGTTACGGAAGGCTACCACAAGCTTACGCACGGCATCCGGGTAAAAATCGTTTCACCGGAAGAGGAATCTTCCCAAAACGGAAAGAACTGACCCATGAAGACAGACTTCTTTATCGACCGGCCTGTCTTCTCGATGGTCATCTCCATACTCATCGTGATCGTGGGCGTTATCGGGCTCACGTTGCTGCCCATCGAGCAATACCCCAAGATCGTGCCGCCCACGGTGCGCGTGTCGGCTTCCTATCCGGGCGCCGATGCCCAGACCGTCACCCAGGCGGTGGCCACCGCCATCGAGCAACAGCTCAACGGAACGCCCGGCATGCTCTACATGGAATCAACCAGCAGCAATTCGGGCAGCTTCAACGCCGTGATCACCTTCGACATCAACACCGACCCCGACCTGGCGGCCGTGGAGATACAGAATAGGGTCAAGCTGGCCGAGTCCCGCCTGCCGGCCGAAGTGGTCACCAACGGGCTTTCGGTGGAGAAAGAGGCCTCGAGCAAGCTCATGACCGTGACCCTGCTTTCGAGCGACCCCAAGTTCGACGAAATCTACCTGAGCAACTTCGCCACGCTCAACGTATTGGACATGCTGCGCCGCGTGCCGGGAGTGGGGCGGGTCTCCAACGTGGGCAGCCGCTACTACGCCATGAAGATATGGGTGCAGCCCGACAAGCTGGCCAATTTCGGGCTCACCGCCAAAGACATACAGGCCGCCATCCGAGACCAGAACCGCGAGTCGGCCGCCGGCATGCTGGGACAGGCGCCCGTGGAGAACATCGACATCTCCATCCCCATCATCGCCCAAGGCAGGCTTTCCACCGTGGAGGAATTCGAGGATATCGTGGTGCGGGCGCAGGCCGACGGGGGCATCATCCGCCTCAAGGACGTGGCGCGCGTATCGCTCGAAGCCTCGGTATACACAACCGAGAGCGGCATCAACGGGGGCAATGCCGCCGTGCTCAACATCAGCACCCTGCCCGGCGCCAACGCCATGGAAGTGGCCAAGTCGGTGCGCAAGGAAATGGAGGAAATCAGCCGGAGCTTCCCCGAAGGCATCACCTACAGCGTTCCCTTCGACACCACCGTCTATATCGCCGACTCGATCCATCAGGTGTTCAGAACGCTTTTCGAGGCTTTGTTCCTGGTGATTCTGGTCGTGTTCCTCTCCCTGCAGAACTGGCGCGCCACCCTCATTCCCATCGTGGCCGTACCCATCTCGCTGATCGGAACCTTCGGCGTGATGCTCATCTTCGGCTATTCGCTCAACACCATGACCCTGCTGGGGCTTATCCTGGCCATCGGCATCGTGGTGGACGACGCCATCGTGGTGGTCGAAAACGTGGACCGGGTGATGCACGAAGAAGGCCTTTCGCCCTACGAGGCCACCAAGAAAGCCATGAAGGGATTGAGCGGGGCGCTGATCGCCATGTCGCTGGTGCTTTGCGCGGTGTTCGTGCCCGTGAGTTTCCTCAGCGGCATCACCGGCCAACTCTACCGCCAGTTCACCGTAACCATCTCGGTGTCGGTAATCATCTCCACCATCGTGGCGCTGACCCTGAGCCCCGTCATGTGCTCGCTCTTCCTCAAGCCCTCCGATCCGAACAGGCGCAAGCCCTGGCTGTTCCGCAAGATAAACCGCTGGCTGGACGGCGGCGCCCGCTCCTACCAAAAGGGCATTTCCTACACCATCGCCCACTCCCGCCGCTTCCTGTGCCTGTTCGTGCTGGTGCTGGCGGGCATCTGGATCATGCACCGGCTGGCCCCCACCAGTTTTATGTCGAAAGAAGATCAGGGCTATTTCACGGTGGAACTCGAACTGCCCGAAGGCGCCACCATCGAGCGCACCCGCAGGGTGACCGACCGGGCGGTGGCCTACCTGATGGAGCATCCCGACATCGAATACGTGCTCAACGTCACCGGCTCCAGTCCGCGCATCGGCACCAGCCAGTCGCGAAGTCAGCTCACGGTGATCCTCAAGCCGTGGAAGTCGCGGCGGGAATCTTCCATCGAGAAGACCATGGAGCAGGTACGGGAACATCTGAGCCAATATCCCGAAAGCAAGGTGTATCTGAGCAGTCCGCCCATCATTCCCGGACTGGGTTCGTCGGGCGGCGTGGAAATGGTGCTGGAAGCCCGGGGAAGCACCTCCTACGAACAGTTGAAGGAAGCGGTCGATACCCTGCTGATTCTTGCCGCGCAACGCAAGGAGGTGGGCAGCGTGTCGTCGTCGATGCAGAATTCCATCCCGCAGCTTTTCTTCGATGTGGACAGGGACCGTGCCAAACTGCTGGGCGTGCCGGTGGCCGACATCTTCTCCACGCTCAAGACCTTTACCGGCTCGGCCTACATCAACGACTTCAACCTCTTTAACCGCATCTACCGCGTGGACATGCAGGCGGAGGCGCCCTACCGCATGCACCGAGACAACCTGAACCTTTTCTTCGTGAAAGGCTCGTCGGGCGCGATGATTCCCGTGTCTAACCTCGGCACTTCCTATTATACGGCAGGGCCCGGCTCGCTTACGCGCTTCAACATGTTCACCTCCGTTACCGTGCAGGCCGAGGCCGCACAGGGCTACAGCAGCGGACAGGTTATGAGAACCATGCAGGAACTGGTGAAACAGTACCTGCCCGAAGGCGTGGGCGTGGAATGGAAAGGGCTCTCCTATCAGGAAAACCACGCCGGAGGCAAGACCGGTTTTGTCTTGGCATTGGCCTTCCTGTTCGTGTTCCTGTTTCTGGCAGCGCAGTACGAAAGCTGGTCGGTACCCGTGGCGGTGCTGCTCTCGCTGCCCATCGGGGTGTTCGGCGCCTACGCCGGCATCACGCTCTGCCGTATGGAGAACAACGTCTATTTTCAAATCGGATTGGTGATGCTGATCGGCCTGGTAGCCAAGAACGCGATCCTAATCGTGGAATTCGCCAAGGTGGAAGTGGGAAAGGGGCTTGACCTCGTTTCCGCCGCCCTCAAGGCCGCCAAACTCCGCTTCCGCCCCATCCTGATGACCTCCCTCGCCTTTATTTTAGGGATAGTTCCCCTGGTACTGGCCTCGGGGCCGGGCTCGGAAAGCCGACGGGACATCGGCACGGGCGTTTTCTTCGGCATGCTGGTGGCCGTTTCGGTCGGCATCCTGTTCGTGCCCTATTTCTTTGTACGGATTTCCCGGATCAAACAAAAACTAAGCCGCCGCAAGTCATGAAAGCACATCCGTTCCATTTGACCCTCACGATGTTGGTGGCAGCGGCGCTGCTCGCGGCCTGTTCCATGAAGAAATACTGCCCCGAGCCCAAGCTCGACCTGCCCGCAAGCGTGCTCCGCGACCGCGCCGAACTCGATTCGCTGGCGATGGCCGACCGGCAGTGGTGGGAAATCTACACCGACACCATCCTGCAGAGCCTGATCCGCAAGACCCTGGCGAACAACCGGGACATGCAGGCCGCCGTGTCGAAAATCAAGCAGCTGCGTTACGGCAACCGCGCGGCCCTGGCCGAGAACTTCCCCAACATCTCGCTCCGTCTTGGGGGAGATTACGAACGCACCCACCATTACCAGGAGGAGGTGAAGCCCGATCCCGAACCGGCCCTGCGCGCCAACCTCTCGTGGGAATACAACCTTTTCGGCGCCCAGGCCTGGGTCGCCCGTCAGGAAAAAGACAACTACCTGGCTTCCATCGAGGGACAGCGCGCCTTGCAGATGAGCCTGATCGCCCAGGTGGCCACCGCCTATTTCGAACTGATCTCCTTAGACCGCCAGCTGGAAATCGTGGAACGCACCATCTCCACCCGCCGCGAGAACATGGAGAAGAACCACCTGCGGTTCAAGGGCGGGCTCACCTCCGAAATCGTGTATCACCAGGCCATCGTGGAATACCTGAACGCATCCACGCTCGTACCCGATATCGAGAAGAACATCGCCCTGAAGGAAAACGAGATCTCGCTGCTCGCGGGCGAATTCCCCTCCAAGGTGGAACGCGCCTCCACCGCCTTGGAAACCATGCAGTGGAACGACGTGCCGGTGGGCCTGCCCTCCGAACTGCTGCTGCGCCGCCCCGACATACGGCAGTCGCGCGCCAAATTAGACGCGGCCATGGCCAGGGCCGGCTTCTATTTCGCCAGCCGTTTCCCCTCCATCCGGCTTTCGTTCGAACCCGGATTGGAGAACACCGAGTGGGCGCATATCTTCCGCTCGCCTCACCTGTATTTCGTAGGGCATCTTTTGGTGCCGCTCGTTTCGTGGGGCAAGCGGCAGAACCGCTACAAGGCCTCGCTTGAGGAATACGCACAGCAGAAGGCAGTCTATGAAAAGAACGTGCTTTCGGCCTTCAAGGAAGTGAACGACGCCATGGTGATTTACCGGAACGCCACCCAGAATTCGAAACTGCTGGCCGATCTGCACAAGGCGGCGCAGAAATACGTGGAACTGGCCGAACTGCAATACATCAACGGGGTCATCAGCTATATGGACGTACTGGACGCCCAGCGGCGCTACTTCAACGCCCAACTAGGACTGACCCGCAGCGTCTGCGCCGAATACATCGCCCTGGTGGATCTCTATAAGGCCTTGGGTGGGGGCTGGAACACCGAGATTCCCGAATCGGCGCTCACCAGAAGCCAGCTCCGCAAACAGGAAAAGAGCGTAAGGAAGCGGCTCAACGACTCGATACAGCCGCATCCGGGCCTGTCGCCCCAGGAAAGCCTGCGTTCCGGCTACCGCGAATCCTTGGGCAAGGACGCGACCCAAAAGACCGAACGCCTGATACGTCAGGACTTGGAGCCTGAAGACGGTTCGCGGAAATAGTCGCCCCTGCCTAAAAAAGAAACATGCGCTTCTTCTTAATCATTTTCGGACTGATTGTAAGCGGCTTGGCCAACGCCCAGCCCAACCGGTTGTTCTATGTATGCGATTCCCTGATATCCGATTATTACGGCTGCAAGGACTACAAAGCGTTCAAGGCCGCATGGGGGATGCTGCCCATGGAGGGCATTCCGTTACAATCGCACCAATATTTCCTGCAGATAGCCTTGGCAAATGCCGATACAGCAATAGGCAAAACCATCTCCCTGCTGATTGAAAGATATGGATTCGATATCGCCCAAGAAAGGCAATTGTCGGCCGGCATAAAGGATTCATCCAAAAATATCTTCTTTTGCAAAAGATACGATTCCGAATGGGACAGCCTGTTTTCCGTCTGGCAACGGAACAATGCCGGCATGATGGATTTCCGGCGGGAGGTTACTCAATTCCAGGCGAAAGAACGGATTGTTTATCCCAAGTATATGCAATCGGAGAAAGATTCCCTGCTGAAACCGTCCATCGACTCGCTCTTCGACCGCTTTCTGGTCATCTGCCAGCATCAGAACGCGCTCCCCAACGTGGAAAGAAACGGTTACGGCCAAGATATTTCCATTCCGCTCCTCCATATCCTATCCGTGTCGGGGACTCTATTGCAGGACCGATGGAATAAGATATATCCATTTGTGCTGAACGCGTTCCTTGCGGGCGAAATATCAAATTCCTATTTCTTTCTGTACGACAGGCTGCTGCACCGGCAATACGGCAAGCAATTTTTTGGAGGAATGGGCAATGACGTGCCGGTTATCGACAATGCAGACCGCAACGAACGGAAACGGCAATACCTGATCGACGAAGCCCCCGGATTCCTGAAAATCAACGAACAATGGAAGGAATTTTATGACAGCGGGCAGCCGTGAGGGGTAAGGGATTTCTATCCGCCCGGTTCCAGTGTCTTAAACCAAGGCTTTGCCGTAGACGTTGTCAGACGGCAAGCAGCACATACCTCCCCTATAGCAGCCCGGCCATATACACGGGCAGACATATAATGTCCTGTTCCTTGCGGATGTCTTTCGTGTAGAGAAGATAGCAGGTCTGGATACGGGAGGAATACTTCTCCCGAAATTTATCGAGCGATTTATGAGACTTGTAGCCGGACGACTTTATCTCAATCGGACAGATTTTGTCTTTTCGGCTTATCAGAAAGTCGATCTCGTACGAACGGGAAGAACCCTCGGGAGATGTTTCCTTAAACGTGTAATAATACAAGGCATGGCCTGCGCATATCAGTTGTTGGGCCACGGCATTTTCGTATATGTAGCCTAAATCTGTGGGCAGTTTGTCGAAAAGCAGTTTTCGGTAGATTTCATTGTCCGTGTAGTTTTTATCCTTAAAGACCAAGGATACGAACAATCCCGTATCGGCGAGGAACAGCTTGAAAAAATCAAAGTTGGCATGGAACGCCAGTCCTATGCCGGGGTCATTGGCATGGAATGCAAAATTCACGGTCTTTGAATCCGCAATATCGGCAAAAAGTTCTCCGAGCCTTGCCGGTTTAGAGCCCTCGATTACACTGCCTACTTTGTACCGCATCACATTCCTGTTCAGTTCCGCCGGTATATGGTTGAATATGGTGGAGGCGCGTCCGAGGGTATCTATCTTACGAAAATCGGCATCATAGAGGTCAAGGATTTTTCGCTTGACATTATCGACTTTCGCAAAATTATTGGTTTCAATGTAGGCATTGACGGCCTGCGGCATTCCCCCAACAAGCATATAGAGGCGAAAATCCCTCATCAGGGAACGGTTCATGGCATCGCCCAGAGGTTCAAGTTTTTCGTAGCAATACCTAATCAAGTCGAAGGCCGTGGCCTTGTCGATTGCCCATAGGAATTCTTCAAAATCCATGGGATACATACAAATGCGATGTTCTTCGCTCGGTATAAGGATGTCCTGTACATTTTTCTTGATGGAGATGAGCGAACCGGTCTCAATGTAGTCGAACCGTCCGTCTTTAACGAGATGTTTTATGGCTTGCCTCGCTTTGGGACAGAATTGCACCTCATCGAAGACAATTACCGATTTTCGGGGTTGCAACGTTTTTTTTGAAAGGGTCTGTAATCCCAAAAAGAACAGATTGAGATCCGATATATGGTCAAACAGTTCGATTATTTCGTGGGTGGCGGTAGAAAAATCAATAACGATATGATTCTCATATTCATTTCGGGCAAACTCTTCCACGATGGTGGATTTTCCGACCCTGCGGGCACCCTCGATTAAAAGTGCATATTGGCCGTTGGATTCAGCCTTCCATTCCAGCATTTGCCCGTATATTTTCCGCTTAAAAACGCGCTCTTTCATATTTAAATTTCAATATATTGAATTTCAGTGCAAATTTATAATATTTGTCCCAAACTGCAAAATGTTTTTGCCTGAATTTGTCCCAAATCGAAAAATGTTTTTTCCCGAATTTGTCCCAAATCGCAAAATGTTTGACCTTACGATGCCAAAGATTTAAACAACGTATCTTTAACTGCGTTGAAGATACTCCGCCTCGGCAAAGGGCAAACTATCGTTTGCCCAAGAGCAAAGGGGGCGGCGAACATCTTTAACTTCGTTAAAATGCCCGCCGCCCCCTTTGCTCTTCAGGAAAAATAAATTTTTCCTTTGCTCTCGGCTTATTCGTATCTTTGTAAGTTTTTGTAAACCCGAAAAAGTTATTTCATCATGAAGAAAGTGATCGCCACTGCCAATGCGCCCAAGGCCATTGGCCCTTACAGCCAGGCCATCGAGGCCGGCAACCTGATTTTCGTTTCCGGACAGTTGCCCGTTGACCCCGCCACCGGCAAGGTGGCCGAAGGCATCACGGCACAGACCGAACAATCGCTCAAGAACATCAAGGCCATTCTGGAAGAAGCCGGCTGCACCATGGACAACGTGGTGAAATGCACCTGCCTGCTCAGCACCATGGACGACTTCGCCGCCA
Source organism: Bacteroides sp. (assembly GCA_023662825.1). Lineage (GTDB taxonomy): Bacteria > Bacteroidota > Bacteroidia > Bacteroidales > P3 > Pullibacteroides. Next base: position 31,378 of record JAMPIH010000011.1, read on the forward strand.
TGAACGAAGTATATGGCAAGTTCTTTACCGGCAACTACCCGGCCCGCGCCGCCTTTGCCGTTAAGACCCTGCCCCTCGGCGTATCGGTAGAAATCGAAGCCATCGCCGCGAAATAGTCATGGATCATCAGCAACTGCTTCACGGCCCTTCCGCCCTTAGCGAGCGGAAGGGCGTGGAGAAACCCTCTCCCATCAACCCGCGATTCCTGCAGAACCTTGCCCCCAGAAAACCTGCCGAACTTAGCGCAGACGAATACGTGCAAGGCATCCTGAACGGGAACCGCACCGTCTTAAGCCAGGCCATCACCCTGATCGAGAGCACCCTGCCCCAACACCAACGCCTGGCACAGGAAATCATAGCCCGCTGCCTGCCCCGTTCGGGAAACTCGTTCCGCCTGGGCATCACCGGCGTGCCGGGCGCCGGCAAAAGCACCTTTATCGAAGCCCTCGGCTCGTACCTGGTGCGCACCGGCAGCAAACTGGCCGTACTGGCCATCGACCCCAGCAGCGAACGCTCCAAAGGCAGCGTGCTGGGCGACAAGACCCGCATGGAGGAACTCTCCGCCATGCCAAACGCCTTTATCCGCCCTTCCCCCTCCGCCGGTTCATTGGGCGGGGTGGCGCGCAAAACCCGCGAATCGATCATTCTCTGCGAGGCGGCGGGATTCACCCATATCATCGTGGAAACCGTGGGCGTGGGCCAGTCCGAAACGGAAGCCTACAACATGGTGGATTATTTTCTGCTCTTGCAGTTGGCCAACCTGGGCGACGAGCTGCAGGGCATCAAGCGCGGCATCGTGGAGATGGCCGACGGCATCGCCATCAACAAGGCCGACGGCGACTTTATCCAGAAAGCGAAACTGGCGCAGCAACAGCTGCGCAACGCCATATCCCTTTTCCCCATCGGTCCTTCGGGACTGATGCCCACCGTGGAGACCTGCTCGGCCAAGACCAAGGAAGGCATCGACCGCGTGTGGAGCCATATCCTCGAGTTCGAACAAAGCTGCCGGCAAAGCGGCGCCTTCGACAAACGGCGGCAGGAGCAGTTGGGAAAGGTGTTCCAAAACACGATAGAGGAAGAACTGCGCGCGCATTTCTACCGCCGCGAAGGCATCGAAGAACAGCTGGAAGCCTTCAGGAACAAGGTCTATGAACGCCAGACCAGCCCCTATGTGGCCGCACAGAGCCTTATCGACCGTTACTTCAACGACCTTCAGGCAAAAAACGGAACCGAACCGAAAACGGCAGGTCCCGCGCCGGGCACGTCCGCTCCCCAAACGGCCAAGGCTGCCCCCGTCACGGTAAACAACGCCAAGGAAACGGCGCGGATCCAGAAGATAGCCCACCTCATTCCCCATTTCGAACACGCGCTGGCGGTGGACGCCGCCTGCGCCGGCAATCCGGGCAAGATGGAATATCAGGGCGTGCAGGTAAACAACGGCAAGGTGATCTTCAGGATGGGGCCTTTCCCCGACGGAACCAACAATATCGGCGAATTCCTGGCCATCGTGCACGCGCTCAGTTTCCTCAATGCGCAGGGTTTTCCCGACACGCCCGTCTATTCGGATTCGGTAACGGGCATGGCCTGGGTGCGCAAGAAAAAGGCCAACACCAAGATAGCCGCCACCGCCCGCAACAGGCAGTTGCTGGAATTAGTGGCCAGAGCCGAGAAATGGTTGCAGACACACACCTACAGGAACCCTATCCTGAAATGGCAGACCGAACGATGGGGCGAGGTTCCCGCCGATTTCGGACGTAAAAAATAAGACACAATCATACAAAAGAATACAATGGCAGGACAATGGCAGAACGCTTATCTTTTCGAGGTAAGCTGGGAAGTTTGTAACAAAGTGGGCGGAATCTACACGGTGGTGAGCACCAAGGTTCCCTCCATGCAGGAACGTTTCGGAAAGAACTATTTCGCCATAGGTCCCGACGTTTGGAAAGACAAGGACAACCGCGACTTTATCGAAGACCGCCACCTGTTCGCCGACTGGCGCAAATACGCCGAAAGCAAGGGCATCTATTTCCGCATCGGCTACTGGAACATAGCCGGCAAGCCCACGGCCATCATGGTGGATTACCGCTCGCTCATCGCCAAGAAAGACGAGATCCTGGCCGAGAACTGGCGCGACTACCGGCTCGACTCCATCTCCGGCCAATGGGACTATATCGAACCCGTGCTGTTCGGCTACGGGGCGGGCAAGGTGATCCAGAGCTTTTACGAATACCACGTCTTTCCGCAAGAAAAGGTGTTCGCCCATTTCCACGAGTGGATGACCGGATCGGGTCTGCTCTACCTCAAGAAGAACCAGCCCCAGGTGGCCACCGTGTTCACGACACACGCCACCGTGCTGGGCCGCTGCATCGCCGGCAACGGACTGCCCCTGTACAGCGAGCTCAACAGCTATAACGCCGACGAACTCTCGAACCGTTTCGGGGTGCGCGCCAAGTTCTCGCTAGAGAAGCTCTCGGCCGTACACGCCGACTGCTTTACCGCCGTGAGCGAGATTACCCACAACGAATGCAAGGCGTTCTTAGGACAGCCTGTAGGCGTGGTGACGCCCAACGGCTTCGACGACCATTTCGTGCCCGACCAATCCAGATTCGAAGTCAAGCGCAAGGCCGCCCGCGCCCGCCTGTCCAAGGTGGCGCAGGCCGTGACGGGGCAAAAGGTGGCCGAAGACGCGATGTTCGTGATCAACAGCGGACGCTACGAGTTCAAGAACAAGGGCATCGACCTGTTTATCGACGCCCTGGCCAAACTGAATGCCGAACCCGGCCTCAAAAAAGAAGTGGTGGCCTTTATCTGCGTGCCGGCAGGACACGGCGGGGCGGCCGTAAGCCTCGACGCGGACAGGCCGCATGCCGACGCGCCGCAGTGCTGCACCCACTACCTGAACGAACCCGATTCCGACCCGATCCTGAACCGCCTCCGGCTGGCCGGCCTGCAGAACCGCCCCGAAGACAAGGTGAAGGTGATTTTCTTTCCCTGTTACCTCGACGGCGAAGACGGGGTGTTCAACCTTCCGTACTACGACCTCCTGATAGGCTTCGATGCCTCGGTGTTCCCCTCCTACTACGAGCCCTGGGGCTATACGCCCATGGAAAGCATCGCGTTCAGCATCCCCACGCTCACCACTTCGCTGGCGGGCTTCGGCCGCTGGGTGCGCGACATGAAGCAGGCCTCCGAAGACGGGGTCTGCGTGATCGAACGCGACGACATCAACTCCGCCGAGACCGTGGCCGCCATCGGCGCCTTCCTCAAGGATTTCGCCGCCTGCACCCGACCTGAGCAAAGGCGCGAGGCCGCCTACCGGCTGTCCCGCTCTTTCCTGTGGAAACAACTGGCGGACTACTACGACCAGGCCTACGCCAAGGCTTCCGCCAAATGGGAGAGCCATCCCTCCCTGCTGGAGAAAGCCATGCCCGCCAGCCAGCAGCAACTTGCCGGATTCGCCTCCAACCAACCCCAGTGGCGCAAGATATTGGTAAACTACAGCCTGCCCGAAAAGTTGGAGAAGCTGCAGGCCTTGGGCAACAACCTGTGGTGGTGCTGGGACACGCAGGCGCAGAACCTGTGGCGGCGCATCGACCCGCATGCATGGGACAGTTGCGGACACAACCCGCTGGCGCTGCTTTCCTCGCTCAGTGCGGGTGCTTTGCAGCAACTGCAGCAAGACGGGGAATTCCTGAACGAACTGCAAGAGGTCTATGCCCGTTTTGAAGCCTATATGGCGGAAGGCAAACGCAAACAGGGCCCCAAGGTGGCGTATTTCTGCATGGAATACGGCCTGCACGAAAGCCTCAAGATCTATTCCGGCGGCCTGGGCATCCTGGCCGGCGACTATATGAAGGAAGCCAGCGACAAGAACGTGGACATGGTGGGCATCGGCCTGCTGTACCGCTACGGTTATTTCGAACAGCAGATAGACGGCAACGGCAACCAGAACGCCCGCTACATCCCGCAGGTGTTCTCCAAGCTGCCGCTGCTGCCCGTGCGCGACGAGAACGGCCAGTGGCAGACCGTTACCGTGTCGCTGCCGGGGCGCAACCTGCTGGCCAAGGTATGGCAGGTAAACGTGGGGCGTGTGCCGCTCTACCTGCTCGACACCGACATCGAGGGCAACACCGACTTCGACAAGAGCATCACCCACCAGCTCTACGGCGGCGACTGGGAAAACCGCTTCAAGCAGGAAATGCTGCTGGGTATCGGCGGCATCCGCATGCTTAAGAAACTCGACATCGCCCCCGACGTGTTCCACTGCAACGAAGGCCACGGCGCGTTCACGCTTCTGGAACGCCTGCGCCACTATGTGGAAAGCGAGCACTTAGGTTTCTGGCAAGCGCGCGAACTGGTGCGAGGTTCCTCGCTGTTCACCACCCATACGCCCGTTCCGGCCGGACACGACGCCTTCGACGAAGACATCGTACGCACCTATCTCGGCGCATGGGCCTCGCGTATCGGCATCACCTGGGAAGACTTCATGGCTCTGGGACGCATCGACAAGGAACATACCGGCGACAAGTTCTCGATGAGCCATCTGGCGGTGAACCTCTCCTCGGCCGTAAACGGGGTGAGCCGCATCCACGGCAGGGTGTCGCAGGAAATGTTCGCCCCCCTCTACCCCGGTTTCTATCCCGACGAAGTGCCCGTGGGTTACGTTACCAACGGCGTCCACCTGGACACCTGGGCGCATCCGGCATGGAAGGAACTCTTCCTCAAATATTTCGGAAAGGAATATAAAGAAGATGTGTCCGACGCTTCCAAGTGGCAGAAGATCTACGACGTGCCCGACACGGAACTGGCCGGCATACGGAGCGCACGCCGCGCCGAACTGATCGAGTTCGTAAAGAAACAGCTGCAGAAGGAATGGCCGCAGCGGGGCGAGAGTCCGCAAAACCTCGTCAAGGTGCTGGAACGGCTCGACGCGAACGCCCTCACCCTGGGTTTCGCCCGACGTTTCGCCACCTACAAGCGGGCGCACCTGCTTTTCAAGAATCCCGACAGGCTGCGCAAGATCGTGAACGACCCGCAGCGTCCGGTGCAATTCATCTTCGCGGGCAAGGCACACCCGGCCGACCGCGCCGGCCAGGACCTGATACGCCGCATCATCGAACTCTCGCGCCAGGAAGCCTTCCTGGGCAAGATCATCTTCCTCGAGAACTACAATATCGACATCGCCAAGCACTTGGTGCAGGGCGTGGACATCTGGCTGAACACCCCCACCCGCAGCATGGAGGCCTCCGGCACCAGCGGCGAAAAGGCGCTGATGAACGGTGTGGTCAACTTCAGCGTGCCCGACGGATGGTGGGCCGAAGGCTACCGGCCCGGCGCGGGCTGGGCGCTCAAGGAAGAGGCCACCTACGAGAACACCGGCTATCAGGACGAACTGGACGCCGAAACCATCTACTCGATGCTCGAAAGCGAGGTGATTCCCGCATTCTACGACGCGCGCGGCGCCGGCAGCAATCCTGCATGGCTCTCGTACGTGCGCAACAGCATCGCCCAGATCGCCCCCCACTACACGATGCGCCGCCAATTGGACGACTACTACCGCCAATACTACCTGCCGCTGGCAAAGACACACAGGAAACTGCAGGAAAACGGCCGCCGCCTGCTTACCGACATGACCAAGTGGATCATCCGCATGTCGGGCGCCTGGTCGGAAATCCGCGCCGTGTCCTACCAGTGCCGCGACTCCACGAACGAGCCCCTGCAGACGGGGCAGGCCAGCACCTTCGGCATCACCCTGGATATCGCCGGGCTGGATCCCGGGGAAATCGGCGTGGAAGTGGTGTTCGGCCACAAGGTGAACGACCGGGTGAACAAACTGGAAAGCGTATGCCCCATGAAGCTCGAATCCGCCCAAGACGGACAGGCCACCTATACCGCCAGGCTCGTGTTGGACGGCTCGGGGGTCTATGACTACGCCTTCCGCATTTTCCCGCAGAACGAGGAGTTTCCCAACCCCAACCGTTTCCGGATGATACGGTGGTTCTAACTCATTTTCCGTCCCGGTCGGAAAACCGCTCAAAATTTTCTATATTTGCGAGCCTTTTTCCCCTTGGGAGAATGGGTAAGACTGAACCCCAAATACTAAAAACATGGAAGATTTCAGAAGTAAGGATCGCGAAAGGGAAGAAGTTTATTCCAAGGCCGTGAAGGCCGGGAAGCGCACCTACTTTATGGATGTAAAGGAAACCAAGGCCGGCGACCTTTACCTTACCATCACCGAAAGCAAGCGCATGTTCGACGAAAACCAGAACAGGTTTTTCTACGACAAGCACAAGATTTTCCTTTACAAGGAAGATTTCGAGAACTTCGTTACCGGCTTGCAGCAGACCATCCGCTTTATCGAGACCGGTGAGGTTCCGCCCGAAGATTTGCTCGAACGCAACGAAGCGAATCAGGACGACATCGATTTTGACAACTTGGGCAAATAGCCTTATCTGCAATGGGAAAAGTAATTTCTATCACGAACCAGAAAGGGGGCGTGGGCAAGACGACCACGGCCGTGAACCTGAGCGCGGCATTGGCGGCCTTGGACAACAAGGTGCTGCTGATGGACGCCGACCCGCAGGCCAACGCGACCTCCGGTGTGGGGCTTAATCCCGACCATCTGGGCGGCAGCATCTACGAATGCCTGCTGGGCGACATGGAGCCGAAAGACGTGGTGCAGAAAACCTCCATCAAGAACCTTTCGCTCATTCCCTCCCACCTCGACCTGGTGGGCGCCGAACTGGAAATGATTTCCGTGCCCGACCGCAACATGGTGTTGCGCAAGAGCCTGCAGGATGTACGCAACCAATACGACTACGTAATCATCGACTGCGCGCCCTCCTTAGGCATCATCACCACCAACGCCCTTACCGCCTCCGACTCGGTCATCATTCCCGTCCAATGCCAGTACTACGCCCTGGAAGGCCTTACCAAACTGCTCAACACCATACGTATCGTGCAGAGCCGGTTCAATCCCGACCTGGAGATAGAGGGCATACTGCTCACCATGTACGACGCCCGCACCCGCCTGTCCAAGCAGGTGGTGGAGGAAGTGCGCAACCACTTCCAGCAATTGGTATTCAACACCTTGATATACAACAACACCAAGGTTGCCGAAGCACCCAGCCACGGCATTTCGATTTTGGAACACGACATCAACAGCATCGGTTCAATCAACTATCTCAACTTAGCCAAGGAGGTGATTCAACGCGATGCCGAGCGCCGCGCCCAACAAAGCGCGGAAACCGAAAACGCCGACGCGTAGCCTTGCTTACGGACCTCGATAAAACAACAGGATTATGACTGCAAAAAAACCGGCATTGGGAAGAGGATTAGCCGCCTTGATGGGAGATGCTCCCGCCGAAAACACGCCATCTTTCGGACACACGGGCAGACATGATTCCGTTCCCCACATCGATGAAGACGGAGTGATCGGCGCCATCGCCGCCGTCGGCATCGACCTGATCGACGCCAACCCCTTCCAGCCCCGCAAGCAGTTCAATGACGAATCACTGGAGGAACTCTGCCAGTCGATCCGCACCAACGGGGTGATCACGCCCATTACGGTGCGCAAGGTGGGCAGACGCTACCAGCTCATTTCGGGCGAACGCCGCCTGCGCGCGTCCAAATTGGCCGGCCTGCACGAGATTCCCGCCTACATCCGCATGGCCAACGACAACGAATCGTTGGAAATGGCGCTTATCGAGAACATACAGCGCGAAGACCTCAACGCCATCGACGTGGCCCTATCCTACCAGGCCCTGATGGACGCCTACAAATACAATCAGGATGAACTGGGCAAGCGCGTGGGCAAAAGCCGCAGCGCGGTGGCCAATTTCCTGCGTCTGCTCAAACTGCCGGCCGAGATACAGCTGCACCTGAAGGACAACAAGCTCTCGATGGGACACGCCCGCTGCATAGCCGGGGTGGAATCCGAAGAAAAACAGCTGGAACTGGCGCAGGCCGTCATCAACAAAGACCTTTCGGTGCGCCAATTGGAAGAACTGGCGCGCAAGCTGACCCAGAAGCCCGAACCCAAGCCGGTCAAGAACTCCCGTACCGAACTGCCCGATTGGTGCAAGGCCGCCCAGGAGAACCTCTCCGGCAAACTGCAGGCCGCGGTAAGCATCAAGAACGGCAAGAAAGGCAAGGGCAGCATCGTTATCGACTACACCTCGCAGGAAGAACTTCAAAAGATCCTGAACCTCCTGAATGAATAAAAGCATCAAAAGCCTCAGGTATTGCGTCTGTCTTGCCGCAATACCTTTTTTGCTGCTTTTCTCCACAAGGGCGGAAGCGCAGTTTACGCCCGCTCCCGACGCCAAGCCAGACTTAGCCGTCTCCACCACACTCGACACCCTGCCCCGGGGTAAGAAAAAGCCATTGTTCGAAGCCTCTCCCGGCGTGGACCGCAAGCTGCTCACCTTCGAGCAACGCAATTCGGGCGCGTTCAAACGCAAGAAGAAAGGCGGCCTCAAATCGCCCGGCATGGCGGCGCTCTGTTCGGCCGTGCTGCCCGGCCTGGGGCAGATCTACAACGGCCAATGGTACAAGGCACCTGTTCTCTATGCCGGCGTGGGCGTGCTGGCGTACTTTACCGACCAGAGCCTGCGCGGCCGCAACTTCTACGGAAAGGAAATCAAGGCGCGCGTGGATTCCACCGGTAACCTCAACCCGAAACTGGCCGATTACTCGCTCGACGAGATCCTGAGCCTGCGCAACTATTACGAACAGAATTTCGAACTCTGCCTCATCATAGCCGGCGCGGTCTATCTGCTCAATATCGTGGACGCCATCGTCTATGCGCACCTGTCGTCGTTCAACGTGTCGCCCAACCTCGCCATGTCGGTAAAACCCTACGCCCGCACGAATTTCAACCTAATCAATTCCTTTCCCCTCGATGCGGGTATCAAAATATGCCTTACGCTCAAATGAAACAATCCGTTGAACAGCCCCTGCGCATAGCCCTCCTGGGCTACGGCCGGATGGGCAGGGAAGTGGAGCAGGCCGCCCTGCGGCAAGGCCTCGAGATCGTTGCCAGAATCGACAACGAAAGCGACTGGAACGCGAACGAAGCCTTGCAGGGTGCCGACGTGGCCATCGACTTCTCGATTCCCGCCACCGCCCCGGCCAATATAATCCGCTGTTTCGAACGCCGGCTGCCCGTGGTGGTGGGCACCACCGGCTGGTACGACCGCCTGCCCGAACTTAAGGAACGTTGCCTGCGCGAGAAACAATCCCTTTTCGTGGCGGCCAACTTCAACATAGGCGTGCATGTATTTATGGCCGCCGCCCGCTTCCTGGCGCAGAAAATCAACACCCAGACCGGCTATACGCCCAGCATCCAAGAGATACACCATATCCACAAGCTGGACAAGCCAAGCGGCACGGCCCTGGTGCTCAAACAGCACGTGTTGCCCGAACTGCAGGGCATCGACGACATCGAGATCGCTTCCGTGCGCGAGGGCGAGACCATCGGCGTGCACCGCCTGGATTTCGACTCGCCCGCCGACACCATCGAACTGACGCATACAGCCAAGAACCGCTCGGGATTGGCCAAGGGCGCGGTGCAGGCCGCCTGCTGGCTGCATGGAAAAACGGGATTTTTCGGAATGGAAGACATGTTAGGGTTTTAGGCCATGAAAAGGTTCTTCTTTTTTCTGTCTTTATGCCTGACGGCGTTCACGGCCAAGGCGCAGGTTCCCTACCCTTCCTACGCCGACCTGCACTCGCCAAAGATCGACAGCCTTATCAAAGGCATGAGCCTCGAGGACATGGCGGCACAGACCATCGTGCTGCGTTCCAAGGCCAAGCCCACCGCCGACTACATCGTGCAGATGAGGCAGATGCTCTCGGCCCACCCCTACGGCGGCGTCTGTTTCTTTGCCGGCACCACGCCCGACATGCTGACCCTGCAGCAGGTCTATAAGCAGGCCTCCAGACTGCCGCTCTTCATCACCATCGACGGGGAGTTCGGCCCGGCCATGCGGCTCACCGACCTCAAGAAACTGCCCCGCCAGCAGGCCTTGGGCGCCATCGCCGACGAAGGCCTCGTGTATGAGGCCGGACAGGAAGCCGGCCGCCAATGCCGGTTGCTGGGCATCCAATGGAACTTCCTGCCGGTGGCGGACGTGAACAACAACCCTAAGAACCCGGTCATCAACACCCGCTCTTTCGGCGAGGACCCACAGGAAGTGTCGCGGCTTTCCACCCTCTTCCTGAAGGGAATGCAGAGCCAAGGCGTGATGGGTTCGGCCAAGCATTTTCCCGGACACGGCGATACCGAGACCGACTCGCACAAGGCACTGCCGCTAATTCGCCACAGCCGGCAGACCATCGACAGCATCCACCTGCCGCCGTTCAGGCAACTGATCGCCGAGGGCGTGGAAAGCGTGATGGTGGGACACCTGAACCTGCCCGCCTACGACAGTTCGGGGCTGCCGGCCAGCCTCTCGCCGCGCGTGGTGACTGAACTGCTGCGCAAGGAACTGGGCTATCGGGGGCTTGTCGTTACCGACGGCCTGGAAATGGAAGGTGTGCGCGTGGCCTTGCAGAAGCTGCCCGAATACCAGAGCATGGGAGAAGGCATAATCGAGGTGCAGGCGCTCAAGGCCGGCTGCGACGTGCTGCTGCTGCCCGTCAATCCTGCGGCCACGGTAAAGGCCGTCGCCAAAGCGGTGCAGAAAGGCATACTGCCGCGCGAACGTTTGGAAGATGCCTGCCGGCGGATCCTCTACTACAAGACCCGCCCCGGTTTCATGCAGGACTACGGCGACTATCCCTCCGAAACCACCATGAGGAACCTGCCGGGCTTTATAAAAGACTCCCTCAACGGCCAGGCCAACGCCGAACTGCTGCAGGTACTCTACAATCAGGCGGTAACGCTCTTAGAGAACGACCGGGGCATTTTGCCGATTTCCGTCTGGGAATACCCCAAAAAACTGTGCCTCTCCATAGGCGACGGCAAAACGGGCGCGTTCTTCAAGCGCCTGCAGCAATACGACCCTGACATCGAGCAAATAAACCTCAAGCGCGATTTCGACCCCAAGCTGCCCGACGACACCTGCTTCCTGCAGCGTATCGCCGAATACGACCTGGTGATTGTAGGCATCACCAACACCAACTACACGCCGGCAAAAAAATACGGCATCACGGGGCAGAGCGTACGCCTGATACAGAAACTGCAGGCTTCGGGCGTGCGCGTGGTACTGAGCGTTTTCGCCCCGCCCTATGCCCTCCTGCCCTTCTATAACATGAACCGCATCCGCGCCATCCTGTGCGGCTATCAGGAAACGGACGAAAGCCAGAAGGCCTGCGCCGACGTGATTTTCGGCGCCCTGCCGGCCAAAGGGAAATTACCGGTAAGCATTGAAAAATACTGGCCGGCCGGACACGGCTACACCACGCAGGCAGACCGTCTGCACCACGGACGCGCCAAAGACGCGGGACTCAACGAACGTTGCCTGGCCAGAATCGACTCGATCGTGCTGGAGGGGCTGGAACAGCAGGCCTACCCCGGCTGCCAGGTGCTGATTGCCAAAGGCGGCACGGTGGTCTATGACAAATGCTTCGGACGCGAGAGCTACGACAGCCTGGCGCCTGGAATATCGAACGAAAGCATCTACGATGTAGCCTCCCTCACCAAAATCATGGCCACCACATTGGCCTACATGCGGCTCTACGAAAACGGAGACTATCGCCTTGACCAGACGGTACGGGACGTGATACCGAGGCTTTCCTCCACCAACAAACGCTACGCCACCTTCCGTCAGATGCTGAGCCATCAGGCTGGATTGAAGGCATTTATTCCGTATGTGGAAGATAGCGTGTTCAACGGGAAACCCATTTTCGACACCGCCTACTCCTACGAATACCCCACGCAGGTGGCCGCCCGGCTTTTCCTGCAGAACGGCTACGAACGCCATATCCGCCGCCTGATCGACGAAAGCCCCGTAAACGCACGCCGGCCGTATGTCTACAGCGACCTGGGATTCTACTACCTTAACGAGGCTTTGGAGCGGCTTACCGACACTTCGCTGGAAGGCTATGTGGAAGCCAATTTCTTTCATTACTTAGGGCTGAAGAACACGGCTTTCCATCCGCTGCAGTATTTTCCCCTGAACCGCATCGTTCCTACCGAAAACGACAGTTCCTTGCGACACCGCCTCCTGCGCGGCTTCGTGCACGACCCATTGGCGGCGCTATTGGGCGGAGTCAGCGGCTCGGCGGGACTATTCTCCACCAGCCGCGACATCGCCGTGATCTGCCAGATGCTCCTGCAACGGGGTGCCTACGGGGGCATCCGCTATTTCGACAGCTGCACGGTGAACCTGTTTACCTCTTCTTCGTTCTCGCAGGCAGACAACCGCCGGGGCGGCGGATTCGACAAACCGCCCTTGAAACCCGACAAGAATTCGCCCACCTGCCCCTCGGCATCGCCCTCCAGCTACGGACACAGCGGCTACACGGGCACCTACTGCTGGATAGACCCCGAACAAGACCTCATCTACGTATTCCTCTCCAACCGTGTCCACCCCACCTACAAGAACCGGAAGATCTCCCAGCTGAACATACGCACCGGAATTTTAGAGTGTCTGTATCACGTTAAATAAAAGAAATTTCTTATCGGAACAAGTCCCCTAGTTCCCATTGCAGAAACTCTTCAACGGGAACACCTCCCGACCCGACAACAAATGAATGTTGCGGATTGAAACGTTTAACAAACTCCGGCAATCCGGCATTAGACGTCCGTCGGCCACTCTTGACCTCGACGGCAACACACTGGCTACCGCACCCGATCACGAAATCAACCTCTTTGTCCCGTTCCCGCCAATAATAGACTTTGTAGTCCCATTCTTCGGCTTGGTTCAGGATATGCGCTCCGACCGCACTCTCCACCCAGCGCCCCCACACCTTCGGAGTAGTGTACACCTTCCCAAACGTAAGTCCCGACAGGGCACTCAACAGCGAAGTATTATAGACATGCAGCTTGGGAACGGAGTTATATTTACGGGCGTTGTCGTTGGCATATTTTTGCAAGCCGCACAGCAACTGCGACTCATCAAGTGTCGTCAGATAGCCCGCCAACGTCGTTACATTGCCCGCATCCTGCAACTGTCCGAGCATCTTGGTCAATGAAATTTCCTCCCCCGAATAGGTACAACCCAATTCAAACAACTGCTTCATCAATTCTGGCTTATAGACAGTCTTTGTCATCAGAATATCCCGTTCTATAGCCGGAGCAACGATACTGTCTTTGACATATCGCCGCCAACGCCCCTCGTTGCCTATAAATCTCGCCCCACCCGGATAGCCGCCGAAGAAAATATAATGTTCTACATCCACTCCGAAAGCTTCGCGCATCTCCCAATAGCTCCAGTGCGGTAGCCGTATCAATTCGTAGCGACCCGCCAGCGACTCGGTCAATCCGTCTTTCAGCAACAGCCGCGACGAACCAAGAATAACAACTTTCAGATTTACATCATTGAACGTATCTGCATCCCACTGCTTTTTAACCTCCTCGCTCCAATTATCAACTTTGTGCACCTCATCGATAACGAGCAGATATTCCGTATGCCGTCCCAGCCGCATACGCGCCCGTGCCGTTTCCCACACTTCGCCGATCCATGCCGAATTCTCCCTGACAATGCCGTCGGCCGACACCAACATATTGGGGATTGCCGTTTCCTGCAGCAATTGCTTTACCATTGTGGACTTTCCCACCTGACGCGGTCCGGAGATAACCTGAATCATGCCGCGCGGCTCAGCCAATCGCGTCGCCAGTTCATCGTATTGTGGCCTTCTGTACATACAAATCGTTCATTTACCCACTGCGAATATACACAAAATGTTCAAATCTTGCAATCAATCTACTCAATTTTACTCCGAATTTCACTCAATTTCCTTTATTCTATTCTCCCGAAACAACACTATGAGGGCTATCTTGAAATGCCTCGTCTCTTATCCCCCATTCTTAGTCCCAGCTTGTTCAAATCTTCATTAGCCAGTTCCTGTAAACAACCGCAATGTTTCCCCATTTATTTATTGCGCCAAGTGCCGTACCATCTTCCTCTTTTCGTTGTAGGAATAGAGCCACGACAGGAAGGGGAAAGCGCGCATCAGGGGATAGAACGCGGCAAAGAGCCGCGACGGATATACCTTTTTCCGGTTTTTCCGCAGGCCTCTTAGAATGGCCTCCGCCACCTGTTCCGGACACTGGCGGATAAAGGGCAAGGGCGGCTCCTGCTCTCCCGAAGCGCGGGTAAAGAAGTTCGTTCGGGTGGCCACCGGATACACACGGAGAATTCTCAGCCAACCGGGCTTCTCGAAGCGGTAGGTGCGCCAAAAGCCGTCGAGGGCCGACTTGCTGGCGCAGTAGAGCGCGTAATACGGCAGCGGCACCATCGCCACGGCCGAGATCAGGCTCACGAAATATTTCGGAACCTTCGTATTCCCGCAATCCTTATTGGCCTGCAGGAAATGCTGCAGCATATGGATCTGCCCCAATGTATTGAGGTTGAATATCCGCTCGGAATGCCTCCAGTCGGGTTCTTCTATCCGTTCCCGATAGGCGAAGCCGGCATTGGCGATGCAAAGGTCTATGCCACCGAAGGTATCGAGCATATAGCGGAAGGTGCGGTCTATGTCTTCGGGCTTCGAGAAATCGGCGGCCAACGGAAACACCACGCCCGGCACCTGCGGAATGGCTTCGGTATGCCGCGCCACGGCCACTATCCTGTTTCCACAACCCGCCGCCAGCCGCTCCGTCAACATCCGTCCGATACCCGACGAAGCCCCGGTAATCAATATCCGCAGATTCTCCAATTTCATAACCTGTCCATTCCTTTTGCAAAGGTACGCCAAAGAGCGACCGGAGCCACGCCATTCTTAAAATTTTTGCAAACTGACAACCAGCCACATACAACGAAACAATTCGGCTGAACTTCGATAAAACCAGAATTTCAGGGTTTATACTATACAACCCATAAAAACCAAGGCCATGATTCCCCAGCTACAGCAAACCGAAGATCAGCCCTATATCCCCACCTATGTAATCTTCGAACTCAAAGGCGAAGAAATCGTCTGCTTAGTGAACCGCCTCGGCATCTTCCAAGTAAAGGACCCCTTGGGAACAGCCGGGCGCAGAGACCAAGTTCACTTGGTCTCTGCCGAAGTACAATAATGTCCGGGGCATTCTCCGAAGGCGCAATCCCCCAACCGCAGCAGGGCAAAAAAATGTGATAAATTTTCCGTACCTTCGCGGGTTATTTTGGGTGTTCGAGTGCAGCCGAACCTTTCCCCTGCCGGGGAGAGAATCCGCCCGCAACATGCAGAAAGCAAAAAATAAAAACAACATACTGTCATGAAAAAATCCGACAAAAGCAACGACTGGAAAGTCAAATTGGGACTTGCCGAAATGTTGAAAAACGGCGTCATCATGGATGTTACCGATGTGGAACAGGCCAAAATCGCCGAAGATGCCGGTGCCATCGCCGTCATGGCCCTTGAACGCGTACCCTCCGACATCCGCGCCCAAGGCGGTGTCGCCCGTATGAGCGACCCCAAGATGATTATGGAAATCAAGAAAGCGGTGAGCATTCCCGTTATGGCCAAATGCCGTATCGGCCACATTGCCGAAGCCCGCATTCTGGAAGCCCTCGATATCGACTTTATCGACGAAAGCGAAGTGTTGACGCCCGCCGACGACGAATTCCACATCAACAAACACGAATTCCGCATTCCTTTCGTCTGCGGTTGCCGCAACTTAGGTGAAGCCCTGCGCCGTATCGGTGAAGGGGCCGCCTTGATCCGCACCAAGGGCGAAGCCGGTACCGGAAACATCGTGGAAGCCGTTCGCCACATGCGCTGCCTCATGGCCGGAATCC
Source organism: Bacteroides sp. (assembly GCA_023662825.1). Classification (GTDB taxonomy): domain Bacteria; phylum Bacteroidota; class Bacteroidia; order Bacteroidales; family P3; genus Pullibacteroides. The sequence continues at coordinate 47,265 of JAMPIH010000011.1, forward strand.
ACCGCCTGCAGGCCTGCAGCAAGGAAGAACTCATGACCGAAGCCAAGAACCTGGGCGCCCCCTACGACCTGGTTTGCTACGTGGCCGAACACGGCAAACTGCCCGTGCCCAACTTCTCCGCCGGTGGTGTGGCCACCCCCGCCGACGCGGCCTTGATGCGCCTCCTGGGCGCCGAATCGGTGTTCGTAGGTTCGGGGATCTTTAAGTCGAAGAACCCCAAGAAAGTGGCCAAAGCCATTGTGGAAGCCACCACGCACTACAACGACGCCGCCAAACTGGCCAAGCTGTCCGAAAACTTAGGCGAACCCATGCACGGCATCGATGTTCGCCAATTGGACGAAAAACAACTGTTCGCCAACCGCGGCTGGTAATCTTATATGAAGACCGTAGGCGTTTTAGGAATCCAGGGAGCCATCGAAGAGCACGAGAACAGCATACGTGAACTCGGGCTGAACACCGTGCGCGTGCTGGCTCCCGCGGATTTAAAGAAGATAGACGGCATTATCCTGCCCGGCGGCGAAAGCACCGCCATGGGCAAGCAGTTGGAATGGTTCGGCCTTATGGAGCCCTTGCGCAAGGCCATCGCCGGCGGAATGCCCGCTTTCGGCACCTGCGCCGGCATGATCCTGCTGGCCAAGGAAATCGAAGGCAGCACCCAGACCCGCATCGGCCTGATGGATATTCTTGTAAGGCGTAACGCATACGGTTCCCAGTTAGACAGCTTCGTTACCGACCTGGAGGTTGCCGGCTTCAAGAAACCCCTGCCGGCGGTGTTCATCCGCGCCCCGCGCATCGAGAAATGCGCCAAGAACGTGGAGATCCTCGCCTCCTATCGGAAGCATCCCGTACTGGTTCGGCAAAAGCACCTGCTGGCGGCCAGCTTCCACCCGGAACTTACCGACAGCACCGAGCTGCACCGCTACTTTACCCAAATGATCTAAGCATGTTCAACCGCCGATTCATACGCGAAAAAGTGATCCAGGCCGGTTACGGCTTTTTTCAGGGCGGTGCCGAAAGCGCCATGGCCTGCAGGCAGAACCTGCTCGCAGGCTTGGAGCAGACCGCACAGCTGTATTATTTCCACCTTAAGTTCATCGTAGATCTGGCCGCGTTGGCCAAGGATCGTTACGCCCAGGCCAAAGAAAGAGGCCGCGAGTCCGAAAGCATGGAAGGCCTGCGCCGGATGGCCGAAAACACGGTGGTGGAACACCTTGCCCAGGACGTCAACTTCCTGTTGAAAAGCGAAAGCTACCGACCCGAGAAACGGGCCTACAACGATTTGCTTTCCACGGTGTACGACAGCCTCTTTTCGCTCAACAACGAGAGTTCTCCGGCCATGAAGGCCGCCCAAAAAGCGGAAGACGTGTCCGAAGAGCCGTTTGAACGCGACCGCGAGTTCCTGCGCAAACTCTACAAGCGCAAGATTGCCGAGCATGCAGCGCTGCGTTCCTTCTGCGAAGAACGTTCCATTTACTGGGAATCCGACTACGAGAGCGTTACCTTCTGGGTATATTCGCTCTTGGGCAAGATGAGCGCCGAACGCAACAACAATGTGGACGAAGGCCTGAACGCCGAGAACGAGGACGTGAAATTCGGCCTCACCCTCCTGGACAAGACCCTGATGCACGCCGAGGAGTACAACGAGTACATCGCCCCGCGCCTGCAGAACTGGAACCACGAACGCATCGGCGCCACCGAAAGGCTCCTGCTCTGCGTGGCCATGAGCGAATTGGTAAACTTCCCATCCATTCCCGTCAAGGCCAGCCTCAACGAATACGTCGAGTTGAGCAAGCAGTTCTGTTCCAAAGAAAGCGCACCTTTCGTAAACGGCGTGCTGCACCGGCTTTCCCAAGATTTGAAAGCCGACAAAAAAATGCAAAAAAGCGGCCGTGGCCTTATTTAGGTTCCGGTCGAATAATAACCCTTTAATACTTTTGAAATGAATTTACTGAACATCTTATTGCAAGCCACCGCCTCTAAGAACGGTGCCATGCAACAGATCCTGCTGATCGTCATCATCCTGGTGATTTTCTATTTCTTTATGATCCGTCCCCAGATGAAACGCAGCAAGGAACAGAAAAAATTCCGCGACAACCTGCAGAAAGGCCAGAAAGTGATCACCATCGGCGGCATTCACGGCAAGATCGTGGAAATTCAGGACACCACCGTTACCATCGAAGTGGAAAACGGTGCCCGTCTGTGCATGGAAAAGAGCGCGATCGCCTCGAGCATCGGCGACCAACTGCCCGACAACAAGTAATATGTTGCGCATCGGGCTTACAGGAGGTATGGGCTGTGGTAAATCTACCATAGCCCATATTTTTTCCGCGCTCGGCATTCCCGTCTATCATGCCGACGAACGTGCCAAGCACATTTCCGGACAAGCGGAAACCAAGGCCTGCATCGCGCGGCTTTTCGGCCAGGAAGCCGCACAAGACAAGAAGACGCTGGCCGCCATCGTGTTCAACGACCCGCAGCAACTGGCCCGGCTCAACGACCTGATACACCCCTTGGTGTTCAACGACATGGAGGCATGGTTCTCGGAACTGGAAAACCTGCACACCCCGCCTCCCTATGCCCTGGTGGAAGCCGCCATCCTGTTCGAAAGCGGCATGGACGATATGTTTCACGGCATCATCAATATCGAAGCCCCGGTGCATGAACAGATTGAACGCTGCATGGCGCGCGACCGCTGCTCCGAACAGGAAGTAAAGGCAAGGCTCGCCCGTCAACTCTCCTCCGAAGAAAGAAGGAAACGCGCCCGATTCACCATATCGAACGCATCCGAAGAACCCGTATTGCCTTCCGTTTTAGAAATAGATTCTCTACTACGCCAAGAGGCGTCGGAGCCTGATTCTCAGGGTAGATAGACCGCGCCGCCTATATTGTCGCGGCGGGCGCCCGTTACCGAACGCAGGCAATTGGCCTGTCCTTGCAGGCGCAACACACCCAAAAGCGCGAAAATCAAGGCTTCCTTATAATCGATCAACATCTTGGAAGCGGCCACCGTTTCCACCTGCGCCATAACCTGAATGCGTTCCTTAAGATAGGTATTCAACGCACCTCCGCCGGTAAGCAGCAAGGTTCTCGGCTTTCCCTCCGTTTCCGCAGTCAGATCCGCATTCCGGCAGACCCGCCCTATCTGAAAGGCGATATGTTCCACCATGGTATGCAGCAAATCCTGCTCCGTTCCTTTGGTTTCCCATGCCTGCACCACCGGCAGGAAATCGTGTCCGAACCACTCGAAACCCAAGGTTTTCGGAGCGGAAAGCGCGTAATACGGCAACCTGTCCAAGGCGTCCTTAAGTCCGGGCAATAACTGTCCTTCCCTCGCCCAAGCCCCTCCGGCATCATAGGCCGCACCTGATTTCCGGGCATAATGATTCAAGGCCATATTGCAGGGCGAGATATCGAACGCGATGCGTTGTTTTTTGCTGTTTTTGTAAGAGATATTGGAAATGCCTCCCAGATTCAGGCAGAAATCGTATCCGGAGAACAGCAGTTCGTCGCCGATGGGCACCAAAGGCGCACCCTGCCCGCCCAAGGCGATATCGGTGGCGCGGAAATTGTTCACGACCGTCAGACCGCTTTCGGCGGCCATGGCCGCTCCGTCGCCGATCTGCAATCCGAAGCCGTTCTGCGGCTGATGGAACACCGTATGCCCGTGAACGGCGGCGAAATCGGGCTGCAGGGCATATTCCGCCACGAAATCCTTCAGAGCCCTGCCCACAAAATGCCCGTAGTCGGCGTGCAGGCGCGCCAGTTCCATACCGCCTGCATACACCGCCCCGGCCAGACGCGTGCGCAAGTCCTCAGGATACGGCAGGGTCCTCGCCTGCCGCAGCTCATACGTCCAACGCCCGGCGTCATCCCGTACGAGAATCGTGTAAAGGATATCCAGACCGTCGAGCGAGGTGCCCGACATACAGCCTATCGCCTTGTATGCATTCATCAGGCAAGTCCCTTTACGTGAGGTTTCCCGGCCACGAAATCCTTCAGGTAGAAGGGTTCGAAATAGGCCACGTCCTCGAACTTCCCTTGGGCGAACGCCTGTTCGGCAAGCGGCGGCATATGGCGCGCGCCGGGCTTTATCTGTGTATGGAACACGGCCTTCGCCTCGCCCTCGAACAGGCTTTGGCATTTGGCGCAGCCGTCGCCGCAAAAGAACAGGGTATGCTGCGGCAGGTATTCGGAAAACGATTCCCCGTCGATGATCCGGGCCTCCACCGGACGGACCGGTTCGCCGGCGGCATTGTAAATCGCGGTATAGACCTCCATGCGGCCGGCATCGGTCATGGGGCAGAAAAGCGCACCGGCGGGCAGTTGGCCCTCGGATTTCAACCCTCCGGCACAAGCCACCGCCATGGCCTGCAAGGGACTGACCCGGATAAGCGGTTTATCGAGCGAATACGCCAGACCTTTGGCAGTGGAAACGCCGATACGCAGCCCCGTATAGGAACCGGGACCTTCGCCGATGGCCACCGCATCGATTTCCTGCGCCTTCAAGCCCGCCTCTTCCAACACTTCCTGCACGAAAACGGCAATGCGGGCGGCGTGTTCGTTGCCCTGGTCGGTTTCGCGCCAGGCTATCGTCTGCCCGTTCTTCGAAAGCGCCACCGAGCAATTGCGGGTGGACGTCTCTATATTGAGAATTATCGCCATAGCCTTGATCTTTCCATCAAAAATATAAAACTCTCTTAAATCTATATATTCAAAAGGTTAACACCTAATTTATCTGAAATTTTCGCAATGGTGCGAAGCGTAAAATTATGAGTCCCGCCAAGCCAACGGGAGACCTCGGCTTCACTCTTTCCCATTGTTTTGGCAAACTGTTTTTGATTCAGTTTTTTCTGTTTGAGGATTTCATCAATCTTATCAGCGATAGCAAACGACATATTCAATTCCAACTTGATATCGTCCGGTACCGTTTTCAAACATTCATCGAACAATTTGGCCGTTGTTTTCATATTTCAAAAACTTTTTTGTCAATGCCTTCAAGTTTGGTTTCCTCCACTTTAATGGAACCGTTCTTTTCGGCTATACTGAGCATTTTGTCAAATTTTTGCAAATCCATCACATACCCGTTCAGCTCAGCATTTTCATTATACGTTTTAGTATCCTTCACCCCTCCATTTCCAAGAATAAGGATCTGATCCGACAAACGCAGGCAATATAATCGCAACTTTCCCGAATCAACAGGCAAAGCACACACGCGATCCGAAAATTTTCCTTCCGGACGAAAATATCTTTCCAATACGCCTTTTTCCATAATCTTCTGCAATGCAAAAAGAATTATTTGGTAATCACGTTTAAGCGTACCGTTATCCTTGAACTGCGTAAGGAATTTTGCAAATTCCGACATATTGCTGTCCTCAAAGATAATCGTATAAAGACTCGCCACTTCCGTTATACGAACCGGTTCGATTTTAACTTTTTTCATTGCAGACTGATTGATTCTTCTGCAAAGGTACATATATTCTTTTATAAAAATTAGCATATAAGGTAATTTTCCATGCCCGTTCTTTCCCCACTTTATTATATCTTTGCTACTAAAACAGAAACACGCGGTCCGATGGCATCTTTCCTTCCCAATTTCTTTCCCCAGCCCAAGCATCGTCAATTCGACATACATCCCCGTTATTACGATCCCGAAAAGGAACGCTTGGACAACCTCAAGAAAAAATACGACACCGCCACGCCCGAAGACGAGAAGCTGGCGGAAGCCAAGATACGCATACGCGAGTCGTTCCAGCGCAATCCAAAGAAACAGAAAGGCCTGCTGTCGAACCGACGGCTGTTGATCTACCTGGTAATCCTGCTGGCACTCCTGTGGTGGGTGCTCAAATAAGGCGTTGAACCGGCATGGAGAGCGTAATCAACATACTTCCCGAATTCGTGGCCAACCAGATTGCCGCAGGCGAAGTGGTGAACCGGCCCGCCTCTGCGGTCAAGGAACTGCTTGAGAACGCGGTGGACGCCGGTTCCTCCAAGATAGAACTGCACCTTACCGACGGCGGACGCACCCTGATACAGGTGGCCGACAACGGCTGCGGCATGAACGCCGAAGACGCCGAGCGCTGCTTTATGCCCCACGCCACCTCCAAACTGGCCAAGGCCGACGACCTGCACCATATCCGCACGATGGGATTCCGGGGCGAGGCGCTGGCCTCGATCGCGGCCGTGGCGCAAGTGGAGCTGCAGACCCGCCGTGAGGAAGACGAAACCGGCACGCGCGTCTGCATCGAAGGCAACAAAGTAACGCAAAAGGAATCCTGCGCCTGCGCGCAAGGCACCAACATCTGCGTGCGCAACCTCTACTTCAACACTCCCGCCCGCCGTCAGTTCCTCAAGAGCGACGAGGTGGAATACCGCTACGCCGAAGAAGAGTTCAACCGCATCGCCCTGGCGCAACCCGGCATCTGTTTTCAGCTGTACCGCAACGAACAGAAGATAAACCATCTGGAAGCCTCCAACCTGAACCGCCGCATCGTGCAGCTGTTCGGCAAGGCGTTCGAGAACCGTCTGGTTAAGATAGCGCAGGAAGTGCCGGGACTAAAGGTGGCCGGCTATATCTGCACCCCCGACTACAGCGTGAAAGGACGCGGCAAGCAGTACCTTTTCGTGAACCGCCGCATCATCCGCCACGGCGGGATCTCCAACCTGATCGAACGCGCCTACCAGGGGCTGCTGCCCGAGGGCAAATCGCCGGCTTTCTTTATCCATCTGGAGATGGAGCCGGAAGAAATCGACGTAAACATACACCCCACCAAGACCGAGATACGGTTCAAGAACCAGGATTTCATCTACAAGGTGCTGTTTGCCGCCGTCAAGTACGCCTTGGGCGTGAACCAGGTAAGCGACAGCATCGATTTCGGTTCCGAGCAGGCCCTGCCCTACCGGTACAGGCCGCAAGGCTACGTGCCCGAGGCGCCCAAGGTAAGGCTGAATCCCGACTACAATCCCTTTACCAATCCCGCGCCCGCAACCGACCCCACGCCCGATTACCGGGAAGCCTACGCCCGCAATTTCGCACTGATGCAGGAGAACATGCAGGTGGCCAGCGCCCCCGTGCAGATGCTGCTGGACTGCGTGGACGAAGTGCAGGCCGACACCAGGATAGAAACGCCCGGCGAACCGACGCCCCCCGCCACAGCCGAACGCGTGCGCATTTTCCAACTGTTCGACAGCTATATCGTTACCCCGCTCAAGTCGGGACTGGCGCTGATAGACCAGCAGGCCGCCTCCGAACGGGTCATCTACAACAGCTACAGCGAGCCCGAAAACGGGAACATTCCCTCCCAACGCACGCTTTTTCCGCAAACCGTGGAACTTTCGGCCTCCGACGCACAGACCGTCAAGGAGATAAAAGATGAATTGGGCACCCTGGGCTGGGCGGTGGAATGGATCGGGGGAAATTCCTTTATGGTGAACGCCATGCCGCAGGGCGTGGAGGAAAGCCGCACCCGGCAGATCCTGGAGGAGATTGCCTCCGCATGCGCCGGGCGTTCCCTGCAGACGGAAGCCGAAAAGCGGCAAAGCATCGCACTGGCGGCCGCCAAGGAACTGGCCATAAAAAAAGGAACGCCGCTTTCTCAGGAAGAAATCTTATATTTGACCACCCAATTGTTTTCCGGCCCGGCTCCCGAGCTTTCCCCGTCCGGAAAACGCGTGATACGGATTCTGGACAAAGCCGCCGTGGAGGGGCTTTTCGGCCGTGCCGCATCACCCAAAAACCAAACGGAGAATGTATAACCAACAAGATAATTACCGCATCCAAGGGTTCTCTTTCCTGCCGCCGGTGGTAAAGAACCTCTTGATACTGAACGTACTCTTTTACCTTGCCGACATCAGCCTGGCCACACGGGGCATCGACCTGAGCCGCTGGCTGGGGCTGCATTATTTCACCGCCCAGAACTTCTACCCCTTCCAGTTCCTCACCTATATGTTCATGCACGGCAACTTCTCGCACCTGTTCTTCAACATGTTCGCGCTGTGGATGTTCGGCTACGCGCTCGAAAACTATTGGGGAAGCAAGCGGTTCCTGCTCTATTACCTGGTGACGGGTATCGGCGCGGGGCTGATCCAGAGCGGGGTGCAGGCCTGGGAACTGGTTCCGCTCATGCAGAAGTACGACCCGTTCTCGGTGCAGCAATATGTGGACAACATCGTTACCGTGGGAGCCTCCGGCGCCGTGTTCGGCATTCTGCTGGCGTTCGGGATGTGCTTTCCCAACGTGCCGATCTACCTCTATTTCTTCATTCCCATCCGCGCCAAATGGTTCGTGATCATATACGGAGCCATCGAGCTTTTCGCCGGCATCGGCGGAACGGCCGACGGGGTGGCGCACTTCGCCCACCTGGGCGGCATGATATTCGGTTTCCTGTTGATCCTGTACTGGAAGAAACGCGGCAGCCGGATCCGATAACTTAAAACGAGTATAAAGATTAAAATCCAATAACCATGATCACAAACAACTTTGCCTGCCGTCACAACGGGCCCAATCCCGAACAGACGCAGAAAATGCTCCAGACCATCGGTGTCAAGAGCATGGACGAACTGATCGACAAAACGGTTCCGGCAGCCATCCGGCTCACCCAGCCGCTCGATCTGCCCCAAGCCATGAACGAATACCAATACCTGAACCACCTGCACGCCTTGGCCGCCAAGAACCAGGTGTTCCGCTCCTATATCGGCATGGGCTACTACAACACCATCACCCCGGCCGTGATTACGCGCAACATCCTGGAAAACGCCGGCTGGTACACCTCCTACACCCCCTATCAGGCCGAAATCTCGCAAGGCCGTCTGGAAGCCCTGCTCAACTATCAGACCGTTATCTGCGACATGACCGGACTGCCCCTCACCAACGCCTCCCTCCTGGACGAAGGCACGGCGGCGGCAGAAGCCATGATCATGTTCTACCACGGCAGGAGCCGCGACAAGGTGAAGGCCAACGCCAACGTATGCTTCGTGGATGAACGCGTGTTCCCGCAGACGCTCAGCGTTATCGAGACCCGCGCCCACCTGCTCGGCTTCACGGTAAAGACCGGCCGCATGGAAGATTTCGAATTCACGCCCGAGGTGTTCGGCGCCATCACCCAGCAGGTTGACCGCAACGGACAGGTTCACGAACTGAAGGCCTTTATCGACAAGGCGCACGCCGCCGGCGCGCTGGTGGCCGTGGCCGCCGACCTGATGGCCCTGGCCGTGCTGCGCGCCCCCGGAGAGGACGGCGCCGACTGCGTGTTCGGCAACAGCCAGCGTTTCGGCCTGCCGATGGGCTTCGGCGGTCCCTCGGCCGGATTCTTCGCCTGCACCGACAACTTCAAGCGCTCCATTCCCGGCCGTATCATCGGCATTACCGTGGATGCCCAGGGCAACCGCGCCCTGCGTCTGGCCCTGCAGACCCGCGAGCAGCACATCAAGCGCGACAAGGCCACCTCCAACATCTGCACGGCGCAGGCCCTGATGGCGGTGATGTCGGGCATGTACGCCGTTTATCACGGCAAGGACGGCATCCGCGAGATCGCGCTCGACATCCACGCCAACGCCAAACGCCTGGCCAAACGCGGTGCCGAATACGGCTTCAGGCAGCTCAACACCGTGTTCTTCGACACCCTGTGCTTCGAAAGCCCCGTCTCGATCGAAACGGTACGCAAGATCGCGCTCGAACACCGCATGAACTTCAACTACATCGACGACAAGCATTTCAGCATCAGCATCGATGAGACCACGGCCCTGGAAGACGTACGCGAAATCATCGGCGTGCTGGCCAAGGCGGTGGGCAAGGAACACGTTTGCGAAGGCGGAAAGTGCTGCCACGGCCATTGCAGCCATGAAATCCTGGAAGACATCCCCGAATCCCTGCGCCGCAGCACGCCCTATCTGGAACACCCCGTGTTCAACACCTACCACAGCGAAACCGAAATGATGCGCTACATCAAGAAGCTGGAAGAAAAAGACCTTTCGCTGAACCGCGCCATGATTCCGCTGGGTTCCTGCACGATGAAGCTGAACGCGGCCGCCGAGATGATGTGCCTGAGCCTGCCCGAAATGGCGGCCATCCATCCTTTCGTGCCAGCCGACCAGGCTCAGGGCTACCACGAACTCATCGACCGTCTGGAAAAAGACCTCTGCGAGATAACGGGCTTCGCCAAAGCCTGCTTCCAGCCCAATTCGGGCGCCGCAGGCGAATACACCGGCCTTTCGGTAATCCGCGCCTATCAGGAAGCCAAGGGCGAAGGCCACCGCGACATCTGCCTCATTCCCGCTTCAGCGCACGGCACCAACCCCGCCTCGGCAGCCATGGCGGGCTTGAAAGTGGTGGTGGTAGCCTCCACGCCCGAAGGAGAGATCGACGTGAACGACCTCAAGGCCAAGGTGGCCGAACTGGGCAAGGACGTTTCCTGCCTCATGATCACCTATCCCTCCACGCACGGCGTGTTCGAGGAAGCGGTGCTCGACATCCTCAACATCGTTCACTCCTGCGGCGCGCAGGTGTATATGGACGGCGCCAACATGAACGCCCAGGTGGGACTCACCTCACCCGGCCACATGGGTGCCGACGTATGCCACCTCAACCTGCACAAGACTTTCGCCATGCCCCACGGCGGCGGCGGTCCCGGCGTAGGCCCCATCTGCGTGGCCAAGCATCTGGCTCCCTACCTGCCCGACCACGTGCTGGTGCCGGTAAGCCACACGGGACGCAACGCTGTTTCGTCCTCGCCCTACGGCAGCGCCTTCATCCTGCCCATCACCTACGGTTATATCCGCATGCTGGGCGCCGAAGGCCTTAAGTCGGCCACCGAATACGCCATCCTGAACGCCAACTACCTGCGCGCCCGCCTCAAAGACCACTACAAGATCTACTTTACCGGCAAGCAGGGCATGAACGCCCATGAAATGATTCTGGACTGCAACCAGTTCATGATGAGCGCCAACGTGCAGGTGGGCGATATAGCCAAGCGTCTGATGGACTACGGTTTCCACGCGCCCACCGTGGCCTTCCCGGTTCACGGCACCCTGATGGTGGAACCCACCGAAAGCGAGCCGCTCTCCGAACTCGACCGTCTGGTGGACGCCTTTATCGCCATCCGTGCCGAAATCAAGGAAATCGAAGACGGCAAGGCCGACCGCGAGAACAACGTGATCCACAACGCCCCGCACACCCAGCAGGTGGTTTGCGCCGACGAATGGAAATATCCCTATTCGCGCAAGCAGGCCGCTTTCCCGCTGCCGCACGACGACAAGTACTGGCCCACGGTAGGCAAGGTGGACGACGCCTACGGCGACCGCAACCTGCAGTGCACGCTGCAATAGACGTGTCTCTTTTTCATAAAAAACCCCGAAAGTTTTTTGTCCAACTTTCGGGGTTCACTTCAAAATCGGCTCCTTTTTTATATCCAAATCTGCACCAAGAGGAATCCCCATAAAGATAATTAAAGCCGCAATACGATAATTGTATTGCGGCTTTTTATATAGTTCCGTATGCGACAAGACTACGGAAGGACGGCCACGCGGAAGCCAATATCTCCAACGTCAATGTCCGGTTCGCCCCACCCCCGACTCGACACCCGGTAGAAGTTTGTAACATCATCGTTTATAACACTATAGTCCATCCAAGAACAGCCACGCGCCACGCGATACTCCCCCTCCTTAGATCCTTGAGGATTATCTATATCATTTTCATCATATTGATCAGCATACCAATCCAAACACCATTCCCATACATTTCCACTCATATCATAAATTCCCAACTCGTTGGCTTTCTTTGTCCCCACCGGATGTGTTTCCCCATAGCTATTATCCACATACCATGCAACCTCCCCGATGTCGTTGCTGCCAGCATACTTGTAATGCTGGCTCTTGTTTCCCCCACGCGCCGCATACTCCCACTGCGCCTCCGTCGGCAACACATACTTCATACCTGTCGCCTCACTTAATTTTTTACAGAATTCCTGCGCTTCTTCCCAACTTACCATCTCCACGGGACGATTGTCGCCTTTGAACTCCGAAGGATCCGTTCCCATTACCGCCTTCCACTGCGTCTGCGTCACCTCATACTTCCCTATATGATACGAATCCAACTTTATTGTCCGCACCGGCTTTTCATCATCCTGTGCATCTTCACCCTGCTCAGCAGTCGCCCCCATTTCAAAAGTTCCGCCTTCCACATACACCAATTCCATTTCTTCAAAACCCTTGCTCACAACCTTTAACCGCAAATTTTCTTTGTCGGTCTTGACGATGAGCACCGTTTCCTTATCCGCCTCCAGCAGTTTCTTCTTCATCGTGATGGTTTCGGAAGCACCTGCCGCCAAGCTGCCACTATTCGGAGTGATTTCCGTAATCCAATCTGCCTCCCATTCCATACGCCATTCACCCGCAATATTGCCTACATTCTTAAGCCTAAAACTGCTCTCCACACCACATCCCATTTCTTCAATGGAATCACCCTCCACATCGAGGATCTGGAATTTTACAAACGGCTCTTCCATTTCTATATCCAAAGACAAAGTTTCATCTGCGGTAAGTTGGATTTCTTCTCTCTTATAATCCACATAACTGTCTTTCTGCGCGTAGAGGGTATAGGCGCCCGCTTTCAGATGGTCGATAATGTAGGAGCCGTCTTCAGCCGTCTGTACCCGTTTTCCTACGGGTTGCAGTTCTATCATTACGCCAGAGAGCGGTTCGCTCGTTTCCTTATCGGTTACCACACCCTTTATCGTGCTGTTTGCCTTTTCCTCCTTCTCGCAGCCAGTAAAGATACCCGCCAATAGGCAGAGGCCTGTCATTACGTAAAGTAATTTCTTCATTTTTCGTTGTATTGATTTATTTAAACAAGAGCGCAAAAGTAAGGTATTTCTCTCGTTAATACAATACAACTTTCACTATATCAATATTTTATTATTATAACAAAACACAAGTCATGATATGAAAGACACTTCTTATTTAAGATAGCATAAAATCAGCTCCTCATATCCCGTTTGTTATAATAATAAAATCCTCGCGTCTTTACAATATTTTTTCGATTATCAAACCATATTTTACCGTGTTTCCAAGATTATCGAATCATCCATACAAAAAGGGCGGAACTCCCGAGGAATCCCGCCCTGAAACGAAGTATCAACAACACCTACTTCATCTCCCACGTCCGCAAAAAGTCCACCGACTTCTGAATGAGGGGGTACATCACCGTGTCGTCTTCGATAAAGGCCACTTCCTTGCGGTAGGCGGCCAGGAATTTCTCGAGGATGGCCGAGGTCTTTACCGGACGGCGGAACTCGAAGGCCTGAGCCGCGTTGAAAAGTTCAATCGCCAACACACGCTCGGTGTTGTCCATCACACGGTAGGCCTTGGTGGCCGCGTTAGCCCCCATGCTCACATGGTCTTCCTGTCCCTGCGACGACTCGATCGAATCCACGCTGGCGGGGCAGCAGAGCTGCTTGTTCTGGCTCACCACCGAAGCCGCGGCGTATTGCGGAATCATAAAGCCGCTGTTAAGACCGGGTTTCTTGACCAGGAAACTGGGCAGACCGCGCTTGCCGGCAATCAGCTGATAGGTGCGGCGTTCCGAGATATTGGCCAGTTCGGCCACGGCGATGGCCAGGAAGTCCTGCGTGAGGGCCAAGGGCTGGCCGTGGAAGTTACCGGCCGAAATCACCAGATCCTTATCGGGAAAAACGGTGGGATTGTCGGTAACGGCATTGATTTCCTCGAAGGTGACGCGGCTCACGTATTCGATGGCGTCTTTGGAAGCCCCGTGTACCTGCGGGATGCAGCGGAACGAATACGGATCCTGCACGTGTTCCTTCTTGCGGGCAATCATCTTGCTGCCCTTGAGGTATTTGCGGAAAGCCGCGGCGGTGTCCACCTGCCCCTTGTGGCGGCGTACATCCTGAATCTCGGGATAGAAAGGCTCGATGCGTCCGTCGAAGGCTTCCAGGGAGAGCGCGCCCACCAGGTCGGCCAGACGGCTCAGACGCCTTGCCTTAAGCACATTGTGCACCGCGAACGAGTTCATGAACTGCGTGCCGTTCAAGAGCGCCAAGCCTTCCTTGGAGGCCAGTTCGATAGGCTTCCAGCCGTATTTCTTGAGCACACCGGCGGCGGGTTTCTTCTCTCCCTTCACCCAAACTTCACCCAGACCGATCAAGGGCAGGCACATGTGCGCCAGGGGAGCCAGGTCGCCCGAGGCACCCAGCGAACCCTGCTGATAGACCACCGGCAGCACATCGTTGTTAAAGAAGTCGGCCAGACGCTGAATCGTTACCACCTGAACGCCCGAATTGCCGTACGAAAGCGACTTTATCTTCATAAGCAGCATCAGCTTCACCACGTCTTCGGGCACGGGCTCGCCCAGGCCGCAGGCATGCGACATCATGAGGTTCTTCTGCAGCTGCGAGAGCTGTTTTTCGGAAATGCTCACGTTACAGAGCGAACCGAAACCGGTGGTGACCCCGTAGATGGGATCCTTGTGGGTCTTGGTCTTCTTGTCCAGATAGTCGCGGCATTTCTTTACGGCAGACAAAACATCCTTGGAAAGGCTGATCTGCATCTTGTCGTTGATGATCCGTTCGATTTCGTCGAAACTGAGATCCTTCAGGGTGATCTCGAAAACGTTCTTTTTCATATCGTCGTTTTTATATTTGCTTTATTCTATCGGACTCACGGCCTGCGCCAGTTCCTGAGGGGAAACGGAACGCTGCTGCCCGGTCTTCATGTCCTTCACCACGATTTGGCCAGCCTCGTGTTCCTTCTCGCCGATAATGGCCACGAAAGGAATCCTGAGGCTGTCGGCATAGGAGAACTGCTTCTGCAGTTTGGCCGCCGAGGGATAGATCTCCACGGCGATGCCCTGCCGCCGCAAGGCCTGCGCCGGAGCAAACGCCCAGGCCTGCTCTTTCTCGCCGAAGTTCACGAACAGCACCTGCGTGCCGCTCACCAGGCTTTCGGGATAGAGGTTCAGGTCGTTGAGCACGTCGTAGATACGGTCGGCGCCGAAGGAAATGCCCACGCCCGACACACCCTTGAGGCCGAAAATGCCCGTCAGGTCGTCGTAACGCCCGCCGCCGCAGATGCTGCCCATCTCCACATCCAAGGCCTTCACCTCGAAGATGGCGCCGGTGTAGTAGTTGAGCCCGCGGGCCAGGGTAAGGTCGAGTTCGCAGGGCACCTCCACGCCCATCTGCGCTATCAGCGAGAACACGGTATCGAGTTCCTCCACGCCCTTCAATCCGGTGGGGCTGTCTTTCAAGAAAGCCCGCAAGTCGTTCAGCTTAGCCGCCACATCGCCCTGCAGATGCAATACGGGAAACAGTTTCTCTATGGATTCGGGGCTGATGCCGCGCGCGCCCAGTTCGTTGCGCACGCCTTCCTCCCCTATCTTGTCCCATTTGTCGATGGCCACGGTGATGTCGGTCATCCTTTCGGGGCAGCCGATGGTCTCGGCAATCCCGAAAAGCACCTTGCGGTTGTTTATCTTCACCAGCACGCGGATGCCCAGCTTGCCGAACACCTCGGCGATCATCTGCACCAGTTCGGCCTCGTTGCTCAGCGAATCGGAGCCCACCACGTCGGCGTCGCACTGGTAGAACTCGCGGTAACGCCCCTTTTGCGGACGGTCGGCACGCCACACCGGCTGTATCTGGTAGCGCTTGAACGGAAAGCAAAGCTCGCCCTGATGCTGCACCACGAAACGGGCGAAGGGCACGGTAAGGTCGTAGCGCAATCCTTTCTCGCTTATCTTGGGCAGCAGGGCGCGGCTCATCTTCCCGCTGTCTGCGTTCTCCCGCCAAAAACTTTCCGAATAGGCCCCCGCCTTATCCATGAAGTTGCCCGAATTGAGGATCTTGAACAGCAGCTTGTCGCCCTCCTCACCATACTTGCCCATCAGGGTGGAGAGGGTTTCCATGGCGGGCGTCTCGATGGGCTGATACCCGTGCAGGCGATAGACCCGGCTTATGGTATCGAAGATATACTGACGCCTGCGCATCTGCAGGGGCGAAAAATCGCGGGTTCCTTTAACCGTGCTTGGTTTCATATCCTAAAATAATGTCAGTTCCTGATATAACTTGAACGAACGCCGGTGCCAGGGGCTGGGTCCGTTCCTTAAAATGGCGTCGTAATGCGCCTTGGTGGGATAGCCCTTGTTCTCATCCCAGCCGTAGAGCGGGCATTCTTGGTGCAGTTCCCGCATAAAGTCGTCGCGGAAGGTCTTGGCCAGAATGGAGGCCGCCGCAATCGACAGGTATTTCCCGTCGCCCTTTACCACGCAAACGTGGGGCACCTTGCCGTAGGGCTTGAAACGGTTGCCGTCCACGGTAACGAAGGCCGGCTGCGGGTCCAGGCCTTTCAAGGCCAGGTGCATGGCATGGATGGAGGCGTTCAGGACATTGAGCCTGTCTATCTCCCCGGCATCCACCCGTGCCACGGCATACGAGAGGGCGTCGCGCATGATTTCCTCAC
Source organism: Bacteroides sp. (assembly GCA_023662825.1). GTDB lineage: Bacteria > Bacteroidota > Bacteroidia > Bacteroidales > P3 > Pullibacteroides. The sequence goes on from JAMPIH010000011.1 coordinate 63,732, forward strand.
GCAGGGCGTAGCGGGCTTTCTCGCTCAGTTTCTTGGAATCATCCAGACGCGGATTGCGGTAGTCGGGCGCAAAGATCACGGCGGCGGCGAACACCGGCCCCGCCAAAGGGCCCCGACCCGCCTCGTCGCAACCGGCCTCCAAGGCTTCCTGGCTGTAACGGGAAAGCAGCACGGCTATTTCTTGATCCGTTCGATCAGGCTTTCGAACAGGATACGCCCGTCCGTATTGCCCAACACTTCCTCGGCGCAGCGTTCCGGATGCGGCATCAGCCCGAATACATTGCGTTTCTCGTTGCAGATGCCGGCAATGTTCTCGAGCGAACCGTTGGGATTGGCTTCCTTGCCCACATTGCCCTTTTCGTCGCAATAGCGGAAGATCACACGGTCCTGACGGTTCAATTCCTTGATGGTGGCCTCGTCGGCGAAATAGCGGCCCTCCCCGTGCGCCACCGGCACCTTGAGCACCTGCTTGGGCGCGCACTTGGCCGTAAAGGCAGTCTGGTTGGTCTGTACCTGCAGATACACGTTCTTGCAGACAAACTTCTGCACGTCGTTGTGCAGCAGCGCGCCCGGCAACAGATGCGACTCGCACAGAATCTGGAATCCGTTGCAGATGCCCAGCACATAGCCTCCCTTGTTGGCGAAGGCGATCACTTTTTCCATAATGGGCGAAAAGCGCGCAATGGCGCCCGAACGCAGGTAATCCCCGTAGGAAAAACCGCCCGGAAGCACCACGGCATCGACCCCTTGCAAGTCGGTGTCCTTATGCCACAGCTGAACCGATTCCTGCCCCAACACGTGTTTGAGCACATAATGTATGTCGTGGTCGCAATTCGAACCCGGAAAGGTTACTACCCCGAATTTCATAAGTATCTAATGTTTAAGTTGTTTACTGATTGTTTTTGCAGACTACAGGTCTTCGCGGCAAACGGGCATGGTCATGCAGCGGCAGCCGCCGCCCCCGCGCACCAGTTCCGAACTCTCGATGGTATAGACCGTGGGGCGGCTTTCGTCCTCGGTCTTCACCTTGGCCTTGCCCGAGACCACGTCCCAGGCGTCCACCACCTCGAAACCGGCGTTCGAAAGGGCCTCTATCGTGTAGTTGTTGCGGCCGTAGCCCATGATCTTGCCGGGGGCGAAGGCAAAGAAGTTGGCCCCGCTGTGCCATTGCTCGCGTTCCTGGTACATCGGGTCGCCGCCGGCGCAGTAGATGGGTTTGTAGTCGTAGCCCAGGCTGTGCAGGGCCTCGAAGATATTGGCGCAAAGGCTTTCGTGCACCACGCCGTTCTCCACCTTGAGCAGGCGCGTGGCGTAGTGGTTCTCGTCCAATATCAGCGGCTTGTAGGCCATGCAGTGGGTGCGGCTCAAAAAGGTGAACACCATGTCGAGATGGATGAACGACTCGGGCTCGAAGGGCAGTTCCTGCGTGATTACGTAGAACAGGTCGCTTTCCCGGCGCTTGAGCGAGATAAAGGCATCGACCCCGTTGCGGTTGGAGCGCGCCCCCTGCCCGATCACGAACACGTTGGGCGCCGCCACCTGGAAATCGCCGCCTTCCAGACGGGTGCAGGCCGGAACGCCTCCCCAGGGATTCAGGTGGGAGTTGTTGCGGGTGAACACGGGATGGTAGCGGTAAATGAGGTCGGTGATCAGGATCTCGCGCGAACGCACCTGCGTGGCCATGTGGGTGGGCATCGCGTGGGAATTGAAGCACACGCCGATGTCGCGGGTAAAGTACAGGTTGTAGAGGGGGTTGAAATCGGTGCCGGCCACGCCCTGCACCATGGCCTTGGCCAGTTCTTCGGGCGACATGACGGCCAGCGTCTCGTCCAGCCTAGCCGCATGGGCGGGGCGGGCTATCTTCTCCATCAGGAAAGCGCGGGCTTCCGGCGAGGTCTCAAGCACCTCGGCCAAAAGGTCGTCGATATAGTAGGGCGTGCAGACCTGCCCCAACACGGCTTCCAGCTGCCGGTATTCCTTTTGGGCGGCCTCCATGCCCAGCAGATCGCTGTACAGGGCCTGATGAATCGTGGACGGGGTCATTTTTTCGATTTCGGGACCGGGTCTATGCAACACCACCGCCCGAAGGCGGCCGGTCTCGGAATTAAGCTTGACTTGCGCTTCCATATATGCTGTATCTTTTTTTCGATATTCGGAAGATGCCGCATTACCCTCGGCACCAAAAGGGCAAATTTAGCGATTTTCCCGCACTTTTGCAGCGGGAGGGTACAACGAATGGCCACCGTTGCGCGACACAAAAAATTTCGCTACATTTGCCACCGCTAAAAAGAGACACGCATCATGAAAAACAGTGTAAAATTCGCCATACAGGCAGGTTTGATCGTGGTAGCCATCGTGCTTGCCGTGCTTATTTACCGCAGCATCATGCAGCCGGTAAACTTTAACCGCGACGTGGATATGCGCAAGGCCGTGCTGGTTCAGCAGATGAAAGACATCCGCAAGGTTCAGCAGGAACACAAGAAGGCCTACGGAAGCTATATCTCCACGGGCGACAGCCTTATCGCCTTCCTGCGCGAAGGTCAGGTTCCCTACGTGAAGATGATCGGTACCGTGCCCGACTCCCTTACCGAAGAAGAAGCGGTGGCCAAGGGCATCGTTTCGCGCGAGACCTTTACCGAAAACGCCTTCGCCGTGCTGTTTCCCGACCACGAAGCCGACAAGGAAGCCTTCCTGCGCCAGCTGATGCGCGTTCCGTTCAACCAATCGGGCAAGCTTATCGAAATGGAAGCCGGATTCATTTCCAAGAGCGGCTACCAGGTGCCCGTGTTCGAGGCAAAGGTTCCCTACGAAGACCTGCTGGAAGGCCTGAACGAACAGCAGATCACCAACAAGGTGGCTCAGGAAAAGACCTACAACCGCTATCCCGGCATCAAGGTGGGCAGCATGACCGAGGCCATCACCGAAGGCAACTGGGAATAACGGCATAGGTCCAGTCATTTCAACGCCCCGTCCGCAAGCCTGTGAACGGGGCGTTTTAGCAAAAACAGCACTATGGGAGCGAGCATCAACTGCCTTAAACGCAACATCAATCCGAACCTGGCCAACTACAGCGACAACAACCTGCGCCTTTGCGTGAGCCTGCAGCAATACAGCCTCGACCTGGGCATCAGCAGCATCGAGAACCGCAACCCGCTGGCCCTGGCATCGTACAGGCTGGATGCCCGGCAGAGCTTTACGGCCAGCCTGCAGGAACTGGTGGACTACGAGAAGCTGCTCGACCCGTCGTTCGTTTACGGCAAGCGCATCTTCAGCGTGCCTGACTTCAAGTCGACCCTGATTCCCGAAAAGCTGTACGAGGCCGAACACGGCAAGGAATACCTGGACTCGCTCTTTCACCTGAACGGACGCGAGTGCATTACCTGCGAACTGGAACCGAACACCAAGAGCTATATCCTCACCGCCTTCAACCCCAATTACCTGAAGACGGCGCAGACGATGTTCTGCCAGGACGAGCAGATCGGTTTCCTGAGCGTGTATGCCTGCCTGATCCGCGAGGCTTTCCGGGTGTCGCAGACCTACAGGCGTTTTGCCCACCATATATTGCTGCACGTGCGCAACGGCAACTTCGACCTCTGCGTAAAGGGCGACGAAGGCCTGCTGTTCCTCAACTCCTTTCCCTGCCCCAACTTCGACAACCTGCTCTATTATTTCCTGTACGCCATCAACAGCCTCAAGATCGACATGGGGTCGGCGGCCCTGTTCCTGTGCGGCCACGCCTCCGAACAAGACCTGTTGCCGCGATTAGAGGAACACGTATATGCCTGCACCTACCTGCCGGCGCCCGCCGGGGTGAGGTTCTCGCAGGAAATGCCCTACGACCGTTATTTTATCTGCCTGTAGCCATGCGTATCATCAGCGGAGAATTCAAGGGCCGCCGTTTCCAGGCGCCCGACACCCTGCCGGTCCGTCCCACCACGGACGCGGCCAAGGAAAGCCTGTTCAACATATTGGGAAACCATCTGGAATGGGATGAATTAGACGTGCTCGACCTGTTCGCGGGCATCGGCAGCATCTCGCTGGAGTTCGTGTCGCGGGGGGTGCGCCAGGTGCACGCGGTGGATTCGTACGCTGGCTGCGTGAAGTTTATCCAGAGCATGGCGCAGAAGTTCCAGATGGACAACCTGTACGTGTTCCGTCAGGATGCCTTCGACTACCTGAAACGCTCGCGCTTCTCCTACAACCTTATTTTTGCCGACCCGCCCTACCAGATGGAGAACATAGCCGAGATCCCAAATATCATATTGAACTCGGATTGTCTGGTAAATGACGGATTCTTTATTCTCGAACACTCGGCCCACTACAATTTCGAAGCCGACCCGCGTTGCATAGAGGAACGCCGCTACGGAAAAGTGCACTTCAGCTTCTTCCGCAAGGTGGAGTTGTAGAGAAATCGCTAACTTTGTCTGAACAACTGCAAGGCCATGTCGGAAGAAGAAGACCCGGGCGTATTCATCAGCTCCACGAACCGACGGACATCTCTCCTTTACGTACTGGTGTTTCCTGTATAAGATAAAGCATAATGTTTATTTCCTCCGTCCAAAAGACACTAAGAATCAATCACCTAATCCGTTTTTCGTAAAAACTGCCAGTGTAGAGCACGTTTTTTACGTAAATTCCGCCAGTTGAGAGGACGTTTTACCGATGCCTATGTATAACGGAGCATATGCCCCAAAGTAAGATTTTCGGAATAATACAGAGATTTCCCTACCCGGCGAACGCCCATAGCAGGATGATGCCTATAATCAGGGCAATGACGGACTTGATGGTCTTGAGCAACACGAACTTGCGGCGGGACTCAGACAAGAGCAACAGCGAGGTGTGGCCGTCTTGCACGATGGCGTTGGCGAAGAACACGCCCAAGGGCAGCACACCGGTAAAATACAGCTGGATAAAGAGGAAATGCGGCCCCGACTGCGGAATCCAGCCGATGGCCACGGCCGCCAGCAGCAGAAGGAATTGCTTGCCGAGGTCGTTCTCTATCCATGCCCGCAAGTCCACCGACTGCTGGAAAACGGCCAGGAAACAGAGCGTGCCCAACGTCCACAGAAAGATGGACGGCAGATGTTTCTTAATCAGGTGATGATACAGGTGCTCCTGCAGGAAATGCTCGTTGGCCACCAGCACCATGGCCAAGGCCAGGACGGTGAGCACGGCGAACACGATATGCTCGAAATCGAGCGGACTGTGCAGGCGGCCGAAAATCACCACCAGATAGCCCACCAACAGCACCACCAGCAAGGTCTTGGCAAACGACCAGTTCTTGAAAAGGCAGGCGAACTTCCGCCAGCCCCGCGTTCCCTTCTCGAAGCAGGACAAACGCACGTCCTCGCCCTTTTCCTTATGCAGCTCCACCTTGCAGGGGAAGCGGTCTCCCTGCGGAGCGGGTTTGGCAAAGCGGTTGCATACGGTTCCCACGCCCATCCCCAGCAACAGCAGGCTCAGTTCCACCCATACGGTAACCTCCGGCTCGATGGCCAGCATACGGAAGGCATCGTCGCCCAAGGCCGTAAAGGCCGCCGCCACCACCGCACCGAAGCCGATGGCCCGGTGCGCGTAAAGGCCACCACCATCAATCCGCCCACGCAGCCGGGAATAAAGCCCAGCAAGGCCGCCACCAGCAGCTGCACGAACGGATGCCGGTCGCCCAGGAACAGCACGCCGCCCCCTTTGCCCATACGGTACAGTTCTATGAACTCCATGAGCATCAGAACCACCATGACAAAGAACACGATGTGTATCGTTTCCCACAAAGGCTGCATCCAGTCCATGCGTTTCTAAAAATAGGTTATGTTATCTAAAAAGAGCGCGTGTGCCGGCATCGAGGTACCCGCCCGGCAGCGGTCTTTGGCCAAAATCAGTTCATCCAAGTCCGGAAGCGAGTACCGGCCGTTTCCCACGCCCAGCAGGGTGCCCACCATGGCGCGCACCATATTGCGCAGGAAGCGGTTCGCCGTAAACACGAACTCCCAGGTGTATTGCCCCGTCTGCACGAAATCGGCGCGGGTCAGGGTGCAGAGGTTGTTCTTGTTATCGGTATGCAGTTTGGCGAAAGAGGTAAAATCCCGGCATTCCAGCAGGCGCTGCCCCGCCCGGCGCATCAGCTCCGGATCGAAGGCAAAACGGCAGTGATAGCTGAACCTGTCGGCAAAGGGGTCTTTGTGCGTGTGCAGGCGGTAGCGGTAGGTGCGCTTTTTGGCCGAAAAACGGGCATGCAGGCTTTCGGGCACCTCGAACACCGAGAATACAGCGATTTCCCGATCCAGCATGGCGTTCAGCTTATACACCCATTCGCGGCGGCTTTCGAACGGCAACGGATCGGATTCCCAGTCGAAATGCGCGTAATACGAGGAGGCATGCACCCCGGTGTCCGTGCGTCCGCAGCCCACCACCGGAATTTCCCGCCGCAAGAGCGTGGAGAGGGCGTCCTGCAGGCATGACTGCACGCTGCGCCCGTTGGGTTGCTGCTGCCAGCCGCAATACGGCTCGCCGTTATAGGCCAGATGGATAAAGAAACGCTGCACGCCGCCCTTATTTTTCGTTGGTGGCGGCGGGTTTGGAAATCGACTCGCGCATCTGCGTGTCGGCCTTGATGTTTTCCAGACGGTAGTAGTCCATCACGCCCAGGTGTCCGTTGCGGAAAGCGGCCGCCAGCGCCATGGGTACCTCGGCTTCGGCCTCGATTACCTTGGCGCGCGCATCCTGCGCCTTGGCGCGCATTTCCTGTTCGAGCGCCACGGCCATCGCGCGGCGTTCCTCCGCCTTGGCCTGGGCGATGTTCTTGTCGGCGTTGGCCTGATCCATCTGCAATTGCGCGCCGATGTTCTTGCCCACGTCGATATCGGCGATGTCGATGGAGAGGATCTCGTAGGCCGTGCCCGAATCCAGACCTTTTTCGAGCACCACGCGCGAAATCGAGTCGGGGTTCTCAAGCACCTGCTTGTGGGTCACCGCCGAGCCGATGGAGGTTACGATACCCTCGCCCACACGGGCCAGAATGGTTTCCTCGCCCGCGCCCCCTACCAGTTGCTTGATGTTGGTGCGCACCGTAACGCGCGCCTTAGCGATCAGCTGGATGCCGTCCTTGGCCACGGCGGCCACGGGAGGGGTGTTGATCACCTTGGGGTTCACCGACATCTGCACGGCCTCGAACACGTTGCGCCCCGCCAGGTCGATGGCCGTGGCGGTCTTGAAATCGAGGTTCATGTTGGCCTTGTCGGCCGAGATAAGCGCCTGCACCACCAGATTCAGGTGGCCGCCCGCCAGAAAGTGGGCTTCCAGTTCGTTGCGGTTCAGCTGCAAGCCCGCCTTCTTGGCGGCGATCAGGTTACGCACGATAATCTGCGGCGGCACCTTGCGCCAGCGCATCAGTATCAGCTGCAAGAGCGAGATATGCACGCCCGAAACCAGGGCGTTGAACCACAGGCCCACCGGAATAAAGTAAAACAAGAGCCACAGCAGGAACAGTCCCACGATGACAATGCCGACGATAACACCAACTTCCATTGTATTCTAATTTTTTAAGTTTTCTAAATCTATTCCAAGTCTTCCCTGACCCAGACCTTGCCGCCCTCTATCTTCACCACCCTGACCGGGGTCTTGGGGTCGATGAACGAAGACTGCGAGGAGGCTTCGTAAAAGTCGCCCTCCACCTCCACGGTGCCCATCGGCGCCAGCCGGGAGGAGGCCACGCCCTTCATGCCCACCTGAAGCTTGGAGGCATCCACGTTCACCTTGCCGTCCAGGGTGGCGTTCAATTCCAGCTTGCGCCAGGTCTTGCTGCGGAAGATGATGACCAGCAGGATTACCGACAAAGCCAAGACCACCGCCAAGGTGATATACCCCGCACGCGAGCCGTGGTGGGTAAAGGTACCGTAGATGGCATAGCCCAAGGAAGCCAAGCCTGCCACACCCGCCAGGGTCGTGCCGGGAAAGACCAGCAATTCGAGGGTCACGAAAATGAACCCTACCAAAATCAGACAGATAATCAGAAAATATGACATATCGCAAATCGTTTTACCATCGTCCGCCGGCACCGCCGCCGCCAAAGCTGCCGCCCCCGAATCCTCCGAAGCCGCCGCCGTAACCGCCGCCTCCGCCGCGCGAAGAACCCATGGCTCCGCCAAGTCCCCACAGCATGCCCGTAACGGCCCGTTGCAGACCCGGATCCACGGCGGTCTTGCCGCCGCCTTTTCCACCGCCTTTATTCTTGTTCTTCTTTTTCGATTCCCTTGCCATCAGTACCGAGAACACCACGACACCGGCCAGGATAAGGCCCACGGCCACGAGCACCATCCAGTCGGAAGGCATGTATTCCTTTACAGATATTTCTCCGGCCGCCAAAGGCATGATGACACGCAGGGCCGCGATAACCCCCGAGGCATAGTCTTCCCGTCTGAAATGGGGAATCATCTCGTCTTCGATAATGCGCTTGCAGACCGCATCGGGCAGCACCGGTTCCAGACCGTAGCCGGGCGCGATAAACACCTCGCCCGCACTGTTCCTGGTCTTGGGCTTGATCAGGATCACCACGCCGTTGTCGTACTTGGCGTTGCCCACGCCCCAGCGCTCGCCGATCTCGTAGGCCGCCTGCGCCACCGAATAGCCGCCCAGGTCGGACAAGGTAACGATGGTTATCTGATTTGAGGTGCTGTCGTTGAAAGCCACCAAAAGGCGTTCCAAACCTAAGGCTTCCTTGCCCAACACACCGGCATAGTCGTTTACCAGGCGCGGAGGCACGGGCGCGGGCGGAATCACCGAGGCGAACCCGCACGGAACCAGCCACAGGAACGCGCCTATGAGCCAGGCACACAGACGCATGCTATGAAAAAAACTGCGCCCCATATCTATTTTCCAAAATCAAAAGACACTTCCGGTGCGTTTTCGGCACCTTCGGAGGCTTCGAAATAGCCTTTCTTCTCGAAACCGAACATACCCGCCACCAGATTGCGCGGAAAACGGCGTATCGAGGTATTGTAGTCGCGAACGGCATCGTTGAATTTCTTGCGTTCCACGGCAATGCGGTTCTCGGTGCCTTCCAGCTGCGCCTGCAGGTCGCGGAAATTCTGGCTCGACTTCAGGTCGGGATAGCGTTCCACCGTTACCAACAGGCGGCTCAGCGAACCGCCCAGGGCATCCTGCGCCTTCTGGAACGCGGCGATGTTTTCGGATGACAGCGAGTTGGCATCCACCTTTACCTGCGAGGCCGAAGCCCTGGCCGCCACCACGTCTTCCAAGGTGGAGCGTTCAAAATCGGCGGAACCCTTTACGGTATTCACCAAATTGGGTATCAAGTCCATGCGGCGTTGATACACATTTTCCACCTGGCTCCAGGCCGCCTGCACCGCCTCGTCTTTCCGAACCAGACCGTTGTAGAGCGATATACACCAGGAAATCACCACGATAACCACTGCCGCGATAAGCAGCGCCACACTGTATTTTTTCATGTTTTCTGTATTTTGCGTCAAACCTTGTAAAGTTACGAAAAATTCCCGAACCCGGCCGATAAAAAAGGCGGCGACCGATCAAACCGGCCACCGCCTTCCAACAGGTTCCGGATAATCCGGAATTATTTAATCATATCCACGCTCCGTTTAAGGAAACGGTGCAGGCCTTCGCCCTTCAGCAGGCCGTTGCTGAGCAGCGCCAGGTCGATCAACTGCCCAACCACCGGGTTTTCGGCACCGTATTTTTCCAAGAGGTCGCGTTCCTTCTTGCCCAGGTCGTTGAGCGAACGGTCCAGGTCGGCGATACGGTCTTTGTCGGAGGCGGGAATCTCTTCGGGCTTGGTGTCCTTGTTGAGCGCCTCGATATCGTCTTTCTGCTTCTGCAAATCGGCCTTTTCCTTTAAAATCGGGGCTATCTTGTCGCCCAATTCAGCCTTTTCCTTTTGCAGGAGTTCCTTTACAAGGCGATGGTCGGCGTTCACCACGAGGTTCAGCTGGTCGCCCATCTTGCCGTAGAAGCCCATGTCGGGATTTATCTCGGCCATGTCCTTCATGCGGCGCATGAACTCGGAACGGGTGATGAGCACCGGGTCGGCTTCCTCTCCCATGTTCTCGAAACTTACGGCATACATGCCGCCGTCTTTGGGCAGCTGGGCGTTGAAGATGCCGCGCAATTCGCTCTGTTCCTGCACGTCGAGGCTCAGTTGCCTGGCCTCTTCCTTTACGATAAGGCGGTCTATCACGTCCGAATCCACGCGGGTAAAGCGGAAATCGGGGTTCTTCTGCTCCATAAAATTGAGGAAAGGCGTGTCGAAGGTTCCGTCCATCACCAGCACGTCGTAACCCTTGGCCTTGGCCGCCTGTATATAAGAGTATTCGCTGTCGGTCTTGGAGGCGTAGAGGAACACCAGTTTCTTGTCCTTGTCGGTCTGGGTGTCGGCAATCACTTTCTTGTATTCTTCCAGGCTGAAATACTTGCCGTCGGTGTTCTTGAAGAGGTAGAACTCCATGGCCCGTTCGGCGAATTTCTCATCGGTGAGTATGCCGTACTGCACGAAAATCTTCAGGTCGTCCCACTTGCTTTCGAAATCGGCGCGCTTGTTCTTGAACAGGTCGAGCAGGCTGTCGGCCACCTTCTTGGTGATATGGCTCGAAATTTTCTTTACGTTGCGGTCTGATTGCAGGTAGGAACGCGAAACATTGAGCGGGATGTCGGGCGAGTCGATGACCCCGTGCAAGAGCGTGAGGTATTCGGGCACGATGCCTTCCACTGTATCGGTAACGTACACCTGGTTGCAGTAGAGCTGAATCTTGTTCTTCTGCAGCTCCATGCGCGACGAGATCTTGGGGAAATACAGGATGCCGGTAAGCGTGAAGGGGTAATCCACATTGAGGTGGATATGGAACAGCGGGTCGGCGGCCACCGGATAGAGGTCGTGGTAGAAACTGCCGTAGTCTTCTTCCTTGAGTTCGGAGGGCTTGCGCGTCCAGGCCGGATGGGTGTCGTTGATCACCAGATCCCTGTCGGTGTCTTTGTAACCGCCGTCCTTCCATTCCTTTTCCTTGCCGCAGACCACTTCCACCGGCAGGAAGCGGCAGTATTTCTTAAGCAGCGACTGTATCTTCTCCTCGCCCGCGAACTCGAGGTCTTCTTTGGTGAGGTGCAGCACCACGTCGGTTCCGCGTTCGGGTTTGTCGTATTCCTCCATCTCGTAGTCGGTGGTGCCCTGGCAGCTCCAGTGAACGCCCTTGGCGTCGTCCTTGTACGAACGGGTAAAAATTTCCACCCGGTCGCTCACCATGAAGGCCGAATAGAAACCCAAGCCGAAATGCCCTATAATGGCGTTGGGCGAATCCTTGTATTGTTTGAGGAACTCTTCGGCACCCGAGAAAGCGATCTGGTTGATGTATTTCTCCACTTCTTCGGACGTCATGCCGATACCGTTGTCTGAAATGGTGAGCGTTCCTGCCTCTTTGTCAGCCTTGACACGTACCTGCAGGTTTTCCACCCCGCCCTTGAACACGCCCGAGGAGGCAAGGGTCTTTAGCTTTTGGGTGGCGTCCACCGCGTTCGAAACCAACTCGCGCAAGAATATCTCGTGGTCGGAATACAGAAACTTCTTGATAATGGGGAACAAGTCCTGCGTGGATACGCCTATTTTTCCTTTGCTCATGGCTATGCTGTTTTTTAGTTGACGCGGCAGCCTACAGCCAATTACGTGCCAAAGACCGAAACCTGCAATTCTGGCAGTACGGAGGAATATGTTTTCTCAGTTTGATTCAAAAACCGTATATTTGTCGGTTAAACCTAAAACACGAAATATATGCCGGCACGCGTTCTTTGGATCGATGATGAAATCGACTTGCTCAAGCCCCACGTCATGTTCCTTCAGTCGAAAGGATATGAAGTCCTCACATTGAATAACGGAGTGGACGCGCTCGACGCCATCAAGAACCAGATCGTTGACATCATTTTCCTCGACGAGCAGATGCCGGGGCTTTCCGGACTGGAAACCCTCGCCAAGATAAAGGAAGTGTTCCCCTCCATTCCCGTCGTGATGGTTACCAAGAGCGAGGAAGAAGGCATCATGAACGAGGCCATCGGCTCCAAGATCTCCGACTACCTGCTCAAGCCCGTCAATCCGGGACAGATCCTCCTGGCCATCAAGAAGCAACTGGAATCCAAACACCTGGAAAACGAACGCTCCACCTCTTCCTACCAGCGCGAGTTCCGTGAAATCGGCGCGGCCTTGTCGCCCAACCTCTCGTTCAAGGAATGGGAGGAAATCTACAAGAAACTGGTTTTCTGGGATATTGAGCTGAGCAAGACCGACGACGAGGGCATGAAGGAAATTCTTCGCACCCAAAAGGAAGAAGCCAACCTGCTCTTTTCCAAGTTCGTGGAAAACAACTACATCGATTTTCTCAAACAAGGCTCCGACAACGAGTTCGATATGTCGCACACCGTATTGAGAAACCGGCTGCTGCCCATCCTCAACAACGACATCCCGGTGTTCTTCATCCTGATCGACAACCTGCGGTTCGACCACTGGAAGGCGCTTCAGAAACGTATCGTGCCTTATATGAACACCCTGAGCGAGGATATGTACATGAGTATCCTTCCCTCGGTAACGCACTATGCGCGCAACAGTATGTTCGCCGGCCTGCTGCCCTCCGAAATCGAGAAGAAGTACCCCGACTACTGGGTACGCGAAGATTCGGGGCACTTCAAGAACCAGAACGAAAGGCTGTTGCTCGAGGAATGCCTCAAGCGTTTCGGAAAGGAACCCAACTACACCTATAATAAGGTAATCAACAACTCCTACGGGTTCAAGATCATGGAGTATCTGCCCAAGATGTTGCAGACACCGCTTAACGTCATCATCTACAACTTCATCGACATGCTTTCGCACGCCAGCACCGAAATCGAGTTGCTGCGCGAGATGGCGAGCGACGACGCCTCCTACCGCTCGCTCATCGAGTCCTGGTTCGAATACTCCCCGCTCCTGGAACTGATCAAGAACCTGGTGGGCCAGAAAGCCATCGTGATCATTACCAGCGACCACGGCTCCATCCGCATCAACAACCCGGTGCGCATCAAGGGCGACCGCGACACGAGCGTGAACCTGCGCTTCAAGTCGGGCCGGAACATGGAATACAACCCGAAAGATGTGTTCAGCGTGCGCAACCCGGGCGACATTTTCCTGCCCAAGGTAACGATGACCTCCTCGTTCGTGTTCTGCCGCCAGAACGACTTTTTCGTCTATCCCAACAACTACAACCAATACGTGAACTACTACCGCGACACCATTCAGCACGGCGGTATCTCGATGGAAGAGATGTTGGTTCCCTACGCGGTACTTCAACCTAAGTAAAGATGGAAGACGCCATTTGCACCCTTACGGCGGCCACGCCCGAAGACCTGCCTCCGGCGGCCACGCTCCTCCTGGAAAGCTTTCCGGAGGAGCGTATCTTCGCCTTTCTCGCGCCCATGGGGGCGGGAAAAACCACATTCATCAAGGCACTCTGCAACCACCTGCACGTTCAGGAAGAGGTGGTGAGTCCCACGTTCGCGCTTATCAACGAATACGCCTCTCCCCAAGGGGCGGTCTATCACTTTGACTTTTACCGTCTTAAAAACACTGCCGAAGCCTACGACATCGGCACGGACGAGTATCTGTCCAGCGGCTGCTACTGTTTTCTGGAATGGCCTCAGGTAATGCAGGAAATGCTGCCCGAACGCTATGTACAGGTGGAAATTACAGTGGATGCCGCCACCGGAGCACGGCAGATCCGTGCCCGTATCGCTAACCAAAACCGCCATTGATGAAGACCGTGACAGACCAAGGCTGCCCCGTTTTTATCGGTTGCGGAAGTTTGGAAAAATTGCAGGAACGGCTCGCACGCCGAGCCAAGAAGTGCCGCATCGTATTGTTGCACGAGAAGAACGCCGCCAAACTGATCCTGCCGCCCCTGCTCGATAAAGTCCCCTTGCTGAAAGAGGTTCCCCGCTACGAATTGGACGCCGCCGAAAGCGGCAAGCAGATAGAAACGCTCCTGCCGCTCTGGCAGGCCTGGAGCCGCGACCGGCTGGACCGCAACACCTTAGTGGTGCTGGTGGGCGGCGGGGTGCTGTGCGACATGGGCGGTTTCGCCGCCTCGGTGTTCAAGCGCGGCATTTCGTTCGTAAGCGTTCCCACCACGCTGCTGGCCATGGCCGACGCCTCCGTGGGCGGCAAGACCGCCGTGGATTTAGGCGAAGTCAAGAATGTGCTGGGCAATTTCCGCCGGGCCAGGGCGGTGGCCATCGACCCCGTTTTCATCTCCACCCTACCCGATGCCGAATTTCTGTCGGGCATGGCGGAAATCCTGAAGATGCTGATGATTTCCAAACGCCGGTTCAAGCCCGGAAGCATGGCCGACGGCTTTACAAAACAAGGTTTCGATATCGGCCTGCTGCACTTCGCCGTGCGCGAGAAAGCCCGTATCACCCGAAAGGACTTCCACGAAAGGAACCTCCGCAAGACCCTGAATTTCGGACATACGGCGGGACACGCCTTCGAATCGCTGGCGCTCAAGCAGAACCGCCCCATTCCCCACGGGTTCGCGGTAGCCTACGGAATGGCCTGCGAACTGTACCTTTCCGTACATTGCCTCGGCTTTAAGCAAGAAGATTTCGAGGCCGTGAACCGGCTTATACAGCGCATTTACGGCACGTTCGACTATACGCCGCAAGACATTCCCGACCTGCTGGCCTACATGCAGAACGACAAGAAAAACGGTAAAGACGGGCAAATCCGCCCCGTTCTCTTGAAAAAATACGGCGCCTGTCGCCACAATGGTTCCTTTTCTCCCCGGCAGATGGAGGAAGTATTGCGGAACTATCCCTTCAACACGAAAAACCGATAGACATGGATAATATCAGCATTCAATTTGCCGACAGACACATCGAGGGGGAAGCCCCCTTGCCGAGTTCCAAAAGCATCAGCAACCGCTATCTGGTGCTGCAGTTTCTGGCCGACGAAGACTTCGACCTGGAGAACCTCTCCGAGTCGGACGACACACGCCTGATGCAGAAGCTGCTCAAGAAGATAGACCGTCAGGACGAGGATCCGGACGACACCACCGAACTCAACTGCCACAACGCAGGCGCCGTGATCCGTTTCCTTACCGCATTGCTGGCCTTCCGCGCCGGTACCTGGATCTTAGGTTCGGACAACCCGCGCATGAAGGCCCGCCCCATCGGTGCCTTGGTGGACGCACTGCGGAACATGGGCGTGGAAATCGAGTATCTGGAGGAAGAAGGTTTTCCGCCCATCAAAGTGACGGGCAAGCCCGAAGCCCTGGAATCGCAGGACTATATCGTGCGGGTGGATGCCGGCCAAAGCAGCCAGTTCGTTTCGGCGCTCATGATGGTGGCGCCGCTCTTCGCGCACGGACTGCATATCGAGATGATCAGCGAGACCAAGGTGTCGCTGCCCTATATCCAGATGACCGCCCGCCTGATGCAGAACTGCGGCGTGGAAGTGGTGTTCATCGACGGCAACAACATGTTCATAGACGGCACGCTGCACGCCCCGGTGCAGACCCTGATCGAGTCGGACTGGAGTTCGGCTTCCTATATCTACGGACTGCTGGCCCTGAGCGAGGGCGGAAGCGTGGAAATGCCGCTGCTGTTCGAAGACAGTGTGCAGGGCGACTGCGTGATCGCCAACTGGTTCGAGGAATTAGGCGTGGAAACCGAATTTCTGCAGGACCGCGTGATTATCCGCAAGAATCCGGCCATTCCTGTGGACAGGAGTCCAAAGGAATACGATTTCGTGCACCATCCCGACCTGGCGCAGACCATGGCGGTGGTATGCGCGGCCTTGGGCATCGAGGTGGAGCTGACCGGCATCTTCGGGCTCAAATACAAGGAAACCGACCGCATCGTGGCGCTTCGCAACGAACTGGAACGTATCGGCGCGCGCATCGAGGCCTCCGAAACCGAGACCTCCAACCGCCTGCATATCTATCCATCGGAACTGCATCCCGAACACGAAACGATACGTACCTACAGAGACCACCGCATGGCGCTCTCGTTCGCCATACTGGCCGCCAAGTACGCCAAAATGAATATAGAAGACAAAGAAATCGTTCAGAAATCCTTTCCCGATTTTTGGAGCGTGATGAAAAAATTAGGCGCGAAACTGTCATGAGAACCCTCAAAGCCACCGCCCTCCTGTGCCTTGTACTGACGGTATCTTTCGGCTCGGAAAACCTGTCCGCCAAAAACGCAAAGCCCTCCAAAGACACCGTAAACATACTGGCGTTCAACGATTTTCACGGATCGTTCCAGCAAACCGCCGATATTCCCGGCGCGGGGCGCTTCGTGCGTACGCTCAACGACCTGCGCGCGCAACTGCCCAACGCCTGCGTGCTGGCCTGCGGAGACAACTACAGCGGCGGCTACTTTCCACGGCTTACGGGCGGACATCCCTTAGACGAGATGTTCGACCTGGCCCATGTGGAATACTCCGCCATCGGAAACCATGAGTTCGACTGGGGCATCGACGCCATGGTGGAACGCCTCCACTGGGGCAAGACCCGATACCTGGCGGCCAATATCTTCGACGACTCGCTTACAGGCGTACGTCCAGACTGGGCGGTTCCCTACGCCATAAAACGGCAGACGCTCAAGAACGGAACGCCGGTGCGCATCGCCTTTATCGGGCTTTCCACGCAGGAAACCAAAACGGCGGCATCGCCCGAAATCGTAAAGGACCTCGACTTCGCCAACCCCGTGGGCGTGGCACGGAAAATAATGGAGCAACTGAAAGACAGCGCCGACCTGTATATCCTGTTGACGCATATCGGCACCATCATGAAAGACGGTGAGGTCTGCTTTACCGATCTGGGCGTGGACGGGCTGACCCGGATTCCAGGCGTGGACGGAATCCTGAGCGGACACTCGCACAAGGCGGTTTACGGACTGAGGGACGGCGTGCCCGTGATCCAAGGGCATAACTACGGGCGGAAGATCTCGCGCCTGCAATACGAGATAAGCCGGGACAAGAAAGGAAACCTCTCCCACCGCTTTATCGGCGGCGAACTTTTGGAACCGCAGCGGGAAACCTTCGCGCCCATGGATGCTTCGGTGGAACGCTATCTGGAGAATCCCGAATACGGCTTCAATGAAATCCTTACCGAGAACCTGCAGGAACTCGACCCGCAGCAATGGGAAGAAGGCGGGCAGTTCAGCCGTCTGGGTGCTTTGGTTACGATGGCATACGAAGACTGTTTCCGCCGGGAAACCGGCAACGACTCGGCCATCGTGCTGGGGGTCTGCAACGCGGGCGCCATACGCACCGTCCTGCCCCAGGGCAAGGTAACGAAACTGCAGGCGGGCAACATCATACCTTTCGGCGGCGTATTGCGCGCCTGCCCGATGAACGGCAAGACCCTGAGGGAATTGCTGCAGTACGGCATCGACTGCAAGGCGGGCTGGCTGCAATACCACAATATGGAAGTGGGCATCGAGAACGGCCGGATTTCTTCGATGACCTACGTAAAAGGCAACGGACGCACGCCCATTCTGGACGACACACCCTGCATCGTGATTACCGAAAACTTCGTAACATCCGGGGGCGACGGCTATAATCCGGTCTGGTTCAGCGCAAGGGATGCCGGCTTCGAAGCCGTTCCCGCCGCCGACCGAAACCCCACCGACGTGTTTATCCATTACCTGCAAAACCTTCCGCAGTTGGACGCACGGGAGATTGCCGTACCGAAAGTGGTAAAATAATCAGGTGAATAAAGGGGGTGCGCGACTTTTTTTTGAAAAAAGTTTGAAAAAACCTTGCCGTTTCAAAAAAAGGTTGTACTTTTGCACCCCGATTCACCGAAAGGTGGTCGAAAAAGCCGGTGGAAGGGAGACCCGAAGCAAGGCACGGAAACCCGGAAACAGAACCGAACGGGGATGTGAGAAGGGTTGATGAAAGTTCATTGAAAATTTGTAGACGAAGCAATAGCGATAGAACGCTATACTTAGAGAGAAGCATTGATACAAGGTAAGGGTGAGCCGGGAGGCTCACAGACAGCCGAAGTCATGTTTTGAGTATAGGGACGGAAGGCCGGGAGACAGAACAAATCAAAGTAAAGACTATAA
>JAMPIH010000012.1 GCA_023662825.1 Bacteroides sp.
CACGGAAGTAACAGAGCACGGTGTCCCTGCCCAGGTTTACATAGGGGGGCAGGAAGCGCACGAAAGTGGAGTCGCGGAACGAGGTACAGTATCCGTTTACATCCACGGTAGCGTGGAAAATGCTGTCGCCCGCAAAGGCCACGTCTTTTACGCCTGCCGTGTCGCCGTCGTACCACAGGTAGGAGAATGAGAAGTGTTGTGTGGAAGCGGCCTGCATAGGGATTGTCGCGGCAGCACAGGAAACGGCGGTGTCGGGCAGGGCGGAAACGGGTTCAGGGTATTCGCTCAACGAAATCTGCACGGTGTCCACCTGCACGTCGGGGCAGCCGATAGAAGAACCGTCCAAGACGGTTACATAACGTCCTTCCTGCTTTGCCCATGCGCGAGTGCTGTCGGCGTTCAGCACGATGGAATTATTGTTGAGCCACTCTTCCTTAATCCGAAACTTAAAGCCGGCGTATTCCGGAGAAACTTTTAATTCCACCGAATCGTCGGGACAGAGGAAACGCACGTCCTGGAAGGCGGTGTTCTCGGCGGGGCAACCCATGGAGAAAGCAAGGATTACCCCCTGATGGTGGTTCAATTCCTCGGTCATCGCGGCATTGTCGATTAAATCGAGGCTGATGGTTCTCGCGTTGCCGATTAAGAAAAATCGGTCGCCATAGGAGCAGAGGATGGGTTCGTAGGGTTGGTAAATGTCTTCCCTATGTCCACTGTCGGCAACGTGAAATATGTCTTCGTAGAACCAGTCCGCGTTCAGGTACGAGCCCCACAGCGGGGCGCCGAAATCTCCCGGTTCGTGCGTCGGAAGTTCTTCGTTGTCGGGAATATCCGGCAGGAGAATCTCCGCAAAGAAAGTGGCCGAATCGTAGAGCAGCAGGTAGGGAACTGTTGTGTGATTGTAGTTTCGGCTTTGATAGAAACTATTGGAATCTTCGGGAATAGGGTGCGATTTGTCGTGGCTGTAGGCGTAAGGTTGTCCTTCCTTGGAAAAGAAACCGTTGTAATAATTGCTGCAATGGATGCCTTGCACGAGGAATCTACCCTTATACGCATGTATGTTTTGAACTGTACCGGGAAAGAAATAAACATTGTTCCCGTTTAGGGTTGCCTCCGGTTCGGCGTAATAATGCAAATTGCCAGACCAGATTTGATTAACCGGTTTCCATCTTTCACAAATAGGAGGCAAGCCCTTGAAGTCAACACCCCGGGAATAAATGTATTCTGATGTGGATGGAGACATACTTTTTGAATCAAAACTTGGTTTTTCTGAAATATGCCACCAAAAGCGATTTTTACTTTCAAGGTCTTTTATGATGTAAGAAGAACGTACCACAAGGTTGGGATTGAGATCCATGGATAACCAAGAAATATAGTCGGCGGAGTAGTATTCTATGGTTTGACTTTCAGTAAATAAATTACAAGTTTCATAATCATAATAAATTACTGCAGTGTCTTCACTTTCTACGAGATCCACTATACATACGCTGGAGTGGATATACGAGGCAGAATCTCCTTGCTTTTGTAAACGTATGTTACAAATCGAATTTCCGGCGAGAGAATGCAATCTAGTATCATGCCACTCGTAATATCCTCCATTGTAAATGCGGGGCGGATAGATGGAAGAGTTGTTGATGGCGGTATTGGATATTGAAAAATTTTTGGAATTCAATAATTTACCATTAAGGTCGAATTCGAAAAGAAAAATTTTGCCATTGCAGGTGGGAATCAAGGATTTAGTATGTTCGACACTTTCTTGAATTTGATATGCGTTGCCGAATAACAGGATAGTGTTGTCTTTCGTATATTTTATTGTGGTGGTGAAAGCGTTGTAATAGCCCACTTCCAAGGCGGGCAGGTAGGTGCTCCACTGTAATTCGCCATCTAATGAGTAGCAGGCCAAAAACGCGTCGGTGTACTCGTCTTTTTCGTGAAAGTAGGCGTTTTCGCCCCGTTTGAGTTCAAAGCCGATGCTGCTTTCTGCTTTCCCCACAATATAGATTGCAGGATTAGTTTGTGAGCAGACAGCATCGTAAATCAGGAAGTCGCGGTCGGTCTGCGCCTTGCCTATGCTCTTACCCCAGGCGCGGTACACGCTTTCGGTCTGCGCTGAAAGCAACGAAACCATACCCAAACAAGCCGTTATCCCAATTAAGAAAAATCTTCTCATTTCCTTGGCTTATGAAATATGGCACAAGATAGCAAAAATCCAATTTATCGCCTGTAAAAGGCGGTGCGTTCTTTATGCCGCCTTCTTTTCAACGAGGGGGTGTGCATAAAGCGGGGGTAAATTGTTGCTCGGCTCGTTTTGTTTTTATACTTTTGCCCCCACAAACCCTTAAAAACTTAAAAAAAATGGCTTACAAAATTTCTGACAGCTGCGTAGCTTGTGGGTCTTGCATCGACGAATGCCCCATGGAAGCTATTAGCGCCGGGGACATCTACTCCATAGATCCGGACAAGTGCACCGAATGCGGTACCTGCGCCGGTGTCTGCCCCAACGAAGCTATCGCTTTGGCCTAGTTTCAACGCGCATTACACAAAAAGGCGGTCGGCATATGCTTGACCGCCTTTTTTTTGTAAATTTGCTACCTTGTGTTCCCCGCCTGCGGGCGCGGACGAATCCTTTTGTTATGAAATCGGGCAAGTCACTGCAAGAGCTGCAACTGCTCAACTGCGTTAAGGTACTGGAACGGGGCGAAACCCTGCTCTACCCCACCGACACCATCTGGGGGCTGGGCTGCGACGCCACCGACGAGGAGGCCGTTTCCAAGATTTACCGCATCAAGGGACGGAGCGAAGACAAAAGCTTCATCATTCTGGTTTCATCCGTGGAAATGCTGCAGCGTTATGTAAAGGAACTGCCCCCCATGGCCTGCGACCTCTTGCAAGCCATGAGCGACACCCCCCTCACCGTTATCTATCCCCAAAGCGCCAACCTGCCCTCCAACGTGCACGCCGACGACGGCAGCATCGCCATCCGCCTGGTGCGCAACATTTTCTGCGCCCAACTGATCGAACGCTTCGGAAAACCCATCGTCTCCACCTCGGCGAATCTCTCCGGAGAGCCCTCCCCGCTCTGTCTGGCAGACATTTCCGAACAACTGATCAACGACGTGGACCACGTGGCCATCGTGGAAGACTCCCCCAACCGGGAGCTGCGCCCCTCGCGCATCATAAAACTGGAAAAAAACGGCATGTTCCGCGTTATCCGCGATTAGCCCCACGCCAAAAGCAGACAAGTGAGAAACAGAATCCTCAAAACAATCCTTATATTGGCCGTGCTCGCCACGGTAGCCTGCCGTCCGCTGTACGCCATCAGTTTCCGGGGACCCAAAATTCCCAATACGCCGCTGTACGACAGCCGCCTCTTTCACTTCGGTTTCTCGTTGGGCATCAATATGATGAACTTCTCGATAAAGACCGACAAGAACTTAGGCTTCGACGGCGACACGCTTTTGGGCATACGCCACGGTTTCCAGCCCGGGTTTTCGGTGGGCGTGGTCACCGACCTGCGCATGGGCAGGTACTTCAACCTGAGGTTCATCCCCACCTTCAGCATGGGGCAGCGTTCCATCACCTACAAGACCGACCTGCCCGGCCAAGGCATCAGGAAGGAAAGCAAGCAGATGGAAAGCATCATGGTTTTCCTGCCCTTGGAAGTTAAGTGGAAGGCCGCTCGCATGGTGAACAACCGGCCCTATGTAACGGCGGGCTTCCAATACACGCTCGACATGGCCTCGCGCAAAATCAAGAAAAAATCGGCCGACGACGAGCCGGACGAATACAAGCTCAAGTTAGACCGCCATGACATCGGCGTTACCGTGGGCGTGGGCTGGGACTTCTTCCTGCCCTACAACAACAAGCTGGCGCTCGAACTGAAGCTCTATTTCGGACTGCTGAACCTGCTGGTTCCCGACAACAATATCTACACCGACCGCATCAACAGCCTTACCAGCCGTATGCTGCAGATCAACCTCACGTTCGAATAAGCCATGCCGCAGCTTCTTTCGTTGGATTTTACGCCCGAAGCCTGGGGCAATAAGACGCAGCTTTACACACAGGCGGCGGCCGCACTGAGGATTCCCAAAAAGAACATCTCTCATATCCAAATCCAAAAGCTTTCGCTGGATGCCCGGGGGCGCGTTCCGCTGTACCGCGCCACGGTGCAGGTATTCGTGCAACCCGAACGATATACTGATGAACCCCTGCGCGGATTTCCCCTGTCCTCCCTGGCCAAGGGCGCGCCCAGGGTGCTGATTGTGGGCATGGGGCCGGCCGGACTGTTCGCCGCCCTCACCCTGGCCGCCGCCGGGATAAGGCCGGTGATTTTTGAACGCGGCAAACCGGTTCGCGAACGCAAGCGCGATGTGGCGCACATAGGCCGGGGAAACCTACCAGATCCCGACTCGAACTACAGTTTCGGCGAGGGCGGCGCGGGCTGTTTTTCGGACGGCAAGCTATACACGCGCTCCAACAAACGGGGCGACATTCACCGCGTGCTGCGCACCTTCGTGCATTTCGGCGCCAAAGAAGAGATTCTCTATCAAGCGCACCCCCACCTGGGCAGCGACCGTATGCCCGCCATGGTGGAGAGGATGCGCGAGAGCCTGTTGCAGGCGGGTGCCGAGATCCACTTCAACACCCGCATCACCGGCATCCATGCCGACAAGAAGGGGCGCTTTGCCGCCGTAACCGACCAGAACGGCACCGAATACAAGGCCGATTACCTGATTCTGGCCTGCGGCAACTCGGCCTGCGACCTGTACCGCTACCTGCATGCCCGAAACATCCTGCTGCAGGAAAAGCCTTTCGCAATGGGCGTGCGGCTCGAACATCCGCAGGAAGTGATCGACGCCATGCAGTACAAGGGCGCGGAAAGGCGCTACGACCTGCCGCCGGCCGAGTATGCGTTTGCCGAACAATGCGCCGGCACGGGCGTGTTCTCGTTCTGCATGTGTCCGGGGGGCGTGGTGGTCCCGGCAAGCACGGTGGCAAACACCTTGGTGGTGAACGGCATGTCGGACTCGGGCCGGCACTCCCCCTGGGCCAACGCCGGCTGGGTGGCGGGCGTGAACCGCACGCTTCTGCAACAGCATGGCTACAAACTGTCCGATTCGCCCCTGGCGCTGCTGGAATTCCAGCAGCAGACCGAAGCACGGTTCTTCACCCCCGGCAAGGGGCTGGCCGCACCCGCCCAACGGCTCCCCGATTTCCTGAAACGCAAAACCTCCTCCACCCTGCCCCGTTCCTCATATCCGCCCGGTGTCTTTACCGCCGACATGGGGCAGTACCTGCCCGGCTTCATCGCCGAAGCCCTACGCGAGGCTTGGGAACGGATTTCCCGCAAGAAACGGAACTTCCTCACGCAGGAAGCCATCCTGCTGGGATTGGAATCGCGCACCTCCTCGCCCGTGCGCATCGTGCGCGATGCCGACACCTTCGAACATCCCGACATGCCGGGGCTCTACCCCTGCGGCGAGGGTGCCGGATACGCGGGCGGCATCACGTCCTCGGCCATCGACGGCATCAACTGCGCCGAGAGGATCCTGCAGAAAGCAAGCATCACAAGCAAACCATAACACAGTCATGGAAGAGAAAGATTTTGAACTCTACCGGTATATCTTTACCAAAGACGCCCTTAAGCAAAAGGTATATGACAACGTGAAAGAGGCGTTCGACATGCTTAGGAACGAATGCCGAACCGTTTTCGACACCTTGGTGAAACTGAAGGAAAGCGACTATGCCTCCTCTCCGATCCAACTAGGCTTTACCGAAAAGAGCGAGACAGAATTCTCCATCTCCTTTTCGAGCGATGTGCTTCTGTTCAGCCTGCATTCCAACGTGTTCGAATTCTCCCGCTCCCATCCGCTCATGCAGAATCCCTACATCAACGAAGACAGAGAACGCTCCTATTGCGGTGTCATCCATATCTACAACTTCCTGGCCGATTCCCTACAATACGGCCGCGACAACGACCTGGGATACATGATCGGCCGGCTGTTCATCAACAAGGAAAACCATTACTTCGTGGAAGGCAAACAAGAACTGGGCGTTTTCTATACCAATTTCGGACACGCGGTGTTCGACCAAGAGGCTTCCTCCCTACTGCTGCGCAACGCCATGGACTATTGCGCCAGGTTCGACCTGCTCACCCCGCCCTACGACGAGATAAAGGACGTTACGGTGGGCGACCTGCTGGACGAACTGGCCCATAAAAAGATGACCACCGGCAAACGGCTCGGCTTCCGGTTCAGCGCCGACCGCGCCGAATAGGTTTATCCTCGACAAAATATCGTAATTTAGCCCCATGAAAGGTATAATTTTGGCCGGCGGCGCCGGAACGCGCCTGCACCCGCTCACCCTGGCCATGAGCAAACAGATGATGCCCGTTTACGACAAGCCGATGATCTACTATCCGCTTTCGACCCTCATGCTGTCGGGCATCCGCGAGATACTGATCATCTCCACCCCGCAGGATTTGCCCAACTTCGAACGCCTTTTGGGCGACGGAAGCAGCCTCGGATGCCGTTTCTCGTACAAGGTGCAGGAAGTGCCCAACGGCCTGGCGCAGGCTTTCGTGTTGGGTGAGGAATTCATCGGCAACGACAAGGTGGCGCTCGTGTTGGGCGACAACATCTTTTACGGCACCAGCATGCAGGCCTTGCTGCAATCCAACACCGACCCCGACGGGGGCGTGGTGTTCGCCTATCACGTGTCCGACCCCGAACGCTACGGCGTGGTGGAATTCGACAAGGACATGAAGGCCATATCGATCGAGGAAAAACCGGCCAAGCCCAAGTCGAACTACGCGGTGCCGGGACTTTACTACTACGACAACTCGGTGGTGGAAATCGCCAAGAACCTCAAGCCCAGCGCACGCGGCGAATACGAGATTACCGACGTGAACCGCCACTACCTCGCGCAAGGCAAGCTCAAGGTGGGGCTGTTGGGTCGCGGCACGGCCTGGTTAGACACCGGCACGTTCGAATCGCTGATGCAGGCCGGACAGTTCGTGGGCACGATCGAGCAGCGCCAAGGCCTGAAGATCGGCTGCATCGAGGAAGTGGCCTTCCGCATGAAGTTCATCGACGCCGACCAGTTGCGCCGTCTGGCCGAGCCCCTGCTCAAAAGCGGCTACGGCAAATACCTGTTGAACATCCTGAACACCCTTTAATCCAAAACATGCCATGAAAGACTTCAACCAACTGCGGCTGATGATAGATGAGGGCCTCGCCAATCTGGAAATCCGCCATGCGGCGCCCCAATCCCTGTACACGCCCGCCGTCTATGTATTGCAGCAGGGCGGCAAGCGCATACGCCCCGTACTGGCTTTGATGGCATGCCAACTGTTCGGCAAGGACCCGCAGACCGCGCTCCAGCCCGCCTTGGGGCTGGAAGTGTTCCACAACTTTACGCTTTTGCACGACGACGTGATGGACAAAGCCTCCATGCGCCACGGCATGCCCACCGTGCACGTAAAATGGAATGCAAATACGGCCATCCTTTCGGGCGACGCCATGTTTGCCGCCGCCGGCTCGCTGATTGCCAAAGCCCCCAAAGCCTGCCTGCCCGAAGTGTTGGATGCCTTCAACGCGCTGGCATTGGGCGTGTGCGAGGGGCAGCAGTACGACATGGACTTCGAAAGCCATGCCACCGTGGCTTTGGCCGAATATATGGAGATGATACGCCTCAAGACCGCCGTGCTGATTGCCGGCGCCTTGCAGATCGGTGCGATCATAGGCGGCGCCGACACCCAGGACCTGCAGCACCTGTACAGCTACGGCAACAAGATCGGGCTGGCCTTCCAGCTGCAGGACGACCTGCTGGACCTCTACGCCGACGAGAGCAAGTTCGGCAAGAAGATAGGCGGCGACATCCGCGAGAACAAAAAGACCTACCTTTTTATAAAGGGGCTTGAGTTCTTGAACGAAGCCGACGGCGAGAAACTGCAAAAGATCTTTTCCACGCCCACCACGCCGCTCAACGAAGACGGGAAAGTGACGGAAGTAAAGGCGCTCTACCAGAAGATAGACTTGAAATCGACCGTAAACAAGGATATCGAAGCCCTGTTCGAACAGGCCGACGCCCAATTGGCCTGCATTCCCGAAAGCCATATCGACCCCGCCGCCAAGAAAGTGCTGCGGGATTTCGTGGGCAAACTCCTGGGCCGGGAATACTAGAAATAGTTTATTGCCTACGGGCAACGAAAAAAGGGAAGCCATTGGCTTCCCTTTTTCGTTCTTTGAAAGAATGTTGTTATTTTTCTTCCTTGACGAACTTTATGTTGTCGATGCAGATGGTAAAATTTGTGGGCGTAACCGGTTTATCCCAGGCTTCGGACCACGACATATCGGCTCTTACCTTGTTGACCTTACCGAGAGCGGAAACATCTACGGAAGTCCATTCTTCCATAATAAACGTCTTGCCGTTGCGGAAATCGCCGAGATAAACATCGACCGAGCCTGTTTCATCGCCCTGAGCGCCGTAACCGGTAAATGTGGCTTTGACCCACTGGCCGTCCACCAAGGAATCCTTTGAATAGAAACCATGCGCCATATATTGGTGCATATCCATAGAGTTCATAACATCTAGAGAAACTATTTCGCGTTCCACGCCGACTTCAAATCCAAATTCGGGTTCATTGTCTTCGATGGCGTCGATGTTCAGCAATATACCGAATTTATCCGAGCCATTGGCCCCGGGATGTTCCGTGTCTTTGGGCAGTGCCACGCAATAGGGAAGAGGTGTTCCGTTTCCATCTTCCGCAATCCTAGCTTCTCCGGAAACCAAGGCTCCGCAATACATCGAGTATTTTTCAACACCAGCGAAGCGAACGCCCAGCTCTTCGTAAAAAAATTCATTTCCCTTAATCACGTTGTTTTTCTGTCCTGCAGGGAAGACGCAGCTTTCGAACGTGATAATATCGTAATCCGGATCTTGCGGTTCATCGGGTTTTTCCGGATCTTCGGGTTTTTCCGGGTCATCAGGTCTGGGGGTTACGGGTTCTTCCGTGCCGGGTGTCGGATCGGGTTCAGGGTCTTTTTCTTCGGAGCATGCGGTGAAGGCCAATACCAAAGGAAAAGCCATCATCAACCATAACTTTTTCATTTTTGCTTAGTTTTTGATTAGTATCTATTTTCTTACGGCACGTTTCATCTTACGTGCGGAAGAAAGTTCTTCAGTCCAGTCCTTAATCTCCTGCACGGGAACTGTACAGGCTCCCGTAATATGGTGTGCCGGAGAAGCGTCATCTTCGAGATCGTAGGTAAACTTATAGCCATCTCCTTCTTTCGAAATCGTAAGCGAACCTCCTGCAACAGGTGCGTATCCGATTACTTTGTTTTGGGCATCATTATATTTTATATAGGCAGACGGAATAACTTCACCTTCCGATTCATGGATAGCCCCGGGAATCAGCGCACCAGCCGACGGATTGCCTTCTTCATCATCGGTCTTTACCGTAAACGTACCCGTAGGCAGTTCGGTGGCATCGCCCGTAGCCGCAATAAATTCGAAGGTAAGTACTTCTGTTTCGTTGGCAACTGTAACCCCATAGTTCACCGTTCCGTTAAGATAGAAATCGCCGTAATAATCGGCATAGGTGCAGACCGTGGGGGTAACGGTAATGTCTGACGTAAGCGTCGAATACACCGGTTTCAAGCCGGTAATATCCTGAATCTTTCCGGTGTACCGCATCTTTACCTTATAATCGTCCGGTGTGGTGCAATCCACCGTTACCGTATAATTGCCATCACCGTTGTCGGTAATCGTAACCGTACCGGCATTGATCAAAGCGTAGCGTACCTTATAGTCGTCGCGCACCTTTTCAACATACGATTCTGCGGCGAAGCCTCCCATGCGTTCACCGATACGGAATGTTCCCGCTTTAGCCGTAGAAGATGCCGTATAGGTTCCCGCTATACCTTTTCCGGGTTCGGTATTGATGGAGATCTGTATTTTATGTCCAATATCATTGGGATGGATGTAATCGGACGTAATTTTATCGATATCGAAGAAACGAAGAATATAGTTTTCACATCCCGTGGTTTCAGAATCATCGTTTTTTACAAGATTGGCGCGAACCGCTTCAATATCCAAATCCGCCTGGAATCCCCACCAGTCTTCATCTTCCCATCCACTCTGGTCTTCAAAAGGAATTTGTCCTTCGTAGGTGAATTTCCATCTGGAACCGTCTTCTTTGGCGGTAAAGTCACACACAAGCCTATATCCGTTATCGGCCGTATGCGTTACGGTAATCGTACCGTCCGAAAAACGGATATAACGAATGCGGGACAAGGTGTCGCCTACCCTCTCCACATTATACACAGCCATTGTGTTTTCGAGCGTAAACACATTGAGTTCTCCTTTCTCTCCGGGACGGTAGGTGCCTTCGGGAAGCACGGGATTGGCATGATCCGGATCGAGGTTTGTAAAAATATCAATATCAAGTATATAATCTCCAGGATTAAGGGGAAATGAATGGAAACCGCTCATTCCTACTTCCCCGGTGGCCAACTCGAACCAATAGTTACCGAAATCTTTCTCGAACGTAACGAAATAGTAGCACTCCCAAGGCTTTTTCATCGTTACGGTCTGTGCGTCATCAACAGGATTTTCGGGAGGCGGAGTAGGTCCTTCGTCATCTTTGCAGGATGTCAATGAACCGAAAGCCATCGTAATGACTAAGGTTACAGCCAGAGCCGATACCCACCGACCCCAAGGGAAAAGAAGATTTTTCATTTTGGATAGAATGTAGTTATAAAATAAGTTAATTTGTTTATTGTGTGCCTAATAGGAATTGCCTTCCCATTAAGCATCCATTACTGCGAATATAGCGAAAATCCTCATACTTTTCAATCCTCGTTTAACAAAAAGAAATCTACGTCAAAACCTCAGCGGCTGCTCCGCCTTAGATGGTATGAGATGACATTCTCTCCTGCAACTCCGCCCACTCATCCGTCTTAGCCGCCGCCAGGCGTTTCTTCTCCTCGTATTTGTTGCAGTTCTCCACGGTGCACTGAGCGGCATCGGCGATAAAGAGCCTGTCCATTTCGGCCAGTTCGGCCTCGAGCGCGGTGATTTCCGCCTCCAATTTCTCGATGACGTTGGCGATCTTGCGCTGTTCACGCTCACGCTGTTTCTTGCGTTCGCGTTCGGCGGCTGCATCTACCTTGGGCGTGGGAACCGCCGCCTGTTCTTTGGCCTTTTCCACGGGTTTCCCGCCCGGCTTGCCGACACCTTTTTCCAGTTCCTGCAGACGCTCCATCTTGCGGTCGGACAGGAATACGGACACGTCGCCGATATGCGGCTTCACCTTGCCGTCGCGGAACTCATAGGTCTTGGTGGTGAGGCCTTCGAGAAAGTCGCGGTCGTGGCTCACCACGATCAGGCTGCCGTCGTATTGCAGCAGAGCCATCTTGAGAATGTCCTTGGAGCGCATGTCCAGGTGGTTGGTGGGTTCGTCCAACACCAAGAGGTTCACCGGCTCCAAGAGCAGCTTGGCCAGGGCCAGACGCCCCTTCTCGCCGCCCGAAAGCACCTTTACCTTCTTCTCGATGTCTTCGCCCGAAAACAGGAAACAGCCCAATATATTGCGGATGCGCGTGCGCACTTCGCCCACAGCGATGTCGTCGATGGTTTCGAACACCGTCTTGTTACCGTCCAGAAGCGCGGCCTGGTTCTGCGCGAAATAACCGATCTTCACGCCTGCGCCCAGTTCCACCGTCCCGTCGTGTTCGGTAATGTCGCCCACCACCATTTTCGAGAAGGTGGACTTACCCTCGCCGTTTCGCCCCACCAGCGCCACTTTCTCGCCTTTTTCCAGCACGAAATCGAAGTGCGAGAAAATCTGTTTCTCGCCGTAGCGCTTGCCCGCATCCTGCGCCCTTAGCACGATCTTGCCGCAATGGGGCGCCGGCGGAAAACGGAACGAAATGGCGGTGTTGTCGGTCTGGTCCACCTCCACGCGCTCCATCTTGTCGAGCATCTTAAGGCGCGACTGTGCCTGACGCGCCTTGGTGGCCTTATAGCGGAAACGTTCGATGAAACGTTCTATGTTCTCTATCTCTTTCTGCTGGTTGTCGTAGGCGTTCTGCTGTATCTGGCGGCGTTCGGCGCGCTGTTCCACATACTGCGAATAAGGCACGTTGTAGTCTTCTATCTTGCCCAGCACGATTTCTATCGTGCGCGTGGTAACCTTGTCCAGGAACTTGCGGTCGTGGCTCACCAGCACCACCGCGCCCCGGTAGCCCTGCAGGAAATCCTCCAGCCACGAGATCGACTCGATGTCGAGGTGGTTGGTGGGTTCATCCAAGAGCATCACGTCCGGATTCCGCAACAGGATCTTGGCCAGTTCCACCCGCATCTGCCAGCCGGAGCTGAACTCGGTGATGCTGCGCGTAAAGTCGCTGCGCTTGAAGCCCAAGCCCATCAGCACCTTTTCGGCCATGCCCATGCGGTCGCTGCCGCCTATCAGGTGAAAGCGTTCGTTAGCCTCCGAAAGACGCTCTATCAACTTATGGTACTCCGCCGACTCGTAGTCGGTGCGTTCGGCCAGCTGCGTGTTCAGGTTCTCGATTTCCCGTTCGAGCTCGTTGGTCTTGTCGAAAGCCGTAAGCGTCTCGTCCATCACCGTCTTGGTGGAATCGGGTATCATTTCCTGCGGCAGATAGCCCACCTCATGCCCGGAAGTAAGCACGATGCTGCCCGTATCGGAGGCCTGATGCCTCGACAGTATCTTGAGCAGCGTGGACTTGCCTGCGCCGTTCTTGCCCGTAAGCCCTATCCTGTCCTTGTCCTTGATGATGAAGGAAACGTTGTCGAAAAGGGTCTTGCCCGAAAAGGATACCGAAAGCGAATTGATGGAAATCATGAAACGGACGGAGATTTTTTCTTGGGGAACCAGAAATCGCGCTGCGTGATGAAAAACACCACAAAGCCTACCGTGATGGCCGAATCGGCGATATTGAACACCGGACGGAAAAACAGCAGTTCGTGCCCGCCCACCCAAGGCATCCAGCTTGGCCAGAAGCCATGGACCAGCGGAAAATACAGCATATCCACCACCCTGCCGTGCAGAAAGGAAGCGTAGCCGCCGCCTGCCGGAAACAGTTGCGCCACATGGAAATAGCTGTCGGAAAAAATCAGGCCGTAAAAGGCGCTGTCTATCATATTGCCGATGGCGCCCGCCAGAATAAGCGAAAGCGAAACGATAAGCCCGCCGCCCGTGCGCCTCTCCTTTTTCGACAGCGGGGTTTCGGCCAGGGCGAGATTGCGTTTCCGGTTGATCTTCGCCAGATACCAGACCAAAAACACGATGGCCGCCAAACGTATCAGGCTCAGGAGCAGCTTGCCGCCGTTTCCGCCGAAGCTGAAACCGAACGCCATGCCCTCGTTCTCCAAGAAATGAATCTTGAACCAACCGAAAACGTCGATCTCGTCGCCTATGCGCATGCTCAGTTTAATCCAAAACTTACTCGCCTGATCCACAAGCAAGACAAGTACCACCACACAAACCGGTAAATGCCGTCCGCACCAGGCCGCAAATTTCTTCATGCGCGTAATCAGATTTTAGTCTTCGTTACCCTCCGCCGCCATGGGGCGCTTATGCCTGTCGTTCTTGGCATCCACGCTCAAGGTTGCGTGAGGAACCACCTTAAGACGTTCCTTATCAATCAGTTTTCCCGTTTCACGGCAAATGCCGTAGGTCTTGTTCTCGATACGCACCAAGGCCGCCTCCAGCGAAGCGATAAACTTCTGCTGGCGGTTCGCCAACCTTGCGTTCTCTTCTTTGGAAAGCACTTGGTAACCTTCTTCCAGTACCTTAAAGGTGGGTGAAGTGTCGTTGATATCGTTCTCCCCGTTATTGGTATACGCCTCCATCAAGGAATCCAAGTCCAACTTAGCCTTTTCAAGCTTGTCCAAAATAATCTGTTTGAATTCCGCCAACTCTTGGTCGGAATAGCGATTTTTCTCGCCGTTTTCCTTTGGTTTCATAGTTTCGGTTTTGTTTGTAGAACCGGCCCTTAAGCCTTTTCGATGCCAACGCGCACCGTAAGTCCGGGAGCCAGTTCATGTGTGGTTTCGGCCTGCATCCTGCCGCCGTCGGCAACATTTAGGCTGCAAGCCAAGGTTTCGGAGCAAATATACGCATTATAGTGCTGCAGTGCGGGCGCCAGCGCGGCATTGTTTTCAACCGTCACGCGGATCTTGTCGGTAACATCCAGGCCGCTTTCCTTGCGCATGTTTTGGATGCGGTTCACGAGCTCGCGCGCCAAACCTTCTTCTATCAGGCTGTCCGTCAATGCTATGTCGAGCGCCACGGTCAGCGTGCCTTCGTTGGTCACCGCCCAGCCCGGAATATCTTCGGTAAAGATATCAACATCCTCGAGCGTAATCTCCACCGGCTGTCCCTCGATCTGCGCGGACATCCGGCCGTTCTGCTCCAGATTGTTGATGGCATCGGTGTCCATGGCGGTGATGAACGCGGCGATGGCCTTCATCAGCTTGCCGTACTTGGGGCCGAGCACCTTGAAGTCGGGCTTGACGGTCTTGCTCAGGAAGCGCGGGTCTGTGATGAACTCCAGTTCCTTTACGTTCACTTCCGAGAGAATGAGCGCCTGCACCTTTTCCACCTGTTCCTTGAAACGGGCGTCCAAGGCGGGAATCATCACCTTCTGTAGAGGCTGACGCACCTTGAGGTTCTGTTTCTTACGCAACGAAAGCACCAAAGAACAGATTTTCTGCGCCAGCTGCATGCGTTCTTCCAGCGCCTTGTCCTCCCATTCGGGATGCAGGGCGGGGAAATCGCAGAAATGCACCGAGGCGTGCTTGTCGCGCCCCGTTACCGCGTTCAGGTCATTATACAGCCTTTCGGCGAAGAAAGGCGCGATGGGTGCAATCAGTTTGGAAAGCGTTTCCAGACAGGTGTAAAGGGTCTGGTAGGCGGAAATCTTGTCATCGCCCTGACCGCCCTTCCAGAAACGGCGGCGGCTCAGGCGCACGTACCAGTTGCTGAGGCGTTCGTCCACGAAGGTCTGCACCAGGCGGCCGGCGCGGGTGGGTTCGTATTCTTCCAGCGCCTTATCGACCCCGGCCACCAGCGTGTTGAGTTCCGAGAGGATCCAGCGGTCTATCTCGGGGCGGGAGGCGTAGGCCATTTCGGGTTCCTTGTACGAAAAACCGTCGATATTGGCATACAGGGCGAAGAAACTGTAGGTGTTGTAGAGCGTTCCGAAGAACTTGCGCTGCACCTCGGCGATGCCTTCCTCGTCGAACTTGAGGTTGTCCCAAGGCTGGGAGTTGGTGATCATGTACCAGCGCGTGGCGTCGGGGCCGTATTTCCCGATGGTCTGGAACGGATCCACGGCGTTGCCCAGACGCTTGGACATCTTGTTGCCGTTCTTGTCGAGCACCAGGCCGTTGGAAACCACGTTCTTGTAAGCCACCGAGCCGAACACCATGCTCGCGATGGCATGCAGGGTGAAAAACCAGCCGCGGGTCTGGTCAACGCCCTCGGCGATGAAGTCGGCGGGGAAATTATGGGTGAACCTGTCCTTGTTCTCGAACGGATAGTGCAGCTGGGCGTAAGGCATCGAACCGCTGTCGAACCACACGTCGATCAGGTCGGGCTCGCGGAACATCTTCTTGCCGGTGGGCGAGACGAGCACGATTTCATCCACATAGGGGCGGTGCAGGTCGAAGCTTTCGTAGTTGGCATCGCTCATATCGCCGTCCTTGTAGTCCTCGAAAGGGTTCTTGCTCATGAATCCGGCCTGCACCGACTTGGCGATCTCGGCCTTGAGCTCGGCCACCGAACCGATGCAGCACTGTTCGTTGCGGTCTTCCGAAACCCAGATGGGAAGCGGTGTTCCCCAATAACGGGAACGGGAGAGGTTCCAGTCCTGCAGGTTCTCGAGCCAGTTGCCGAAACGTCCCGTGCCGGTGGCCTCGGGCTTCCAGCCGATGGTCTTGTTGAGATCTATCATCTTTTCCTTGCAGGCCGTGGTGCGGATGAACCACGAATCGAGCGGATAGTAGAGCACGGGCTTGTCGGTGCGCCAGCAATGCGGGTAGTTGTGGGTGTGTTTCTCGCTCTTGAAGAGTTTGCCCTGTTCCTTGAGCATGATCACGATTTCCACGTCGAGGCTCATGTCCTTGTCGGTCTTGGCGGGGTCGTAGGCGTTCTTCACGAACTTGCCTTCGTAGGCGCGGTAGGCCTCCTCATCCACCTTGGCCTTCACGAACTCGGGGCTGAGGCTTTCGAGCAGGCAGAAACGCCCCTGACGGTCCACCATCGGCATCTGACGGCCGTTTCGGTCGAACATCAAAAGCGAACCTATGCCCGCCTTCTGCCCCACGCGCGCGTCGTCGGCACCGAAAGTGGGCGCGATATGCACGATACCCGTACCGTCTTCGGTAGTCACGTAGTCGCCCAGGATAAAGCGGAAACTATCGTCGGGACGGTTCCAGTCGTCGGTCTTGCCGCCACCGCCCACCGCCGTGGGCTTCACCCAGGGAATGAGCTGCTCGTAGCGCAGGCCTTCGAGCGCGGTGCCTTTCACCGTGCCCAGCACCTGATAGGGCAACTCTTTGTCGCCCGGCTTATAGTCTTCGAACTTGAGGTCGGAGTTCTTGAAGAACGCGCCCATCAGCGCGTCGGCCAGAATCACCGTGCAGGGCGCGCCCGTATAGGGATTCACGGTCTTCACCAGGTTATAGTCGAAAGAGGGGCCCACGCAAAGCGCGGTATTGGACGGCAACGTCCAGGGAGTCGTCGTCCAGGCCAGGGCACATATGTCCTCGCTCTTGATATCGGCGGCAAACGGCAGTTTCTGACCGGGAAGCAGACGGAATATGGCCACGCAGGTGGTGTCCTTTACGTCGCGGTAGCAGCCGGGCTGGTTCAATTCGTGGGTGCTGAGCCCCGTGCCGGCCGCGGGTGAGAAGGGTTGGATCGAATATCCCTTGTAGAGCAGGTCTTTCTGATACAGTTCCTTGAGCAGATACCAGACACTCTCGATGTATTTGTTGGTAAAAGTGATGTAGGGATGATCCAGATCGACCCAATAGCCCATCTTGCGGGTCAGGTCGTCCCACAGGTCCTTGTATTTCATCACCTCCTTGCGGCAGGCGGCGTTGTATTCCTCTACGCTGATTTTTTTGCCGATATCTTCTTTGGTGATGCCCAGGTTCTTTTCCACGCCCAGTTCCACGGGCAGGCCGTGGGTGTCCCAGCCGGCCTTGCGCTGCACGTTGAAGCCCTTGAGGGTCTTGTAGCGACAGAATATATCCTTGATGGTGCGCGCCATCACATGGTGGATGCCGGGTACGCCGTTGGCGGAGGGAGGGCCTTCGTAGAACACGAAATCGGGATGCCCCTCACGGTTCTTGAGACTTTGTTCAAAGCAATGGTTTTCTTCCCAATACTTCCGCACGCTCTCTCCGATCTGCGGGAGGTCGAGCTGCCTGTATTCGTTGTATTTGCTCATCGTACAAATATACCTCTGTATAAAGGTTGCAAAGATACGAATAAGTCGAGTGTAAAAGCAAAGCTTGCTTTGATTTTGCCGAGATGGAGTATCATTCACACCCTCATCGGTCGATTTTGACCTCAAATTTTACGGAGAGCCGAGAATTTGCTGTTTTAAATTTTACGGAGAGCCGAGAATTTGCTGTTTTAAATTTTACGGAGATCCGAAAATATGAGTATATTTGCGGCAATTGAAAATCGATTGAGACATGGCTGAAATAATTTTCGAACGAAAGATTTACGAAAAAATGCTTGCGTGGAAAAATGAACGCAAGGGGAAAACGGCACTTTTAGTGAACGGAGCGCGCCGTGTAGGAAAATCAACCATCGTAAAAGCTTTTGCAGCGCAGGAATATACATCATGGATATTGATTGATTTTGCAAAAGCCCCGGATGAAGTAAAGGAACTGTTCAACCATTTGGATGACCTTGATTTCCTTTTTCTCCGTCTGCAATCCATTTTCCATGTTGACTTGATTGAACGTAAATCCGTAATAATCTTCGATGAAGTACAGACCTGCCCACAAGCCCGGCAAGCCATAAAATATTTGGTGGAAGACGGGCGATACGATTACATTGAAACCGGATCTCTTCTTTCCATCCGCAAAAACACGGAAAAGATACTGATTCCAAGCGAAGAAACTCGAATCACTATGTTTCCTATGGATTACGAAGAATTTCTTTGGGCCATGGGAGACAAGCAAACCATGCCGTTAATCCGCCATGCTTTCGAAAACTTACGCGGATTAGGCGATGACATGAACCGGCGCCTGATGCGGCAGTTCCGGTTGTACATGCTGGTGGGCGGAATGCCACAAGCTGTAAACGAATATATTGCAAGCAACAATCTTGCTGCGACCGATGCCGTAAAAAGGGAAATCATAGAACTTTATT
This sequence comes from Bacteroides sp., assembly GCA_023662825.1. GTDB lineage: Bacteria > Bacteroidota > Bacteroidia > Bacteroidales > P3 > Pullibacteroides. The sequence continues at coordinate 18,428 of JAMPIH010000012.1, forward strand.
TAGACGATTTGCGAAAAATCGACGGCACGGACAGAGCAGCACGCATCTTCAAGTCCGCACCAGGGGAATTGGCCAAAAGCAAACTGCATTATCAGGTAGGAAGCGTTATCAAAAACGCCGAACCCTCAAGGATGGAGCATGTCTGGCAAGAATTGGAAGATTCCATCACTGTTAATTTTTGTTATAGATGCAGCGACCCCAATATAGGCATGGCGCTGCATAAGGATTACGACAAATTCAAGATATTCATCGGTGACACCGGACTCTTTGTAACGCTTGCGTTCTGGGACAAAGATGTTATCGACAACTTGATTTACCCAAAACTCTTGTCCGACAAATTGAGTGCTGATTTGGGTTATGTATATGAAAACGTAGTGGCTCAAAGCCTGCGGGCGGCCGGGCACACGTTATTCTACTATTTCTTTCAGGCCGATGCCGAGAGCAAAAACCATTACGAAATAGATTTTATGTTGTCAAAGGGCAACAAAATCATACCGATAGAGGTTAAATCCTCCGGATACAAAACACACAAGTCTCTGGACATGTTCAGCCAAAAATATTCCGCCCGTATTGGAAAACGTATTTTACTGTACACCAAAGACCTTCGTAAGGAAGGAGGGGTTTTGTATTTGCCTATTTATATGGCTGGGCTGCTGTAATGTCGGTGATTTCCATCGGTCGTTTTTGACAGTTTTTGTCGGTCGATTTTGATCTCAAATTTTACGGAGAGCCGAGAATTTGCCGTTTTAAATTTTACGGAGAGCCGATCCTCGGTCTGATGCAGCTGCAATGGTATTTCAAATCAACCTATCATATAATAAATATTTATATTATTTTTGCCTATTATACGATATATTGGAAGCGGTATGGCGAAGAATACGATGGGCACGAAACTGCCCCGTAAATTAGAGCAGAAGATGAACTTGGTGGGCGAACAGATACGTCTGGCCCGCTTGCGCCGGAACCTCAGCATCGCGCAGGTGGCCGAACGCGCCACATGTTCCCCACTCACGGTGGCACGCATCGAAAAAGGCGCCCCCACCGTGGCCATCGGCATCTACGCCCGCGTGCTCTACGCCCTGCAATTGGAAGACGACCTATTGCTGCTCGCCCAAGAAGACAGATTAGGACGGACGCTACAAGACCTAAGCCTGAAACACCGGCAACGGGCCTCGAAAAAGAAATAGTTAACCCTGAACTTACTTCAAGTCTTTGAAGAACTCGCTGAGGGATATCTGATGGATATCCAAGATACGCAGGAGCGATGAAATGGTGATATTGCTCCCCTTTTCCATACGCCAATAACTGATACGGTTCAAATCGTGCTCGTAGGCGAAAATCTCGGCGCTGGTGTACCCCCGGCTTATGCGCAGGGATTTGATACGGTTACCTATAGCGCCGAACCTCGGATCCTCTTGATGCGGTTCCGCATTGGATTTTTTCCGTAAGGACGGGGTTTTCTTAGCCGCGGAAGCCAAGTTTTCCAACGAGTTATCCTTTTTATTTGATTGACGCCGTTTTTCCATATCGGATAAAGTTCTAAGCAATATGTAAAGATAACCACCCCTCCTATTTCGATAAACCTTATTTAAGTAAACATATTATAGTATGACATAATATAGAAAACAGCGTATATTATGTTTTATGAATTAAAAGCGATATATTTGCTTGTTTTCCCGGTGGGCCACCGCCTACACGAAAACAAACAAATAATTATAAAACAAACACTTAAAACAAAGCAAAAGATGAAAACCTTTAAACTTATCCCAATTGCAGCGATTGCCGCCATAATGTTGGCTAGCTGCGGATCGAGTAAACAGACATCAACCGCATCTTCCTCAAGCTATGGATCCCCAAAGTCCAATCCATTAGGCGAAGAGGTAAACTTACCATGCGTTTACGAATCAATGGATGATGATTCTTACTTCCGGGAACTCGGCACAGCCAACAGTATCAATATGCAAAGTGCCCGTACCGCTGCCTTTAATGCCGCCAAAAGCATGATCAAACAAAAGTTAGGTGAATTTGTTCAAGGTGTTTCCTCCAGTTATTCCCGCACTGTCGCGGGCCAGGCACCCGCCGACAAGGTTCAACGTCTAATGGAAGACGAAATGAACGGTATCGTGGAACGGATGCTCAACGATGCACAAAAGATTTGCGAAAAAATGTACCAAGGAGATGACGGCAATTACAAAGCCTTTATCGCCATTCAGATTCCCAAAAAGGCAATGATTGACAATATGGCCAACACTCTGTCTTCCAACGAAGAATTGGAAATCGAATTTAACCGCGACCAATTCCGCAAATACGCGGAAGACAAGTTGGCAAAGATGAAAGCCGCAAAAAAAGAAGCTGGCTATTAAGATGAAGGCAAAGATTCTTCTTGGAGTATTTTTCGGGTTTTGGGCAATGGCCGGCATTGCCCAAAACCGAATTTCCTCTAAACCCGAAGGGAAACTCCCTTATTGGGTAAAACATCTTCCACAAACCAAGAAGGGCAATTTTTATTATAGGGTCACCATTGCAGAAGGCATCAACTACGAGCACGCCTACGCCAAGGCCTTTGCCATGGCCATTTTGGAGAGTTCCTGGAAACACGGCGTTGCTGTTGACAAAAAAGATGACTTGGCCGCATTGGAATCCAATATCTTGGGAAGCATCAACGTGCAACCCAAAGAAACCAAGATACCCCTAAACAAGGTATGCGAATATACCCAACCCATTATGGGAACCATAGACGGCGTGAAGATTTATATTCTCTGGCAGGTTGGGAACACCAGTCACGATACCCAATTTGAAGCATTTACAGACTGTGAATAACAAGAAAATGAAAAAGAAAAACATTATCTACGGATTACTGCTACTTGGCATAAGTTGTACATCGGAAAAGCAGCTTTCTGTACAATTACCATGTATGCCTGAAGCCTTGGATAATGAAGCCAACTATTGTGCGTTAGGTATCGGTGAATCCGTAAACTTACAGGCTGCCAGACAACAATCCTTTATAAATGCACAACACGAACTGATGAGTCGTTTCGCGTCCGGCATTTACTCAAGCGACCACATACAGACAACAATACAGTCGGCTAAATTCGCCATACCGGCATTGCAAAACGTTTGTTCAAAAGTTACCATCGACAAGCAAAAAGTATTTCATGCGTTCACTGCCGTAAGCATTCCAAAGCGTGAAGTTTCCGAACGTGAAATCATATTCATAATGAGCAACGGGGATTCCGTAAGCAATCCCATGAAGTGCATCAATCTACCAGAACACCAACATATCACACAACCCAAAGGCAAAAACAAAACGAAAACCAAGAAAAATCCCAAGAAACAAAATCAAGATGAGACCTTGGAAATCGAAACGAATCGGGATAAGTTCAGATCGTATTTCGAAGATAGGTCTTACCAAATGAATAAATAGAATATACAATGAAACGTACCCGTTTTTTCTTGTGTCTGTCCTTATTATTCTCGGTATGCTGCCTTTCTGTTTATGCAAGTAAACCTCCCGAATGGATTGACGGCTATAGGGAAGATCTGCCCAACTCATATCTCGAAGTAGTCTTCGGCGATGGCAGGACTATGGAGGAAGCACAAAACATTGCAGCCAAAAACATTGTAAAAAGCCGAAACTTAGGCGCAGGACAGAGAGCTGAAGTAACGGTGAACAACAGCCTCATCTCCGTTAAAGGAAGCCAGGAACTATTGGTAAAAGCCCATATCATCGACACTTATACGGAATACCGTGGAGCCATTTGCCGCGTATATCTGCTGGTTCAGATTCTAAAACATCCGTCTTTCACCTTTGAACCGGTTCGTGTCACCAATAGATACCCCTTTTCCGCCAGGGTATTTGTACCCGGTATGGCTCAAATCTACAAGGGGCAGACAGGAAAGGGCGTTGGCTTTATTACCGGTGAAATTGCCTTTATCGGCGGAATCGTTGCCTCCGAGTGCCTACGCGCCTCATACGAATCCAAAATAAAATCCACACACAGCGCCATCTTGCGAAAAGACTCCGCAGACAACGCCAATATCTGCGCCATCAGCCGGAATATAGCCATTGCCGGGGCTGCAGCCCTCTATGTATGGAATATTATAGACGGTGCCGTAGCCAAAGGAAAGACCCGCATCTTTATCGGGGATGCCCAGCTCCAGATCGCTCCGTATGTGTCGCCCGAAACCGGCGGTTTAGCCATGTGCCTTAAATTTTAACCCTATAATATCATGAAAACAATATTGAAATGGCTGATTCCGATGGCGGCATTGCTGCTGGCAGCCTCTTGCAAACCCACGGAATACGACAGCTTCGGAACCATCTACGGCAGGATTACCGATGTTTCCACCGCAGATCCGATACCGCAGGCTTATGTGACGTTGTCTCCAGGTGGGAAAAGCGTATTGAGCGGAGAAGACGGAACGTTTGAATTTCCCGAACTGGATCCGCAGCAATACACGATTACGGTGCAGAAAGCCGGCTATCAAACCAACCGGAAATCCATAACGGTAGTGGCAGGTGAACGCGTGGAAGCCAACATCACCCTACAGGAAAACTTGTAAGGTACACCTTTCCTAAGCCAACAAAAACATCAAGACCAAATGAAAAAAATACTGCATACAACCCTTACCATAGGAGTTTGCTTATTGGCAACACTCTTGGCAAGCTGCAAGGATAAAGAAAAAGAAAAACTTCCGGGTTCCATCTACGGAACGGTGTCCATAGCCGGTACTGATGAACCCATGCGGGGTACAGGCGTGGCGTTGCATTACACAACAGGAGACAATGCATTGGGTGCTCTATTTCTCCGTACCGTAACCGCTTCCGATGGATATTATGAGTTTCCTGATGTAATAGCTGGTGAATATATCTTGCGTGTAGAAGTTCCAGAATACAAAATCACCCAATATAATGTCATCGTAGAAAGTGGTCGTGCAGCACGGGCTGATATGCAAGTAACGCCGAAGGGAGAAGGCGATGATGAAACGGAAGATGTTTACATCATCAAAGCCGCAAAACTTATGGTTCAAAAACAAGACTTGGGAGAAGGAGATTGGAGCACTGCAGATGTTATGTGCAAGAGTTCAACCTTGGCTGGCTATACGGATTGGCGATTGCCCACGAAAGAAGAACTGATGACTCTCTACACAAACAAATCCTCAATAGGGGAATTTGGAGACTGGATCTATTGGAGTTGTGATAGGTCTGATCAGAGCGCTGTAGCTATTGATTTTCGCAATGGCTATATTTACAATGATTATCGTCTATCAAATATTTTTTGTGTTCGTGCCGTCCGTTCAATAAACAATGACCCAGAAGATCCTGAAGAACCCGAAGAAGACTATATCACCATTCCAGAATTGAATCTAATGGTGCAGAAACAGGATATCGGCGTTCAGAGTTTTTCTTCTGCAGAAGCTTTATGTGCAGCATCCATCATTGGAGCGTTCCGCGATTGGAGGTTACCAACCATCAATGAATTGCAAACATTATACATCAATAGATCCATAATCGGCAACTTCCAAGAAGAATACATTTACACTGGAACCTCCTCAAGGCCATATGCATATTGGAGTTCAACCCCCGTAGATTCTTCATCCAATGACACATACTATGCAGTGGAGTTCGACAATGGAGAAACAGTGGCTTATTCGGCCTACTACCCTAAGTTGAGTGTTCGCGCCGTCCGTACCATTTCCCAATAACAGCCCCCAACGTTATAGGGTTTCCATCATCAAAACAGATAGATTAACCACAAATAATTCATACAATGAAAACAAAACTTTTCACAATGGTCATCGCGCTGGGAATGGCAGGTTATGCCTTCGCTGCGAAAGAATCGGCTTCCGTTAAGCCAGGAAACGTTATGTACGAATTCCGTGCTCCGAATAATCCTTCAGGGTTCGAATTCGTTAAAAACGTTACTATTTACAAGGCTCTCGGTCCCACTTCCCGAGATGGGCAAACAGCAACTGCACAAAAAACGGCGTCTGTTTATATAAAAGACGGGGAATATTACATCAAAGTTCCTGATCTCAAACAACCCGTTAAAGTCGGAGACAACTATATGTATGGACGTACCGATCTGGATGGAGTCTGGAACGTTGACTTACAATACCATGCATGTGGCTGGTACTTCAATTTGTAGCAACGATATGTTCCGTCGCTATCTAAGTGCAGGCTTAGCAGTGTTCTTCGGGGGAATGATTTACCTGTTGTTCAGACCCGAAAGCGTAGGTTTTGCCGGTATCTTTCAGCATACGGAACCCATTAGGATAACGGCAAGCGATACAAACCTATTCGCTTATTTCTTTTTGTATTGCTTGCCCGATGCCTTGTGGTATTGGGCATTGCTCCACTTGCAGTTTGTATATAACAAACACAATATAAACAAGTTGCTTTTAATAGCCGCAATCCTCTTACCCTTTATTCTGGAATTTATGCAGTTCTTCGGCATATGTCGCGGAACATTTGATTGGTGTGACGTTTTTACATACTTAACCGTTTTAATAATCACAACATGGAAACAAAAACAAAAATTGGGCTTTGCCTTGCTCAAATCGCAATCTTGGTAGTGTTTGTACTCTTGGCCTTGGGGTGTGGAGGTTCAAATGCCACCCAATATCCCAGCGGAGGCGGAAGCCATGGCGGGGGGTACAGCGGAGGCGGTTCGTCCAGTTCCTCTTCTAACTCAAGTCAGGTTGTCCGGGCAATCCGGGCATCCCTACAGGGGGGGATTTGTGGAGGAAATGGCTTTACCTATGTTGGTGCATACTCAAGTGCCCTTGAATGCAGCGAGGCTTGCGGAAGGAAAGGCTACTCATACTATTGCACGGGAGAAGACACGAGAGCCTGTTTCTGTAAATAGCTCCATTTTTTGATGACAAGCCATTCAAAAACCGTTCTTGCCATTATAGGCTTTATAACGGGAAGCGTTTTTCTTTTGTCCGGTTTTGGAAAGTTACCACATATCGCGGTATTCCAGAGCTTGATCGCCGCTTATGGCATTGCATCGCTGTCCGCTTTTGGACCATTAATCGTGGTGGCCGAAATTATGCTCGGAATAGTCCTCGTTCTGGGTGTTTTTAGAAAGCAGGCGGCGATGCTCTCCTTTTATATGGCGCTAATCTTTACCATAGCCTATACCTACGGATACCGTAACCAAGGCATTGTTGAGTGTGGCTGTTTTGGAAACATATTAGGCGAAACAAGGCCATTATGGGTCTATGCCCGCAACCTTGTGCTCTTAGTTCTCTTGGGCTATTTATCTATCTATGCAACCGACAGCATTAATGATACGCATCCTTTATGGAAACGTATCGTGGCATGGGGAATCATTATCCCTTCCGTTTTTATTGCCGGAATGACCTCGTACCTAAGAATACAGGGCAACCCCCAACACCCTTTTATAGGACGCCCTACAGACCAAACAGTTTTGGCAAAATACATAAACAAAAAGAAAGACAAAACGTTGCTTACCTTTATGAGTCCCAATTGCCCGCATTGCATCAACTCAGTGGAAAACTACCTTTCTTTTATGAAAAGGGGTTGGGTCGATACAGGCTTTTGCTATATTTTATCGATGCCCGATTTAAACCAAGATTCCCTTTTTGAAAGACTACACCTCCTTTATCCTGAAATATCATGGAATGAATTGCCACGTGATAGTATTAGTTTTATCGAGGCTTTTCCTACAACATTCCTCATAGAAAATGATACCATACGGAAAGTAATTATCGGAGAGATACCCTCTCCCCTACTTCTATTGGGGGATAGCCGCCAAGCTCCAACCTCAAACCAAGCATTATGAAAGCAATATTTGCAATTTTCCTAACGACAAGTGTGTTTAAACACCCTCTTTGTTGTTACGAGTAAAAAAATATGGGGACTGAATAGTGGCATTCAAAAAGATAATAGCACTATCCGTTGCGGAATGGATGGCATACGCTTTCCATCTGAACTTTATTGTCAATATTTCTTCCATCTATCACTTAGCAAAATGAAGGGTTAACCTCTTGTAAAATAAACTCAGATGAAAATTTTTGAATTCATAAGGTTTTTTGTTCTGTCAACTCTATTTTTGACCGGCATTCGTCTCTACGGACAATCCTCTAATTCTGACTTACAAATCCCCGTGGTGAACAAGCTGCCAAGTTGGTATTGGACACAACGCCTCGGGCAAGCAATCGGAATTTCAATGATAGAAGATTTAGGCAATCAAGAAGCGGCAAGAGAACAAGCCGTTTATTTTGCTCGTATGCGAGCGGCATTAATGGAACCGGACACCAATACTATAAGTGGAAACATCTTGACGGCAACGATTTCCAACACCAAGGAAAACAAACAAACACTGCATGCCTCCGCCACATTGAAATTGCCGAATAACTACGAAATTTTAGAGCAATGTAGATTAAAAAATGGAACGGTTTTAGTGTTGCTACAATATCGATACTCCGATTTATCCGAAACAGAGAACCTACTATTTGAATCCGATTTTTTTGTACGAAACGACACAATTTATTCCGATGATTTTTTTATGGCAATCAAGGGAAAATTTGAAGTTAGCGGAGACGGTTCGCCCTGCAAGGATGGCTATGAATGGGATTTATATCATATCTTAGGAACACCTCTATATGACGCTGAAAGCACCTTCACATTACACACCTGGGATTACTATACCATTACCCATAATCTTAATTTACTGAATAGTCCAAACGAATTAGCTCAACCTTATATTGGTTGGCTTAATTTCGATAATTTGCGTCAACAGCTATACCGCAAACTATTCCATAAATAAATCATACACGATATTTTACCAAACAAAACATAAACACCGCCATGTACCGACTCTCTTTGATTACCTTTCTTTGCCTTACCAGCATCTTTTTCATTTCCGCTCAGCCCACCACCCAATCCGACTTCCAAAAGTTCGTAACCGAGCGCAACCAGAAGTTCGCCGAGTTCGAATCGGAGGCGCGGCAACGGTATGAGGCGTTCAGGAATAAGGCCAATGCCGATTATGCCGACTTTATGCAACACAAGTGGATTGCGGTAAAAACGGAACCGGCTGTTCCCGTACCACCGCTGCCTGAGCCGCCTGAACCGGTGGTAAAGGATCCCGAGGACAAATCTCCCGTGCCGGTAGAGCGTCTGCCATTCGCCAACATTTCCCCTTTGGCTCCGACCATACCGCAACCCGCCCCGCCCGTGCCCGTTATAGAACCCGCTCCCCGTCGTGCTTCCACTTTCGCCTTCAAGTTTTACAATACCCCTTGTGAGGTACGGCTCGATGCCTCGCAACGGTTCGCCCTGCCCGACGTTAGCGAGAAAACGGTGGCGGATATTTGGCGTTCGTTAGCCTCAGACCAAACGGATATGACCCTCTTAGACTGCCTGGTGCTCCGTAACAATCTCTTGCTCGGCGACTGGGGGTATATCAACCTCTTGCAAACACTCACGGAATCGTTTTTCGGGAAGCCCTGTTCCGAAGCCACGCTGCTACAAATGTACCTGCTTACCCAATCGGGCTACAAGGTCCGCTTGGCGCGTGTCGAAGAACGTTTGGTGTTGCTGGTGGCGTTCTCGGAAACGCTCTATCAATACCGTTATATATCCAAAGGATCAGACAGGTTCTTTATTATGGACACCCTTGCGCCTTATGACGGCTACCATCTGTTTGATTACGCTTTTCCTGAAGAACAGCTGCCCTCCTTGCGCCAAGAGGAGGTTCCGGCGTTGGTGTTCCATGCCACGGAAAGCCGCACTTTCCGTTCGGACAAATATCCCTCTGTGCAGATGAGCCTGGCCACCAACCGCAACCTGATGGAATTTTACAACCACTACCCCCTGTGCAGCCAATGGCAGCACTACGTATCCGCGTCTTTGAGCGATGAAGTGAAAGAAGTGCTTTACCCTGCCCTGCGCGTCCAAATCGGCGGAAAGAGTCAGACGGAAGCCGTAGCCTTGTTGTTGGATTTCGTGCAGACCGCATTCGAATACCAGACCGATGACCAACAGTTCGGCTACGAACGCCCCTTGTTCGGAGACGAAACCTTTTTTTATCCGTACAGCGATTGCGAAGACCGCTCCATACTGTTCGCCATCCTGGTACGTGAACTGGTCGGCTTGAACGTGGTATTGCTGTATTATCCAGGGCATTTGGCCACGGCTGTGAAGTTTACAACAGCAACACCGCCGGGCAGTTATTTTCCCTTGCAGGACGGCAGCTACGTAATTTGCGACCCCACCTATATCCACGCCGGCGTGGGCGAGTGCATGCCCCAGTACAAGGGCATGAGCGCCACGATCATCCGGATATAACTAGATTGTCTTTCAATCAATTCCCTTAAGAAAATATTTGCAACCGTGGTTGAATCAACCACGGTTGCAAATAGGCACCCTCTTCCCCGAAACATATCTTTCCGTATCTTCGCGCCCGGAAAACCGAGCCGAGGAAAGCCCCGGCCCATGCGGAACTGCATTATGGAAAGCCAAGAACAACTTATCGCCCCCAAAAGATACTACCGTATCGCCGTCGGCGTTTTCTTTTTCCTTCAGGGATTCACGTTTGCCAGTTGGGCGGCGCGGATTCCCGACTTCAAGACCATTTTCTCGCTGAGCGACGGAGCTTTGGGCACGCTGCTCTTTGCCTTTCCGTTCGGGCAGTTGCTGGGCGTTTCCATCGCAGGCTACTTAGTGGAACGCTTTACCAGCCGCCGCACGCTGTTCTGCGCCGCCCTGCTCTACCCCTTCACGCTCTGCTGCCTCGGCTTTATCCCTTTCGTTTTCTCGCTTTCGGGGAACCTCCCCGCCTACGGCGTCTGGATCTTCGCGCTGGTGCTTTTCCTTTTAGGCATGGTGGCCAACCTGCACAACCTGTCGGTGAACACGCAGGCCGTGGCGGTCGAAAAGGTATATGGACGCAGCATCATGGCCACGTTCCACGGGCTGTGGAGCCTGGCCGGATTCGCGGCCGGCATCGTGGGCTCGTTCATGGCCGCGCGCCATATCGTGCCCTTCTATCACTACACATTGATCCTGCTGTCCGGCATCCTGACGGTGGCGTTCCTGCACCGCTACACCATGCGGCAGGACGTGGTTTCCGAAACCGCCAAAGACGAGAAGCCCACCTTCAATATCTTCAAGGGCATGGACGGTTTCGTGCTGCTGTTGGGATTTCTGGCGGGTGCCGGCATGGTGTGCGAGGGCACGGTTTACGACTGGAGCGCGGTCTATTTCAAGCAGGTGATCGGCGTGCAGGAAGGCTATATCCGCGCCGGTTACACGGCCTGCATGCTGGCCATGGCCTCGTGCCGCTTTCTGGCCGACGGCATCGTGAACCGCCTCGGTCAGGCCAAGGTGATGCTGATCTGTGGATTGACAACCATGCTCGGCTTCGTGATGATTGCCGCCTGGACCGACTTTGCCCTCGCCGTTATCGGTTCCGCGCTCGTGGGGCTGGGGGTTTCGGCCATCGTGCCCATCTGCTACAGCGCCGTTTCCAAGCATCAGGGCGTGGTGGCGGGGCGCGCCATCAATGCCGTTTCCACGATAGGGTTCTTTGGATTCGTGGCCGGCCCGCCCGTAATCGGGCACCTCGCCCAGTGGATCGGGCTGCGCGCCACATTCCTGTTGATAGCAGCCTTGGCTGCCTGCATCGCCCTCCTCAGCGGCAAACTCCGATCCAAGAAATAACAAGAAGGGAGATTCTTGATGAGAATCTCCCTTCTAAATAAAGATAAATTCTATTTTTCCCAATCCATTAATTCCTCAATTTTGGATTCAGTACGACTCTCGCTATAGAGATGGTGCATTTTAAGGAGTGAGATGCGACGCTGCGAGGGGTGAACCCGAAAGAGCGTACTTTTGTACGTGACTGAGGCGTGAAGCCCCGAAGCAAGGAAGCAGCTCGCCCTTAAAATGTGCCACCGTATTGCTTGTCGTAGTACTTGAGATAATCCCCCGAGGTAACGTTTTTCAACCACTCTTCGTTGGAGAGGTACCAATCTACCGTGATTTCCATGCCCTGCTCGAAGGTTACCGAGGGTTTCCAGCCCAGTTGGCTTACCAATTTGGAGGAGTCGATGGCGTAACGCAGGTCGTGGCCCGCGCGGTCCTGCACATAGGTGATCAGTTGTTCGGATTCCCCTTCCGCACGCCCCAGTTTCCTATCCACCAAACGGCAGAGCAGCTTCACGATCTCGATATTCCGCTTTTCGTTGTGGCCGCCCACATTGTAGGTTTCGCCCGATTCCCCTTTGTGGAAAATCAGGTCGATGGCCTGCACGTGATCCCCCACATAGAGCCAGTCGCGCACATTGAGCCCCTTGCCATATACAGGCAGCGGCTTGCGGTTGCGGATATTGTTGATGACCAGCGGAATCAGCTTCTCAGGAAACTGATACCCGCCGTAGTTGTTCGAGCAGTTGGAAATAACCACCGGCAGGCCGTAAGTATGGTAGTAGGCGCGCACCAGATGGTCGGAGCTGGCCTTGGAGGCCGAATAGGGGCTGCGCGGATCGTAGCGCGTGGTTTCCGTAAAATAACCTTCCTCACCCAAGGAACCATACACCTCGTCGGTGCTCACGTGGTAGAAACGCTTGCCCTCGAAATGGCCGTTCCAGGCCGCCCGCGCCGCATTGAGCAGGGTTACCGTGCCCACGATATTGGTGCGGATAAACTCCATCGGGTTCGAAATCGACCTATCTACATGCGATTCGGCCGCCAGGTGGATCACCCCGTCGAAACGGTATTTTTCAAACAGGGCCGTAACGAAATCCGAATCCACGATATCCCCCTTCTCGAACACGTAGTTGGGCATATTCTCGATGTCTTTCAGGTTTTCGAGGTTGCCCGCATAGGTAAGCTTGTCGAGGTTCACCACTTTCGTGTCCGGGTACTTCCTTACCCAGTGGCGCACCAGATGGGAGCCGATAAAGCCGGCGCCGCCGGTAATGAGAATCGTTTTCATCAGTATGCTCTCGTATTTTTATTTTCCATGTAGTTGACGAAGGCGCGGCAGGCCACCGCGTTGCCGCCCGGCGTGGGGTAATTTCCCGTAAAGTACCAGTCGCCCTGCGAGTTGGGGCATGCCTTGTGCAGGTTTTCCACCGTCTGATAGATCACTTCCACTTCGGCCTGGATGGTTTCGGTCTTGAGCATCTGCGCTATCTTGGCCGAAATCTCCACATCGGTGAAAGGCGCATAGATGGCCTTTACGTGGTTCACCGCCTCGCTTCTCGGCTTTTCAAGCTGTTCCTTGCACTTGCGGTAGGTATCGGTGAGAATGTCCTCCATGCCGCGTTCCTTAAGCAAGGCTATCGTGGCCTGGAACGCGATAAAGTCGCCCAATTTGGCCATGTCGATGCCGTAGCAGTCGGGATAGCGTATCTGCGGCGCCGAAGACACGATGACGATCTTTTTCGGGCAAAGCCGGTTCAACATCTGCAGGATGCTCTCGCGCAGGGTCGTGCCCCGCACGATGGAATCGTCGATGGCCACCAGGTTGTCGCGGTACTCGCGCACCTGCCCGTAGGTAACATCGTAGATATGGTTCACAAGGTTCTTGCGCTGGTCGTCGCCCGTAATGAAGGTGCGCATCTTGGCGTCCTTCACCACAATCTGCTCCATGCGCGGGCTGAACATCAGTATCCTTTCCACCTCTTCCCGCTTCGGGTTCGCCCCCAGGCGCATCACCGCCTCAACCTTCTGCCGCTCGTTGTACTCGTACAGCCCCTCGCGCATGCCCGTATAGGCCACCTGCGCGGTATTGGGAATGGAGGTGAACACGGTGTTTTCCAGGTCGTGGCCTATGGCGTTCAGCACGTCGGGCACCAAAAGCGCGCCCAAACGTTTGCGCTCGCGGTAAATCTCGGCGTCCGTGCCGCGCGAGAAATAGATATGCTCGAACGAGCAGGGGGTCAGTTTCCCGTCGGTCTCGAGACAGGGCGAGATCTCCACCTCTCCGCCGTAGTGCGAAAGGATGATGTGCCCCGCAGGAAGTTCCTTTATTTCGGCAAACGGCACATTGAACACCGTCTGTATGGCCGGGCGTTCGGAGGCCACCACCAGCACCTCATCGTCTAGATAGTAGAAGGCGGGGCGGATGCCCTTGGGGTCGCGGATCACGAAGGCGTCGCCGTAACCCACCATGCCGCCGAACACGAAGCCGCCGTCCCAGGAGGATGCCACTTTCTGCACGATGGCCTTCATGTCGAGCGCCCTGGGCATGATGGCCGAAATCTCCACCTTGCTCAGACCCTGCGCCTTGTACTGGTCGTAGAGCCGCTGGTTCTCGTGGTCGAGGAACTTGGCCAGTTTCTCGAGCACCGTGATCGTATCGCCCAGCATCACCGGGTGTTGTCCCGAATCCACCAGGTCGTCGAACAGCTCGCCGATATTGGTAAGGTTGAAGTTGCCCGCGATGATCAGGTTGCGGGTCTTCCAGTTGCTCTGACGTATAAAGGGATGGATGTTGCGGATATCGTTCTTGCCGAAGGTGCCGTAGCGCAGGTGCCCCAGAAACAGCTCGCCGCTGAAAGGCAGGTTCTGCTTTACCCAGTCCATATCGGAATAGCGGCGTTCGTCCGAGCCCACGGCTTTTTCTATCTGCGCGTAGGTCTGCTGGAATATCTCCTTGATGGGCGTGGCCGAATTGCTGCGCACCACATCGGTGTAGGTGCTTCCCGGCGGCATGCCGAACTTGATGCCCGCCATGCCGGCTCCATCCTGCCCCCGGTTGTGCTGCTTCTCCATAAGCAGGTACATCTTGCCCAGGCCGTAGAGGCTGTCGCCGTATTTCTGCTTGTAGTACTCGATAGGTTTGCGCAGCCGCAACAGGGCGATGCCGCATTCGTGTTTTATCGCGTCGCTCATTTCTTTTCCAGGCCCTGGGCGAGCACATCGGCGATGTGCATGCACTTGACGGGCAGTTTTTGCTTTTTAATGTACGCCTCCATATTGCCGAGGCATGTGGCGTCGGTCGAAACGATGTATTCGGCCTCCGTGGCCAGGGCGTTGTTTACCTTCTGCTCGGTCATGGCCACCGAAACCGGTTCGAAGCCCATCGAGAACATACCGCCGAAACCGCAGCACTGCTCCGTCTTGTCCATCTCCACCAGTTCCAGTTCCCTTACGTTCTGCAGCAATATCCGGGGTTCCTCCACCAGGCCGTACTCACGCAAGGCGCTGCACGAATCGTGGTAGGTAACCTTATGCGGAAAGCGGCTGCCCGTGTCCGACACCCGCAGCACGTTCACGATATAGTCGGTAAATTCGTAGATGTTCTCGCGCAGCTTGCGGTATTCAAGGTGCAGGCCGGTATTGAAGAACAGTTTCCAGTAATAGTTCTTGATATAGCCCACGCAGGAAGCCGATGGGCAGACCACCGGAAGCCCCGAGCCGAAATCGTTCAGGAACTTCTCGCCTATCTCCTTGGCCTCGTCCCAATAGCCGTTCTTGAAGGCCGTCTGCCCGCAGCAGATCTGCTCCGGATTATAGACCACCTCCACCCCCAGATGCTCCAGCACCTTGATGGTGTTGAAGGCCGTCTGCGGATAAAGCTGGTCTATGCAGCAAGGTACGAAAAGCTGAACTTTCTTTTTTTCCATCGCCACGGGCAAAAGGTCCGAACGCTATTCTTTTTCGGCTGTCTTTTCCGCGCTGTCGGCCTTCGCCTCCGGCTTCATCTGCGGAAAGAACAACACGTCCTGGATCGAATTGGAATTGGTCATGATCATGCTCAGGCGGTCGATGCCAATACCTAAGCCCGCGGTGGGCGGCATACCGAACTCGAGGGCGCGCAGGAAGTCTTCGTCCAGGACCATGCTTTCCTCATCGCCCCGCTTGCCCAGTTCGAGCTGCGCCTGAAAACGTTCGCGCTGGTCGATGGGGTCGTTCAGTTCCGAATAGGCGTTGCAGAGTTCCTTGCCGTTGCACATGGCCTCGAAACGTTCGGTAAGGCCTTCCTTGGAGCGGTGTTTCTTGGTAAGGGGCGACATCTCGATGGGATAGTCGTAGATAAAGGTGGGCTGAATCAGCTTGGATTCGCAGGTCTCGCCGAAAATCTCGTCGATCAGCTTGCCCTTGCCCATCGTGTCATCCACCGGAACGCCCAGGCCGCGCGCGGTCTGCCGCAGCTGTGCCTCGTCCATCTGCGAAACGTCGATGCCCGTAAAGTGTTCGATGGCCTCGAACATCGTGTAGCGTTTCCAAGGGCGTTTGAAGTCGATCACATTCTCGCCCACCTGCACTTTCGTGGTGCCGTGCAGCGCCATGGCCACCCGTTCCACCATCTCTTCCACGAGGTTCATCATCCATTCGTAGTCTTTATAGGCCACATACAGTTCCATCTGGGTGAACTCCGGGTTGTGGAAGCGGTCCATGCCTTCGTTGCGGAAGTCTTTCGAGAACTCGAACACGCCGTTATAGCCGCCCACCACCAGGCGCTTGAGGTAAAGCTCGTTGGCGATACGCAGGTAGAGCGTGGTGTCGAGGGTGTTGTGATGTGTCTTGAAAGGACGGGCGGCGGCACCTCCGTACAGAGGCTGCAAGATGGGCGTTTCCACTTCCAGATAGCCCTTTTCGGCCAGGAACTGCCGCATGGTGTTCACCAACTGGGTGCGCTGCACGAACACCTTGCGCACCTGCGGGTTCACGATCAGATCCACATAACGCTGGCGGTAGCGCTGTTCGGGGTCGGTAAAGGCATCGAAGGTCTGTCCGTCCTTTTCCTTGACGATGGGCAGCGGCCTGAGCGACTTGCTGAGCATCGTAAACGAGGTTACGTGGATGCTGGTGGTTCCCATCTGGGTGGTGAACACGAAGCCTTTCACGCCCACGATGTCGCCGATGTCGGTAAGTTTCTTGAATACGGTATTGTAGAGGCTCTTGTCTTCGCCGGGACAGATTTCATCGCGCTTTACGTATAGCTGGATACGCCCCGTTTCGTCCTGCAGTTCCACGAACGAGGCAGCCCCCATGACGCGGCGGCTCATGATACGTCCGGCAATGCTTACGTTCTGGAACAGGGTATTGTCTTGCGGAAATTTGGCAAGGATCTCCTGCGCGTTGGCGTTCACTTCGAATGTGGGGGCGGGATAAGGGTTGATGCCCATGTTCTCCAGCTCTTCCTTGGCCTTGCGCCTGAATATCTCCTGATCGGTCAGTTCCATTTGTCTGTTGTGATTTTATTTAACCTGCGAAGATAATGAAAAAACGCGAAAGGGCTTCCATCTGGAAGCCCTTTCGCGAGTCTAAGGTTTTCGGGTGATTTACTACCAGACCACCAGTTTCTGCACCTGTGTACCCGATGCGGTGGCAATCCGTACCATATAGATGCCGGCGGCAAGTCCGCTGATATCGAGGGTTTCGCCATTGCCTGCGGCACGACTCAGGCGAACCTTGCCCTGCAAATCTAAAATTTCAAGCTTGGTGTATTCGCCCGAAATCATCACCGTTCCGTGGGCGGGGTTCGGAGCCACAGACACCATAGCCATGTCTTTTCCTTCGTTGGCCGTAACGATAACCATGGCGGGTTTGCTTTGCTTTTCTCCACACGATCCGTAAACGGCCGCCACCTGATAGGTATGGGTTCCTGCAACAACGTTCTTATCGATATATGTCCGTTCAGAAAGGAGATCCGTGTTCAAGGCAGCACCGTCCCTATAGATACGGTATCCGTTAAAGTCGCCGCCCGTCAAAGGCAATGCCATATCCAGACCTACCAGCATGAACCAGTTGCCTTTCCATTGACCGGTATAGGAATAGGCCGAATACCAATTCTTGCCGTCGTCGGAATAGAGGTTGCCATAGCCTTCGTCGGCCTCACCCGAAACATAAACCATGCCGTAATCTCCGGCTTCGGCGGAAACCCTGAAACCAACCATCAGATCTTTCGTAAAATCGATTTGATACGGAGTAGCCAACGTAAATGCCGACAGTTCCAACGAGGCGCATTCGCGGGTCACGTTCTGCTCGTACATCAATTCTCCTCCCTGATAGATCAGAAGGTCGAGGGAGGATGGCGCGTCGTAGAACAGGGCGGCCACCACATCGATCCGGTAACCGTAAACGCCCATCAAGTCGGAAGGCTCCCACTTGCAGGCCACATAATACGTGGTGGCGGTCGTCCAACCGGTGGATCCGGCAACATCGCCGCTTTTAACGTAGGTCAAATCACGGGGTTCATCGTAGAAAGGCTCCATCCAGCCCAACAGCACATCCGAACCCGCCACGTCCGCCACCAGACCTTCGGGGGCATTGCAGGGATGCTGATATTCCACCTTCGCCTTTACCGACTCGCTCTTGGGGCTTTCGCAAGACGTATTGTACAGCGCCTTGACCTCGTAGGAGTACTCTCCGTTGGCCAGATTGCCGTCGAAGAAGGAGTTTGCCCTGACCGGTTCTGGCGTAATCTGCTTTCCGTCGCGGTAAACATAATAACCTGCCACCGCTTCGGTCAATTCATCTCCGGACCCGAATTCGCTACCCACCGTAAACGGGCAGGTTCCCGCACCCAGGCTGATATCGTCGATAAACAAGGCCCGGCCTTCCACCGAAGAGTAGCGGATGGCCACATACTTCGCGTCGGCGGGCAAGGTGTAGGTATATCGTGTCCAAAGGTAATCCACCCGTTCGGCCTGTGTATTCAAGGCTATGAAATCGGCCGTATCGGCGGTCGTGGAACTATAGGCCACATAGAAACTTTCCTTGTAGCCGGCATCCAGACCGCGAGCCATAAACGAAAGCCATTCGGCAACGGCCGTACCGCCCGTCACCTTGGCCTCGGCAATCAGCCAATCGTTCGTTTTCGACACATTCTCACTATCCCAGGCTCCGAAAGAAACAAAAGCTTTCTTGCCGGAATAAACGTATGAAGACGAACTTTCCCCGATTTGGTCCAAATCCACGATAAAGAAAGTTTTGGCGCGATCCATGCCGGCAAAAGCGAAGTCTTCCGACAGATAGATGTTTCCGCCATCACCGTCTATGGTTGTCCAACTTCCAACTTTTCCGGTTGCCAGATGCGTATAGGATTCCATATCATCGGAGGGAACCTCTTGGTCGATTACCGAAGTCCACTGCAACCTTACATCCCGGCCCTGCACCGTTGCACGTACATCCACCGGGGCTTCGCAATGCCGAGGCTCATAAATCCTCACCGCCACGGCATCGCTCTTGCCGCTTTCTTCCTCATCCACATAAACGGCGGAAACCGTATAGTCATAGGTACCGGAGGTCATTACCGTATCGGTGTATTCGCGCATCGCCACCAGTTCGTCGTTCACTTTTTCACCGTCGCGGTAAACATTGAACCCGGCCATGTAGGCGTTCTTTTCGGCTTCTACAAACACCAGGCGGTTGTTTGCGTCCGGCTGCTGGACATTCACGATCAGTACGGTGGTTCCGTTGGCTGCCACAAAAGAGGCCAGACCGCCGGAACGGGCATCCGAAGGTATTCCCAACTGCGTGTAGTTCCGCAAATCCACACTGTTTCCGGTAGGCTGGAGCGTCTCGAAATCCAGTTCCATAATCTCGCACAGACCTGCTTCACCCTGCTGCGCGTAGTAGATCTTTCCATCATGATAGGTTGAACCGTAAGCCCCGTCCAAGCCCGAATAGCCCTGAGCGATAAAGGCGCCCGATTTACTTACCAGATAAGAAGTTGTCCAATCGCCCACTTCGAAACCGCCCTTGCCGTTATCCAGTTCGGGAATATAGGCACAGTGGCGCGCGGTATAAGAAAGTTCAATCTCTTCCACGATACGGCGGTTCTCGAAATCGAGGCAATACAGCGTGGTGCTGTTGCCGCTGGCATAGAAATATTGACCGTCGTAGGTAAGGTCGATTACCGAGCCGGCGTTTTCGATCGTAAAGCTTTCGATAAAGTTACCGGACATTCCGTACTTGTTGAACTCGCCGTTTTTATTGCGGATGGCGGTGTAGATATACTGTCCATCGGTAGCCACCGCAGCTTCCGCACTGTTTTTCAATTCAAAATCGAGGATATAGCCGAAGGGCTTGTAGGCGGGAGCCTTGCTCAAGCCTTCGTGCATATTGGGATAGTTCCAGTGCAGGTTCACATAGCGGTTCATCGAAACGCTGGCCGTGAGGTCTTCGGGTGTATCGTGCGCTGTAATGTCCACGATCTGGGCGCGCACCGGATTGGAGGCGTACGATTCGCCGTTATCGTGGACGGCCGTTACCGTGTAGGTATAGATACCCGGAGTGCTCATGGCGTCGGTATAGGAGCAGGCCGTTACCGGACTTGGGTTTATCTTGTTGCCGTCGCGATATACGTTGTAACTGTTGGCCATTGCCTCGGCATTGCCGGTTCTGGGGGTGAGTTCCAGGGCTATGTTGAAGTTCACGCCGGGCATATCCACCTCGGAAAGCGTGAACCAGCCATAGTCCTGCATATAGACCCAGTTACCCTTGCGGTCCGCGGCCGGGCCGTCGTCCACGCCGATACCCAGCTCGCCTTCGCCGGTAACGCTTACCTCAATCCCTACCTTCAACGCCTTGCGGTCGTTGATCCTGTAGGGCGTGGTCAAGGCCACCTTGAGCGGCTGTCCCGCCACAAGGGTTTCCTTTACCGCCTGGCGGTAAACCTCCTCATCGTTTTCAAACAACAAAATGGAGAACGTGGCCTTGGTCGTTGCCGGTACAAAGCTTACCGAAGCCATGGTCATGTCGCGGTAATCGGCCAAATCCTGAGAATTCCACATGGCCGCCGCCACAAAGGTTCCCGAGGTGGACACCCCGTCCGCATTGCGGCCGTTGTCCCAACGCAAGGTAACAGGCTGCGTGCCAAGCGTGGAAGGATCTTTCCAATTCAAGGCGATTTCCCGGTTACGCACGTTCTGCGCCGTCAGGCCGTAGGGGGCGTAACATGCCACGCCCACTTCGATTTCCACTTTCGCCTCGTGGCTCAAGGCCGATTCCTTGCCATCGGCATACACCGCCGACACCGCATACACGTACGTGCCGTATTTGAGGTTGTTGTCGGTATAAGCCCGTTCGGTGGAACTGCCCACTTTCTGGCCGTTGCGGTAAATATTGTAGCTTGCCGGAGCGGTGGCCGAAGCGGGTGCGCTCCAATCCAATTTGGCAGCCTCATCGTTCTGTGCCGTGGCGTTCAAATCAAGCGGCTTGGCGGTGGCGGCCTTGGCGTTCACCTGTGCCGTAACTTCGTACGTCAGCGGTTGGGCGTAAGGATTCAGGCGAACGGTCACCGTTGCCTTGGCCGTTTGGTTTTCCAGCATATCGGCGGCGTTTACCGTATAGGCGAGCGCCTTGCTGCCGGAGGCCTCCATGTTGAAAGCGTATTCGCTTATTTCGAGCCAGTCCGTTACCGGATACATATCCACGATGCCCACCAGTCCGGGATTGGACACAATCACGCCCATCAACACGAAATGCCCGTCTTTGTATCGGGTGGTGCCGAAAAGGCCCTCACCCCAGAACTGCCCGTCGGTAGCGTTGCCGTACTTAAAGCCGGGCAGGAGGTCGCAGGGATAGGAATAATCATCCTTCAGCTGCATGTCGTTCAAGTCGATGCGACGGATCACCGCCTTGGTCAAGGAGCCCAGCGGGTGGTTCCCGCGCGAACGGTCCATAATCCACAGGCAGGGGCCGTCCTTGAAGTAACGGTCGTAGGCCACGCCGGAGAACAACGCTTCCTCGGAATTGTAGAACACTTCATCCACCAAGGTGTTGCCTTCCCTGTCCACCAAGGCCAGGGTATTCAGCGAACCCACCCAGAAGGCATCGCGCACCTCATCGTAGGTAATATGGCAGATACCCTCGATACGGGTAACGATCTGCCCTACCGGTTCTTCCTTCACGAAATCGAATATGCGGATCACGCTGTCGCCGTTGGCGGTAAAGAAATACTGGCCGTCGAAAGCCATGCCGAAATAACGGCGCACATCGATGTCGGGCGTAAACGAGCCCACATACGAATTGTCCTTGTCGTACTTGTAGATAAGCGCATCACCGTATTCATCGCTGCGCGCCAGATAGAAATACTCGCCGTCGAAACCGATGGCGGCCTGCAGGATCGTGGATGTGTTGAAGGTCTTGATCGCTTCGAACGCGGGCCCGGCACTTACCGGATTCGTTCCGTAATCCACCCAAAGGCTTGCGCGCGCCTCTCCGTTGCCCGCATTCTGCAGGTTCATCGTGCCTTCCGCCAAGGCTTCGGCCGCCAGCATATGCGTCTGCGAGGCGGATGCCAGCGAGACAATGGGCTTGGTCATCGCGATATCGAGCGTTTTGTCTCCCTTGTCTATCTTCACATTCTCGGCGGAATACGGATTATAACCGGTAAGGGTCGCCTCCAACAGATAGGTATCGGCATCCACACCGGACATCGAATAAATGCCTTGCGCGTTCGTTACCGCCGTATAGACATCGTTTTCGGAACCGGTAATCTTAATCAGCGCGCCTTCCACTGGATCTGCGGCGCAGGTAACCGTTCCCGAAACATCCGCCTTCGCCTTTTCATACACCCTTACGTAGGCCACGAACCACGAAATGATGCTGCGGGCGTTCTTCCCCGTGGCGTTGAAACGGATATTGAATTTCTTGCCCGCCACCTGCGGCAGCTCCACATAAAAACGGTCGTAGCCGAAACTGCCCTTTTCGCTGGTGTGTTCGGCCACTTTCTGCCATTGGGCGCCGTCGAACACTTCCACCAACAGACTTTCAACGGTACGTTCCTCGCCTGTCGGCATAACACCGGTATAGGCTACCAACGCCAGGTCGTAGCACATCATGACCCCGTCTAAACCGGAGGCATCCAATTCCATACTGGTAAGGCAGTAGCCGCTGTAATTCTTCAGGGCCGGCGAAGGATAGAATTCGGCTGCGTTGTCCACCAATCCGTAAGAACGATAACCCGGTTTCCATGCACAATCGGCAGCGCCTTCCGGGCAACTCACTTCCCAGAAATTGGTCTCAAAACTGTACGTGTTGAAAGTTTCGATAAACGGCAGAAGGTGAATGTTGGGCACATCCACGTCCAGCACTTCGCCCTTGACGGGATCTCCGCTCTGATAAACGGCTTCCAGTTGATATTCGTGCTTGCCGTAAACGCTTACAACGTCTTCATAGGCATGTCCTTCTATCAGCCCGCTGTTTATCTTGACTCCGTCGCGATACAGGTTGAAGCCGGTAAGGTAATTGACCGCCGCCTTGTTGGGCATCAGTTTGTTGGTGGCGATGGCGATATCGTCGATCAACAAGGCCTGACCGCTGTTCGTCACACAGTTGATGGCCACGTAACGGGCTTCCTTGGGAATACTGTATTCGAAATAGTACATGTCCGGATGTTCCGCCGAACTTTCCGGAATCTCGATGGCGTTTCCATTATTGAGGAATGTAAACGAAGACACCGACAGGTCTGTGGTGGAATACCCGATCTTTATGGACTCCAGGCCGTAACTGCCGCTCAACGACCTGGCCCAGAACGACAGGGTTGCGTTTTCTTCAAAACGACAGTCGGTCAAATCGGGGCTGATCAGCCAGTCGTTCCGTTGATCCCCATATACCCCCATCGAGATCAGGCATTTGCTGCCCGAATGAGGCAATCCCTTTTCGTTGGTATAGGCAGGAACCGCCTTAGAGGGAACCCAAACCTGAAACGCCATGTTCGCCCCCACGTTTTCATATACATATGAACCTATGGCATACGTCTTGGCATTATCCATATCCCAGTAGCTCCAGCCCAACTTGCCCGGCGAGTTTATGGCAAAATCCTTATGGTCTTCAAAATCATCGAAAATCCCATGGATTTGTTCGGTATTTCCCCAGACTAAAGAAACTTTATTATCTCTAATCGACTTAACCTCCGGCTTGGCGGGCGCCACATTTTGCGCGCAGACCGAAGCGGCCATACCCGCGGAAAACAACACAAGCAAAGCTCCCAAAATCCGATTTTTCATATTGATGTCCATTTTTAATGAATACTATTATAACACGACCACTTTACGCGAAACGGCCTGACCGTCTTTGCTCACCCGGACAAAGCACATGCCCGAAAAGCGTTCCACGTTGAATTCGGCCTGCGAAACGGCATAGCGCCCCAAAAGCCTGCGGCCCGACATATCGAACAGCTCGATATCGTATATACCCTCTTCTTCCGTTTCCACACGCAACACGTCGCGGGCGGGATTGGGATAGACCCGTATTACAAAACCCGCGTTGCGCTGCGTTTCGTTCGCCACATCGCCGTAGTTTACCGGGGTCTTGGTGCCCGAGGCATAATGCACCGTAAGTTCGTGCATGGCCGGACTGTTGGCATAGAGGATTTCCGTGCCGTCGTGCCATTGCAGCTGCAAATCGTATTTATCCACGGGGACCCAGCCTTCGCCTTTCTTTTCGAAACACGCGGCACGCACATCGTCGTTTTTTTCGTTAAGGTCGAACTCGTACCTCAACACCACGCCGTCGTCCCGATAGTCGCTGCGCAGTATGGACGTGCGGCGACCGGACGCATTAAACGTATATTCGACCGAAAGCGTCTTGCTCCATTCTTCGACATTTTCCACCTTGGCGTACTGGTCCACCTTGTAACGCAGACCTTTCTCATTGTAGAAATAGTTTTCCTTGGTGGTCCCCGTCCATTGCGGTTCACTCAGGGAGGTGTTCCATTCGTAAGAAATGTATTCGGTGCAGCGCCCCGTGGTTTCGTCGTACGTAAATTCGCGGCGGTAGGCGTTTACCCAGCTCCCCTCTTCAAAAACCAGATAGAGCCATTCGGTTTCGTTGCCGGCCGCATTGTAGGTATATTGAATCTTGTAGGTATCCGTAAACACACCCTCGTCAGTGAGCCCCTTGCCTGATTCTTCCTTCAGTAAATCGCCTTCATAGACATTGAAGGTGCTGCGGAAATGCGCCCAGACCGTTTCGTTCCAAACATATTGCTCGTAGGAGGTTTCGCGTCCCTGCGCGTCGTAGGTGTAATCGGCCTTCTGGGAGTTGACCCATTTGTCGGGGAATCCCGAAGCGGGAACTTCCACCAGCGTGGCCGTTTTCAGGTTTTGATCATTGTATGTGTAAGTGTAGCGGCTGGCGTTGACCCAATTAGCGCCGTCACTGCTGGTTTCATTCAGCAAGGTGATGTGGTTGCCACGCTTGTCGTAGGTGGAAATCTTGCGTGCCGTCGCCACATACTTACCGTTGCGGTAACTGTAGCTTAGCGTGGTGTCCACTAAGTCGAAGCGGTTATAAACCGCCGTTATTTTCTGTTGGGGAACCTCCCCGTTTGCGTTCGTTTCGAAATATTCGGTAACGAGGGCGTTGCCCCGGTCATCGTAGGTATAGACATACAGTCCTCCCGTGTTGGTTGTGGAAATCTTGGTGATCGTGTCGGGCTGACACCACTCGATCAGTTCGTGCTGCGCCCAACCGGGACATAAGGCTCCGGCAAACAAGATTCCGGCAGCCAACACTTTACTTAAAGTTTTCATATTTTAGTTTTTACGTTGCAAGAAAAAAATACAATAAAAAGGGGCGGAGGGCTGAAAGCCTTCCGCCCCTATAAAACACTATCTAACCATTACTTTCTTAACCGAAATACCGGTGGAGGAAATGCGGCGCACCATATACAGGCCGCTGCTGCGTACATCCACGCGGCATTCACCGTTCAGAACGCCATGTCTTACCTGAACGCCGGACACCGAATACACTTCGTAGCGACCGGGAACATTGCTGCGCAGAACAATCTGGCCGTTTTCGGCATAGGCGTTCCACTGCGCCAGTTCGTCCTTGCCGTTGGCCACATCCGCCCTGGCGAATACGGCGGTAAGCGTGCTGTCGCTGTTCAAGGTAAGCTTGAATTCGGCGGTACGGGCCACCGTATCGTTACCGCTCACCCAGGCCACGAACTTGTAGCCGGTATTGGCGGTAGCCTTGACGGTTACTTCTTCGCCCTTTTCGTATTTGCCGGCACCGGTAACTTCGCCGAAGGCGGCATCATTCACGTTCAGGGTCAGGGTAACCGAGTCGGGCGTAAGCAGGGTGTCGAAGACCGCGCGGATAACCGTGTCGCGGCTTACGATAAAGGTGTATTCGGCATCCGTGCTGATAACCTGGGTGGCGTCTTTGTCGTTAACCCAGTTTACAAAGGTGCAGCGGGCGTTGGCCACCGCCTTGATGGTGGCCTCGCGGCCTTCCTTATATACGCCGGCACCGCGCACCGTACCCCAAGCGGCATTGTTAACGGTAAGCCTTACCGTATCCATGGGCAGTACGGTGTCGAACTTGGCGGTAAGCGTGGTATCGTTCGTCAAGCGGAAGGTAAACATCATTCCCTTGTTGAGCAGGGTGTCGCGCTGGTCGTACCAGCCCACAAATTCACAATTTTCCTTAGGCGTGGCCGTAACCGTTACAAAACGTTTCTGCGGATGCTTGCCGGCGCCTTCCACCGTACCCCACTTTTCGTTGATCACATTCAAAGTTACAGTAACCGAATCGGGTTCGTCTTCAGTCAAGGTAACCGTAAGGTATTCGGGATCTTCAATGGTCTTTGTTTGGTCTGCTCCATAGACAAAAGGCTTTTCATATCGAATCTCGAACGAGTAGGTGTAGGTTTCATCCATTTCCATTCCGTAATAACTTCCACCCACCGAATCGATAAATTCCGTGGCAGGCAGGGCATTGCCGGTTACAGAAACAGAGCCGACAGTTGAGGCATACGATGCACTCGGGGTTCTGCGCTTAACGTAAATCGCTTGAATCTTATACTTGCCTTCGCCATTTTCATCCACATAGTTGTCAACCAACTCCTCCGGCCATTGCCAAGTAAGCCTTACCTTCAGGTCGGTACCCAACTGATAAGCATCCAGATTTTCCATACCTGGATATTCGGGCGCCCTGGGCTTACAATAAAGATATACGGAATTTTCGGCAGACCTCGCTGTCTGAGCATACGATGTTGTAACTGTGTCTATATCTTTATGGAAAGCTTTGAAATTAAACTCATCTCCCGCAAAACAAGTTACCTGAAACCTCCAGTTTCCGTTTTTGTCGGTTACGGTGTCTTTAAGTTTTTTCCAGTCCTTATCGTACATCTCCACGGTGGCAGAATCTAATTTCACCTGTCCATCTGAACCGTAATAGGAAAGTGTGCCATAGAACACAAAATCCTGTTCCACCCGGGTCAAGGAAACCGTTTCTACGGTGGCCACGCTGTCGGCGGCCATCTTCGACATATCTACGGTAATCGTCTTTGTGAGTGTTGCATAGCCATCGTTAATATAATCGAGGGTGTATGTGCCGTCTTTAACGCCCCTGAATACAAAACCTTCAAAACTTTGGCTTGTCGTGCTGTCCCGATAGGTACCGTCGCTGTTGCTGATCCGAACCTTTACACCTGTCAAATAACTTTCATATTCAACAAGCGTATTCTTGATCCGCCCGTAAACATCCACCGCCACACGTTTCAGCGTAATATCGTTCCGTACGGTCGCACCGTCTTCTCCCACCAAGACATATTCCAAAGAGTCCCGGCTGTTTACCGTAAACTGCCAGTTCTTGGAACGGGCATACAGCGGAGCTGAACCATCGGTGGTTAAATAATACACCACATCGCCCACCGGAACATTGCCAATCTCATACACCGTATCCTTAATTTCGGTCGTAAAGAACTTATCTCTCCATTGAACGGCCAAAAAGAGGCCGCCATTCAACTTGGCATCGGCAGAAAAACCGTCCAGATCAACCCGACCCTTAAGGGTAACCTGATTGCCCAGATCTTCCTTCATAAGCACGCGAATACTTTGGCCATAGGATACGCTATCATCCTTGTTCAATTTACCCGCCTTAGCCAATGTAAAAGCGGTATCCTTGTAACCGTCTGCATGAAGGCTTATGGTGTATTCGCCCGAGGTGTCGCAAACAAAGATCGCAGGTGCTGTCTTCCGCTCTAAGTCGCCATACCAGTTTTCTTCGTAATAGTACATCGCATAGGAGGTCTGTACATCTTCGCCCTTCGTGCAGGTAACACGAACATCCCCTATGTTTTTTTCAGAATATCCCTCCATATAGTACGGCACAATCTGCAATCCCACACGAGAGGGGTCGTTTACCGCCTCAACTTTAACTTCTACGTTTTCCGCCCCTACCGTAACGGTTTTCGTACCTGATATGACAATCGTGGAGCGCACGATCGTAAAGAACGAAAGCGTATATTCTCCGGCCGGAACATTCTCGAATTTGAACTCGTCATACATGTCCACCAACGACTTAAACTCCACTCCATCCTTCCTCAGATACACGGTGTCCGGTCTTCCCGAGTTGCTGTTGAGAGAAATATAACTTAACTTCCCCGCTTTAACACTTATCTCCCCTGACACCATAACCCCGCTGGGCGTGGTTTCCGTCCCTTCGCCTTGCGCCCATGCAAAACCGCACGAGAACAGCAGCGACATCAAAAAGAAAAATTTCTTCTTCATTGTTTTGAATTTTGTTTGTTAGTAATTGTAATGGTTTTACCTTTGTTGTCCGGAACAAAAAACCTTGCGGGCCTCATTCCGAATGTTGTAAAGTTGTTATAATATCCCCAAATCACCAAGAAATTTTGCACGACAAACCATTATCAATTATTAAAAACGTACCTTACTTTACCTTAGCAACAATATGTAATAAAAAGTAAAACTATTATTTATCAATGCAAAAATAAAAATACAGACATACGATAACGTACCTAAAAATCCTCTAAAAAACACAAAATCGACATCACTGCAGCAGCTCTTTTAAGATAATGATGTATCTTTGCGGCATGATTGGAAAGGCCGTTATCCGTTCTTTTTTAGCCTTGTTCTTGACCACCGGGCTTGCATGGAATGCCCGCGCGCAAAAGAAAACAGCCGAAAACTTCATAAAATCAGCCGATTACTACAAATTCATCAACGAAGACTCCTGCCTGTATTTCGCCAACGAAGCCTACCGTATCGGACTGACCCAGAAAGATCTTTACAACCAAGCACTTGCGCTCACATTTATTGCCCATGTAAACCGCAACAAAGGCAATTACGAAACCTCGCTGGACCTGTGCAAGAACATCCGGGAACTGGCCCAGCGCATAGACGACAAGCAATTGTTCGCCAAATCCTTGCACCTTACCGGCGTCACCTATATGGAGATGGGAATTTTCGACGCCGCCTACACCAACCTTACCGACGCCCTCCGCATTTACGAGAACCTGCCCGACAAAACGCCTACGGCCGCCTTCTATAACGCACTGGCCGTGCTGTACGCCAAACAATCCAACATCGAAAAGGCACAGGAATACCTACAGAAAGGCCTTGAGGTGGCCGATACCGTGGACAAGCGGGAACGGATCCTGCTCAACGGCAACATGGCGCTCTGCCTTCTGTACGACAACAAGTCGGAAGAAGGCGAGAAACTGCTGCGCGGGCAAATCAAACTTATTGAAAAACAAAATATTCCATACAGCACCGCCGTCATCTACCAAAACCTCTGCCGCATCAATATCGAACTCGGCAACTATCGCCAGGCCCTGCATTACGGCAAGGAGGCCCTGACCTCCGCCTTGGAGCGCAACAACCAGATATCCATCGCGCAAGCCCTTTACTACACCGGATTCATCTACCTGACCACCGAAACCTACGATACGGCACTGACGATATTCAAAGAGGTCGATACCATCGCTTCCAATCTCGACTTATTGGAAATCAGGCTTTACGTGGCCGAACACCTGTCTTTGATTTACGAACGGCAAGGCGACTTCCGCCAAGCATACAACTATGCCAGACTTCAGAACGAACTTACCGACTCGTTCAACAGAAAGAACACCCGGAACGACCTTTACCGCCTCAACCTCGAATTCCAATACGGGCAACAGATGGAGCAGCTGCAGGCAGCCAGCCGCAAACGCAATATCTCGTGGGGTATCGGTGCCTTATGCCTGGTTATGGTGTCCGCACTGCTGTGGCTGTTCCTTTCCCGCCAGCGCTTCAAGCTGAACAATGCCAAACTGCAACAGCAAAACATATTGCTCACCTTAGACCAGCGCAACCGGGAAATCACCTCCAAGGCCATCCAGATACAGCAGAAGAACAAGGCCATTTCCGACAGCATCGCCGAACTCTCGCAGTCCAAGCACGGGCTAAAGAAAAACGACCAGTCGGTTATCAACAACGTTATCCGGAAATTGTCCACCTCGATAAACGACAATGCCTGGAACGAGTTCGAACTGCGTTTCGAGCAGGTGCACACGGGCTTTTTCAAGAGCCTCAACGAAAAATTCCCCAACCTGAGTCCCAACGAGAAGAAACTCTGCGCCTACCTCAAACTGGGCATGACTTCCAAAGAGATAGCCAACCTGACCCACACCACGGTGGGCAGCGTGGAACAGGCGCGCTTCCGCCTGCGCAAGAAATTAGGGCTGCACACCACCAACACCGACCTGGCGGCCTTTATCGAAACGCTCTAAGGTTTCCTAAGCCGTTATTTCCGTTCGGCCGGCTTGCGTCCCGACAGCCTTTCCAGTCCCCACACCAAGAAGAATCCGGCCAGCATCAGCAGCACCGCCTGCCATACAAAGGCATCGGGCAGTATATTGCTCTCCACCAAGGGCTTTTCCACACCATGACTGTCCACATAACTCTGCACGGTTTCCTTCCACGGCCACACCTTGTTGAGCGAGCCGATGATAAAGCCGGTAAGCACCGCCAAGGTCATGGCGCGGAACCTGCGCAAGGCGAACGAAAGCAGGCGGGCAAAACTGGTGATGCCCACCACCGCCCCTACCGCAAACATGCCCAAGACCGCGGCATCTAAGTTCTTTACCGCCGCCAGGATATACTCGTACTTGCCCATCAACAGCAGGATAAAGCTACCCGAAATGCCCGGCAAGATCATCGCGCAGATGGCCACGAAACCGCAAAGGAACACGAACCAGAGGGTTTCGGGCGTCTGTGCGGCGGTTACCGAGGTAACCCACACCGCCAGGACAATACCCACAATCAGCCCCGACACCGTTTTCCAATTCCATTCCCGTATGTCTCTCGACACGAACCAGGCCGAAGCCACGATCAATCCGAAGAAAAAAGCGAACACCAATACCGGATATTCGTGCAGAAGCACCGTGATCACCCGCGCCAACGAAAAGATACTGATGCCGATCCCCACAATCAGGCTCAACAGGAAGTTGCCGTTCACAGCCTTCCAGAATGCGCGGAACTTTCCGGTAAACAGCAGCTTGAGATTGGCAAGGTTGACGCTCTTGATCGAATCGATAAGTTCATCGTAAATGCCTGCGATAAAGGCGATCGTGCCGCCCGACACGCCCGGCACCACATCGGCGGCGCCCATGGCGATTCCCTTAAGTGCCACCAGTCCGTAATGACCCAAGTTTTTTTTCATGGTTCTTCCTTGCTTTTGCGTTGTGTTTACGGGCGCAAAGTAACGCCAAAAATTGACTTTTTCCCAACTTTTTAGTAATTTTGCGCCCTTTTTGGATAGGTATGCCCTGTCCCAAAAGCCCCTATCGTCAACTATAAGTCTTTGGCAATGAAACTCTCACAATTCAACTATAACCTGCCTGCCAAATTGGTGGCCACCCATCCCACGCCCGACCGCGACGACTGCAAGCTGATGGTGGTGGACCGCAAGAAGCAGAAAATCGAGCATAAGGTTTTCAAAGACATCCTGAAATATTTCGACGAAGGCGATGTATTGGTGATGAACAACACCCGCGTTTTCCCGGCCCGCCTTTCGGGCGAGAAGGAAAAGACAGGCGCCATGATCACCGTTTTCCTGTTGCGCGAACTGAACCGCGAATCGCTGCTGTGGGACGTGTATGTGGATCCGGCGCGCAAGATACGTATCGGCAACAAACTCTATTTCGGACAGAACGACGAACTGGTGGCCGAGGTTATCGACAACACCACCTCACGCGGACGTACGCTCCGTTTCCTCTACGACGGTACCTACGAAGAATTCAAGGCACTTATCTACCGTCTGGGGCAGACCCCCATTCCCGACCATATCCTGCAGGTTCGCAGCGTGGAGCCCGAAGACGAGGAACGCTACCAAACCGTGTTCGCCACCGAAGAAGGCGCGGTGATGGCACCCACGGCCGGCCTGCACTTCAGCCGTTCGCTACTCAAGCGTATGGAAATCAAAGGAATCGACACAGCTTTCCTGACCCTGCACTGCGGTCTGGGCAACGTGCGCGAAATTGATGTGGAAGACCTTACCAAACACCGTATGGATTCCGAAAAGCTCATCATTACCGAAAAGGCCGCCGATATCGTGAACAAGGGCATCGACGCGCACAAGAAAATCTGCGCCGTGGGCACTTCGGTACTCAAGGGCATCGAATCGTCGGTTTCGTTCGGCGGCAAGCTCAAGCCCTACGACGGTTGGACCAACAAGTTTATCTTTCCTCCCTACGACTTCACGATTCCCAACTGCATGATCAGCAATTTCCACGCCCCGCTTTCGTCGCTTTTCATGTCGGTGTGCGCGTTCGGAGGCTACGATCTTATCATGAAGGCCTACGAGGAAGCCATCAAGAAAGAATACCGATTCCTTACGTTCGGCGATGCCATGCTCATCCTCTAAAACCATCCTGGGCATCGACCCCGGCACGCGCATCATGGGTTACGGTCTGATCCGCGCCGAGGGACAGCAGTTCTCCCATATCGAGATGGGGGTGCTGAACCTTATCAAAACGGAAGACCCGTTGGTACGGCTTGAAAAAATCCACGAAGAGGTGGTACGTATCATTGACGCCTTTTCGCCCGACTGCATGTCGATCGAAACCCCCTTTTACGGCAAGAACGTGCAGTCGCTCATCAAGCTGGGACGGGCGCAAGGGGTGGCCATCGCCGCCGCCATGTCGAAAGGCGTGCAGGTATATGAATACGCACCCCTGAAGATAAAGCAGTCGCTTACCGGCAACGGCAACGCCTCCAAGGAACAGGTGTGTGCCATGGTGTTCCGCGTATTGGGCATACAGGCCGACCAGCCGCGATTCTTAGACGCCACCGACGCGATGGCCGCCGCCATCTGCCACGGAATACACAGCAAGTTCAACCTTCCCAGCCTGACGGCATCCAAAAAGATACCCGCATCCAAAAGCAAAAAAGGGAATTGGGCCGATTTTCTGCAAAATCACCCGGAACGGGAACGGCTGCGCTAAGATTTTCCACCGTTTCACCGGTCACAAAAAAAACGGGAACCGCCCGTGCGACTCCCGTTTCCTCATCGGTATTCCCCTATCCTACAACTTGTCGAATTCGGATTGAACCGCCGTGGCGATCGCCTGCATTTCCTCCGGTTCCAACTTCAGTTTCTCGCGGCTGAAATCGATATCCGCCCCTCCATGGATAGGCATCAGATGCACATGGGTGTGCGGAACATCCATACCCACCACCGACATGCCGATCTTGGGCGCGGGAAACACCTTCCTCAAGGCCTTGGCCACTTTCTTGGCGAACACCATCAGGTCGGCCAGATCCCGGTCTTCCATATCGAAGACATAATCGATCTCGTTTTTGGGTATCACCAACACGTGGCCTTTCACGACCGGAGCTATATCCAGGAATGCCAGATGCCTGTCGTCTTCGGCCACCTTGTAGCAGGGAATCTCGCCTGCCACGATTCTTGAAAAGATACTCGCCATGGCTATCGGGTTATTTCGGTTATCTCGAATTCGATGATGCCTGCCGGAACCTTCACTTCCACCTTATCGCCCACTTTCTTGCCCAACAGCCCTTGTGCGATGGGCGAACTGATGGAAATCTTGCCCGACTTCAAGTCGGCCTCGTTTTCTGACACCAGGGTATATTTCATCTGCGCCTTGGTCTTGGCGTTGCGGATGGTTACCGTGGAAAGCAGCAGTACCTTCGAGGTATCCATCTTCGATTCGTCCAGGATACGCGCGTTGGCCAGATCCATCTGCAGCTTGGAAATCTTGAGTTCGCACAGCCCCTGGGCCTCCTTGGCGGCATCGTATTCGGCGTTTTCCGACAGATCGCCCTTGTCGCGGGCTTCGGCTATCTGCTGCGAGATCTTGGGACGCTCCACCTTGATAAGGCGTTCCAATTCGTCCTTAAGCTTCTGCAAGCCTTCCTTGCTGTAATACTTAATCTCTCCCATAATGCTTGTTTTTTCGGAGTTTTTCCCGCCGGGAAACGGTCAAAACGCCATGGCTTAATAAACAAAAAGACCCTTAGCTATAAGGGTCGTACAATATTCCCGTGGTTCAAAAGACAGCGGCAAAGGTATGAATTTTTTTCGTTCCGCTAACCGCCCGGCATATCCTAATGGTATTTGCGTTCCAAAACGGCCTGGGCGATAACGGCCTCGCGCAATGAAAAACCGTCGTTTTCCGACCGGCCTTTTTCGGCCTCTTCCCTGCATTCCGCATCTTCCCGAGCCATGACTTCTTCGTATCGACCGGCCTCGAATGCCTCTTCGCAGGAAGGAGACTCGAGGGAAAACTCCTCCTCCAACCTTTCCAACGGTTCTTCCGGAACGTTCCCCAAGGTGTCGGATATGGTCTGAACCGGAATGCGTCCTGCAGACGGAAACGCCTCCCCGCCGGCGGGAACCGTGCCCTGTCGCCGCCTCTTTTCGTATTGTTTTTTATCTTTCCTCGCCTTCGAACCCACCCCGCAACCCAATGCCACGGCAAGGAGCGTAAAGAAAATAACTCCCATGATCTAACCCTCCGTTATAGGACACGAAATTACGATATTTTTAAACAATGTGTATCTTTGTTGTTATGCGCGCACGGTTTTCTTTCGTTCCCATACTGATTGCTTCCGGCCTCTGCCTGGTTTCCTGCGGACATCAGATAAGTCACGGAAACATTCCCGACACCTCCGTGAACTTTACCGTACGCCCGTACGATTTAGACAACACCCTGCTGCCCGTGGGAAGTTTCAAGTACTTCTCCTACGGCTACAGCGGCGTGGTCGTCTATCATATCGGCGACATGGAAGAAGAATACGTGGCTTTCGAACAGGCCTGCCCCTTGGATTGGGAATCGGGCTGCTACGTGCAGTACGACAGGAACAAGGACCGCTTGGTGGGCAAGGACTGCAAGGGCGAATACAGCAGTTACAGCGGCTTCGGAAGCGGCATCGTGTCCAGCTACGCCCTGCGCAAATACCACATCACCTATATGTCCAACGGCAACTTTCAGGTTTCGAACTAAACAACCACTCAACACCGCATAAACATGAAAACAAAAATTTTGTTCGCGCTTGCATTCGCCCTCTGCGCATGCTTCGCCGCCCAAGGGCAGAAAAAGATCACCATGGGAGACCTGACCAAGAAACAGCAGGACAGCATCCTCTTCGCGTTCCCCTACTGCACCAAGGGCACCGTTTACTTCAAGAACGGAAGCGTTTACAACGGTAAGCTCAACTACAACCACTACGAGCCCCAGGTGCTCTTCCGCAACGACAAGCCCGAAAGCCCCGAAGACACCCTGCGCCGCCTCGACAACCTGGCCGACGTGCTGATGATCCAGATCGGCGACCGCCAGTTCGTACCCGTGCTCTCCGGCCTGGGCGAGATTATCCTCAACAACAAGGTGAGCCTGATCCTTTCGCGCAAGGTCAACATCGAGGAAAAGAAAACGGGCGCCTACGGCACGGGCGGCTCCACTTCCTCCATCCGCGCCGTATCGGGCTTCAGCAGCAACAACGGCACGTCCTCCGGCTCCTACAGCGGCCAGACCACCTTTACCAACGTAAACTACGACTTTGCCGCCAACTCCGAGCTGAGCATCGACGACCGCCTTTTCCTGATGAAAGACGGGAAAGTGACCCCGCTCACCAAGAAAAGCCTGCTCAAGCATTTTCCGGCGGCGGCCAATTACATCAACCGCTACATCGAAGAACAGAAGCCCGATTTGGACAACGTGGACCAGATGCGGAACTTCGTGAATTTGATTTACGCCAACTTTTAATTACCTTTGCCAGTTAAAATGCATGATTTTGTGCATTTCCAGCAAGAGGATTTAAAGCATATATGCCAGTAAAACAGGTAGATAGGAATCGTTTTGCCGTTATCAACCTTATCGGCTCCAAGTTGTTGAAAACTTTTTGCCGGAATCGGATACGGGTGGCCTGTCTGCTTGCAGGCGTCTTGTGCGGCGGTTCTCTTTCTGCCCAGCAGGAAGGCAACCAGCTCACGCAGTTCATGCTCAACACCTACGCGTACAACGCAGGCTATGCGGGTCTGTCGAACGGCATAGCCGTTTCGGCCCTGCACCGCCAGCAATGGTTAGGCATGGGGCGGGGCGGCAGCGGCCAAAAGGGTGTTGCCCCGAATTCCACGATCCTGCTGGCCGATATGCCTTTAAAGATACTTAAAGGCGGGGTGGGTTTGGAAGTGGCCTCGTTCAACGCGGCTTATTTCAAGGATATCCACGTAAAGATCGGGTATTCGTACCACCTGCAGACCTCGTTCGGAACCATCGGCATGGGCGTGCGCGCCCAGTTGGAATCGAAAGGCCTCGATTTCAGCAAGTTCGATCCCGAAAACGCTTCCGACCGTATCCTTACCGGAAAACAGAAGGAAAACGGCATGTACGGTGACGTGAGCGTGGGGTTCTACCTTTTGGGAAACGCCAACTACTTCGTGGGCATCGCGGCCAACAACCTCGTGGCCCACAAAAGTGAAAAGATAAGCTTCCGTCCGTCGCGCCACATCGCGGTAAACGGGGGTTATTCGTTCAGTTTCAGTTCGCTGCCGAAAGTGGAATTCACCCCTACGGCATACCTTGAAACGGACTTCACGACGGTAAGTTGGAGTTTGGCCGTGATGGGAACGTTCAACAAACGCTTTTGGGCGGGGCTTTCCTATCGGTTTCAGGACGCCGTTTCCATTTTGGCGGGCATAAACATCGCCAAACTGCAGATCGGGGCGTCTTACGACATCACGGCATCCCGGTTCATCAAGGCCTCCACCATCGGCGGGGCCTTTGAGATTTCCGTGAAGTACTGCTTCGGCCTGGAAGGCGAAAAGGTGAACACGGAATACAAGAACGCGAGATACCTGTAAGGGTCTTGCATAAAACGAAAAACATTAACCATACATACAATGAGAAGAGTAGCGAATCTATGGGATGTTCGGAATTTGACCGTAGCCGTTTTTGCGGCTATCCTCCTGTGGGGATGCAGCAATGCGGGCAGCGGTGAACTGGTCGGGGTTGCCGGACGTAAGTCGCCCGGTACACAGGTTCCGTTCGGAATGGTATACGTTCCCGGCGGCAGTTTCGTCTGGGGTGCGGGCGGTTTCGACCCCTCCTACCAGATGCTCAATATCCGTACGGTAACCATCAGCGATTTTTTCATGGATGAAACGGAAATCACCAACAACGAGTACCGTCAGTTTGTGGAATACGTAAAGGAATACCACACCCGTCGATTATTGGCCGAAAACGGCATCGAAGGCTTCCAGATTGAAAACGAAGACGAAGACGCCGAACCGGAAATCAACTGGAAGACCAAGATCAAGCGTACGCCCGAAGTGGAAGAAGCCCTGGCGGACCTCTATCTGCCCGTTGAGGAACGCTTCGCCCACCGCAAGGAAATCGATGTGCGCAAGCTCAACTACGAATACTGGTCGTACGACTTCTACTCCGCCTCGCGCAAGTCGTGGAATCAGGACGAAAACGAAATGCCCGACGACGGCGTTTACTACGGTTCGTTCGTGAGCCGCCCGCAGTCGATGCGTTCGCGCCAGCAGTTCATGCAGAAGCACGTGGTGAACGTGTATCCCGACACGCTCTGCTGGATCTTCGACTGGTCGTATTCGTACAACGACCCCATGGTTGCCGGCTACTTCTCAAGCCCTCTGTATGACAACTATCCCGTGGTAGGCGTTAACTGGAAACAGGCCGAAGCCTTCTGCAAATGGCGCAGCAAGATCTACAACGACGCCATGATGGCCAAGGGCTATCCCGAAACCCAGGAATTCCGCCTGCCCACCGAAGCCCAGTGGGAATATGCCGCCCGCGGCGGCCTCGACGCCAGCCCCTACCCCTGGGGCGGCAACTATGCCCGCAACATCAACGGCTGTCTGTTGGGTAACTTCAAGCCCGGACGCGG
Organism: Bacteroides sp.; assembly: GCA_023662825.1. Lineage (GTDB taxonomy): Bacteria > Bacteroidota > Bacteroidia > Bacteroidales > P3 > Pullibacteroides. The sequence goes on from JAMPIH010000012.1 coordinate 56,531, forward strand.
CGACTACTCCGCCGACGGTTCGCTCTATCCCTGCATCGTGGGGCACTACTCACCCAACGACTACGGCCTGTACGACATGATGGGCAACGTGTCCGAGTGGTGTATCGACGCCTACGACGAATCGATCGCCAACAACCACGACTTCAACCCCGTCTTTACCTACGATGCCAAGCCCGAAGACGGCGTGGGGCTGAAACGCAAGGTTGTGCGCGGCGGTTCGTTCAAGGATTTCGCCGACATCTGCAAGGTTTACTACCGTTCGTTCGAATACCAGGACACCTGCAAGTCGTACGTGGGCTTCCGCTGCATCCAGCCCCTGTTGGCCAGCGGCATGCTGACCGGCGGCAGCGGTTCCAACGTCTATTAACAGAAAGCCTCAATCATTTTAAAACATCCAATCTCAAAACCTAAGAATAGAAATGGCAAGTTTCGCAGACAAACCCGCGTTTAAAAAGTTCATGAGCAACCTTTACGGTTGGGGTGCGGCTATCGTTATCGTAGGTGCGCTTTTCAAGATCAACCACTACCCCGGCGCCAACCTGATGCTTATCGTGGGTATGAGTATCGAAGCCATCATCTTTATTTTCTCCACGCTCGAGAAACAGCACGCCGAATTCGAATGGGACCGCGTTTACCCCGCCCTGCGCAACAAACCCGACGGTTCTCCCCTGTATGCCGACGGCGAGGCTCCCATCTACAGCGGTGTGGGCGGCACGGGCATGGGATCGGGCTCGGATAATGTGCTGGCCGACAAACTGCAGGAAATGCTGGAAAAGGCCAACGTAACCCCCGAAGTGTTCGACCGTTTGAGCAGCGGATTGGAAAAACTCACCGAAACCACCACCAGCCTCAGCAACCTTACCAGCGTGGTCAGCATCAACAAGACCTACGCCGACGAAATGGCGCAGATGACCGCCAACCTCAACCAGTTGAACCAGTTCTACGTGAACCAGCTGCAGGTTTCCAAGGCGCAGACCGAAGCCGGCGTGAAGTTGCAGGAAGACGTGAACAAGATCATGGAAACTTTGAGCAGTTCGCTCGAAAGCTCGCAGAAATACCGTCAGGAAATCGACGACCTCTCGCAAAAGGTCGCGACCTTGAACAAGATGTACGGCCAGATGCTCTCGGCCATGCAGATGGCTCAAACGGGCAAGAATTAATTCCGCGACTTTTAAGAACACTCAAAAACCAGTTTTTCCACCATGTCAGGAGCAAAAGAGACGCCAAGGCAAAAGATGATCGGGATGATGTACCTCGTGTACACCGCCCTGCTGGCATTGAACGTGTCGGTGGCCGTATTGGATTCGTTCCTTACGATCAACGAGGCTTTGGAAATAACCAACAAGAACTATTCCCAGAAGAACGAAGACCTTTACCAGCGTTTTATCGCCGCCTATACCGTAAACGAGGCCAAGGTGGGCAAACACTGGGAAAAGGCGAAACGGGTAAAGGAAAAGACCAAGGAGTTCTACGACTATATCGAGAACATGAAGGTGGAACTGATTGCCTTTACCGAACAGATTCCTTTCGAAGAGGCCAAGGAACTCAACCCCCGCAACATCAGCCGCCAAGACAACTACGACGATCCTACGCGCTTCTTTCTCGGCGTGGATGAGTTCGCCAAAAACGGCAAGGCGTACGAACTTCATGCAAAGATGCACGAGTACCGCGACTTCCTGATAAGCCAAATCGAGGAACGCGACCGTGAGTCCATTCCCTTGCGTTCGCTGCACGTTTCGGGAACCAAGTACCATAATGCCAACGGCGAGGAACAAAGTTGGGAAGTTTTCCACTTCTCGCACACGATTATCGTGGCCGACCTGGCCTTGCTCAACAAGATTCAGAACGACGTACTGAACGCCGAGAACGACATCGTGTCTTACCTATACTCCTCCATCAGCGACGAAGACTTTAAGTTCGACACCATTTCGGCACGCGTGGTTCCCGTATCGAATAGCGTGATCGTGGGTTCCAGCTACGAAGCCAGCATTTTCGTGGCCGCGTTCGACTCCAAGGCCAAGATCACCGCCACCATCGAGGGACGGGAATACGAAGGGGTCGGCGGTTCCATACTTTACAAGGCTACCGCCAACAGCGTGGGCAAACGCAAGGTAAACGGAACCATCCATGTACCGGCATCCTTCGGGGTAAAGTCCTATCCTTTCCAATTCGAGTACGACGTGCGCGAATCCACCGCCACCGTGAGTGCCGACAAGATGAACGTGTTCTACGTGGGCGTGGACAACCCCGTTTCGGCACTTGCCGGAGGCATCACCGACGGAAACACCCGCGTGACCATTACCAACGGTACGATAAACAAGGTTAAACCCGGCGAATACGTGGTTCGCGTAAACAAGCCCGGTGTGGACGCCACCGTGAACGTATATGCCACCGAGGGCGGCAAGGAAACCCTGATGGGCAGCAAGACTTTCCGCGTGAAGCGCGTGCCCGATCCCGTGGCCCGCATCAACGGTCAGGACGAGGGCGTGAAGCGTATCGACAAGAACACGCTGGCCAATGCCGGCGGTCTGTTGGTATCGATGAAGGACTTCGAATTCGAATTGAACCTTAAGATCGCTGCGTTCAACGTGCAGGTGTCGAGAGACGGCGAGCTGTCGCCCATGATGAATTCCAACGGCAACAAGTTCACCCAAGGGATGATCGACAACTTCAAGCGCTGCAAGCGCGGCGACAAGGTATTCATCACCGATATCTACGCCGCCATGCCGGAAGGCAACCGTATGTTGGGTGATATGATTTTAACCATTAAATAGCATATTCTCTTCCCAAGAGAAAAAAATAAACGATTATGAAACGATTTGCCCTTTCCGTTTTGATGCTCGCTTTGGCCGCCGTTTCCACCGGTTCGCTCAAGGCGCAGGTTTTGGAAGACACTCCTCCCTTGGACAACTTCTTTATCAAGGAGAACACCGCCGACCGTTTGCCGCGCGAATACGTCTATGTACGCGAAGCCGACGTGTATATCAAATGGCGTGTATGGCGCATGGTGGATTTCCGCATGAAGATGAACCAGTACCTGTACTATCCCATCTCGCCGGTTCAAGACCGTATCAGCCTGATGAGCCTGATCATGAAGGGTATGGAAGACGGCAGCATCGTGGCTTACGACGCCCTTACCGACGACTTCCGCAAACAGCTTACCTACGAGGAATTCATCCGTCAGAACACGCAGATTTCCGAACTGCAGAAAGAAGACCTGGACAATCCCGGCCAGTTCATCACCTCGATGGATACCTCCTCTTTCCAGATTCACAACGTAAAGATGATCCGTCTTAAGGAAGACTGGTTTATCGACAAGCAGCGCTCGAAACGCGACATCCGCGTGCTGGGCATCGCGCCGGTAATCCAGGTGTTCGACGAGGAAAGCGGTCAGTTCAAGGGAAACCAGACCTTGTTCTGGCTCTACTATCCCTCGGTTCGTCCGCTCTTTGCCAAGACCGAGTCCTTTAACCGCCACAACAGCGCTATGCGCAGGTCGTACGATGACGTATTCGCCTGGGACCGCTGGTTCCAGAGTTACATCACCAAGATCGACAACCAGCAGGACCGTCAGATCCAGCAATACGCGCAGGGCGCCAACATCATGAGGGAAGCCGAACGCATCGAGGAAAAGCTCTTCGAAATAGAGCACGACCTCTGGGAATATTAATCGTTGCCGACACAAACGAAAAAAGGGAAGCTGCACGGCTTCCCTTTTTTCGTTTACAGATTCACCTCCTGCCTTTCGGCCAAGCCCGTGGTATCCTTGTATTCCCCGGTGGCAAGCAATAGTTTTATTGAATTGATAATTTCCAGCAATGGCCGACCAACAGACCGTTCTATATATTGCTGCCTATAGAAAACTTCCGTTATATGCGCTACACCATCATTTTTTATCCGCCTATTGGGAAATGAGGATATAACAAGACTCACCCCCTCACGCTCACCATGTTTGTCAAACGTTGATGTCCTTGCATTATGGTTGCTTACCCTAATGGTAAGATTATTTCCATTAGGTAAAACGAATGAGCCATATTGACTCGCCTCATGTCGCTTTAATTGTAATGCCCTCGCCAAATTTGTTATAAAACCATGTGTTCTATTGGGCAATTTCATATACAGCAAATAAAGGCAATCAAGATTTTTCGTTACCTTTGCTATCGTTTCCATCGGTGAGGCAGCGATCTTTTGGATACCGACGGGAATCTGAGGAATATCCGGAACGACAGTGGCCTGGTTGGTAGATACGTTGCCGTCCGCCATCGTCGCGGTTTTGGATATTCCCGCTTTTTTAGCGGAAGCAGGCGGGATAGCGACCTTTTCGGTGCCTGTATCCGCGCAAGTGTTACCCGAAACGACAGTGGCATTCTTAGTAGATACGCTATCGTTCGCTATCGTCGCGGTTTTGGGTAACACTTTTCTTTTTTCATTCCCCATCGCTTTTCAAGTTTTCCCGCTTCCTGCCCACGGGGGCTTTCGCGGCCTTTTCTTTCTTCTTTTCGAAAGGGTTGATGGAGAATCGGTAGCGGTACGAAACCTGGGCGAAGAACTCCTGCCCTTTCCTGTAGGTGGCCGCAGCGAAGGCCGAACGGAGCTTGCCGCTTACCTGCAGCTCGAATTCGTGCGCTTTCTTGAGCGTGTAGGCCGCCCGCAACCGCAAGTCGGCGATGCCGCCGGCAGCCTTGGAACCGTTCATCTCGAAATAATAGCTCAATCCCGCCGACAGGTTCAGGCTCTTGTCGAACAAGGCCTTGGCAAGGCTTGCCGACGGGCCGATATGGTAGTTGAAGGTGGACTTACGCCCGCCCATCCTGTCGATACGGGTACTGAAATTAAGCGCCGTATTGAGGCTGTATTCGCCCGTAAGCTCTATGCCGTGCCGGACGGCGGCATAGAAATAGTCGCTGAACACTTTCTGCGTCTTCTCGCGCGAACTCTGGTAAGAGAACTCCAGGCCACCCTGCTGCCTGTAGCGGGCCGTGGGCCGGGTGTGGAAATCGAGGCCGAACGAGGCCTGCTGCGCTATCTGACGGTACGACACCGTGTCGGGGTCATAGACCAGCGGGTCGTCGGGCCGCCCCAGATCCACCGGCTTAAGCTGCGTGTGCATCGTAAAGTTCGAATACGAGGCCGTAAGCGCGAAACGTTCGTCTATCTTGTAATTGACATAGGCCGAGCCCACGAGGCGGTTCATGCGGCTCGATTTGGCATTCTTGAGGTCGTCGCGCTGCCATCCCAGCTCGGCGTTCACCGCCACCTTCCTGAAGGCATGGGTAAAGGCCACCACCGCATTCTCGAAATCGCGGTTGAAATAGGCTGCCCCCAGGCTCGCGTATTCGGGGCCCACGCGCTCGTAGGCCACACTGATGCCCTTGTAGGCCAGCTGCACCTTATAGGCCGTGCTCAACGAGGTGGAGGCGTAGTGGGGCAGGAAAGGCCGCATCAAGCCGCCCCACAATCCCTTTTTCTTCTCTTTCTGCACGCGGGTGTCGGAGGTGTGGGCGCTTATCCCCGCCTGCCCCTTCAGGGTAAGGCCTTTGTAGAGTTCGAACGCGAAATCCAGCGCAAGCACAGCGTTCTGTTGCGGCGCCACCTGTCCCCGCCAGTCTTCGGGCAGAGACTTGAAGCGGTCGCCCGCCCGGAAGAAATGCAGGTCGAGCTGCTGCTTCTTATGCGTGAAGCCGAGCTTGAACGCGAAGCCCGTGCGGGTGTAGTTGGCCGGGATATAGGCCGGCAGCAGACTCTCTCCGCCCCGTTGCAGGGTGTCGGCATGGCGCGCCTTGAGCAGACGTCCGTACATGGCCGAGAAATGCACCGGAAACGAGGCCGATTCCAACTGGATGCCCGCCCCGTCGAACTGATGACCGGCCAGTCCGTAGGGGTGCATATCCATCGAGGTGCGCCCCAGATAGGCCTTGATCCATTTGTAGGAAGGCGTGAACGAGATGCGAGAGAAAGGCTGCGCGTAGGAAAAGCGGCTGTCGGAGAAACTCAACGAAAGCGGCAGCGAAAAGCCGTACACCACCGGGTTGAGCTGTGCCGAGATAATGTAGGCGAACGGATCCGAACTGCCGTCCGAATTCAAGCGGGTGGCGGCCTGCGCCCCGGCCGTTCCCGAAAATGAAAAGGGTTTCCGCTTGCCGATACCCGTAAAATCCTGGGCGGGCAACGACGCAAGGCCTGCGGCGAATCCGAGCCCGATAAAGATCAACTTGCTCAAACACAGCAGGCTTTGCCGTTCATTGAGGTGCAACGATAGATGTTTCATATCCGATTATTTCTGGTTATCCTATGTATAGAATCCAGAAATCGGATTTTATCGAAGAAAAAAATATTTAAAAATTCTTAATTTTTTCGTATCTTTGCGCTCCTTTGTGGGGAATGTGCAGATTCTCTGTGAGGAAGCCAAAACGTTCCGCAAGGAACGTTCTCATTGGAAAGATGGGTGAGTGGCTTAAACCAACAGTTTGCTAAACTGTCGTAGGGGTTTCCCTACCGGGGGTTCGAATCCCCCTCTTTCCGCAAAAACGCGTTTTGAACGGCGATCTGCTTCGCCGAAGCCCGTTGGTTCGCTTGGCCACGTACTTAAGTACGCTCCCGCGCGCCCCATCGGGCTTCATCTCGCATCTCGCCATTCAAAACGCGTTTTTGGTTTCGGGAATGGCCAGGCGGTTGCGGCTTCGCCGGGAGGCCGAAAATACATTGGAGTATCTTTAGGATTTTTTTAGTTTCCGTAATTTTTTCCTAATGTCAAGATGAAAGTCTTTTTTGAGGGAGACGGTATAGCGAAAAATGTGTATATTTGGAACCTGAAGGTGGGGCTGAGCAATCTTTCCCGATAAAACACATTATGATGAAAAGATAGCGGCGGAGCCGGCACCCGTTTACGGGAAGAAAGGCATCGCGAGGGGTTGCCTGGTGCAATATGTGGTGCCCGCGAAAGATAAGTCGTTTGTGGAGGACATGGCCAAGGCGCGGGGCTGGGAGGCGGTGACGACCACCCCGACAATGAAGCCCGCAAAAGTCGACAAGGCGCAGGGCGCGGGAAGAAAAACGCAGGCCGCTAAGCAGAAGGCTGGCTCGGTTCTTTGTGCCTGCCTATCCAAGAACAAACCCTCCGTCACCTCGAGAAGGTTGAGCGGTTTGGAAAAAGCCATTCTGGAAATTGAGCGGGGCGAAATTTTCAGTGCCGCCTCGGTGGATGATATGGTTGAACAGATATTGGGAAAAGGATGGCGTACGAAATAAAATACTCCGGTAGTTTCAAGAAGGGCTTACGGCGTTGCGTGAAGCGTGGGTGGAATATGGAAAAGTTAGACGCTGTTGTAAGGCATTTGTAGCCCCGGCGGAAACGAGGCCTCATCCACTGAAAAGAAACTGCGAGGGTTATATGGAGTGCCATATAGAACCTGATTGGATTCTCGTCTGGAAAGTGTCTAGACAGCAATTGTTTTTGTTGCTCACCGACACCGGCACCCACGCGGAGTTGTACAAAAAGTAAAATATCGCTCAACCTAAGCAAGGGTAAAATTATCTATCCGGAGCATTACATACAAGATTACACCATATAAAGATTTAAGGGAATTTCTCTTTCCATAATCAACAGCCTGTTAATAAGTATTCCTTTTCCAACTTGTTTTATATCGCTACTTTTGTAAGATTTTAAAAGGGTCGTCCAACGAACAGGCTTGACGGAGAGATTAGGATGTATTCTTTAAAACGTGCAATATATTGACAATAAGACAAACACACTAAACCTAATACCATGAAAAACTTCAAAACCCTCACGCGGCTATGGGCGATAGGCCTACTATCCGCGGCATTCTTTAGCTTCGGAAGCTTTTCGCTCCGGGCGCAGGACACTTATAAAAAAGTCACTGCAGTGGATCAGTTGACGGATGGAACGTATTTAATTGTTTGCGAAAGTTCTGGAATGGCAGGAGCAATAGCCAATTATGCCACCGATGGTTGCAATAGTGCGTCTGTCACTATTAGCAGTAGTACCATTAGTTGTGCTCCTGCAACAGAAAAAGGAAATGCTGCAGCACCGCACGATTTGACTTTCACAAAGAATCCTGATGGTAATTGGACGATATATGATGCTCTCGAAGGGTATTATCTTTCTTTTCCAAACGTAAAAAATAAGATATCAACGTCTGAAAGTGCCTATGCGTGGGAGATTAAAATCACCGCGAGCAAGCATCAAATAATAGCGACAACGAAAGCCACGGCCTCTGCTGACGCAAATAAAACTTTTGAAATACAGCGTAATAGTAGTGCGACCCAAGCAAAACCTTTCCGCTGTTATGCGGCTACGCAGACGGCTGTTGTTCTCTACAAAAAGCAAGAAGCCGCTCCCTCTTGTAGCAAGGTGACGGTGCCGGCGGACGGCGGGGTGACGCCCCGTCAGAATGACGTTACGATTGTGTGGAACGCTCCCGACCCGGCTCCCGCCAACGGTTATAAGGTAACCGTGAAAGGCGAAAACTACGAAAAATCGGTAACGGTTACAGACGGAACACAGATTGTATGGACGAGCGAGCTCGCCCCTGCCACGCGCTATGAGTATTCGATTGTCTCGTTGTGCGGAGAAAATCTTGAAAGCGATCCCGTCGGAGCCACTTTCACCACCCTTTCCGCCGACCAGCCTTCGCTCACCATTACCGCACCCGACAACGATGCAGTTTTTTCGGACGATGTGGAATTTGCCTTCTCCACCACCAACTTCGAGCTGGGCGACAGCAAGTTGGTGAAAGTGGAAGTGAAAACCGACATTGTAAATCCTTCCACCGCCCCTGCCATCAGAACCCTCTATACCAAGGCTTCTCCCGTGGTGATAGACGGCCTGGAAGAGGGCAAATATCACATCGACCTCTACCTGGCGAACGTAACCCCCAAGACCGAGGGCGAAGGCAACGATACGACGGTGGTTAACTTGGGACACTATGTTCACCGCAACATCGAGGTGAAACGCCCCGCCGTTTATTTCGCGCAGAAAATGCTGCAGCTTACCGGCACCTACCAAGGCACGGCCGTTGAAGGCAAGGTGAAGGTGAAAGGCTGGGCGCTTCCCGCATCCTCCGACAAGGTGATGATTTCCTGCCCCGAAGGCAATTTCAGCGTAACGCCCACCGAACTGACCCGCGACGCGGTGATGGCGGATGAAGGTGCGGAAATCACGGTTACCTACAACGGTGCAAAAACTTCCGAAAGTGCGGAAATCACCTTGACCTACGACGCGATGACCGACAAACTTACCGTGACGGCTACCACCACCGAGGTGAGGGAAGTGGAAACGCTCGCCAATCTGTACAGCGGTGAAAAGGGTGTTCTCTACCGCGTGAAAGGCAAGATGGTGGTGACCCATAAAGACGACCAAAATAATCGTATCTGGGTACAGGATATCGAGAAGGAAAACGGTGCCTCCATGCTGCTCTTTAAAGCTGCCAATGGATATGCCGCCATCAAGGTGGGCGATGTACTGGAAAATGTAGCCGGTCAATTGGATATTTTCAATGGCCTGTATGAATTTATTCCTGTTGAAACATTGACCGCCGTCGAGAACGGTCGCGCCGTCCGCGTAGACACCCTCACGGCAGACTATATCAACAAGAATATTGCCACGTTGCAAAGCGCCTTGGTTTGCGTGGAGAATGTAAGTTTTACGGCGGGTAAATTCAGTGCAGAGAAAAATGAACGCAATACCACTCTCAATCAAGGTAGTGTGCAACTTACGTTCTATACAAGTTTTACGAACGCAGACTACATAGGAGAGAATACCCCGGCAGGTATATTGAATGTAACGGGTATTCTGGGCAATTATAACGGCACGGCGCAAATCACCGCCCGCAACAAGGCCGACATGGTGGATGCCCCCTGTCTGGTGCCCACGGACTTCGGTTTCAATCCCCGTTCCTTCGAGGCAACCATCAACTGGAAAGGTTCCGCCGCAGGCTATGCTGTTCGCTACGGTGAAGCCGAAGATTTGACGGGGGCCGAAGAACATAAGGTCTCTTCCGCCGTTTTCACGGCTACGGGCCTTCAGGCGCAGACCACCTACCACTACCAAGTAAAGAGTCTTTGCAGCAGCACGCAGGAAAGCGAATGGAGTGCGGTACAGTCGTTCACCACTTTGTCGGCTACGGCTCCCACCATCCGATTGGATGCTCCTGAACGCGACCAGGTATTTACCGACAGCGTAACGGTGACCGTTTATGTGCGCAACGTGCAGAACCTGAGCCTTACCGATACCGCCATTCGGGTTATCTTCAGCAACGGCGACACTATCTATACCGCCGACACCACCATTAAATATACCCTGCCCACGGGCAACTACAGTGTGATGGCGGGCTTGGTGAAGGTGAAAGACACCTTGACCCCGCGCGTGAGCACGGTTTTCCGTCCTTTCAGCGTAAACCTGCCCGATGTGGAGGCTCCTGTATTCACGCCTGCGGCGGGTCGTTATGAAGACTCCGTGGAAGTAACCCTGGCCTGCAACACCAATGGTGCCGCCATTTTCTACGCCAAGGGCGATGAAGCATTCGCCGCCTACACAGAAGGTGCCAAAATCGTGTTGAAAGAAAACACCATTCTCAAGGCTTTCGCCTGCAAGGAACGCATGGATACGAGCGCCACGGTTACGGCTACCTACACGATTACTGAGAGCATTGCCATCGATGGCGATTTGGTTCTGTTCGAAGATTTCAGCAAGAGCGAAACCGCCTCAACAACAGCCATCACTGATTTTGACAAGGTTACGGATGTATCGGGCTGGTCGGGCGAAAATATGTATCCTGAAGTGAACGAAATCAAAGGTGGTACGAGCAGCAAGGCGGGCAAGCTGGTTTCGCCCTCCCTCAACCTCAGTCACGACAACGGCAAGTATTATGTGGTCTTTGCGGCGCGGGCATTCAGCAACGCCAAGGAAAGTACCACGATTCGTCTGATTGCCGGGGATGAAACCGTTTCGGTGGAGAATCTCGATAAGACCAATATGTCGGAGTACGTCTATATGTTCAACAATGGTACGGCCGATATGAAAATCTCTTTCGAGGCGGTTAACGCTTCCAGCAACCGTTTCTACTTAGACAGCATCCGCGTTTACCAGGTGTTGCCGCAAGTGCCCACGATTATGGCTCCCGCAAGCATGACGATGTCCGCATTCCAGGGTGTGTCAGTTTCGAAAGAGGTGACGGTAAAGGGTAAACTGCTCGATGCCGACGTAACGGTAACCTGCCCCGCGGGCAACTTCACGATTGCACCCGCCACGCTTGCCAAGGCGGATGTAATGGGCGAGGGTGCCGTCCTTACGGTTACCTTTAACGGCAACAAGGCGCTCGACACAACGGAAATCACCTTTGCTTCGGGCGACTTGACCGAAACGATGAAGGTGTATGCCTCGGCCGAAGAAATGACCACCGTAGCCTCCTTAAGCGAGCTGCGCAAGGGTACCCAGGGCAAGCTCTACAAGGTGAGCGGCAAGGTGGTGCTGACGGCCATGGACAACAACTACCGCAACTACAAGTGGATTCAGGACGAACACGCGGGCATCATGATCGATGACGCTACGGCTTTGGTAAAGAACACCTACACGGTGGGCGACGGTATCGAAGGGGTTTACGGCCGACTGGGCAACTATAAAGGTCAGTTGCAGCTCGCTATGGTGGGCAACCTGCCGGAAGCTTCCTCACACGGCAACGCCATCACGCCCATCGAGGTTTCGGCGGCCGATTTGAAGGCCGGCATCGATACGCTCTGCAGCCGCGTGGTGAAACTTACGGGTCTGGAACTCGAAAGTGACGAAGAAGTATGGAAAGTGGCCACCACCTACAAGGCTCTGCAGGGAGAGGCCGATGTGAACATCCGTACGATTCTTGAAAACGCCGACTTCTTGGGCGAAGCCTTGCCGCAAGGAGAATTCGACTTGGTGGGTCTTGCCGCGGTAGAGAACAATACCGTGCGTGTGGCTCCCCGCTCCAAAGCCGATATCATCGAAAAGGAAAGTGAATGCGCCGCCCCGACCAGCCTTAAGGTAACCATCGACAACGAGGCGGAAACCGCCACGGCTTCGTGGAAGGGCGCCGCTTCCGAATACAAGGTGGTTCTGTTGGCTGCCAACAACAGCAAGGATACGGTGGAACAGCTTACCGTAAAGACCAAGTCCTACACCTTCAAGGCTGTCAAGGCCAATGTGGAATATGCCTGGGCGGTGGCCTCCGTTTGCGAAGACGGCGACCATTGGACCAAGGGGCAGAACTTCACCATCAAGAAGGTGGCCAACGAAGGCATGAACCGGATTGTGGCCGGCATCTACCCCAACCCCACCGACGGTCTGGTGTATGTTGAGCTTACCGAAAACGCCCGCATGGAAATCTTTACGGTTGGCGGCCACGTAATCCGCACCGCCGAACTTACCGCCGGCAAAAACGAAGTGATGCTGAACCAAAGCGGCATCTACTTTATACGCCTTTGCAACGCCAAGGGCTCCATCGTTAAGCGCGTGGTGGTGAGATAGTCCACCCGACCCGCGATAACGCAAGAAAGGGGCGCAGATTGCATCTGCGCCCCTTTCTTTTACCCCCGGCCATCGGATTCCCTTAAAAACAAAAAGGGGAAACCTTTCGGTTTCCCCTTTCGCGCTCCCTCTAGGACTTGAACCTAGGACCCTCTGATTAACAGTCAGATGCTCTAACCGGCTGAGCTAAGGAAGCTTTTGCTCTGGCTCTCACTAAAGCGGCTGCAAATGTACTACATTTTTTGAAACGTACAAATGTTTCACCAAAATTTATTTTACCGCGCTACGCATCGATATTGGCGTAGCGGGCGTTCTGCTGGATAAACTCGCGGCGGGGTTCCACATCGTCGCCCATCAGCATGGAGAACACGCGGTCGGCTTCGGTGGCGTTCTCGATCGTTACCTGACGCAGGGTGCGCGTGGCCGGGTTCATGGTGGTGTTCCACAGCTGGTGGTCGTTCATTTCACCGAGACCTTTGTAACGCTGCACCGCGATGTTCTTTATCTTGCCTCCCTCGCTCAGTTCCTCCACCAAGGCGGCGCGTTCCTCGTCGGTCCAGCAATAGCGTTCCACCTTGCCTTTCTTAACCATGAACAAGGGCGGCGTGGCGATATAGACGTAACCCTGCTCGATCATCTCGCGCATGTGGCGGAAGAAGAAGGTAAGGATCAGGGTCGTGATATGGCTACCGTCCACATCGGCATCGGTCATGATGATCACCTTGTGGTAGCGGAGTTTTTCCATATTGAGCGCCTTGCTGTCTTCTTCGGTGCCCAGACTCACGCCCAAGGCGGTGTAGATGTTCTTGATTTCCTCGCTCTCGAACACCTTGTGCTGCATGGCCTTTTCCACGTTGAGGATCTTACCGCGCAAGGGCAGGATGGCCTGGATCTTGCGGTCGCGGCCCTGCTTGGCGGTTCCGCCTGCGGAGTCCCCTTCGACGAGGAACAGCTCGCACATTTCGGGATTGCGTTCCGAACAGTCGGCCAGCTTTCCGGGCAGGCTGCCGCCGGAGAACACGCTCTTGCGCTGCACCAGCTCGCGGGCCTTGCGCGCGGCGTGACGGGCGGTGGCGGCCAACACCACCTTTTCTACAATCATCTTGGCTTCCTTGGGGTGTTCTTCCAGGAAGTAGGCCAGCTTCTCGCTCACCAGCTGCGACACCACGGCCGAAACCTCGCTGTTGCCGAGCTTGGTCTTGGTCTGACCCTCGAACTGGGGTTCGGCCACCTTTACCGAGATAACGGCCGTAAGGCCTTCGCGGAAGTCGTCGCCCTTGATCTCGATCTTCTGCTTGTCGAGCTTGTCGAGCATGCCCGACTTACGGGCGTAGTCGCCCAAGGTCTTGGTAAGCCCCAGGCGGAAACCGGTAAGATGGGTACCGCCTTCTATCGTGTTGATGTTGTTTACGTAGGAATGCAGGTTTTCGGAGAATCCGTCGTTATATTCCATCGACAGTTCCACCGGAACGCCGTTCTTCTCGCCCTCGATATAGATGGGCTCGGGCATCAGCACGGTACGGGTGGCGTCCAGGTAGGCGATAAAGTCTTTCAAGCCTTCGGCCGAATAGAAACTGTCGGTCTTGTACGTGCCGTCTTCGTTCTGCTGGCGACGGTCGGTAAGGCTCAGGCGCAACCCCTTGTTGAGGAAGGCCAGTTCACGCAGACGGGCAGCCAACACGTTGTAGTCGTAAACGGACACCGAGAAAATCTCGGCATCGGGATGAAAATGAACCAATGTACCCCGTTCCTCGTCGGTGGCGTCGCCCACCATCTTTACCGCGTATTGGGGACGGCCCTTGGAATATTCCTGCACGAAGTGCTTGCCTTCGCGGAATACATCCACCTGCATATGGTCGGAAAGGGCGTTCACGCAGGAAACCCCCACCCCGTGCAGACCGCCGGAAACCTTGTAGGTGCCCTTGTCGAACTTACCCCCGGCGTGCAGAACGGTCATAACCACTTCCAAGGCGCTTTTCTTTTCCTTGGGGTGCATATCGGTAGGGATACCGCGGCCGTTGTCGCGCACCGAAACCGAATCGTCTTCGTGAATGGTAACCTCCACATGGGTGCAGTAGCCTGCCAGAGCCTCGTCGATCGAGTTGTCCACCACTTCATACACCAGATGGTGCAGACCGCGCACGTTCACGTCGCCGATATACATGGCGGGACGCTTGCGCACCGCCTCCAAACCTTCCAGTACCTGAATGTTCTGGGCGGTGTATTCGCCTTGCTTCATTTCCGGACTTTCCATTCCGTTGTTTTCCATCTCACTCATCTTCAACAAATTATAAATTCAAATAACCTACAAAGATACGTTTTGAAACGCGCTTTTACAAGCCGTTCCCGCCCTATTTTATCAACATTTATCAACAAGCGGAAGTTCCTCCATAAAACCCTCGGAATCAATCGAAAAACCGCCATGAAATACCGAAGCGGAAGCAACGGTCAAGCAGCGGGTAATGCGGGGTCTGCATATAGTTCCACTTAAACAGGCCCTCGGCGATGTTCACGCCCTTGACAAAGAAATTGGCGCGCTTTATCTGAAGGTTCAGGAACACATTCATAAAGAAGAAGTTGCCCGTCTTCACCTCATCCTGCCAATAATAGCTGGCCAGGGAGGGTTCGTAGGCGTCGGCGTAATAGCTCGTGTTGTAGATAAACTCCAGCCCGATCTGTATCTTGGCGATATTCTTGATGGGAATGATGCCGTAAAGGTTCTCCTGCAGCGAGAAAAGAGGCAGGTGCATATAGCGTTCGTCCGAAACATAGGAGAACATCAGCAGGTTGTCCAGGCCCACGTACTTGCCGATATGCGCGTTCTTGCCCAACACCGCGGTGGCGACCCAAAAACCATTCGAAGCGGTTTCGGGGCCGTTCTTCTTGAAAAACGTATAGTTGTCAAGATATGAACCCTTGAGCCTCGCCCACCAGCCTTTGTACGAGAAATCCAACTGCATGTTGTAGTCCATGCTCTGCCGGCCGAAGCCCATCCTGCCTTCATGCCCGGTTGCGTTAGCATCCCAGTAATGATGGTTCGAAAGGTGATAGACGTAAATCAAATCTGTGGTCTGGTCGCTCCAGCCCAAGTGCAGCTGTATGCCGTCCCTTTTGGAGAGGCTCCGTTCGCGGTCGTTCTTAAACAGATACTTCAGCCTGACCCAGGCCGCCATATCCCCCAAACCGTAATTGCCCAGCCCCAAATCGGCATAAGCGTCCAACACCACCCTGTCGGCAAAGTCGAACTGCAGGCGCACGAACGGATAGAACTGAACGAATTCCTCGAACTGCATCTGATCGTGCCAGCGTATATACTCGTTCTTGAAGCCCGCCGCCACCTTGAAGCGGTAGCCGAACGGAATGTATTCCATATCGGCGCTGCTGTAGTAGATGCGGTTGGTCATCTGCATAAGGTTCGTCCTGTCGTCGCTCGCGTCGGGCGAAAGCAGGAAGCTGTCGTAAAAGCCGTCGGAAGCCGTGGTCTGGTCGCGGTAGCGCATGTAGAGGTCTTCCACCTCGAACTCGTGGGTCAGGAAGCCGTAACTGCGGTTGTTTTCGGGAATCGTATCCCTGTGGGTCTTGTAGAAATGGTACGACTGCTTGAAGAAATACCTGTTCTCGCGCCAACGGTTGCTCGCCTTCTCCATATTCACGGGCATACGCAGACGGTTGTTGTTGCTGTTCTTGAAGAAAAGCGAATCGGCCTTCAGCCCGCCGTTCTCCCCTACCGAAGCCACATTGTGGAAATAGCCGAAAATAATACGGTACTTGGAATCGCGGCTTATATAATTGCCCGAAAAGCGTACGTTGTACTGGTTGCTGCGGCTGTTGATGTAGTTGCCGTAAACGTCATAGACCCTGAAATCCACGCCCATGTTGAGGCCGCGCGCCACGTTCTGGTAATAGGTGGCCTTGAAATAATTGAAGTCCTTGCCGAAATTGTTTACGAAATACAGCGTGGTATAAGGGTTCTTGGTCTGGAAGAAAGGCGTGTTCCGCGGCGTGTAGAACCAGGAGGAGAAGGGATTGGTGCGCAGGAGGAAGCCCGATTCGGTGCGGGGCATATATTCCAGCAACTGGTCGGGCATGCCGAAATTGCCCCGGTTGGCGCGGAAATCGTTGTGGTGATAGGCCTCGTCGTAAATCTGGAACCCGTCTAAGGGATAGGTCATGGTGTCGAACACCGGCAGGCCGCTCTGCATGGGAAGATCGTAGAAATAAACGGTCTCGCCCCGGCTCCTGGCCAGTCCCGCCAGCTTTGCCCGGCGCACGGAATCGCGGTACTGCTGGGGCGTGAGCGAACTTACCGGCGCCGCTTCCGGTTCTTGGTTGGGAACGGGTTCCTGCGCGAGGGCGGAGAAACTTACGAGGAAAACCGCCGCGCACATAAACGTTATTTTCGGAATGCCGAACCCGCGCATGGAACTACGTGAGTTTAAAACAGAGATACTTTATCTTGCGGCCTTCGGAGAGCCAGCGTTTCTCGTAGGTGGTCTGCACCTGCGGTGCCTCGCCCATATCCTTGGTCTCGGCATACAGGTCGCTGGTGTTGTAGAGCACCGGATAGGCGGCGGGAAGCACCACTTCGTTGAGGCAGTATTCGTACAGGTCGGTGTCGTCGGTCTTAAGGTGAACGATGCCCTTGCCCTGCGGAAAGATCTTGCGGTAACGGTCTAAGAACATCGGGGAGCAGAGGCGTTTGTTGGGCTTGGAGGGCTGGGGGTCGGGAAAGGTGATCCAGATTTCGGACACCTCGCCCTGGGCGAACACGCGGTCGATGAACTCGGCGCGGGTACGCACGAAGGCCACGTTGGGCATATTGTCTTCGGTGGCCGTCTTGCAGCCCCGCCAGAGCCGGGCGCCCTTGATGTCGAGACCCACGAAGTTCTTTTCAGGATGCAGCCTGGCCAGCCCCACGGTGTAGTCACCCTTGCCGCAGCCTATCTCCAGCACCACCGGGTGTTCGTTCCCGTAGTATTCCGCCTGCCACTTGCCCCATAAGGGAGCCTGCCACGGCTGTATCGTGGCAGGAAATTGAAACAGGTTCCTGAAACTCAGGTTCTCTTCGAACCTGGCCAGCTTATTCTTTCCCAAACCGGTTTAGTTTGCAAAAATCCAACAATCCACGTTCCTGTTCCGGAAAGCCGCCCTTTCGCTGAGGGCCTCGTTCTTGTCGGCGCAGGTCTTCACGCTCACGTAGTACATGTTCTTGGCTTCCAGATAGAGCAGCGTGGCGCTGTAGCCGTTGGCACGCATTTCGTTGTACTTGTTGCGGGCGTTGTTCTCTACGGCGAATCCGCCCACAATCAGGTAGTATTTGCCGGCCACGGGTTTCTGCACGTCGGCCTTCTGCGCGGGCTTGGCGGCGGGCTGCGCCTTGGGCTGTGTCTTGGCGGGCTGCGCCTTGGGCTGGGCGGGTCTGGCGGCAGGTTTAGGCTGTTCCTTGGCCTGCTGCGCCTTCTTTGCCTGCGCCTCCTGTTGCTGCTTCTGCTCCTGTCCGGCCTTTACCTGACGGGCAATCTCCGCGTTTTCCTCGGCCACCTGCCTTTCGCGTTCATCCTCCTTGGCGGGCGCGGTTTCTTCATCGATCATCATATCCAGACCTTCAACGAGCGCGTTCAAGGCTTCCTCCATCTTTTCCTCCACCTGCATTTCGGTGGTCTTGGGCTTGAAGGCGGAAGTTACCTTCTCGCGCACCGGCCGGATGCCGAACAACACGATGGAAAGCACCGCCAGCACGCACACCAGGATAAACCACCACTGGCTGTAGAACGGGTGCTCGTTCGGCCTGCGCGGGGCGGGGGCGGCAGGTTTCTTGCGGTCGCCCAGCACCAGACCCTTGCCCGAAGAGGTGGGCTGCATGTTAGGCTGAGGTTTCTTTACCGGCGGATTGAGCGGACGGCGCACGTTGCCCGTCGGACGGGGGCGTTCCACGGGTGCCGGAGCCACGGGGCGGGGTTCGGGCGCGGGCGCGGGAACGGGAGCCGGCTCTGCGGTGAGCGCGGGCGCGGGGGCTTCCAGACCGAAGTCCTGATTCTGCGGGGCTATGTTTTCGGAGGTGGGAGTAAACACCACCTTTCCTCCCGTAATGTCGAAAGCGCCTATGTTCTCGATGCGCACGTTTCCGTTTCCCTTCAAGTCGCTCAGTATGCGGCGCACCCATTTTTCCACTTCCGCCTTGGCTTCTTCCTCGCCCAGGTTTTCCTCAAAGGCGAAATAGTTGAGGAAGGCCTTGTCAACGGGCGGGATTTCCTTAAACAGGATACGGTTGCGGCCTTCGTGCTGGCCGTTATAGAAAACACCCAGGCCGGGCACGGCGGCTTCCTGCAGGGGCTGTTCGCTCAAAAACTTCCTTAAATATTCGGCAACGTTCATCTTAGTGTATTTTAAGGCGTTAAATTATCGGGTTATTAAAAAAGACCGTTCACCTGGGCGTCCACTTTCTCGATAATGGAGCCGAAGTCTTCGGGTTTGTTCCTGAAATCGAGGTCGTTCACGTCCACCACGAGCAGTTTGCCCTGCTTGTAGTTCTCGATCCACGACTCGTAGCGTTCGTTCAGGCTGTTCAGATAATCCAGGCGTATGCTGCTTTCGTAGTCGCGGCCGCGCAGCTGTATCTGCTTTACGAGCGTGGACACGTCGGCCTTGAGGTAAATCAGCAGGTCGGGCGGTTGCAGGAAACTCTGCATCAGTTCGAACAGCGAGACATAGTTCTCGAAGTCGCGGGTGGTCATCAGCCCCATGGCGTGGAGGTTGGGGGCAAAGATGTAGGCGTCTTCGTAGATGGTGCGGTCCTGAATCACGTTCTTGCCTTTCTTGCGGATATCGATTACCTGACGGAAGCGGCGGTTCAAAAAGAAAATCTGCAGGTTGAACGACCAACGCCGCATATCCTCGTAAAAGCTGTTCAGATACGGATTGTCGTCCACCTCCTCGTAAAGCGGTTTCCAACGATAATGCTTGGAAAGCAAGCCGGTAAGGGTGGTCTTGCCCGACCCGATATTGCCCGCTATGGCTATGTGCATCATAAGGCTGTACGTCTTGGGTTGTGAACAGGAGGGACGTTCGGCATAAAGACCGTCCCTCCTGTTCATAAGGGACAAAGATACGAAAAGTTGAGCGCAGAGACAACCGAAAGCTTGCTTCGGGTTGGCTTTGCCAAGACGGAGTATCTTTTCGATGGTCCTTACAGCACCAGCAGCTTGCCCGAGGCCGTCCACGCGGGCTTCTCTCCCCGCACCCGCACCACGTAGGTGCCCGGCTGCCAGTTTGCCTTCAGCGTGTGAACCCCGTTGAGGAACGGACGGGCATAGACGGGTCTGCCCGTGTTGTCGAACACCTCGATCGTGCCCTCCGCCTCCGCCTTGCCGCCTACGCGCACCTCCACCTCGCTGCCCTGACCCGCCGGGTTGGGGCGCAGTTCCAGCGCCAGTTCCTTGGGGTAGGCCTGCCGCTTTACCGGGCAGCTCATCAGGCGGAGGCCGTCCGCGATGCGCTCCAGCAGCACCGAATAGCGGCTTGTGGAGGGAAGGTAGGGCCTGTGGTAGAGATACGGCCTGGTCTCGCCCGCGATAGGCTCTCCGTCGGCATACCACTGGTAGGCGGAGAACTCGTGGCCCCCGTTGTATTCGGGCGACAGCACCGCCAGCACGTCGTTCCACTTCTGCACGATGATGCTGGACGGGTACGGGATCTCGAAAGTCAGGGTTTCGTCCTGGACGTGGCAGCCTGTGGCGTCCGCCTGCCACAGCTGCAGGCTGTAGCGGTCGGGGCGCGCGTCCGGCGGAAGCGGCAGGTCTGTCTTCCGTTCCCCGCCGCCGCGGATATCCACCGCGGTGTCGCGGAAGCCCGCCGCGTGTGCCGCGGCGTCGTAGCGGAACAGCAGCCGTTGCGGGCTGCCCGTCTCGACACGGTAGGACACCGGGATGGTGTTTGCCCCGCAGGGCGGCACTATCGTGTCCGTCACCGCAATCCGCGCCGCATTCCGCTTCTCCCGTACGCTCAGCCGCACGATGCTGTCGCAGCCCGACGCGTTGGTGAGCCTTATCTCGTGCTCGCCCGCACCGTAGGCCTCGCCGTTGTAGCGCACGGGAAGCGAGTCCGCGCACACCTCGTAGCGCAGCACGCTTTCCGGGGGTGCGCTTTCGCGGAACACCGCCTCCACCAGGCAGTCGCCGTGCAGGTTCTCCAGCAGGCAGGACGTGTTCGGGGCTACGGGGCGACCGTCTATCTTCAGGCTGTCCAGCACGTGGCAGGTGGCCGCCGTGAACCGCAGGCGCACTTTCCCGTCTTCCCGCACCGTCGTGTCCGTGAGGTTCGCCCTGCCGTTGCCCCTGGTCACCACGTGTACCCTGTAGCGGTGCCAGCGACGCGACAAAACGTATTCGTGCACGCTGTCGCAACCCGATGCCGTTACGTGGCGGTCGGTATAACTGCCGAAATCCGGCACCTGCCTGCCGTCCATACCGTAGGGCAGTTCCTCGATGTAGCAGCTGTCGGTGTGGGTTGCGTGATAGGTCAGGTGTATCGCGGCGCGCAGGTGGTACACGCTGTCCGTGCCGCCTCGGTATAGATCGTGCACCGTATCGGTGTAGTCGCCCGCCTCCGTTATCGTCTTGCTCCGCCAGTAGATCGTGTCCCCTGCGCAGGTGTGCAGGCTGTCGCGGAAATGACGCTCCCGGTGCACGTACAGGGTGTCCAGCTGCACGTAGAGGATGCTGTCGCATCCGTGTACCGTTGGGTAGCGGCGCAGTTCCGTGAGGCCGAAGTTCCGTATCGTGTCCGTGCCGTAGATGTACGGCAGCGAATCCCGCTCCACGGCGGCGCGATGCACCACCTCCCGGTACGTGGGGTAATGGTGCAGGTACATCCTGTATATCGTGTCGTAGGTATCCTCCCTCCCGTTCTCCACCACCTCGTAGTTCCAGCCCTCGTTCCGCGCGTAGGAGCTTATCATCTTCACCGAATCGCACGGGCATACCGTGTCTGCTTTCAAATCCTGATACACGAGGCGCGAGGCCGGCACGGTCAGGTACACGTGCTTGTTGAAGTCCCCCTTCCACGCCTCCACCCGCACCGTAGTGTCTTTCGATACGGGGTGGCAGATATAGCCCGTGTTCCCCTCTATCCGTATCACGTCCTTGCTCAACGAACGCCAGCGAACCCCATAGTTCGTGTCCACATAGAACGGAAGCGTCACGCTGTCCGCGTTCTCGCCAGGATAGAGCAGTATCGGCGAGGCCGCCAGACGCCCCGGCCGCTCGTCCATATGCCGCAAACGCGGATAGAAGCCGTCCTCGAAGATGAAGTCCGCCTCCGCGCTGTCGCCCATCAGACTCCGCATAAACGCCGAATCGATTAATTGGCGGCTCTCGAGGTTATAGACCTTCCCGCGGGTCGGCATCTTCGTTTCGGGCGCAAGGTTTTTATCGTTGAAGCCTGGGTAAACCATTGTAATGGTGTCTAAAGGATCAAGCACATACATAAAATCACTAATACGCCCGAAATTAAATACATATGAAAACACTTGCCCATTGTTCCTATTTCCAATAGCAGCATAAACACAACCTTTATTACGTTTACCGCCCCAATTGATTAAATTTTTTGCATTTTCAACCATAACAAAAAAAGCAACGCTGGATGACCAAGAGCTATCGTATTCTCCCAAACATATAAGATTCTGCATGTTATATGCCGAAAGACATTCTCCTATATAAAATTTATTATATTCTGGATTCATTGCAGATCCTGAGATAGAAAAAAACACCTTATAGGCCTGAGGCACTCCATTTAAAAAATGTAAATCATTAACAGCCTCAGCCATGTAATCTGTAGAAAAAGTCAAAACATGAGCATTTTTAATAGTCTTATTGTTTCCGTTTAAAACCTTATAGTATGGCGAGATTAAAACAGAACCCGACGAGATTTGCGGCACATACTCAAGATTGTTTTGTATGCTTACCGTCATATCGCTTTTAACACTAGTGTCACAAAGCTCTGAAGGCCGATATATTTGACCATAGTGCAAATCTTTACTCCTATATGCCGTGGAGTATTCCCCTTCTTGCCAAGGCTGGACTGCTTTGAATACGAAACGCAATTGTAATACCTTTACACCTCTCGGAAGCTGTAAATGGAGGGAATCGTCGGGTTCTGCATATATTAAACTTTCATGTATTGTAAATGTTTCTTTATTGATTTCCACTCTATCCAAATAATACTGACCATCCGGTTTAATAACAAAATCAATGCTCTCGTTTTCACCCTCGTCCGCATAAAAATCCACACAAGAACCTGCTGAAAGATTTACCGCAGTGTCAATACTTGTCATAACCCGAACATATCCATTACCTTCTATGCATAAGGCAATTTCTTCCTGCGCGGAAGTCATGCCGCAAATGGTTGAGAGTGCGCCTATAAGAAATAGGCGCACTCTCAACCGACTTTTTTTAGAGGAAAGACACATCACCCTTACTTTTTAATCAACTTCTTGACCGCGACAACAGATTCACCTATCAAAAATCGAACGAAATAAATGCCGGACGGCAGACTATACAGACTCAATGTTTTCTGTTTCAATCCTGACACTGTAAAGAATTGCTGTCTTTGACCGTTCTCAGACAACAGCTCTATTTTGTCAATGGTGATATTCCATCGCACGGCCACTTGATCGCCAGTTGGATTCGGAGATATCCGTATATCCGGTCCTATTTCTATTTTCCTATTCGATGTCGCCGATTTTGTTGAAAAGGAAGATAAATTCATTTCATCCATCCAAGGTACTACTTCACTCCTTGTAGACCAGCACACATCCTTATATCGATAAGCAAGAATAGGCGGCTCTCCCTCAAACAAATATTTTGCAACCATATCAAATTCATCTACAATATTATCTGGTTTCAAAGCCGTTTTGTACCACACAAATTCAAATGCCTCCGCATCTACAAAATCTAAATCCTTATTCATTACGCAATACATATCCATATCTTCTAAATCAACAATTAGAACCACCGTATCTGCACCTTTTATCGAAACCGTATCTTCTTTCCAAACATTAGCACATCCTGCTGCAATATCTGCCCTAACACCATAAGTCCTCTCTACGGCAATCGGTTCTTGAACGGCCACCATAATCTCTCCGCAAGAATCACAGCCAACAAGGATCCAATTTTCCGGCAAATCCCACAAATAGGCATTCCCTTCCCGTATATTCTCCACCCGCAACTGCAGTGTGTCGGGCAAGCCTATATTCACGCAGCCGTCGTAATGCGCCAGTTCCGCTTCGTACGTCACCACCGGAATGGAGTCGGAAACCTCCATATACCATTCTCCCGAACAATTCTCTCCGGTAACCCTTACCCATCCATTGGCCTCGCCC
>JAMPIH010000013.1 GCA_023662825.1 Bacteroides sp.
CGCAGGTCTTGTCGGCAGTGAGGGTCATTTCCGGGTCGGCGATCACTTCCACACCGCCTCGGATGGTGCCCCAATAGCTGCTTTCAGACCAGTCCTGACCGCTACCACAAGATTTTCCGGGCCACAGCAACTGTGTCGAGGTGTTTTCCGCGTAGAAGTTGAAGTTGCTGGCGCCGTTCGAGGTTACGCCGTCTGCCGCGTCTCCGCGATAGAAAGTAACGTAAAAGGATTGAGCATCTTTGTATTCGAAACGAACCGGATACAGTTTCAGGCAGTACCAAGTCTTGCCTTCCGCCTCAATCGTGGTGCAATATAGGTTGGTCAAGACATCCAATTCTAAAAGACTACTCCTACTACTACTACTACCGTAAGCCCAAGTAGGACAAGTCTGTATGAACAAGCATGGACATGCTCCACCCGAAGAAGGCTGATATATAGCGGGTCTGCCGCTGCAAACATCTGATTTAGGGGCAGCGAACATAGCGATGGAACCCGTGGCGTCATCGTTGCCGTCTTTGTCCACTATCTTGTAGCTGTGTGTGGCATCCCCTGCCAACAACGCCCAACGGACAATCTTTCCAGCATTATTCAACGTAATCAAGCCTTCTTTCACGAAAGCCTCGTCAAAACATGCATACGCATACAAATCCACGTATCCATCGTTTACAGCCTGTTGCGCTTCATCTTTTGTAAGTTGCTTCATTTCAAAACCATACCGCACTTGCCCATCGACAAACTTACAAGAGCCCTGCGCGAACGCTCGTCCGACAAAAGAAAATGCAACTCCGAGAACTAACAGGAAACTGAATATCCTTTTCATGCTTAATGATATATAGTCTGGTAATTATCTCACTATCAAGCCAAAGCGCGATATGTTCAGAATACGCTTTCGCTGCAACCTGCAAAGTTAATGATTTTTTTGTTAACAAGTTGTTAACAGCGGGCGGTCGGGTCGGTTCAAACGTGGAAAATATCGTTTCCCTTGGGGGTTCACCCGTTGATATGTTAAAAATTCTAAATTTTAACATTTTTTAACTTAAAATTTTTCCTTGTTTCAAACATTCTTTCGAAATTGGCCGATGAAAACGATACAATTTTTCAACATAAAACAAAATAAATGAATGAAATAAAGACAACGGACGTCATGGATTACAACGAACTTCTGCTACAGGCCGTGGCAGTTTTGGAACATGCGCGGAACATGATTTCCCGCAACATATCGGGAAACATCAGCAACGCCTATTGGGAAATCGGCAAGTTGCTTCACGAGCGGAGACTGGACGCCAAGCACGGCGCAGGGGTGGTCAACAGGCTTTCGGTCGATTTAAAGAGACGTTATCCGTCAATGGGTATGTCGCCTCGTCAGCTTTGGAATATGAAGCGGTTTTACCTCCGCTTCTGCCATTCGGGTCCAAAACTGCTACAGGCCGTGGCAGTTTTACCGTGGAGTTCCATCCTGACGCTGATGACGAACGCGAAAACCAGGAACGACGACCGGGCCATTCTCTTTTACGCGACCGAAACCGTGAGGAAGGGCTGGAACCGCGACCTGTTGGCCAACGCCATCCGCCTTGGCATGCACGAATCCCCTGCACGGATGGCGGTCAAGGACAACAACTTCGGACAGACTTTGCCCGCAAACCAGGCATCCTACGCCAATGAGGTGCTCAAAAACACGTACAATCTGGGTTTTCTGGGGGTGACCGAGCCGCTGCTCGAATTGGAGCTGGAACGCCGTTTGGTGGAAAAAGTGAAGCTCTTTTTACTCGAACTCGGCAATGGGTTTACATATGTGGGGAATCAGTATCCGGTTGAATACCAGGGAAGCGGTGGCATTATAGACCTGCTGTTCTTTCACCGTAAGCTCAAGTGCCTCATTGCCGTCGAGTTGAAAGTGGGCAAGTACAAACCTGAATACGCCGGCAAAATGAACTACTATCTGTCAATCCTGGACCGTACGGAACGGGGCGAAGGCGAGAATCCTTCCATCGGCATCATCCTTTGCGCGGAGAAAAACCATGTGGACGTGGAACTTTCTCTCGACGGACTGGCCAGACCGATAGGTGTGGCCGACTATCGTCTGCTGATACCACAGGATGAACTGAAGCAACTGGTTCAGAATGAAATGAAAAACTACAAGGAATAACCCGGCCGCCACGCCGGGCGCGAGGGGCGGTTCCCCGCTAAAAGCTTTCCCCGAAAAACCTTGCGGATTCGGTAACTTTTCGTACCTTTGCGTTACGGAGGGGTAAATAACCGTTGAAAGCTGCCCGAGAAGTAGCGGAACCTCGGATTGAGAAATCAATCAGTTGTATCCTCAGGTCGGAAAACGATTCGGTTCGTTTCCGGCCTGTTGTATTTTAGGAGTTCCCCGTTCACGAACCAGTGAACCCGGTCTTGGGTATAGTTGGGTTGCCCTTGGAGGTTGGTGTTCCGGTTGGAAAAAATTTTTGCGCTGATTTGCAGTATCAGTTTGTGTTTCAGCGGTTCATCCAAGGCCAAATCGGTAATCGCGGCAATGGCGTGTTGATTGCTGGCCGCGTTGGCATTCTTTACTATCTTGCTCTTGCTAAAAGGCGACTTCACATCGACATAGCCGTACTTCCCGGTGGTCAGGTCGGGGTTTGCGTTGCTGTTCTCCGTTTACCTATCTTCCGGATCCGGCATCGGCAGCCCGTTTTCGTCGCAGATCTTCTGCAGCCGGCTCTTGCGCCAGGGCTGCGCATAGTCGAACAGTGAGCCGTAGGTCTGCCTCAGCATGCGCACCAGCAGAAAGGTTTCCTTCTGGATGTTGAACAGCCTGTGGCAGTGTATTTCCACCGCCTCCCAGTCGGGACGGCCGAGCTTGAGCGGCACGAAGGTGTCCGCCTCGTGGATCATGGCCTCGATGGCCGATATTTCGTCCGAGAGGATGCGCGCCTTGGCCTTGGTGATCTGTTGTTCGCCCACCTCGCGCAACACGTTGAGATATTTCTCGTACAGCACGTATTCGTTGAGCATGAACGCCACGCTTCCGGTAGGAAAGGCCTTCCAGAATGCGAGCGGCAGCGGCATGGCCAGGAAACGCCCCAGCATGAACGAGCCCGCGTCCAGTCCCGAACGCCGGTTTTCCACGCAATAGGCGCAGGCCTGTTCGAACAGCGCCGTCTTGTTGGACAGGCTCAGCAGCTCATAGACCCGGTACTGGTCCTGGTGCGAGCCCATATTGCTTTCCATAAGCTGCGACACATAGGTGGAGGCGTTGGCGGAGAACCAGTTGTTCACGATCTCGCGCGCCGTTTCGGGATGTTCCGTCAGGTCGTTGCGTATGAGGCGGGCCAGCGTGTTCAGGTCCACGATGTCGGGCACCTTTATCGACTGCACGATGGCCAGGTATTTCTCGTAGGCGGCCTTCATGTTCACGAAAACCCGTTCTTCCTTGGGGTTCATCTCCAGTTTCTCGCCGTTCAGGTAGGCGAAGAAACGCGAGGGCCGGTAGGTGGCGTTCCCCTTGTAGATGGAGGCGTTCTTGCTCGAAAGCGTAATCTGGTCGAACTCCTCGATGCGCCGCCCCTCCTGGTTCACGAGCGCGTTGCCTTCTAAACGGAAGCCGTTTTTCTCCAGGTTCAGGAAGGCGGGGATGCCGTAGCCCCGGCAGGCCGTGACCACGTGGATGGCCGCCGGAGTCATGCTCAGTATGGCGTCCATCTCGTTGAGCACGATGGTGTCTTCGGGCACGAACTTCTCCTTGCAGAGACACACCTTCTGGTCGGCGTTGCGCTTGAGGTCGAGCGCGGCGGCGGTGCTGAAGCATATCTTGGCCGACACCGCCGAACGCGGCAGCACGTTCACGCCCTTGCCCATGAACTGCAGGTGTTCGAACGAACTGTCGTCGATGCTTTCCGAAAATATCTGCCGGCGGTGGTAGGGGCGCACCAGCTCGCTGACCCTCTCCTTGGGGATGAGCCCCTGCTCGTAAAGCCTGATGGAAGACAGCAGTGCCGCCCGCCCGGTAAGTTCCGACTCGTTTATCTGCAAGACCGCGAACAGGTTCGCCATGCCGGTGTTCTCGGCGCCGAACTCCACCGTTACCGGCGAGGCCAGCCGTTTTTCGAGCTTGGGCAGCAGCGGGTCGAAGTGGTAGATGGCCGGGAACCGCTCCCTGATCTGCGCCCGGTCGAAGTATTCGTAGTCTTTGGAGGAAAGGTTGCCCGTCATGATTTCCTCGCCGAAGATATCGGGATAGCTTTCTATCTGAACCCCCAGGCCCGTGCGGGAATGGCGGCTGTAAAGCACGCCCGGGTAGGCGTAGTCGCTGCCTATGGTCCACACCATTTTCTGCAGCAGCAACGAGGGGTAGGCCACCCGCCCCTGCATAAAGGTGGCCAGGAGCGACTGGTTGTTGCCGTAAAAGTGAAGTATATGCTTGAAGTAGAAGTAAATCTGCTCGAAGGCATCCTCCAGCAGGTCCTTTCCCTGCGGATGGTTCCCGATGGCCTGCTCCACCTCCTCTATCTTGGCCCGGTGGCGCTCGATGTCTTTTTCGTCGATGCCGCTCTCGTAGGGGCAGGGCTTGCCGAAAAGCAGTTTGTAGAGGTTCATCAGGTTGTTCCAGTAGATACGCGTGGCCATCCCATGCGGAAAGCGCTCCGAAAGGCTCCGGTAAACCTCTTTGGTGGTGCCGGTGTTGAGCAGGGTGGGCATCAGGCCCGGAATGTACTGGGGCATGGTGCTGCGCAGGGCAAGGATCAGCGGCGACTTGCCGCCGCCCAGGGTGCAGTCGGTCATGATCTCGAGGTTGTGCAGCGCCTGGCGCAGGTACATCCGTTCGCGCACCTCGGTCTGCGGGTCGTCGGCATCCTTGAGCGAACATTCGAAAAACCGGGAAGTAAGAATGCTGAAATCGGGAACGGCGTAGCCGGCGCGGGTCAGGTCGGCCAGCATCACCCCCTTGTGGCTTATCTGGTCCACCGTATAGTCGTTGGGCGAAAGGGCGGAGGTAACGAACCCGTTCTCGGCCAGCGGATGATCCTGCACGTACTGCCTGCAACTGTCGTAGAATGCCCGGCGTATCTTCTTGAGCCGCTCCACGGCCCCGGCCTCGCCCGCCTGCTCGCCGACAAGCAGCCTCAGGTATTCGCCCGCCTTCGGCCCCTCGTTGCGCAGCATGTAGTACAGGTCGTACCAGCGGGGCGCTATCTCGCGCTCAAGGCTTTCTCCGGGCAGGGTGTAGATAACCGTTCCGGGCTTGTTGCCCTCCGGCTCGCGGTCTTTCTCGAACTCACGCCAGCCTTTTTCCACGAACAGGTTCAGGATATAGTAGTTGGGGTAACTGCCCCGGATGGTGAAACGAATGTCGTTCTCTTGCATGATTTCAGTATTACAACCGCCCCGGCTCGATGCATGAACCCAGGGCCTGCCAGAGCACGATGCCGATGGACACCGAGATGTTGAGCGAATGTTTGGTGCCGAACTGCGGAATCTCCACCGCCCCCTGGCAGGCATCCACCACCTCCTGCGCCACGCCCTCCACCTCGTTGCCGAACACGAAGGCCAGCTTCTGCCCCGCCGGCGGCCTGAAGTCCTGCAATGGCGTGCTGCCATGCACCTGTTCGGCGGCATACACGGCATAGCCCTGCGCGCGCAGTTCGTCCACCGCCTGCAGGCTTTGTCCGCAATACCGCCAGTCCACGCTGAGGGTGGCGCCCAGGGCGGCCTTCTCGATCTCGCGGTGAGGCGGAACGGCGGTAATGCCGCACAGGTAGAGCCGCTCTATCTTGAACGCGTCGCAGGTGCGGAAACAGGAACCGATGTTGTGCATGCTGCGCACGTTGTCGAGCACCACGCACACGGGAAATTTCTCCGACGCCTTGAACCGGGCCGCGTCGATACGGCCAAGTTCCTGCATCGTCTTGAGTCTATGTCCGGACATGGCCTGAAACTACAGCGTTTCCAGAATTTCCTTGACCAATCCAACCAGAACCGAAACGGTTTTTTCCACCGCCGCCAGCACTTCCTCGTGGCTTACTTCCAGAACCACTTCGCCACCGCCGAGGTCTGAAATCACGGAAAGTCCCATCACCTTCATACCCAGATAGTTGGCAATGATAACCTCGGGCACCGTGCTCATACCCACCGCATCGCCGCCGATTACGCGGAAGTAGCGGTATTCCGAGGGAGTTTCAAAGGTGGGACCCGTGGTGCCCACATACACCCCCGTGTGAACCTTGATGCCCATGCGGGCGGCCGTGTCGAGCCCGTGTTGGAGCAATTCCTTGTCGTAGGCGTTGTGCATGGAGGGGAAGCGTTCGCCGAAACGCTCATCGTTGGGCCCAATCAACGGATTGGGCAGCAGGTTTATATGGTCTTTGATAAAAACGATGTCGCCCACCTGGTAGTTGGGGTTCATGCCGCCCGATGCGTTGGACACCAACAGGTCTTTCACCCCTAAGGCCTTCATGACGAAAACGGGAAAGGTAACCGCACTCATCGGATAGCCTTCGTAATAGTGAAAGCGTCCCTGCATGGCCACCACGCGCTTGCCGCTCTTTAGGCGGGCAAAGAGCAGCTGCCCCTTGTGTCCGGCCACGGTGGAAACGGGAAAATGGGGAATGTCTTTATACGCAACGGTTTTTTCGATATCCAATTCATCGACCAAGGTGCCGAGACCCGAACCGAGAATGACCCCGATTTCCGGCTTGTAGTTTTCGGTAACGCGGTTAATGTAGGTTACCGTTTCCTGAATTTTTTCGAACAGTTCCATATCGTTTCGTATTTAGATTTTTTCGTGGGATGCCGCGAAACGCAGTATCTCGCGGTCGAATGCCTCGCCCTCGCCGAAAAGGAACCTCATCCGTATGGGAAGCGCGCGCAAGGGAACGCCCTCCAGCACCCGGCGGAGTTCCGGGCGGTCGAGACGGGCAAGGTCTTTCTGGGTGGTGAGCAAAGTTAGTTCTTTTTTCCGCGCGGATGCCGCCCGGCAGTAATCGGCCACGGGCTGCAGGTCGCTCTCTGTATAGGCGTGATGGTCGCCGAAACGGAAATGCCTCAGTATATCGAAGCCCTGCCGCCGCAGGTGTTCCTCCATGGACTCGGGACGGGCGATGCCGGTAAGGAGCACGAGGTTCGGCGGGAGTTCCACGCTCTCGTACTCGATGGTGCTGAAGAATACCTTCTGGTGCGGCAGGGGCCTGCATTCGGCGAGGAAGGCCTCTTTCTGCGCCTGCGAAAGCGTTTCGGGACACTTGGTCACCACGATGATGTCGGCGCGGCGGCTCCCCTTCCGGCTCTCGCGCAGAAGCCCCATGGGCAGGAGGCGGTCCTTGAAGTAGGGACGGGCGTATTCGGTAAGCAGTATGCTGAGCCCCGCCCTTACCTGCCGGTGCTGGTAGGCGTCGTCCAGCACCACCACGCCGCATTCGGGACGCAATGCCTTAAGTTCGGCTATGCCTTCCTTGCGTCCGGCGGCCAGGTAGAGCGAGAAACCGTGGGGCGTGCCCTGCCCGAATTTCTGCATGTACTGCAGGGGCTCGTCGCCTATTCGGGCGGCGTCCATGTCAGGTCGCGCCAGGATGTTCTCTTTTGTGGAACGTCCGTAGCCGCGGCTCACCACGCCCACATGGTAAAGGGGCGAGAGCAAGCGCACAAGGTATTCGGTGGCGGGGGTCTTGCCGCTGCCGCCGGCACAGAGGTTGCCCACGCAGATTACGGGAAAGCCGAACGTGGCCGAAGCCGCCCGGCCGCTGTCGTACCGGCGGTTGTGAAGGGCGCTCCCCAAGGCATAGAAAGGCGTGAAGGGCGTGCCGAGAATCCGCAGCCAGCGGGCGTTGTTTTCGATAAAAGGCA
This sequence comes from Bacteroides sp., assembly GCA_023662825.1. Lineage (GTDB taxonomy): Bacteria > Bacteroidota > Bacteroidia > Bacteroidales > P3 > Pullibacteroides. The sequence goes on from JAMPIH010000013.1 coordinate 7,825, forward strand.
TGGGCGATATTCGCTTTTGTATATACAGCGGGCGAATTTAGTTAAAAATTACGGGCGAACCTATTCCTGTTCCGCACAAATACTCATGGTTTTTCTTCGCAAATTGGCAATAATGATGTACTTTTGCAAAAATTTTTTTGGGAGACGCTATGTATTGGACGCTAGAAATGGCCTCAAAGTTAGAGGATGCTCCTTGGCCGGCATCGAAATCGGAACTGATCGATTACGCGCAACGTTCGGGTCTTCCGCAAGAGATCCTCGAAAACCTCGAGGAACTGGAAGACGAAGGCATCGTATACGACGGCATCGAGGAAATCTGGCCCGACTACCCCACCAAAGAAGACTTCTTCTTCCACGAAGACGAATACTAGGCCTGCTTCCCGCCGGAAGCAACGGTACAGCCATCAAAAAGTGATTGACGGATTCTGCAAGAGAACCTGCCAATCACTTTTTGTTTTTCCGGAGAAAGAGAGAATCCTTATTCCCGACCCCATTTCAGGCGGAGGCTGTTGCTTACCACCGACACGGAGCTGAAGGCCATGGCCGCGCTGGCTATCATGGGGTTGAGCGTCCAGCCGAAGAAGGGATAGAGCAGGCCGCAGGCCAGCACGATGCCGATTACGTTATAGATGAACGCCCAGAAGAGGTTCTGCTTGATGACGCGGTACGTCCTGCGCGAGAGGCTCACGGCCTTGGGAAGCGCCGCGATGTCGTTCTCGGCATCGCCCACCAGCACCACCGAAGCCACGTTCATGGCGATGTCCGTGCCCCGCTTGAGCGCGATGCTCACGTCGGCCGTGGCCAGCGCCTGGCTGTCGTTGATGCCGTCGCCCACCATGGCCGTTTTCAAACCCCGTTCCTGCAATGCCCTGATGTAGTCCTGCTTGCCCTGAGGCTGCACGCCCGCCTTGTAGTGCAAGATGCCCAGTTCCGAAGCCAAGGCCGCGGCCGCCTTCTCATGGTCGCCCGTAAGCAGGTGCACCTCGATGCCCTGCTTCTGCAGTTTTTCCACCACCGAAGCCGCGCAGGGCTTAAGCCTGTCCGACACGCCGAGCGCCAGATACACCGCGTCAGCCGCGCCAAAAAACACCAGGCTGTAGGCTTTTTCCTGCCATACGGCAATGCTCTCTTTCCAATCCGGGACAAGCGCCGCCTTCTTGTCCTGCAGCAACGACAGCCCGCCGATCCAATATTCCGCGCCCTGATACGAGAACTCGAGGCCTTTTCCTGTAAGGGTCTCGTACTTCCCGAAATCTTCCAGGGCTTCCGCCGGCAACGAACGTTCCGCCATAAGGCTTTCCACCCATTTTACGGCGGCGGCCGCCAACGGGTGGTCGTTCTTCCGTTCGGCCTCCCTGAACAGCGTCCACAGCCGGGGCGAAAGCGCCTCGTCTGTAAGGTACGCGCTCACTTCCGGCCTGCCCATCGTGAGCGTGCCCGTCTTGTCGAGGGCGATGGCCTGGGTGTGGCAAAGGTTCTCCAATGCCGAGGCGTCCTTAATCAGGATATGGTTCTGCGCCGCGCGCCCCATGCCCACCATCAGCGCCGTGGGCGTGGCCAGCCCCAGCGCGCAGGGACAGGCGATCACCAGCACCGAAAGCGCGCACACAAGCGCCCGGTTGAATTCCGCCGTGCCGCCCGCCATAAGCCACACGGCAAAGGTTACCGCCGACAGGCAGAGGATCACCAGCACGAACACGGCCGCCACCTTGTCGGCCACCCGCTGCACTGGCGCCTTGCTGCCCTGCGCCTGACGCACCATGCGCACGATGCCCGCCAGCACCGTGCCCTGCCCCACGCCGGTAATCTCCACTTCCAGTCTTCCCTTCTGGTTCACCGTGCCGGCCACCACCTGGCTGCCCGCCTGTTTGGCCACGGCCACTGGCTCGCCGGTAATCATGCTTTCATCCACATACGAGGAACCGCCGCACACCCTGCCGTCCACGGGAATCTGCGCCCCCGGGTGCACGCTTACCCTCTGCCCCGGCTGCAACCGGCTCACGGGCACCTGCCGTTCGCCGCCTGCCTCTATCAGGAATGCCGTGTCGGGCTGCAGGTGCATAAGGTCCTGCAAGGCCTTGGAAGTACCGTTCTTGGCGCGGCCTTCCATGAGTTTTCCCAACAGCACGAAGGCCACGATCATGCCCGAGGCCTCGAAGTACACGTGCGCCTCCATGCCGTGGCGCTGCCAGTACTGCGGAAAACAGAGCGTAAAAAGGCTGAACACGAACGACACCAGCGCGCTCACGGCCACCAGCGTATCCATGTTGGCGCTCCACTGGCGCGCCAGGTTCCAGGCGTTGCGCACGAAATCGCGGCCCCCGATGTAGAGTATAAAGAACGAGAGCCACATCATGAGGATATTCTTGCCCGGAAAATGCCAGCCGTGCGCCATGCCCAGCACCATGAGCGGCAGGGCGAGGATCCAGGTAACGATGACCCGTCTCTTGAGCTTCAGGTAGAGTTTCCTGTTCTCCTTTTCCTGTTCGGTAAAAGGGTCGCGGGCATCGACGATCAGGTCGTAGCCGGCATCCTGTATGGCTTTCTGTAACTTTTCGGGGCTGAACGCGTCGTTGTACTCCACCGTAAGCAGTCCGGCGGCGAAATTGGCGGCGGCCTTCTCCACGCCCGGCTGGGCGGAGGCGATGGTCTCGGCACGGTGCGCGCATCCGGCGCAATGCAGCTTCAGCAAAGGGAAAGAGGCTTTTTGTGACATTTGATTAGTCCTTTTGATGATTATAATAATACAAATATACATCAATCGTGCAAATGTACAATTTTTATACTGCAAACGATTTGCGTTTTGCCCCCCGGTCGGGAATGCAAATATCATATTTGGATCACCTCTAAGCCGTTTTCCGACCTGAGGATACAACTGATTGATTTCTCAATCCGAGATTCCGAACCGTCGCAAGGTGCTTCCAACGGTTTTACTGTCTCTCCGTTGATGCAAACGGTACGAAAAGTTCTTGAACCTACAAGGAATGAGGCCGGAAATCAACAGCGGAACCGCCCCCGTTAACATCCGTTAAGGAAAAACCCCGCCATTTTAACACTTTTCCGCCAGATTTTAACACTTTTTAAGAAATTGATAAACAGCGAATTAATACATATCTTTGTGCCATGGAAGCGAGTGAACCGTGCACACACGTTGGAACCCGCCGGACTAAACGCAAGCCCTTGAAGCACAGGAAACCCCACATAAAGCCCAAGCTGAGCCCCGCGCAGAAGGAAGCCATCTACGCGCTACCCCTCGGCAAGCAGTTCCGCATCGTGCATATCGATGCCGGGAGCGGCTTCGCCGTGTTCCAACACGTTCTCGTGGACACAGAGGCCAACGACTATGCGCAGGTGCTCGCGGTGGCCAAGGCCTACGCCAGGGAGACGCCCTGCGCCATCAATCCGGAGGTGGACAGGCGGGCGCTGGCGGCACGTAAAAGGCTCTTTCCCGGACTTCCCGTCACGAAAAACCGCTCCAACCCCGATCTGACCACCGAGAAGTACGGCTACATCGACGTGAAATCGCCTCTAAACAAGGGAAATATAATACGGAACGCCAATAACGCATGTCAACAGAACGCTATCGCGGTGATTACCGACTTCATGCTGAAAGAACAACTGAAGCACAAAGACATCATTCAGCTTACCGAGAAAATTTTTTCCACCCAAAACATTGACCATCAGGAAAATCCAAACTACACCCAAGACCAGGTGCACTGGTTCGTGAAAGGAACGCTCCTAAAATACAACAGGTCGAAAAAGAATGAATCTTTTCCGACCTGAGGATACAACGGACTGATTTTCAGTCTGAGGTTCTGCAACGTAGCAAGCTGCTTTCAACGGTTTTCTAACTCTCCGTTGGTGCAAAGGTAAGCATTTTTGCGGAAACCGCCAAGAGACGCACTTTTTTAGCGGGTGAACCGATAGCTCCACCCCGCTGTCAACCGCTTGTTTTTTTCCTTTACGAAGGATGCCGGGTGTTACTTTTCTTTGTCTTGCCAAAGAAAAGTAACCAAAAGAAAGCGTGTCCTATGCGGACGGCAGTCCTGCGCGGACGGCGCTCCTATGGCGGAGGGCAATTGGTGCTTGCCAAGGCTTCGGCCGCTCCCGCACCCCGCGCGCTTGGCCCGCGCTATGGAATAACTTCCGAGGCTGCGCCTCGAAAGAAAGGCACATCGCAAAAACTTGCTTAACCTCTACAAACAACCATGTGCCTTCACGGACGGTTTCTGTGTCCGTAACCCGCACCCGGCGCTGCGGTCGGTACCGCTGGTGGTTGGTTAGCGCGCCTTTGGCGCGCGGATTTCGTGCCTCCGGCGGTTGTTGACGCGCTCGCTTCGCTGGCGCTTTTGGGGCACCTGCGGTGAGGGCGCCTTCGGCGAGGGGCGCGCGTCGCTTCGCTCGCGCGTCGGGCGCCTGCAGCGAGAGCCTGCATTGTGGCAGGCTTACACAGCGGTGGCGGGTGGCTTGCTTCGTCTTCTACGGTATTAATATAAAGCCAAACCAAAAGCAACACCAATTTTCGATTGTCAACAACTTGTTAATAAATTTTTCATTAACTTTGCAGGTTGCAGCGATAACGTATGTTCGGATTGTGCCGTTATCGCATGATTTTTAGATAACTATCAGACTATATATCATCAACATGAAAAGGATATTTGGCATTCTTTTGGCCATTGGATTAGCATTTTCTTTTGTCGGGAAGTCTTTTGCTAAAATTTATGAGGTTGACGGGAAGGTGCGGTATGCAATTGAGTTAAAGAAAATGACAGCTGCCGAAGCCCAAGTGGCTTTTAATCAAGGCTATGTGGACTTGTGGGCGTATGCCTATTTCAGTCAGGAATTTGTGGATGACCCGAATGGTATGATTACTGTTTCAAATGGAAAGATTACTGGGGTTAAGATTCAATTCACGCCAACGACACATGCTTACCAAATACAGGATAAATACGGTAATTTGGACAAGTCTCAAAAGATTGCCAGATTTGCTCCAACAAAAAGTCGAGGTGCTGAGTGTGGTCGTTCTATTACACAAGGTTCCATGCCAGATGACGCAGTAGATGCACCGAGTTTTGTATCAGGGACTTGTTGTCCCGAATGGTACTTTGGAGCATCTGCTGGAAACACCAAAAACATTAGTTCCATTATGGCACCATTCAATACGGATATTATCGTAGATGATAATGGTACCACTTGGTATAGGATTAAATTATATCCTATTCGTTATGAATGGCTGTCTATGCAGTCTTTCTATACATCGTTTTATTCATATGAATCCAACCCAGCAGACCGCTTAGGTTGTGAAACGGATGCTTCCACATTTACAATATCTTACGATGGTCAAACAGACCCAATCAAACCACCGAAGTGGAATCAAGGAGACAATCAAGACTGGTCAATCTATGTGTGGAATCCGAGTGTATTAGATCCTTCAGAACAAGGCAAAGACCGCTGTGCATATATTATGGGGGGTGTAGAAATCGAATCCGACCCGGAAATGACCCTCACTGCCGACAAGACCTGCGGGGGCGAGGAGCTGAGCGGCAAGCTTGACGTAAAATCTTGGAACGGAAAGACTTGGGCGGACTACAGCAAGGTTACGGTCTATGTTACGGACGGCACGGGCAACGCGAACGGCCGCAAGGACGTCACCGCGCAGGTGGCCTTCGCCAGCGGCCAGCAGGTGTTCGACGCGAGCGGCAACGTCACCGCCACCAGCAGCACCAACAACGCCCTCTCCAGCTACGCCTTCACGCTGCCCCCCAGCGCCTACATGATAAACGGCGCGCCCGCGAAGTCCCTAATGTGGGACATCAGAGGTCTCTTTCTGGCGTAGAAAAATCGCCGTATCTTCCTTTCAGTCAATTTATTACAAAGGTTTTTACAAGTTTTCGGTTGCAAAAACCGCTTTTGCAACGGGCAAAGATTTTGCCGGTTTCCGTATTGTGCTTTCATTCTGTTAGTTACAGAGGTCCGAAAATCCTTTTCGCTTTTTATTAGGGATTTTCGGGGGTGCGGATTTTCCGCATATTCCGCTTTTCACGTTTTTGCTTCTTTATTTTTGTTTTCAACAACATATCACGATAAAATAATTTTTAAAAAATATATGGAATATATTTCGCGAAATAAATTAAAAACCGATTCCTTTTTCGACTCACTGATTTTAATCTATATGATATCTTTTTGCAAGGTTCACTTCTGATGCTTCCGAACGAATCGACAAATTATTACATTTTGTAAATGGAATGGCCTTTTTCAGACTGTTTTTCGGGGGACGCGGGGAAAAAATTTCGGGGTCGGGGGAAATTTTTTGGGTTGAACGGAAAAAATTTTGGAGTCGAGGGGGGAATTTTTTTTGTCACGGGAAAATTTTCGGGAGGGCTGGCCGGTTTTTTTCGGGAAAATCCGGGAAGAATCGCCGGTATTTCCGGTTCATTCGTTATTGTTAAATATTCTCGGTATTTTTGTAGGCTGAAACCCTTAGAAAAGTGCAGACAAAGCAAGATTCTATCACCTTTTTCCTTTCTTTCTGCGTGGAGATGTACAAGAACGCCCATGCCCTTTCGGGGGCGCAGGCTTTCGAAACGCTGTCTTCGTCCGGAGCTTTGCGGTTTCTCGAGGAGAACTACGAGCCCATCCATACGCAAAGTGCCCAATGGATCCTCGAAGAGATAGAAGAGTTCCTCAACACACAAAACGCCTCAAAGTGAAAGTTTTTCACGGTAGTTTAGAGCTCGTCAGGATGCCGGAGATACGGACGCCGAACCGCAGGCTGGACTATGGTTCGGGGTTTTATCTTACAACCTCCCGTGAACAGGCCGAGTCTTGGGTAAAGCGAAAGGCGAAGAATCGTCCGGAAGGCGGCTATGTCAATGTGTACGAATATGATGAACGGCAGGAAAAGGGGTTGAGAATACTCGATTTTCAAACCCCTTCGGAAGAGTGGCTCGATTTTGTAATGGCGAACCGATTGGAGGCAAGCTTTCACCACGACTACGATATAGTGAAAGGTCCCGTTGCCAACGACCGGGTGTATGCTTCGTTTGCCGTCTATGAAGCGGGGCTTCTCGGAAAAAATGAGCTTATCGCAGAGCTGAAAACCTACAAACTCGTCAATCAGATCCTGCTTCATGCAGAAAAGGCCCTTTCCACCTTGGCGTTTATCGAGGCAAAGGAGGTGCGCTCATGAACCGGAATATCACCGACAAGAACCTATACCTGATCCTGCCGGGAAAAGTGAGCCGGATGGCGGGAATGTACGCCGCCGAAGCGGGAATCTCCGTGAACGAGGCCCTCTCCCGCATTTACCGCTCGGCCACCTACCGCGAACTGGAACACGAAGAAAGCAAGCTGTGGCACCATAGCCCGGTGGATCTTTACCATATGGTGCGGGAAGAGGAATAACGGAACTTCTGCCACTACCTTTTTTTCTTACCGTTTCAAAAAAATTTTGTTTTTAAAAAAATCTTTGTACTTTTGCAGTCCGATTGCGGAAGTAGCTCAGCTGGTAGAGCGCAACCTTGCCAAGGTTGAGGTCGCGAGTTCGAACCTCGTTTTCCGCTCAAGAGCCGCCCGAAACGAGCGGCTTTTTTATTTGAGGCTTGTTTGCGAGCCTTCGGAGCCCCGATGGTGGAATCGGTAGACACGCAGGACTTAAAATCCTGTGAATGATGAATTCGTGCGGGTTCAAGTCCCGCTCGGGGTACAAGGCCGCGAAGGAAATCTTCGCGGCCTTTTTTATTCTCCTGCGCCACCTTCCTACGCTTTCTACCCTCCGGATTGCCGTTGATCCCGGCAAGTTTTTGTATTGCCCATATGTTATTAATAAATTTTTACCTTTGCAAGCATGGTGTTGCTTGCAAAAAGGGCGTTCTGCGCTGCACAAACGGGTTTGGATACCGCCACAGCAGTTCTCCGGAAAACGGGAAAGGCCGACGAGACTGGTTGTCCGGCAACCGACAGTCGAAGATCCGGCGGTAGGAAAATCGCTTGCCGGCAAGCGTGGCTCCGCGGGCTGCTTTGTGCCGCGCTCTGCCTGCCGCTGTTTTCCTGCACCCATCCGTCGCCCGATACCATGGCAAGCGTTCAAACGCTTGAACCCGCGCCCCTCTTTCCCCATTATGCCGACGGCATCCGCATTCCCTGCAACATCGCGCCGCTCAACTTCGTTTTGCCCGACACGGTGCGGAACGCCCTGGTCGAGGTAACCTCATCTTCCGCTAAAAGAACCTTCCGCATACGGCAGAAAATGGCGTTTCCGCTTTCGTTCTGGAATAAACTCACCCTGGCCGCCCGTCAAGGAAAGACCGACACCATCCGCATCAACATGGCGGTTCGCGGTTCATCCCAAACGTATTTCCGTTATCCTGTCCTGCATTGGATCATCTCTCCCGATACCATCGACCCCTACCTTACCTACCGCCTGGTTCAGCCTACCGCCGGCGCCTACAACGTAATCGAGCTTCGGGAACGTTGCCTGCAAGATTTCGGTGAAAAGGTGCTCATGAACAATCAGTCGATGGATGGAAACTGCTTTAACTGCCACACCTACGACCAAGGAGAGGCGGACCGCATGATGATCCATCTGCGCAAGCCCTCCGAAGGCTCGCTGTTTTTCGACAGGGGTGAACTGCAGAAGGTCCGGCTGCCCGAGGCGGAAAAGGCGCTCGCGCATCTGCCCGATTCACTGCGTATGCCGCTCAACTTCGTGTACGCCGCCTGGCATCCCGAAGGAAAACACATCGCCTTCTGCACCAATATACTGGGTATCAGCGGGTATGCGGTTCACCGGCAATATGTGAACCTGCTCGACAGCGCGTCGAACATACTGCTGTACGATCCGCAGGAACGCAGCGTTTCGTTGCCGAACGCGCTCTGGACCGCCGCCTACGAGGAAACCTGGCCGACATGGAGCCCCGACGGGAAATGGCTCTATTTCTGCCGCACGCCCAAGGTAAGCCCCGACACGGTGGCGCGATATCCCGAATGGGGCGAACGGGTGCAGCACATCTACTTCGACCTCTGCCGCGTGGCCTTCGATGCCGCAAGCGGAACCTTCTCGGACACGGTGCAGACGGTGCTGGCCGCAAGACCGGGCCAAAGCTTTTCGGTGCCGCGCGTGCATCCCGGCGGCAGGCACCTGCTGCTGTGCCGCAGCCTGTACAATTCCGTGCCCTATCAGTCGGAAGGCGACCTGTTCCTGCTCGATTTGGAAAACATGGAACCCGATGCCGAATCCGGCGCGAATCCGGCAAACATACTGAACTCTCCCGAAAGCGAGAGCTGGCACGAATGGAGCGCCAACGGCCGTTGGGTCGTGTTCGGCAGCAAGCGTCAGGACGGCCACTACACCCTGCCCTACATCGCCCATTTCGACGGAAAGGAATTCGGGATACCTTTCGTGCTGCCGCAGAAAAGCGCCCGTTTCTACCAGACCAACCTGCGCTCGTTCAACCTGCCCACCTTTACGCGCAACGCCTCCGCGCTCACACCCCAGAAGGCGGCTGCAGCCAAACGCTCGCCGGCACTCGGCATCACCGTGAAATAGCGTTCCCAACACGTCTTCGTCTTTGTAAAAAACTCTTTATCAAGCAATTGTATGACTTTTGCAGACGTGCGCACCGTGTTCCGTCAGGAATGTAACACGTTATTAATAAAACACTAACTTTGCAAGTTGCCCCGAAAAAAACGGCAGCCTGCAATTGTGTTTGGAAACAGGATACGTGTCGCCTTGTCTTATCTGACGGCCGCCTTGCTGCTGGCGGGCGGAAGCGTGCTGTTTTACGAGCTGTTCCTGAGCGTGGGACGGCATTCGTTCCTTACCTTTCAGTCCGATTTCCTGTCGAGTTTCCTGCCGTGGAACTCCCACATCAACATGTATCCGGGGCAACCCTACCGTTTTGCAGACCTCCTGACGGCCTTTTCCGGGCAGTTCTACCGGGGCTGGGGCGTGTGGGCGTTCAACGTGACGGCGGGGCTGCTGTTCTGCGCGCTGCTTACCTTCGTCTGCAAGTTGTTCTTGCGCGAACGGAGCCATAATGTGAACGGGAAAAATCGTCCAAAAATCTGGAAACAAATTGTGGGCTTCACGCTGCCCATGTTCTGGGCGCTTGTATTCATGGGCTGCCAGGTGAGCCTCGCCTTTTCGAACCGAAGCACCTACTGGGGGTTCAAGGACTATAAATCGGGACGCATCCTGATGAAGGCCGAACGGCTGCTTATGGAAAACCGCTACGGAGAGGCCCTGCAGCTGGCCAACGGGTACTGGTTCTCGCATCCCTGCTCCATCGACGATGTGGTTACGGGGCGCAACTCGCTGTATGCGGGCATGAGCCAGACCGAAATGCTGTTCCGGCAGGACCTGGCGGCCTATACCCGCGTGGCGCTCCTGGGGGCTCACCGCCTAAACGACGACTTCTTTACCTACTACCGCGTGCCCGAGATCTACGGACAGATCGACGACGGGGCTGCGCCGGCATCCACCGCCGTATCGGTGTTCAGGAACCGGCTCACCGGCAACCACACGGCGGTTTACAGCCAGATCATGAACGTGATGGAAACCGAGGGGCTGAGTTACTGGATGCTGGAACAGTCGGCCTTCTCGGCCTTGGTGTGCCGGCAGTACGGCCTGGCCGACAAATACATCCGCCTGCTGGAGAACACGCTCTTCTACCGCAAGCAGGCCCGCGTCTACCGGGAGGTATCAAGGCTCCTGCAGGACTCTGCGGCCATGCAGGACTGTTCGCCCGACCTGCGCCTGTTGCTGGACGAAATCGGGCGGGAGCGGGCAAAGACGCTCAAGGACTACATCTACACAAGCGGGTCGGGCGAGGCCGAGGCACGCGAACTGTGGCGGCAGAACCCATCCTCGCGCGAGAACCTGGAATACATCTCGCTGATAGACCTGCTCTACAAGCGGACCGACCACGTTACGGCGCATATCGGCGACTACCTGCGCCTGAGCGGGCAGCAAAGGCCCCCTTACCGCCTGCCGTCCTCCTGGCAGGAAATGCTGTTTATCGGCATGGAAGAGGGTCAGGGGCAGATACCGCCGCAAGTTATGGAGTATATGCAGGATCTGGCCTGGGATCAGGCCGTGCTGAAGCAGTGCCGCCTGTTCTATCAGGCGCGGGAGAGCCTGCGCAGGGGGACGATGAGCCCGCAGCAGATCACGCAAAGTTTCGGGCACACCTTCGCCTACAACTACTATTACAGCCGTTTTGTAAGCCCGCGGCAATCCGGCACGCAAACCTTGGCCCATTGATGAGTGCACGCCCTTTTTTCGTCCGAGCCCTTCTCGCCGTCCTGCTGGCGGGCATGGCCGCCTGTTGTCCGAAACCCTCGGAAACGGTGTCCTCCCTTGAACCGGCGCCCGTTTTTCCGGCCTACGGAGACGGCACGTCCATTCCCTGCAACATCGCGCCCTTGAATTTCGCGCTTCCCGACACGGTAAAGAGCGCGGTGGTGAACATTTCTTCGTCTGTGGCGCAAAAGACGCTGAAATTGCGCAAAAACGTGGTTTTTCCGATAAAGACATGGAAAAAGCTCTGCTCGGCCGCCATGCAGGGAAAACGGGACACCCTCGTGCTGGAAATCACCGTGCTCGGCCAATCGGGCGCCCGCACCGCCTATCCGCCCCTGCGCTGGATCCTCTGCCCCGAACCCATCGACCCTTACCTCACCTACCGCCTGCTGCCTTCCGTGGAAGGGGCGTACAGTGTGGGGAAAGGGGGGTACAACGTGATGGAACTGCGCGAACGGAACTTGGAAAACTTCGGTGAGCGGGTGTTGCTGTCGAACGCCTCGATGCGGAAGAACTGCTTCAACTGCCATGTGTCGCCCGCGGGGGATGCCTCCCGGATGCTGGTGCACCTGCGCAGCCCCTCGGAAGGCTCCCTGTTGTTCGATGGAAAGGACGTGTCGAAAATCGTTCCGCCCGATGCCGCGAAAGCCCTGGCGGGGCTGCCCGACTCGCTGCGCATGCCCTTGAACCTGGTGTATCCCGCCTGGCATCCGGATGGCCGGTGGATCGCGCTCAGCACCAACATCATAGGAATCAACGGCTACACGCCCGAACACCAGTATGTGGACATTCTGGACAGTGCCTGCAACATCGTGCTGTACGACACGCGGGGCAACCGGCTCGTCCTGGACAACGCGCTCTGGACCGCCGCTTACGAGGAGACCTGGCCGGCCTGGAGTCCCGACGGGAAGTGGCTCTACTTCTGCCGCGCGCCCAAGATGGATCCGGATACGGCGGCGCGCTATCCCGACTGGGGCGAACGGGTGCAGCACATCTACTTCGACTTGTGCCGGGTAGGTTTCGATGCGGAAAAGGGCCGGTTCTCGGACAGCGTGCAGACGCTCCTGAAGGCCGTTCCGGGATGCAGCTATTCGATGCCGCGCGTGCATCCCGACGGCAGGCACGTGCTTTTGTGCCGCGCCCGCTTCAATTCCATTCCCTACCACGCACAGGGAGACTTGCTGCTGATCGACGTAGAAAATACCGGACAGGTAAAAACAATTGAATCACAACGGAATATATCGATAAATCCGGCACAGGTGCTGAACTCTCCCGAAAGCGAAAGCTGGCACGACTGGAGCGCCAACGGGCGTTGGGTGGTGTTCGGCAGCAAGCGGCAGAACATCCACTACGAATTGCCTTACATCGCTTATTTCGACGGAAAGGATTTCGGGAAGCCCTTTCTCTTGCCGCAGAAGGACGGCGGTTTCTATCATGCGAACCTGCGCCTCTTCAACCTGCCCACCTTCTCATGCGCCGCTTCGGGGGTAACGCCCCGGCAAGCCGCACAAGGCCGGCAGTCTCCCGCCCTGGAAATCGAGGTGCGGTAATCCTGAACCGTAAACACGGCCGACATAAGTCTTTCCGCCCCCTATTTCCGTTTGAGGAGCCGTTTTATCTCGTCTAACTTATTGAGTGCCTGGATGGGCGTGAGGCTGTCGACATCCAAGTCGAGAATCTCGTCGCGGATTTTTTCGAGCAGCGGGTCGTCCAACTGGATAAAGCTGAGCTGATAGGGTTTATCCGCCTTGTTTTCAGTGGTTTGAACGCTTGCCGAAGGGGCTTTAGAGGGGGTTTTGACCGCCTGAGAATCGCATGGAGCGCCGCACCCGGGCCCGCGGTCGGCTGTGTGCGCGGCAGAACCGGACAAAATGGCAGCGAAATCTCCGTTCAGGCTCCGGTCGCGTTCCAGACCAGCAAGAATTTCCCCGGCCCGGTCCAGCACGAATTTCGGCATGCCCGCCATCTGCGCCACATGGATCCCGAAACTGTGCTCCGAGCCTCCCTGCGCCAAGGTACGCAGGAAAATCATCCTCCCGTTTTCCTCCTTTACCTTGATGTGGTAGTTTTCAATGTGTTGAAACGATTCCGCCATACGGTTCAACTCGTGGTAGTGCGTGGCGAACAGCACTTTAGCCTCCTTTTGGGGCTGTTCGTGCAGGTATTCGGCAATCGCCCAGGCGATGGAGATGCCGTCGTAGGTGCTGGTGCCCCGGCCGATCTCGTCCAACAGCACCAGGGACCGCGCCGTCAGGTTGTTGAGGATGTTGGCGGTCTCGTTCATCTCCACCATGAACGTACTTTCGCCCTGGGCGATGTTGTCGGTGGCTCCCACACGGGTAAAGATCTTGTCGACCCATCCGATAACGGCTTCCTGAGCGGGCACGAAACAGCCTATCTGCGCCATGAGCACGATAAGCGCCGTTTGCCGCAGCACCGCCGACTTACCCGACATATTGGGCCCGGTGATCATCATGATGCGGCAGGCCTCGTGGGTAAACGTAATGTCGTTGGGTACGTATTTCTGGCCGGCCGGCATATGCCTTTCGATAACCGGATGTCTCCCCTGCCTTATCTGCAGATCGTAGCCGTCAACCACCTTGGGGCGCACGTATTCATTCACTACGGCGGCATCGGCAAACGACATCATAACATCAAGGAAAGCAATGTTCTGCACCGATACCTGCATACGTTTTATAAAGCCGTTCGCAAAACTTACCAATTCCTGGTAGAGACGGGCTTCAACCGTAGTTATCTTGTCTTGGGCGGTAAGTACTTTTTCTTCGTAAACCTTGAGTTCTTCGGTGGTGTAGCGCTCGGCGTTGGTAAGCGTCTGCTTGCGTACCCAGGAGGCGGGCACTTTGTCTTTATAGGATCGGCTCACCTCGAAGTAGTAGCCGTACACGTTGTTGAAACCTACCTTCAAGGTGGTGATGCCGCTGCGCTGCGTTTCCTCCCGCAACAGGTCCGACAGGTATTCCTTGCCCGAAAAGGCGATCCTGCGCAGCTCGTCCAGTTCGGCGTCCGCGCCCTCGGCGATCACGTTGCCCTTGGAGAGCAGCGCCGGCGCCTCGGGATTGAGCCAACGGGCCAGGTGGTCGGAGAGTTCCCGGCAGGAATCCAATTCCTTTATCCTGTCGTACAGCACGTTATCTCTTGATTCGAGTTTTTCGCCGCCCCATTGGATAATCTGCTGCAGAACGTCCAGCGACAGCCTGAGCTGCCACAGTTCCCTGGGCTGGATCCGCATGGCCGCCACTTTCGACAGCATGCGTTCCAGGTCGCCTATCTGCGCGAGGGCATCGCGCAAGGTGCAGGCCTGTTCGCGGTGGTGCACCAGGTAGTCCACGTGCGCGAGCCGGCGGTCGATTTCCCGCACGTCTTTGAGGGGCAGGCAGATCATGCGGCGCAACAGGCGCGCCCCCATCGGGGTGTTTGTCTTGTTCAACACCGCGTACAAGGAATTCTGCGCCTCGACACCGGCATCCACGTAGGAGGCCGAGGGTTGCAGCAGCTCCAGATTACGTAGCGTGAACGCATCCATCCATACGTACTTGTCTTCCGCAATTTTCTGCAGGGAGGATACGTGTCCCGAAAGTTCGTGCTTGCTTTCCACCAAGTAATGCAGGCAGGCACCCGCACCCATTTGCGCGGCGGGCATCTCCTCCACCCCGAAACCTTTCAACGAATTGGTTTTGAAGTGATCGAGCAATATTTTCTTGGCAAAATCGGGCTTGAATACCCAGTCGTCGAATACCGTAATATAGTAGCGGTTTCCAAAGAATCGGCAGAAGTCGTCGCGATACGTTTTCGGCATCACCACTTCCGAGGGCTGGAAATTATCCAGAAGTTTCCGAACGTATTCCTCGCTGCCTTCCGCCACAAAAAATTCGCCGGTGCTCACATCCAAAAACGAAACGCCCATCGTAGGATTCTTGGCGGAAGCCGCGGGCGAGATTCCACACAGGAAATTGTTCTTTCCGGTTTCCAGCAGCCGGTCGTTCATGGCGATGCCGGGAGTGATCAGCTCGCTCACGCCCCGCTTCACCAGTTTCTTGGTGAGTTTGGGATCTTCCAGCTGCTCGCAAATGGCCACCTTGCCGCCGGCCTTCACCAGTTTATAGAGGTATGTCTCGAGAGCGTGATGGGGAAAGCCCGCCAGTTCGGTATAGGTATGGGCGCCGCTGGCCTTGCGGGTCAGCACGATGTTGAGCACCCTGGAGGCGAACACGGCGTCTTCGCCGAAGGTTTCGTAAAAGTCGCCCACGCGGAACAGGAGAACCGCCTCGGGATGCTGCCGCTTGATTTCGTAATACTGCTTCATCAAGGGCGTTTCAACATACTTGTCCTTGCCGCCCTTGGCTCCGGTTTTTTCCGGTTCTGGCGCACAAAGGGGAACCGCCTCTGTTTCCGTGGGCCTGTTGCTGTCTTCCTGCATCGTATAATTTCTCTTTCAGCGTATAAACTTCGCGGGTTGTGAACCTGCCTTTTTCACTCCGGCAAAAATAAGGTTTTTCCCGCCTCGGCAAAGACCTATGGGCATACCGTCGGGAAGCGAAATCACAACGTCTTGAAACCCTTATCGGTTGAGCCAGATCAAAAGCACCGAAATATCGGCGGGCGAAACCCCCGGAATGCGGGAGGCCTGGCCGAGCGTGGCGGGCTTTATCCGGCTCAGCTTCTCGCGCGCCTCGTACGAGAGCGACAGGATGCTCCGGTAATCGAAATCGGGCTTGAGCGGAAGGTCGTCGTATTTGGAAAGCCTCGCCGCGTTCTCCTCTTCCTTGCGGATGTACGCGTCGTACTTCATGCTGATCTCCACTTCTTCCAACAGCTCGCGGTAGTAGGGCTTGTCTCGGTTGTTCTCGACATACGTCTTCAAGCCCTCGTCCAAATGCATCAACTGCACCAAGGTTATCTGGGGGCGTTGCAGCAGGGCTTCCAGGGTGGTTTTCTGCGAGAGCGCGGACGTACCGTATTCCAGCAAGCCGGCGTTTACGTTTTCGGGTTCCACCTTGTGGGTTCCGATATACGTCTTTATCTTCTTGCCGTACGATTTTTTTTCTTCCAGACGCCGCATCCTCTCCTCTTTCGCGATACCTATCTTATAGGCCAAAGGCGTAAGGCGTTCGTCGGCGTTATCCTGACGCAACAGGATACGGTATTCGGCACGTGAAGTGAACATACGGTAGGGTTCATCGACCCCCTTGGTCACCAGGTCGTCGATCAGCACACCGATATAGGCCTGGGAGCGGTTCAGCACCAAGGGAGGCTGTCCGGTAATGTTCAGGTGGGCGTTCAGCCCGGCCATGAAACCTTGGCCGGCGGCTTCCTCATAGCCGGTGGTACCGTTTACCTGACCCGCGAAATACAGCCGGTTCACCAACTTGGTCTCCAAGGTGGACTTCAACTGCGTTGGGTCGAAATAATCGTATTCGATGGCGTAGCCCGGGCGGAATACTCTGGCGTTTTCGAAACCTACTATTTTATGCAAGGCCGCCAACTGCGTCTCCTCGGGCAACGAAGACGAAAATCCGTTCAGGTAGTATTCCATACTGCCGCGACCGCAGGGTTCGAAAAACAGCTGGTGCCTGTCCTTGTCGGCAAAGCGGTCTATCTTGTCTTCGATGGAGGGACAGTAACGCGGGCCGCGACCCTTGATGCGCCCGGCGAACATAGGCGACTTGTCGAAACCCGTACGCAATATATCGTGTACTTCCAGATTGGTGTAGGCCAGAAAGCAGGACATCTGATCCTGCACGCGGGGAGTGTCGGTAAACGAGAACTTGCCCGGATCTTCATCTCCTTTCTGTTCAGTGAGCACCGAAAAATTTACCGTGCGGGCATCCACCCGCACCGGCGTTCCGGTCTTGAGGCTCTCCACCCTGAAACCGCGTTCGCGCAATTGCTCGCTCAAACCGAAAGACGCGCTCTCGCCGATCCGACCGCCAGGGTACGATTGTTCCCCTATATGGATTTTCCCGTTCAGGAATGTGCCGCCGGTAAGGATCACCGCCTTGGCATGGATTTCCGCTCCGCACTGGGTCCTTACCCCCGCC
Source organism: Bacteroides sp. (assembly GCA_023662825.1). GTDB lineage: Bacteria > Bacteroidota > Bacteroidia > Bacteroidales > P3 > Pullibacteroides. The sequence goes on from JAMPIH010000013.1 coordinate 25,186, forward strand.
ACGGTATTGCCTTCGAACAGAAAGGAAGTCACCATATCCTGACGGAGTTCCAGATTCGGAACCGCTTCGAGTTGGGCGCGCCAGTTGGCAGAAAATTTCCACATATCGCACTGCGCCCGGGGACTCCACATGGCAGGTCCCTTGGAACGGTTCAGCATACGGAACTGCACGGTGGAACAGTCGGTGATGATTCCGGAGTAACCGCCCATCGCATCGATTTCGCGAACAATCTGTCCCTTGGCCACACCACCCATCGCCGGGTTGCACGACATATACGCCATACGGTCTATCTGCATACTCAACAGCAGAACCCGGCTGCCCATATTGGCCGCTGCCGCCGCTGCCTCGCATCCGGCATGGCCGCCGCCCACCACCACGATATCGTAATTCAATTTCATTTCCTACTTCAAACCTTAAGCCTATCGTTTCTTGAAAAAAACCGAGTTCAGAGAGATAGTCCCCGACAAAATGTTTCACGTGAAACATTTAACCCTAAACCCGAAAAACATATTGTAAATCAGTTACAAATATACGGCGAAAAGCCCTATTTCTCAATAAGTCTCTTCAAAGTCCAAGCCATATTTTGACCGAGGTTGCGCATATTTTCCATGCCTTCGGCATCGTTCAGTACTTCTCCCCTTTCTCGGCCGTAAACCATATTCCAATAAACGGAACCGACTACAATCATCTCTTTATTGAGCATAAAATGGTTCATCGTATCCACCGCCGTCATTCCTCCGGCACGGCGCACGGCCGCCACCGAGGCGCCTATCTTATGCTTGAGCAAACCCGGATTGGTGGCCACGACAACGCCTCCCCTGTCAAGAAAGGCCTTCATACCCGACGATACATCCGCGGAATACACCGGCGAGCCGAGAATAATTCCGTCCGCTTCCGCCATATGGCTAAACACGGCGGCAAAATCATCCTCCTTAAAAACGCAGTTGCCCTGCCCCTTGCAGGCAAAACACGCCCGGCAAGGTTTAATTTCACAATCGGCCAACTGTATCAGTTCCGTGTCGATACCGGCGGCATTCAGTTCCTTAAACACAGCATGGATAATCATCGCCGTGTTTCCGTCCCTGCGGGAACTCCCGTTGATGCCTATAACTTTCATAACACAATAAATTATCCGTAACCCAAACCTCAAACACGCCCCCGCAATGCAAAACCACCCCGCAAAAAATTCCCCAACCACCTGTGACCAAGCGAGCCAAGGGCTTCCAACGCCGCAGATCGCCGTTCAAAATACGTGCGAAAGAAAAAATGGTTTTGAACGGTGAGATGCAAGGCAGAAGTCCTTGGAACGCGCGGGAGCGTACTGAAGTACGTGACCAAGCCACTGACAGTCCGCAGCGAAGCAGATCCCTGCCCAAAACACGTGCAAAGGAAAAAATGGTTTTGAATGGGGAGATGCGAGATGCGGACTGACGGGGTGCGCGGGAGCGTACTAAAGTACGTGACCAAGCCCCCGACAGTCCGCAGCGAAGCAGATCCCCGTTCAAAACCATTTTTTCAACATTTCATCTTCCTTCTGGTGTATCTCCGCCTCCTCCTTCGGCGTCTTGTCCTTATACCCCGCCAGGTGCAGGATGCCGTGAATCATGACGCGGTTCAACTCGTCGATATTCCTTACCTGAAACTTCCGGGCATTTTCCTTGATCCTCTCCACGCTGATGTAGATATCGCCCGCCACCGGACGGCACTTTTTCGAAGAAGGCTTTCCGACGGTTTCACAAAGGCCAATCGGAAATGTATCGCCGGGCAAGGTATAGTCGAAAGTTATCACATCTGTAAAGGTGTCATGGTTCAGATACTCCTTGTTCACCTTCAACAGGTATTTGTCCGAACAAAAGATATAGGTGATGCCGGAAGACACGCAACCCAAGCTTTTCAATACGTTCAGCAGGCGGGCACGGGTGTCGTTGCGCCGCATGAAGCCTACCCTGCAATCTTGTTCGATAAAGGTAATCTCTTTCATTTTAAATATTTTACAAAGATGTTTCACGTGAAACATCGCCTACTTCCGCTCGGTGTCAAACAAAAAGTCCTGTACTTTCTTCTTATAGTACGGGCGAAGTTCGGGATAGGAAAAACGCAGCAGATCGTTGCCCGGCATCTTTTTCTTTCCGGCATTTTCGAGGCTGTCGCCCATAAAGGGAGAAAACGTACTTCCGGTTTTCGATTCGCGTCTGTCATCCTGCTCCCGTTTCAGTTCGGCATTCTCGGCCTCCAACAACCGGGTCTCGATATTCTTTTGGCGCGACAGCACCCGGTCGTTTAAGATCTTGTTCACCAAATCGCGTTCGGTGGTTTCCATATCGCCCAAAATCCGGTTGTAAAGTCCGGCCGCTCCGGGATTCTTGATTTTTTCCTCCTGCATTTTCTGTTGCAGCATACGGCGTATCATTTCCTGCTTGGCGGCGGCGCGGGCAAAAGATTCCGAAACTTTCTCCTCCGAAATCTGTTCTCCCTGTGCATTGCCCGACTCGCCCGGCTTGGCCTGTTTCCCTTCCTGCGCATTTTTCGGCTGACCCTGCTTCTGCAGTTGCTCCAGCATCTTCTTCAGTTCATCCAACTGCCGGTTCAAATCCTTCTGCATCTGCTGCAGGGATTCCTTGCCTTGTTTCATCATCGATTCCATAGACGGAATGGGCATCGAGGAATTTTTCTCTCCCGGCTTGGGACAGGACATCTGGGGCGTGCCCTTCTGCTTTTTCTTGGAGGAACCGCTGTTGCCCTTCATGTTCATCTGCTGTTGCATCCTGTCCAAGGATTCGGAAAGCAGCAGGGCCAGGTTGTTCAGCGAAGTCATCGTGTATTGCTGGCGCGCCAGGGCACGGCTATTGGTGGTGTTGTAGTGGGTATAATACACGTTGTTCATGGCCAGCAGCAGATCCAAGGTCTCGCGGCTGTACGAAAGCATATTCTTTACTTCCTGATTGGTGGTGAGCGCCACCTGCGGCTGGCGTTTGGCGATGGCCTGGATACTGTCGGCGATAAAGCGAATCTCGGTGTTCAGGGCCGACTGTCTGCGTATCTGTTCGGCATAGCGCGGATCGTTCAGCTTAGTGCTGCCCAAGGATTCCATCAGGTTTTCCTGTTGCACCGAAACCCGCACCGTGGATTTCAACAGCAAGCGGATAAAATCGGCGTCTTCCGCCTCGTTCTCCTCCTCTATCCGATCCATCTGAGCTGACAGATTGTCGACCAGCTGCTGCAGATCCTCGTTGGTCTTTTCCTGATTCCTGCGTGCCGATTTCTCGTTTCCGTTCTGTAAATCGGATTTCGTGTTCTCTATATCTTTCCTCGCCTCCCGCAACAGGGAATCGGGCATGGCGAACGATGTTTTCTTCTCCAGATTTCCGTTCAGTTCCTCCACCCGCTTCAGATCCTGTTCGAGACGTTCCCTGCCCTTCTGCAATTCTTCCTGCAGTTTCAAGGCGCTGTCGGCAGAAACCCGTTTCATCTGTTCCGACACTTCCTTGCTCTGCTCCGAAAGCCTTTGGGCATCCGAAACGGCTTGACTCAACTTGTTTTCGAACTCCAACTGCTTGTATAAGTTCAAATTACGTTCTATATCACGACTCAACAGATCCTTCTGCCGCCTTACGTCCTCCAAGGCGTCCGTTATCTTCTCGCGGGGCGCGTTCTGCCGCATCAGCTCCTGCAGTTCCTCCAGTTTCTTCATCGTGGCGTCGTCGAAAAGCCGGTCCATCAGTTCCTGCAACTGCCGCTGTTTTTCCTGCAGCCCGCTGTCGGTCTCGTTCAACTCGTTTTCCAGACGCTGTTTCTGCTGAATCTCTTCCGACAGTTCCCGATAGGTCTCACGCAGTTGCTCCTGCTGTTCCAGCAAGAGTTCCACCCGTTTCTGATCCTGCCAGGAAAGCTGCTTCCTGGAGAGAAGATCCTGCACGAGTTCCTGCAGTTCCCGGTCGAAATGCTGTACGGACTGAAGCGAAAGCGAAAACTTGCTGTCCACCGAGGCCGAGGTCCGGCTCACCTCCTCCCTCACCTCCTCCTGCGACATCTTCCGGTAAGAAAACACAGGCGAATACACCGTCTTGAAAGGATAGAAGGCATCGTTGTCGCGCAATTCGAATCCATAACTCAATTCATCGCCCAGCTGCGGATTAAACTCGTCGATATCAAAGTAATAAGTGAACTCCTGGCTCAGTTCGCGCGCCTTTACGGGCAGGGTGTCGAAAAATGTCCGTTCGCTTCCGGTGGACGCATTGGAACACGAGAGCTTGAATATCAGGGAATGAAAGCCGTAATCGTCGCTGATCATGCCGTGGAAATACCGCCGGTACGGACGCGTGCTGTCGAACAGCTGAACGGTCTCTATGCGCGGATAAGCATCGGGCAAGGCCTCGATAAAAAAGGAGGAAGTATCGGTCTTTATATCCGTAAACGATTGAGGAACAAGCAGATAATTACACGACTGGAATATCTGCCGGGAAAATGAGAAAACGGGAGCCTGCGCCGCGGCTTCTTCCCAACGCACCTCCTGCACCTCCGCTTTATTGCCCGAGGGCACGAAACCGGCAAACAGCCCGACGGCATGGTCTATCTTTAGTTCCCACTCCACCCTGGTACCCGCCGGAACGCTCAGGTTCAGCGAATTATCCACCACTTCCGCCTTCCTGCCCATATAGTCCGGATAACGGAGCCTTATCTTCATTCCCGACATCAGGGGCTTGTAGTCCACTTCCAAAGTGTAGGCCTCGCTCCTGTATTTTCCACTTACAATATGAAATTCAATCTGTTGACGAACCTTTTTAAAGGTATGCGAGAATTCGGTGGGCGAATGCCTGCGGCAGGAAAGCAGGCGGCGGTTCGTTTCTATAAAGACTTCGCTTGGAAGTATGTCGCCGCCCACGTTCAGGTTCAGCGTGAAATCCTCCTCATAAGCGACCCGCAGACTGTTGTTCGCTATCGTGATTCCGAAAGGAAACTCCCGCTCGAAAGTACGGCCGTACCGGACGATCCTTTCAGAGGAACCTATTATTTTAGGATTGATTAAATACACGGCCGCAATGACCAGCAACACGGCCGCAACCGCCAGCAAATACCTGAGATTCGCCCTGAACCTGACCGATTTTTCGAAACGGTAGGCAACGAAACCCCGGCTTATCTGCTCGATGGCGGCCTCCAGCAATCCATACAGAGATTCATTTTCCTGCAACTGCTGCCTCAGGTCGAGCACGTTGTAGAGCCTGTCGTCCAGTTCCGGATAGCGCGAGGCCAGATAACGCGCCGCCTGTTCGTGACTCATACGTTTGAACCAGTCCCTGCCCTGCCCAAACGGACGCAGGACAAGTATTATGAAACCGGCGAGAAACAGAACGGTAAAGAGCCAAAAAAGCCAGGTGCGGACACCTACAGGCAGGTAAAACACATATTCGAGCACGCAGAAAACAAGGAATACGGCCAACGACACCGCAAAAAGCAAGAAAAAACCTTTCCAGGCCTTGTTGATGTAGAACCGGCTCAGAAAGGCATCGAGTTTCGTTATAAATTCCTTGTACGCGCTCATTCCTCGGGCAACCCGCCCATTTTAAACAAAGATGTAAAGTTACAAAAAGGTTTTTTGCCGAAGTACCAAAGCCAGTAAGACCGCAAAAGACCGAAGGCTGTAAGGCCGCAGATTGCCGCTCAAAACTCCAGTCCACTAAAAAGTGTTTTGAACGGTGAGATGCAAGGCGCAGTCCGAAGGATTGTGAGGGAGCGTACTTTCGTACGTGACCGAACGACCGAGGGCTGCAACGAAGCAGATTGCCGCTCAAAACACTTTTTATCACGTATATTATTGATATTATGTATATTATAAATTTTTTAAAAATAAAAAGGAATAATAGGGATACATAGTAGGGCTGTTATCACGGTGGATAAGTTTTTTTAAGAAATTTTATCATCCGTTATACACAGGAAGCGCCTTTTTATGAGCAAGTGTTCAACAGTACAACACACTTTAAACCATAAAGATATACAATTTACAAACACCTGTTTATATGTTGCCGGAAGCGGTTATCAAACGGGACGCGTTTTAACATTTTTTAAGTTAAATTTGTTTAAAAACGCTTGAAAAAATCTTGACGGATGTTGATTTCTTTTGCCGCTTCGGTTATCAACCGTAATCAACAATCGTTTTCACCGGATTTCAACATCTTTTGAACCGCTTTTCAACAGCATATACCCTACTCCACATAAAGCACCAGTCCCTTCAGGTATTCGCCTTCGGGGTGGTAGAGGTTCACCGGGTGGTCGGCGGGTTGCGAGAGCTGGTGCAGGATGCGCACGTTGCGTCCGCTCTGGGCGGCGGCGCTGAATACGGCCAGGCGGAAATCCTGGCGCGAAACGGCCTGCGAGCACGAGAAAGTGAACAGTATGCCGCCGGGCGCGATGTTCCTGAAGGCGATGGCGTTCAGCTTGCGGTAACCCTGCAGGGCCTGGTGCAGCACGTTGCGGTGCTTGGCGAAAGCCGGCGGGTCGAGGATCACAAGGTCGAAATCCTTGCCGTTCTGGCGCAGGTAGTCGAAGGCATCGCAGGCAACGGCCTGGTGCGCGGCGCTTTTTCCGAAATTCAGTTCCACGTTCTGCCGGGTAAGTCCGATAGCCTTTTCGGAACTGTCCACCGACACCGCTTCTTTGGCACCGGCGCGCAAGGCGTAGAGCGAGAATCCGCCGGTATAGCAGAACATGTTCAGCACCCGCTTTCCCGCCGCGTAGCGTTCCACCAGGGCGCGGTTCTCGCGCTGGTCTATAAAGAAGCCCGTCTTCTGCCCTTCCGTCCAGTCCGGATAGAACTTCAGCCCGTTTTCTACCGCCACCGGGCGTCCGGCGGCCTTTTTTCCCGCCAGGTAGCCGTCTTCGGCATTCATTTCGGCCTTGAACGGCAGGGTGTTCTCCGACTTGTAATAGATGTTCCTTACGATTCCGGAACATTCCTCGAGGATGGCCCCGGCGATCATCTCCCGGTCGAGGTGCATGCCCGGCGAGTGTGCCTGCATCACCGCCGTGTCTCCGTAGATATCCACCACTAGCCCCGACAGGGAATCGCCCTCGCCGTGAACCAGCCGGAAAGTGTTGTTGTCGGGCCGTATCAGGTTCAGATTCCGGCGCAGGTTCAGGGCCTGGCGTATGCGCTGCCGGTAAAAGGCCTTGTCGATGGCAATGGGCTCGAACGAAAGCACGCGCAGGGCTATGCTGCCGATCTGTGTGTGTCCCGTGCCGAGAAAGTCGCCCTGTGCGGAATACACCTCCGCGTTGTCGCCTTCTTCCAGGGTTTCGCCCTCCACGCGGGCGATCGCGCCCGAAAAAACCCAGGGATGAAACCGCCGCAGCGATTCGTCCTTTCCCGCCTTGAGTATGATTTTAGGATACATGGCGGCAAAGGTATGGGAAATATGGGATATGTGATAATTGCTAACTTTGCGTCTTCCACAAACAACAAGGCCATGAAAAAATTAATTGTTTTCGTTCTTTTGCTGGCTCCGACCTTCTCTTTTGTCAAGGCGCAGGATGTAATTGTACTGAGGAATGCGGACGAGATTCAGGCGAAGGTGTTGGAAATTTCCGGAACCTCGGTAAAGTACGTCGATTGGGATTTTCAGGACGGCCCGGCGAGAGTCGTCGATAAAAGCGAAGTCTTCTTTATCAAGTACCAGAACGGAAAGAAAGAGGTTTTTTCCGAAGTTCCCGCTCCGGCGGCGCTTAAGGTGAGGGGCAAATACATTCATCGGATAAAGCCCCAGGGCTATGTGTATTTCGGAACTGCTTTTTCTGTTATTTCCAATGATTTTTACGATGATGTTGCTGTTGGACCGGCTTTGGATGCCTCTGTGGGGGCCAGAATTTACGATTACTTTTTTATCGGTGCGGAAGTTGGTTACAACAGTATTTTTGAAAAATTGTCTTTTTTTGATATGACTAATGTTTATGAGGGATGGGTGTACTATCACAATATGTCGGCGGGTATAAACATGAAAGGCTATTACCCTGTATCGAAAAAATTCTTTCCTTTCCTAAACCTTGGCTTCGCCGCCGAGATTTTGGCCGTCGATGACAAGATTCACAACTCAGCGTCATTTAGAAAAAAAAATTCGGATATGCCGAAAACATACAATTCGGAACATTTTGGTTTCTTTCAAATGCAAGTGGGCGCGGGTGTGGATTACGGACGGCTTTCCTGTGGCATCGGCTACAAGCTTTTAAATCGTAAGGAATTGAATCGTCATTTTTGCTATATCAAGGTGGGTGTGCGGCTGTAAGGAATAAATCCGTAAATTTGTGGTTACGCGTTTAAGACGCCTTTAAACTTAATATTCGCGTTATGGACTTTGTATCGGAAATCAACAGACTGCGCAAGGAAAAGAATGCGGTCATTCTTGCCCACTATTACCAAATCCCCGAAATCCAGGACATCGCCGACTATATAGGCGACAGTCTGGCCCTGGCGCGGCGCGCGGCCGAAACCACCGCCGACATCATCGTGTTCGCCGGGGTTCACTTTATGGCCGAGACCGCCAAGATACTCAATCCCGACCGCAAGGTGCTGCTTCCCGACCTGAACGCCGGCTGCTCGCTGGCCGATTCCTGCGATGCCGGCGAACTGGCCAAGATGAAGGCCGAGTTTCCCGACTACAAGGTGCTTTCGTACGTAAACTGCTCGGCGCAGGTAAAGGCGCTCTCCGACGTTATCTGCACCTCCGGCAACGCGCTCAAGATCGTGGAGACCTTTCCCAAAGACGCAAAGATCCTCTTCGTGCCCGACAAGAACCTGGGCGGCTACATCAACCGCGAGACCGGCCGGAACATGAAGCTGTGGCCGGGCAGCTGTCAGATTCACGACATACTGAACGCCGAGAGGGTGATCAAGCTCAAGCTGGCCCATCCGGACGCCAAGGTGATCGCCCATCCCGAGTGCAATCCCGCCGTGCTGGAGGTGGCCGATTTCGTGGGCTCCACCGCCGCCATGCTCAACTTTATCGTTAAGGATTCCTCGCGCGAATACATCGTGGCCACCGAGACGGGCATACTGCACCAGATGCAGAAACTCGTGCCCAACAAGAAATTCCTCGTGGCCTCGAACAACGAGGAGTGCGCCTGCAACGACTGTCCGCACATGAAGCTCAACACGATGGAGAAACTCTACCGTTGCCTGCGCGACGAGACCCCAGAAATCGTTCTGGACAAAGACCTGATGGACAAGGCGCGCAAGCCCATCGAAACCATGTTGCGTCTAAGCTGATATGAGGCTTTTCCTGCTGTGTCTGTGTAATTTTTTTCTGTGTGTTCCCGGTTTCTGCCAAACAGGGGAAGATGCCGACACCTTGCCTGCTGGCGCTGAGTTCAGGCAGTTCTTCCATGCCAACGGCGCGGTTTCCTCCGAGGGCTATTTCGTGAACGGACAGCCCGAAGGCGTGTGGAAGAACTACGACGAGAGCGGCAATCTCATCTCAGAAGGCCCGCGCAGGAACCTGCAGCTGCACGGCAAGTGGACGTTCTACGCCGGTAACCGCCCGGTGCGCGAGATCCATTACCAAAACGGCCGTAAGAACGGCGCGAGCGTGCATTACGATCCGGACCGCACCGTCTATGAGAATTTCGTGAACGACACCCTTCAGGGCCTGCGCCGCGTTACCGACACCGCGGGTGTGCTGTTGCAGACCACGCGCTTCCGGAACGGGCTGGAGAACGGCTTCGACAAACGCTACAACGCCTACGGCGACGTGTCGGCCTTCACCTTCTTCAAGAACGGCATGATATCGTTCCGCCACGTGGCCAACCGCCGCGACAGGGCGGGCAGGATGCAGGGCGAGTGGAAGGATTTCCACGAAAACGGTGTCCTGCATTGGGAGTGCACCTATCAGGACGGCCTCAAGGACGGCTACTACAAGGAATACGACAGTCTGGGGAACCTGCTGGTGCTGCGGAAGTACGTGCTGGGAATCCTGCAGGAAGACGCGCCGGAAATCGCGCAGATGGAGGTGCACACCGAATACTACCTGAACGGGATGCCCAAGTTCCGGGTGGGCATGCGCAACGGCAGGCCGGAGGGCATGTGCCGCCAGTACGACAGCCTTACGGGCAAGGTGGTGCAGGGCATTTTCTTCAAGGACGGCGAGATCGTGGGCAAGGGCGCGGTGGACGAGAGCGGCAACCTGCGCGACGACTGGCAGGAGTTCTACCCCGACGGCAAATTGCGCTGCATAGGCCAGTATTACAAGGGACGCAAGTACGGCAAGTGGAAGTATTTCTATCCCGACGGACGGCTCGAGCAGGAAGGCGAGTACCGCAACGACCGTCAGGACGGGCGCTGGGTCTGGTATTTTCCGAACGGGGAGGTGCGCCAGGAACAGGAATACTACCAGGGCAAGCTCGACGGGGCGAGCGTGGAATACAACGACAGCCTGCAGGTGGTCGCCAAGGGCAGCTATGTGGAAGGCCTCGAAGACGGGCATTGGGAATACCTCAACGGCAACGAGTTCATGGAAGGCAGCTACAGCATGGGCGAGCGGCACGGGCTGTGGCGTTCCTACTGGACGGAGAAGGGCCGCAAGAAACGGCTTTCATTCCAGGGTTCCTACGCCAACGGCCTGCCCGACGGCCAGCACCGCCATTTCGACGAGAACGGCGTGCTCAGGGAAGAGGGATTCTACCGCATGGGCAGCAAGACCGGCACGTGGATTTACTACGACAGGGACGGCAATCCGGAAATGCGCGTGAAGTACGACCAGAACGAGGAAGAGGTACGCTACAACGGAAAGCGTACCCTTTCCAAGAAGGAAGAGGAGGAATACCTGCGGGAACAGGACGGAGAACAAGGAGCGGAATCGGGAAGTCTTCCGGCGGGAGAAAAGTAAGAACGATGCGAGACAAGGATATGGGGGCGGTGATTCCGCCCGGGGAATTTACGCTGATGGCGGGGCCGTGCAGTGCCGAAAGCAGAGAACAGCTGCTTAGGACGGCCGGATTTTTCGCGGACTACAACGCCCGCAACCCGCAGCTGCCGGTAAGGGTTTTCCGTGCCGGCGTGTGGAAGCCGCGCACCCGTCCCGGCTCGTTCGAGGGCATGGGCGAACAGGCGCTGGCCTGGCTGGCCGAGGTGAGGGAAACCTACCGTCTGCCGGTAAGCACCGAGGTGGCGACCGCCCGTCACGTGGAACTGTGCCTCAGACACGGCATCGACCAATTGTGGATAGGTGCCCGCACCACGGCCAATCCTTTCCTGATGGAGGAGATCTCGCAGGCCTTGCAAGGCTGCGGCAATCCGGTGTGGGTCAAGAACCCGATAAGCCCCGACTTGGCGCTGTGGCTGGGCGCCATCGAGCGTGTCTCGCGCCACAGCAAGGGCAAGGTGGGGGCCATTCACCGCGGTTTCGGCATGTACAACTCCCTGCCCTACCGCAATTCGCCGCTTTGGGAAATCGCCGTGGAGATGAAGCGCAGCCATCCCGAGATACCCTTGTTGTGCGACCCCAGCCACATAGGGGGAAAGCGCGCCTATCTGCCGGAACTGGCGCAGAACGGACTCGACTTGGAGATGAACGGGCTGATGCTCGAGGTGCATCCCTCCCCTGCCGAGGCCATGAGCGACGCCGCCCAGCAGGTGGATTTCGAAGGTTTCGAGAAACTGCTTTCGGGTCTGGTGTTCCGCAAGGCCGGCTGCAGTTCGGTGAAGATGGCGCAGATACGCCACATCCTGGATGAGGTGGACGACGAACTGATACAGGTGCTGGCGCGCCGCATGCAGTTGGTCAAGGAACTGGGTCGGCTCAAGAAAGAGGAGAACCTCTCCGTGCTCCAGTTCGACCGCTGGAACGAAGTGGTTAAGAGAATGGCTTCCCTGGCCGAAAGGCAGGGACTGGACAAGGATTTCGTGCAACAGATACTGAACTGCCTCCACGCCGAGGCCATCCGCGTGCAGAAAGACATGCTGCGGGGCAAGGACTAAGCCTTTTCGAGAAATTCCATCAGTTTCTGAACCGCACGGCCCCGGTGGCTGATGCGGTTCTTTTCTTCCACGTCCAATCCGGCGAAGCTTTCCGGGAAGCCTTCCGGCCTGAACACCGGGTCGTAGCCGAAGCCTTGGGCTCCCTGCCTCTCCGAGAGGATCTCGCCCTCCACCGAACCTTCGAAATAGTGCGTCTGACCGTCCAGAATCAGGCAGATGACGGTGCGGAAGCGCGCCGCACGGGGCTTGCCTTGCAGTTTCTGCAACAGCCGGTCTATGTTCTGGTCGAAGGTGGGGTCGGGCAGGGCGAGGGTCTCGGGCGTGGCCAGGCCGTCCTGCTCGAAACTTTGGGGCATGTTGGCGTAGCGCGCCGAGTAGATGCCGGGGCGGTTGCCCAAGGCGGGCACCTCCAGGCCGGTGTCGTCGGCAAAGCAGTCCACCCCGTATTTCTCATGGATGAACCTCGCCTTCTGCAGTGCGTTGCCCTCCAGGGTGTCGGCCGTTTCGGGAATGTCTTCCGAAAAGCCCAGCGATTCAAGGTTTCCGAGCGTGTATCTTTCCGCCAGGGCGGGCGTCCTCTCGAAAAGCGAACGGATTTCCTGCGTCTTGTGCGCGTTGTGGGTCGCGATGTATAGGGTTTTCATGCGTGTAAAGGTATATCTTTTTGCACACCCGTTGCAAGCGTTTATGGTTAGCTTTGCCAAAAGTTTCGTAACTTTAAACCTTTGTTAGAAATCAAAAACACAAGAGATATGGACAAGAACATTTCCGCGCTCGAACCCCAGAACGTTTGGGCCAATTTCTACGGGCTCACGCAACAGCCGCGCCCCAGCAAACACGAAGAAAAGGTTCGTGCCTTTTTGGTCGATTTCGCCAAGAAGCACAACATCGAGGTTGAGGTTGACAAGACCGGCAACGTGATCATGCGTAAGCCCGCCACCCCCGGCATGGAGAACCGCAAGGGCGTGATCCTGCAGGCGCACATGGACATGGTGCCCCAGAAGAACGCCGACAAGCGGCACGATTTCCTCACCGACCCCATCGAAGCCTATATCGACGGCGAATGGGTAACGGCCAACGGAACCACCCTCGGCGCCGACAACGGCATGGGCGTGGCCGCCGCCATGAGCGTGCTGGAATCCACCACCCTTAAGCACGGCCCTCTCGAAGTGCTCATCACCACCGACGAGGAAACCGGCATGACGGGCGCTTTCGGCCTTGAAAGCGGCGTGCTCAAAGGCGACATCCTCCTGAACCTCGACTCCGAAACCGAAGGCGAACTCTATGTGGGCTGCGCCGGCGGTCTGGACGCCACCATCCGCATGGACCTCGAAAAGGAAAACACCTCCGCCGAAACGGTGGCCTACAAGCTGAGCCTTACCGGCCTCAAGGGCGGCCACTCTGGCATGGACATCATTCTGGGCCGCGGCAACGCCAACAAGCTCATGAACCGCCTTCTGGTGGCCCTGCGCGAAGTGGATGCCCGCCTGGCGAGCCTGGACGGCGGCAGCCTGCGCAACGCCATCCCGCGTGAGTCTTTCGCCGTAATCGTGTTGCCCAAGGCCAAGGAAAGCGGCCTGAAAGCCATCGTGGACACCTTCTTCGCCGAGACCAAGGCCGAGCTGAGCGCCGTGGAACCCGACTACGCGCTGTCCTGCCAGGCTACGGAACTGCCCGCGCAGGCGCTCACCGCCCGTTGCACCGCCAACCTCTGCAATTTGGTGTACGGCATTCCCAACGGCGTGGTCCGCATGAGCGACTCCATGCCCGGCCTGGTGGAGACCTCCACCAACATGGCCATCGTGAAGCTGGAAGACAAGCAGGCCGTCATCATGTGCCTGCTGCGTTCCTCGGTGGATACGGCCAAATACGACCTGGCGCGCAACATGCAGGCCGTGGTCGATCTGACCCCCGGCGCCAAGGCCGAGTTCACCGGCGCCTATCCGGGCTGGAAACCCAATATGGAATCGCCCATTTTGAAGGAAATGCGCGAGGTGTATCAGAAGATGTACGGCACCGAGCCCAAGATCATGGCCATCCACGCCGGTCTGGAATGCGGCCTGTTCGGCGGCGTTTACAAGAACTGGGACATGATCTCGTTCGGCCCCACCATCATTCACCCGCACTCCCCCGACGAAAAGGTGAACATCGCCTCCGTCAAGAAGTTCTGGGATTACCTGGTGATGACGCTCGAAAACACGCCTTCGAAATAAATCGCGGAGCGCGTATGACGGAAAAAGGCAGGCCGCAAGGCCTGCCTTTTTCATTAAGTGCCGTTCTCAGGCGGGACAGTCCGGTTCTTGATGCGGAATCGGTCAGTCGCTGTCCTCGGCCGAGAGCAACCGCTTTATTTCGTCCGGGTTCTTGCAGAGAATGTAGAGGTAGTCTTTCTGCTGCAGGCGTGTCTCGCCCATAGGCACGATATAGTCGCCGTGCCGCATAATCATCGTGATGCGCGTCTTCTCGGGCAGGTCGGCCTCCAGCAAGGTCTTGCCGTCTAAGGGCGAACCCTTTTCCACCTCGATCTCGAACATCTCCGTCTTGGTGTCGAGGTTATGCCGCGCCATAAGCCCCACGGGAAGGATGATGGCCAGGTGCAGCTTGCGCGCCAGCCAGGGGATGGAGGTTCCCTGCAGGGCCATCGACAGGAACGAGATGAAGAACACGATGCTGAATATCATGTTCGATTTTTCCAGCCCGGCGATCAGCGGATAGGTGGCGAACACGATGGGCGCCGCCCCGCGCAGCCCCACCCAGGAGATGAAAAGCTGGTCCTTGAAGGGCGTCTTCTTGAAGAACAGAAGGCAGAGGAACACCGCCAGGGGCCGGCCCACGAGGATGATGAAGCCCGACACCACAAGCCCCGTCCACTTGATGGCCCACACGTCGCTGGGAAACACCAGCAGTCCCAAGGTAAGGAAGAGGATCAGCTGCATGAGCCATGCGTACCCGTCGAAACTGCCCACGATGGCGTTGCGGTGGGTGAGTTTCCGGTTGCCCAGCACGATGGCCGAGATATAGACCGCGAGGAAGCCGTTTCCCCCGATAAAGTCGGTAAAGGAATAGCTGAACAGCATCAGCGCGATGGCCAGCACGGGGTACAGTCCCGTATAGCTGATACGGATGCGGTTGATGATGATGGTGGAGAGCTTGCCCATCACGAAGCCCATGAACACGCCTAACGAAAGCTGCAGCAGGAAACGGAGCAGCGCCATCGGCAGCGAGAAGTCTTCCAGTCCCACCATACCCACGAAGAAGGTGGTGAGCAGGAAGGCCACCGGGTCGTTGCTGCCGCTCTCGAACTCCAGCAGCGGCTTGAGGTTGTTCTTGAGCGAGAGGTTCTTGGCGTTCAGGATATTGAAAACCGCCGCCGCGTCGGTGGAAGACACGATGGAACCGAGCAGGAAGGATTCCGTCCACGAGAAATCGGTAACGCACTTCACGAAAACGCCCACGAAGGCGGCGGTGAGCACCACGCCGAGCGTGGAGAGGGTCATGCCCTTGCCCACGATAGGTTTGATGGAGCTCCACTTGGTGTCCAGGCCGCCCGAAAACAGGATGAAGCAGAGGGCGGTGACGCCGATGAACTGCGCCGCGCCCGCCTGCTCGTAACCGAACTGTATCTTGCCGATGCCTTCCGAGCCGGCCAGCATGCCGATGCCCATGAACAGGATCAGGGCGGGAACGCCGATTTTCGATGAGGTCTTGCCCGCCAGAATGGCGAAGAACAGCAGCAGGGAAAGGATCAGAAGTACGTTGTGGATGGTTATGACCATAGCCATCGTTGGTTTTGTGCGGATGAAGGGACTCGAACCCTTAAGCCTTTCGGCACCAGATCCTAAGTCTGGCGCGGCTACCAATTACGCCACATCCGCGGGCATTGTGTACTTTTGCGCAGAAAACTATCTGCGAAAACCACAAGGTTACAAAGTTACAAAAAGTTGAGCGTAGAGCCAACCACAAGTTTATTTGTGTGTTGGCTTTACCGAAACGTCGTAACTTCAGCATGAACCCCAACGGGCAACTAAAAAGCAAAGGGGTCTGTTCTACATTAACAGACCCCTTTGCTTTTTACGGACTATAGAAAGCCGATCCTCGGTTCATTTATTCAACGGAACCGATAAGAGTACGGATAGCGGAAAACATATTTTCCGGAGAATTTTTTGTTGTGGGCATCGGTGTGTAGATAACGTTCACATTGTTGGTTTCCGTATCGAATACTACACTTATGGCCATGGTTCCGTCATTGCTCATGTACATGTGGTAGGTTCCGTCCGATCCGATAGACTGATAGCGTTCGCCGATAAATTCGCGTGTTTCTTGCATCGTTATGGATTCTTTAAGCAGAACCATCGAACCATTAAGGGCATTGCCGCTAAAAGAATAACCGTAGAAGTTAACGTTTCCCTTTCCCAAATACAATAGGGCCGTGGAGGTTTCGTTCATCAGGGTGTAACCCGTCCAAGATGATTTTACCTTGCTTTGGGTCGCACCGAAATTGAGGTAGGGTTCTTTGAAAAGCTCGTCCGAATCTTTTCCACAGGAAGTGAAAGATACGGCGCAAAAGGTAGCCAGGCCTAAAAGTAAAAACAGTTTTTTCATGATAAATAGGTTTTATAGGTTTGTTTATTATTGGTTTTCAATCAATTTTATTGAAATCATAAAAAAGCGGCACAATATATTTAATACAAAAATATGAAAAATAGCTGTTGTAAAAAAATATCCACAAAGAAACATCTCAGTTTTGTGTATTTTCGTATTCCGTTCTTGAACAAAGAAACGGTGCAGAAGTATAAAAATGAGCTTAAAGATTCAACAGACCCAGGACGGCAGCCATACTTTGTATTGGCCCGAGAAGGACGAGCACTACCATTCCGTGCACGGTTCGGTGCAGGAAGCCCGGAAAGTGTATATCGAGACGGCGTTATTGCCCGCCATCGAGGCCTGTTCCGAAAGCCGCACGGAACCGGTGCGGGTGTTCGAGATGGGCTTCGGCACCGCGCTCAACGCCTGCCTTACGTTGCAGGAAGCCGAAAAACGCAGCCTCAGGGTGGAATACACCGCCATCGAGGCCTTTCCCTTGCCGGAAGACATCTGGCACCAGCTCAATTATCCGCGGCTGTTAGGCGTGGATCCCGTCTTGTTCGAACGCCTGCACGCACAGGCCTTCGACGGCGAGGCGCACCCGGTGACACCCTGTTTCTCGCTTGTCAAGATAAAGGGCGATATGCAGGAAGCCGGCCTGCCGCAAGGCCGTTACCATGCCGTCTATTACGATGCCTTCGCCCCCTCGGTGCAGCCGGAGCTGTGGCAGCCCGAAATCTTCGTAAAGCTTAGGCGGAGCGCCGCCGTGCCTTGTTTCTTGAGCTCGTATTGCGCCCAGGGGCAGTTCCGCCGCAACCTTCAGGCCGCCGGCTTTACCGTGGAACGCCTGCCTGGACCGGAAGGCAAGCGCGAGATAACGCGTGCCGGCATTTTGCAGTGACCTGCCGGGCCGTGTCTGAAAAGTTCGCGGTTTGATTTTAAAAACGTATCTTTGTCTTAGGGTTCGCGGACACTTGCCTGTTTCACGTACCCGGATAAACCCTAAAAATCTAAGCTTATGAAACTCAAAGGATCGGAAACCGAGAAAAATCTTCTCAAATCGTTTGCCGGCGAATCGCAAGCGAAGAACCGCTACACCTTCTTTGCCAAGCAGGCCAAGAAAGACGGATACGAACAGATAGCCGCCATTTTCGAAGAAACGGCGCGTCAGGAAGAGGAACACGCCAAACTGTTCTTCAAGGCGCTCGAAGGCGGTATGGTTGAAATCACGGCCAGTTTTCCGGCCGGCCAGATCCTGGACACGCTTTCCAACCTGGAAGCCGCTGCCGCCGGTGAGAACGAAGAATGGACGGAGCTCTATCCCGCCTTTGCCGAAGTGGCCAAGCAGGAAGGCTTCAACGACATCGCCACCATGTTCACGATGATTTCGGGCGTGGAGAAGGAACACGAGATCCGTTACCGCAAGCTCTTGGAAAACCTCAGGAACGGTACCGTTTTCAAGAAGAGCGAAAAGGTATATTGGTACTGCCGCAACTGCGGCCATGTACACTACGGCGAAAAAGCGCCCCAGACCTGCCCGGCCTGCAAGCATCCGCAGGCCTACTTCCAGTTGCAGGTAAGGGAATACTAAAAGTTGGATTTCCCCGAGATTTCCGGCAGAGACCGGCGGTTGTTTCCCGTCGGTCTCTTTTTTTTGTAAAAACACGCGATCACCGCGCCAACACCTATATTCCATGTTCAAAAAGTCCCCTTTGGCCGTCATCGGCATCCTGTTCTTTATTTTCGGTTTCGTAACCTGGCTCAATTCCGCCCTGGTGCCGTTCCTCAAGATTTCGTGCGAGCTGAACAATTTCGAATCCTACTTCGTGACGTTCATGTTCTACATCGCCTACTTCATCTTCGCCATTCCTTCGGCGCGGGTCATCGACGGCATCGGCTACAAGAGGTCCATTTCCGTGGGGTTGGGCGTGATGGCGGCGGGGGCGGCGCTGTTCATTCCGGCTGCCTTGACGCGCCACTATCTCTTTTTCCTGGCGGGGCTTTTCCTGATGGGGGCGGGGCTGGCGCTGCTGCAGACGGCGGCCAATCCCTACGCGGCGGTGCTGGGTACTCCCGAAACGGCCGCCAGGCGTATCGGCATCATGGGCGTCTGCAACAAGTTCGCCGGCATCCTGGCTCCGCTCGTTTTGGGTTCGGTAACGCTCAAGAGTGCCGACGCGGTGTTGCATCAGCTGCAGGACCAAGCGCTTGCGGTGGTTCAGAAAGAAGAAATATTGGATAAGCTGGCCTTGCAGTGCCTTGTGCCCTATCTCTGCATCGTGGCGGTGCTGGCGCTGCTGGCGCTCTTTATCCGCCGGGTTTCGCTGCCCGACATCCAAAAGCAGGAGGAAATGGCGGCGGAAGCCGGCGGCAAGGATTCCGTTTTCCGGCACGGCAACCTGTGGGGCGGGGTGGTGGCGCTGTTTTTCTATGTGGGGGCCGAGGTCATCAGCGTGGACAGCCTTATCAACTACGCCGCCTCCTTAGGCATCTCGAACTATTCGGCCAAGATGTTCCCGGCCATGTCGATGGTGGCCTTCCTGATAGGCTACCTGATCGGCATCGCCGGCATTCCGCGCTGGTTCAGCCAGCGTACGGCGCTGATCCTTTCGGCCGCGGGCTGCCTGCTGGTGGTGACGGCGAGCCTGCTTGTCCCCGGCCTTGTTTCGGTATATCTGCTGGTGTGTCTGGGGCTTACCAACGCCATGATCTGGCCTGCCGTGTGGGGGCTTGCCATCGAGGGCCTGGGAAGACACACCTCGTTCGGCTCTTCCCTGCTGGTGATGGCCATCGTGGGAGGCGCCCTGCTGCCGCTGCTGTTCGGCCGTCTGGTGGATGCCTACGGCCACGGCACGGCCTACCTGCTGTTTTATCCATGCTACTTCGTCATTTTGGTTTACGCGCTTTGGAGAAAGCCGAAAAATTGTTATCTTTGACGTTCCCGTGTAAAGGGGAAACCCAAGCAAAACAGTTAAAAAACATAACAAAATCAGTTTTTTAAGCATGAAAAAGCTACTTAAACTCATGGCATGCGCCCTGGCGGTGTCATTCGGACTGACGGCATGCGACAATGGCGAAGAATCACATCATCCGTTCGATAGCGGATACCAGCCTAAAGGTTCCCAGCTGAACACTTCCCACCGTTTGGTAGGTCAGATGTACGGTGTGGATGGTGTTGTGGATGATCCTACCAAAGCCCAAGGTATTGTTTTTGCCGTTTCGAAGGCCGGAGATACGGCATATCTGGTATCTTTTACCGATGCTATGGTGGTAGGTGCAAGTAACGCGCTTACGGATCCGGACAAGTATTGTTTTTCGATAGAGAGAGGATATTGTGCTTTACCGGTCAAGTGGGGTCTCACCATTCCCAGCGAAATTGACTCAACCAGGAAACAGGTTGAGGTGGCCGGTCAGATGAAGGATACGTTGGTTATAACCCAAAGGGCTGTGATTAACAGTGTGGATGGCGAGTTTAACACGAATAAGATCATCGAGTGTTTTACTAAGGCCGTGCTTCAGGACACCACGGTAAAGATACCCGTAGTTTATGCTGCGCAATTGTGCCGTGATTACTACAGAAGGGAATGGAGCAAGAAAAAAGATGACGGAACAGGATCTTCCAATGATAAATTGGGTGAACAATGGAGATACACGCAAGGAGAATGGTATCTTCCCTCCATCGAAGAATTGGGTGATTTGATGAAGAACCGCGACAAAATCAACAAGAAGTACGGAGATGCATCGTCGAATTTCATCAACGACAACGAATACTTTTTCATGACGATCGGCGGTGATGGTCATGCGTATTGGTCTTCTTCGGAATTCAACGTTCAGTCAGCTTGGTATTGTCTTTCCCGTGTAGGCGACGGAACGGGTTATTCCGGTAACAAACGTTACGGTTATTTCCAAAAAGACGATAGGCAGAATATGTATGTTCGTCCTATCCGTAAAGCCCCGATTAAATAATCGTGCTTGATGTTCTCAAAAAGGGCTGCTTACGTATATAGGCAGCCTTTTTTGTTTGGAAGCGAAGTGTGAACCCTTTATTTTAAGAAAGATGGAAAAGAATTTTGTTGCGGAACTGCGCTGGCGGGGCATGCTGCAGGACATGATGCCCGGCACGGAGGAACTCTTGCAGAAAGAACAGGTGACGGCCTACGTGGGCATCGACCCTACGGCCGACTCCCTGCATATAGGACACTTGGTGGGCATCATGATGCTCAGGCACCTGCAGGAATGCGGGCATAAGCCACTGGCCTTGATCGGCGGGGCCACGGGCATGATCGGAGACCCTTCCGGAAAGAGCGCCGAACGGGTGCTTTTGAACGAAGAGACCCTGCGCCACAACCAGGAATGCATCAAGAGACAGCTGGCCAGGTTCCTCGATTTCGACAGCACCGCGCCCAACGCCGCCGAACTGGTGAACAACTACGACTGGATGAAGGATATGTCTTTCCTGGGCTTTATCCGCGATATCGGCAAGCATATCACCGTGAACTACATGATGGCCAAGGATTCGGTGAAGAAGCGATTCTCGGGCGAGGCCGGCACCGACGGCATGTCGTTTACCGAGTTCACCTACCAGCTTGTGCAGGGCAACGACTTCCTGCACCTTTTGCAGACCAGGAACTGCAAGCTGCAGATGGGCGGTTCCGACCAGTGGGGCAACATCACCACGGGCACCGAGCTGATACGCCGCATCACCGGCAAGGAAGCCTTCGCGCTCACCTGCCCGCTCATCACCAAGGCCGACGGAGGCAAGTTCGGCAAGACCGAAAGCGGCAACATCTGGCTGGACGCCGCCAAGACCTCGCCCTATAGGTTCTACCAGTTCTGGCTCAACTGCTCGGATGCCGACTCGGCGCGCTACATCCGCATCTTCACTCTGTTCGGCAAGGAAGAGATCGAGGCCATGGAGCAGGAACATGCCGCCGCACCCCACCTGCGCCTGTTGCAGAAGGCCTTGGCCAAAGACCTTACCGTTCGCGTGCACGGACAGCAGGAATACGACAAGGCCGTGGAGGCTTCCGAAATCCTTTTCGGCAAGAGTACCACCGAAGCCTTGCGCAAGCTGGACACGGACACCTTCCTGTCCGTTTTCGAGGGTGTTCCCTGGAGCGAGGTGGAAAGCAACGCATTCGATGGAGAAACCTCGCTCATCGACCTGCTTTCCGACAAGACGGGCATTTTCGCCTCCAAGAGCGAGGTGCGCCGCGCCCTCAAGGAAAACAGCCTTTCCGTCAACAAGGAAAAGGCCACCGAACAGACGCCCGTGAATCGCGACATGCTGCTCAACGGGGCGTATGTGTTGGTGCAGAAAGGCAAGAAGAACTATTTCCTGATTCACGTAAGGTAACCCCGATGTTCCTGTTCTACGCGCCTGAAGTCCTGAACGGCGAATGCCGTTTTCCGCCTGCCGAAAGCCGGCATTGCGCCAAGGTGCTGCGCTTGCGGCCGGGGCAACAGGTGTGGGTTACCGACGGCGAGGGCTCCCTGTATTCGGCCGAGCTGACCCTTGTGGGCGAGAAGGCCTGCATGGCGCGTACCCTTGAGGTGCTGAAGGCTCCAGGCGCGCCGGGCAACCGCCGTCCGGGAGTGCATATCGTGATGGCGCCCACCAAGAACATGGACCGCACCGAATGGTTTCTCGAAAAGGCCACCGAGGTGGGCCTGGGAAGCATCTCGTTTATATGTACCGAACATTCGGAACGCAAGGTGGTGAAGCCGGAGCGTGTGGAGGCCATTCTGTTGGCCGCCATGAAACAGTCGCAGCAGGCCTACCTGCCGCTGCACGGGGCAATGTGTTCGCTGAACGAATATCTTAGGGCGGCGGAGAAGCGTGCGGAAGATACCGGGCGGCAGAAATTCATCGCCTACTGCGGGGCGGAATACGAAAGGAAATCGTATCTCGACTTGCTGGATGCCGATGCCGAAGTGGAGGTGATGATAGGGCCGGAGGGCGATTTCTCGCCCGATGAGGTGGCGCGTTGCGTGAAGGCCGGCTACATACCCGTCACTTTGGGCGATACCCGCCTGCGCACCGAGACGGCGGCCTTGTTCTCCGCCTGGGCGCCTGCCATGCTGCGTGGAACGAAAAAACCTTAATTATTCCCGGAATGTTGGCCGAAAACGCGAGGAAACACGGAAAAAAACTGTTGCGGACGCTTGCCGCCGGCACCTTTTTCCTGCTGTTCTTTTGCGGCAATGTCCGTTCGCAGCAGGTGCAGATAGGCCTGCTCAAATACAGCGGCGGGGGCGACTGGTACGCCAATCCCACCTCGCTGCCCAACCTGATCGCGTTCGCCAGCCGCGAGACCGGCATGGACCTCGACCCGGTTCCGCTTACGGTGGAGGTTGGCGGCCAGGCGCTCTTTTCCTGTCCCTTCGTGCACATGACCGGGCACGGCAACGTGGTCTTCTCGCCCGCCGAGGTGCAGAACCTGCGCACCTACCTTACGGGCGGCGGTTTCCTGCATATCGACGACAATTACGGCATGGACCGGTTTATCCGCGCCCAGATGAAGAAGGTTTTTCCCGAGCTCGATTTCGTGGAGCTTCCGGCCTCGCACCCGGTGTTCAGGCAGGCCTTCGACTACAGCCGGACGGGGCTGCCCAAGGTTCACGAGCACGATAACAAGCGTCCGCAGGCCTTCGCCCTCTTTTACGAGGGCAGGATGGTCTGCCTCTACACCTACGAATGCGATCTGGGCGACGGTTGGGAAGACCCCGAGGTGCATGGCGATACCCCCGAAACCCATAGGAAAGCCTTGGAAATGGGCGCCAACCTGCTGCGGTTTGTCTTTATGCAGTAAGGGTAAAAATTTGATAAACTATCTGTTGTAATTTTTGCATTTTAAAAAACTTTTATATTTTTGCCGCCCTTTGCGGATGTTTTTCTACATCCGGAAAACCAAAAAGATATGAAAAAAATTCTCGTAAAAGCTTTATTTTTGGCTCTGACGGGTGTTTTGCCCGTATCAGCGGCCTGGTCGCAGGAAGAAGAACACGACCACCGTATCTCGCACAAGATAGAACTGACAGACGTGCGGGTGTTGGAAATCGAAGGTATGTTCAATGTGGTTTTGTCGCAGGGACTTAACGAAAGCGTGGAGATCGACGCGCCCTGCGAGGTGTTGGACAAGATAAGCGCCAAACAGAGCGGCAAGTCGTTCAAGATGTCGGTAAAGGACAAGGTGGCGCAGCAGTACAAGGTGATTTTCGTCAAGGTTACGCTCAAGGACCCGCAGCAGATCATATTGAAGGGTGCGCCCAAGGTAAGGATGTTCGACGTGCTGGCCTGCAACAGGCTTGCGCTGCAGCTGTCGGGCTCGGCCACCTTTCACGGCGATGTGCGCGCGGCCGAACATATCGACCTCAAGATGGACGGCCATACGACCCTGAACTCCTCGTTCACGGCGGTGAAGGCGAGCAAGGTGGAGCTTTCGGACTACGCCGTGGCGGAAGTGATCGGCTATGCGCCCGCCCTGACCCTGGTTCAGAGCGGCAACTCCAGATTCGGCCACAAGGAATACCGTACCGATAAGCTGGATGCAAGACTGTCGGGCGTGGCCAGGGCCGGCCTTACGGTGAACAAGAGCCTGAGCGCCACCGTGGGCGATGCCGCCGTGCTCAACTACAGCGGGATGCCCAAGACCGACATCAGCCTTTCGGGCGTGGCCAAGGTGGAAAAATTCTAATTGGTTCTCGAGAACTCCATCAGGTAGGCCTTGATGAAATCGTCCAGGTCGCCGTCCATGACGGCCTGCACGTTGGACGTTTCGCAGCCTGTGCGCAGGTCTTTCACCATCTTGTAGGGCTGCATCACGTAGGAGCGTATCTGGCTGCCCCATTCTATCTTCTTCTTGCTGCCCTCGATGGCGTCTATCTTCTCGCGCTTCTTGCGCAGTTCGATTTCGTAGAGCTGCGACTTAAGCATCTGCAGCGCCTTCTCGCGGTTCTGCAGCTGGGAGCGCGTTACCTGGCATTCGATGATGATGCCCGAGGGGGCGTGGCGCAGGCGCACGGCGGTCTCCACCTTGTTCACGTTCTGTCCGCCGGGGCCGCTGCTGCGGAAAGTGTCCCAGGTGAGGTCGGCGGGATTGATCTCGATCTCGATGTTGTCGTCGATGATGGGATAGGCGTACACGGAGGCGAAGGAGGTGTGCCGCCGCGCCCCCGCGTCGAAAGGCGAGATGCGCACCAGACGGTGAACCCCGCTCTCGCTCTTGAGGTAGCCGAAGGCGAAGTCGCCCTCCACCTCGATCGTGGCCGACTTGATGCCGGCCTGTTCACCCTCCTGGTAATCGACCGTGGTTATCTTGTAGCCCTTGCGTTCGGCCCAGCGCATGTACATGCGGTAGAGCATGTCGGCCCAGTCCTGGCTTTCGGTGCCGCCCGCACCCGAATTGATCGTAACCATTGCGCCCAGGCGGTCTTCCTCGCCCGAGAGCATGTTCTTGAACTCCAATTCCTCAACCGATTTCTCGAGTCGGGAGAGGCATTCCTCCATTTCCTGTTCGGGCACCTCGCCGCTGTCGTACATCTCGGCCATCACCCCGGCGTCCTCGTATTCGGAATGCACGGCAGCAAAGGCTTCCGTCCACACTTTCTTCTGGCGGATGCCCTTCAACACCTTCTCGGCTTGTTTGGGGTCGTCCCAAAAATCGGAAGCCTCGGTCTTGGTTTCCTCGTCCTTTATGAACCGTGTCTTCCCGTCGATGTCAAAGACACCTCCTCAGCGTTTCCACGCGGGTGGAGATCGCCTGTAGTTTTTCCTTGTCGTACATGCTTGTATGGGCTGTTAGGCCAGGTTCTTACCGTGGCAGTTCTTGTATTTCTTTCCGCTTCCGCAAGGGCAGGGGTCGTTGCGGCCCACCTTTTTTTCCACATGCACCGGCTGCGGCTTCTGGGGTGCGTCGGGCTGGTTGGTGTGCACGGGGGCGCGCTGTTCGGGAGCGGCGCCGCCGATGCCCGCGCGCGAGGTCTGCATGCGGCTCATGTCGGTGCGCTGCTGGCGGGCCTCCTGCATCTGGCTGGGGTCGGGGGAGGGCAGGTGACCCAACGACAGGAACTCGCTCACGTCTCGGTTCATGTCGATAAGCAGCTGCTTGAACAGGTTGAAGGCCTCGAACTTGTAGATGAGCAGCGGGTCTTTCTGTTCGTAGGAAGCGTTCTGCACCGACTGCTTGAGGTCGTCCATCTCGCGCAGGTGTTCCTTCCAGGCGTCGTCGATCATGGCCAGGCAGAGCCCGCGCTGTATGGAGCCGGTGATCTCGCGGCCGTTGCTGTCGAGGCATTTCTGGATGTTGGCCACCACCTGCAGTGTCTTGCGGCCGTCGGTGATGGGAATGGCGATGTTCTCGAAGCGTGAGCCGTGGCTGTCGTGCACGTGCTGGATGATGGGCAGCGCCTGCTGTGCGATAAGCTCCGCCTTCTGTCGGTAGGCGTTATAGACGGCCTCGTAAACGGCCTTCACGGTATCGGCCTTGCCCGACAGGGCTTCGGCCTCGCTTACCGGGCATTCCACGCCGAAGGTGCGGATAAGCCGGCTCTTGAAGTTCTCGAAATCGCGGTCCTCGCCCAGGTCTGAGAAGTAGTTCTCCACCGTGTCGTACATCATGTTCGAGATGTCCACCCCGAGGCGTTCGCCGAAGAGGGCGTGTCGGCGCTTGGTGTAGATGACCTCGCGCTGGGCGTT
The DNA here is from genome assembly GCA_023662825.1 of Bacteroides sp. Taxonomy (GTDB): domain Bacteria; phylum Bacteroidota; class Bacteroidia; order Bacteroidales; family P3; genus Pullibacteroides. The sequence continues at coordinate 51,426 of JAMPIH010000013.1, forward strand.
CATCACGTCGTCGTATTCCAGGAGGCGCTTGCGGGTGCCGAAGTGGTTTTCCTCCACCTTCTTCTGCGCCTTCTCGATGGAGCGGGTCAGCATCTTGGCCTGGATGTTCTCGCCTTCCTGATAGCCCATGCGGTCCATGAGGGCGGCGATACGCTGGGAGGCGAACAGACGCATGAGGTTGTCTTCCAATGACACGTAGAACTGCGAGCTTCCGGGGTCGCCCTGACGTCCGGCACGTCCGCGCAGCTGTCTGTCCACGCGGCGGCTCTCGTGGCGTTCGGTGCCGATGATGGCCAGACCGCCCGCCTCCTTGACGCCCGGCCCGAGCTTGATGTCCGTACCGCGGCCGGCCATGTTGGTGGCGATCGTGACCGTGCCCGCCAGACCGGCTTCGGCCACGATGTCGGCTTCTTTCTTATGCAGTTTGGCGTTCAGCACGTTGTGCTTGATGTTGCGCCCCTTGAGCATGCGGCTCAAGAGTTCGGAGACCTCCACCGAGGTGGTGCCCACCAGCACGGGGCGTCCGGCCCCGATGAGGCGTTCCACCTCCTCGATGATGGCGTTGTATTTCTCGCGCTTGGTCTTGTAGATGAGGTCGTCCATATCCTCGCGGATTACGGGACGGTTGGTGGGGATGCAGACCACCTCGAGCTTGTAGATGTTCCAGAATTCGCCCGCCTCGGTCTCGGCGGTACCGGTCATGCCCGAGAGCTTGGAATACATGCGGAAGTAGTTCTGCAGCGTGATGGTGGCGTAGGTCTGCGTGGAGGCCTCCACCTTGACCCTTTCCTTGGCCTCGATGGCCTGGTGCAGCCCGTCGGAGTAGCGGCGGCCTTCCATGATACGGCCCGTCTGCTCGTCCACGATCTTCACCTCGTTGTCGATCACCACGTATTCCACGTCGCGTTCGAACAGCGCGTAGGCCTTCAGCAATTGGTTGATCGTGTGCACACGGTCCGACTGTATGGCGTAGTCGCGCATGATCTCGGTCTTCCTGGCTGTCTTTTCTTCGGGAGAGAGGCCCGACCGTTCGAGTTCGGCGATCTGCGAGCCCACGTCGGGAAGGATGTAGTATTCGGGGTTGTTCGCGTCGGAGGAGAGGTAATCGACCCCCTTGTCGGTAAGGTCGATGGTGTTGAGTTTCTCGTCGATCACGAAGTAGAGCTCCCCGTCGATCTTGGGCATGTTCTTGCCTTGTTCCTGCAGGTAGAAGTTCTCGGTCTTCTGCATGAGGGTCTTCATGCCCGGCTCGCTCAGGAACTTGATGAGCGCCGTGTTCTTGGGCAGGCCGCGGTGGGCGCGGAACAGCAGTTCGCCGCCCTTTTTCTCCTGCTCGGGCGTGGGATTGCCGTTGAGCAGCCCCTTGGCCTCGGCCAGGATCTTGGTGACCAGGGCGCGCTGCTGGTTGTAGAGTTTCTCGATCTGGGGGCGCAGGGTGTCGAACTCCAGGTCGTCGTCTTTGGTGGTGGGCCCCGAAATGATGAGGGGGGTGCGGGCGTCGTCGATCAACACCGAGTCGACCTCGTCCACGATGGCGTAGTTGTGTCCGCGCTGCACCAGTTCCTGCGGGGTGCGGCACATGTTGTCGCGCAGGTAGTCGAAGCCGAACTCGTTGTTGGTGCCGTAGGTGATGTCGGCCAGATAGGCCTGGCGACGGGCCTCGCTGCTGGGCTGGTGCTTGTCGATGCAATCCACCTTGAGGCCGTGGAACTCGAAGAGCATGCCCATCCACTCGGAGTCGCGCTTGGCCAGATAGTCGTTCACCGTAACCACGTGGACCCCCTGGCCGGGCAGGGCGTTCAGATACACGGGCAGGGTTTCCACGAGGGTCTTGCCTTCACCGGTGCTCATTTCGGCGATCTTGCCCTGGTGCAGCACGATGCCACCGATAAGCTGCACGTCGTAGTGCACCATGTCCCAGGTGATGAGGTTTCCCCCGGCCATCCACTGGTTTTTGTAATACGCCTTGTTGCCGCGTATGCTTACGTTGTCGCGCGTGGCGGCCAGGTCGCCGTCCCAGGGCATGGCGGTAACCTCCACCTCGGCGTTGGAGGCGAAGCGCTGCGCGGTGGCCTTCACCACGGCGAAGGCCTCGGGCAGTATGGCGTTGAGTTCCTCCTGGGTCTGGTTGTAGATTTCCTTTTCGAGCCGGTCGATGGAGGCGTAGATATGTTCCTTTTCCTCCACGCTCAGGCTGTCGTCGATGTTGTTCCTGATGCGTTCCTTAAGCCGTTCCACTTCCTCCCGGCTGTCTTTCACGCGGGCATTGATGCGTTCCTTGAACTCCTGGGTCTTGGCGCGCAGGCCGTCGTTGTCGAGTTGGGAAATGGTTTCGTATGCCGCCAGGCATTTTTCCAAGATGGGCCTTACCTCCTTGAGGTCGCGGTCCGACTTGTTTCCGAGCAGTTTCTTAAAAAAGCTTGCCATAATGTTTGATTTAAACGGGCGAACCCGAAATGCAGCCCGCTCCTTCCGGGGCGGAAAAAACCGATAAAATTAGCGAAAAAACCGATACGGAGGGAATCTTTGGGTTTCTTTGGTATATTTGCGAGCCATTTATCAATCATGTCTAACCAGACCCATAATAACCCGCGCCTTTTGGAAACGGCGCCCGTTCCGCAATTGTTGTGGAAGTTCGCCCTTCCGGCCATCATATCCACGCTCACCACCTCGCTCTACAACCTCATCGACAGGATCTTTATCGGGCAGGGCGCGGGGCCGATGGCCATTTCCGGTTTGGCCTTGAGCCTTCCCATCATGAATTTCCTGCAGGCGTTCGGCACCCTGGTGGGCGTGGGCGCCTCCACGCGGATTTCCATCGTGCTGGGCATGGGCGACCGCGACTGGGCGGAACGCATCCTGGGCAATTCTTTGGTGCTGACCCTGATCATCTGGGCGGTGCTGACCCTGTTCTGTCTCGGCCTGATGCATCCGCTCCTGGCCGTTTTCGGAGGCAGCGAAAACACCATTCCGCATGCCGCCGACTATCTCCGCATCGTGATTCCCGGCTATATCTTCAGCAATATCGCCTACAGTTTCTGCAACATCATACGCGCCTCGGGCAGCCCCACGCGCTCCATGGTCATCATGCTGATCGGGGTCGGGGTCAACCTGGTGCTGGATCCGCTCTTCATCTTCGGTTTCGGCATGGGAATCCGCGGGGCGGCCATCGCCACGGTGCTCTCCATGTTCGTCTCGTCGATCTTCACGATGTGGTTCTTCCTCAGGAAAGACGCCTACATCCGCTTTAAGCGCAGCACCCTGCGGCTCAAGCGCAACATCGTGCGCAACATCCTTTCCATCGGGATGTCGCCCTTCCTGATGAATATCGCCGCCAGCGCGGTGGCGGTGATCCTGAACCGGAGGCTGGTGCTTACCGGCGGCGACCTGGCGGTGGGCGCCTACGGCATCATCAACAGCTACGGCATCCTGTTCGTGATGTTCGTGATCGGGCTCTGCCAGGGCATGCAGCCCATCGTGGGCTTCAACTACGGCGCCAAGAAGATGGACCGCGCCAAGCACGCCTTTTTCCTGTCCATCAAGGTGGGCACGGCCATCACCACCTTCGGTTTCCTTATGATGGAACTCTTTCCCGAAGCGGCCGCCCGGGTGTTCACCTCCGATGCCGAGCTTACGCAGATAGCCCGCAACGGTTTCCGCTACGTGTTCCTGCTCTTTCCGTTCGTGGGCTTCCAGATCGTCACCTCCAACTTCTTCCAGTCGCTGGGCAAGGTTCACCTGTCGATTTTCCTGAGCCTGAGCCGCCAGGTGCTGTTCCTCATACCCGCCCTGTATGTCTGCTCCTATTTCTTCGGCCTCGACGGGGTATGGGCGGCTACGGCGGTGGCCGATTTCTTCGCCATCCTCGTTACCCTGTTCATCCTGCACAGGCAGCTTAAACACATCAAGTGACACCCGATTTTTTCGAGCATATAACCGGTTACGGCAGCCTCTCGGTGGTGGGCATGGCCAAGAACGTGGGCAAGACCGTTTGCCTGCGCGCGCTGCTGGACCATTGCTTCCGCAGCGGGCAGGCCGACAGTCTGGCCGTTACCTCGGTGGGCACCGACGGCGAGAGCCTCGACATCGTGTATAAGAACGAGAAACCCGAACTTACCTTCTATCCGGGCATGCTGGTGCAGACGGCCGAGCAGTACTATCACCGCCGCCGCCTTACCGCCGAGGTGCTGGAGGTGAGCCGCGAATCCACCGCCTGCGGGCGTCTGGTCACCGCGCGGGTAAAGACCCCCGGAAAGCTCATCATCTCGGGGCAGGCGCACACGCAAGGGCTTCAGGAATATATCCGCACGGCACACGCCCTGGGCGCGAAGACCGCCCTGATCGACGGCGCCCTCTCAAGGCTCAGCCTGGCCTCGCCCTTCGTGTCGGAGGCCATGGTGCTCTGCACGGGCGCGGCGGTAAGCAGGAACATGGACGAACTGGTTCGCAAGACGGCTTTCCAGTACCGAATGCTGAACCTGCCGCGTTTTGCGGAACTCCCGGTGGGGCGTGTGCTTTCGGACGGCCTGCAGGAAATGGCGGCGGGCGTGCACGGCATCGGTCAGGACGGTGCGGTGACGGACTTGGAGATACCCTCCTTGCTGCAGATAGACCGGCACATGGAGAAGATAGAGCCGTTCTGCGTTCCGGGCGCCTTCCTGTATGTGTCGGGGCTGTTGAACGATGCCTTCTTGAAGCGGCTTTCCGCGCGCCGCCACAAGCCCGACCTGGTGGTGAGCGACTTTACCAAGCTCTTCTTTTCGGAACAGGCCTACCGCGAATTCACGCGTTCGGGCGCGCGCCTTTTCGTGCTTCGGCAGCCCAAGGTGATAGGCCTTTGCGTGAATCCCCTCTCGCCCGACGGCTACCGCCTCGACAGCGCCGCCCTGCGCCGGAAGATGCAGGAAGTTCTCGGCCGTCCGGTGTATGACATCTTGGCGTAGTAGCCTAAAATTTTTGAATCTTGACCGAAACGGGGCGGTTGTTGCGGGTCTTGACGCAGACGACATACATTCCGGAAGGATATGTGGACAAATCGAATTCCGGAGTCTTGGTACGCAAAATCTGTTGTCCGTTTATCGAAAAGACATCGGCGTATTCCAAGTCGCCTTTCGTTCCTTGAATAAGGAAGAGTCCGTTTTGGAGAGGAGTTATGCGGGTTTTTTCCGTAAGGTCTGGATTTCCGTTGGCCACGGGAGCGTCTTTACTGATGGTGATGACGTTCTTTGCCGTAGAGTCGAAAGTATAGACACGTTTTGTTTGAGGACTGGTATACGATGTTTTTACCTGAATGTTGTATTGTCCCTCGTAAAAATAAGAGGTGGAAACCTCCTTGCCGGAAGCGGTAATTGCGGAACCTCCGGGCAAAATCCAATCGCATTCGTCGGCTTTCGACACTAACTGGATCTTAACCGTTTGATTAGGCCTTGCCATGGGAGGGTCAAGCACGAATTTAGGGCTGATATCAAGTACCGAAATAACATTTTCTTTGCGTATGCTGCTTGTTTTGCCGTTTTTATTTACGGTAAGCGTGGCGGCATAGTTTCCGGGTTCGGCATAGAATACCGTAGGCGAGGGCAGGTCTGATACTGCCGGTTCTCCACCCTCGAATTCCCAATGCCAGGCATCCACCTGTCCGAACGTGTTGTCGTAGAAACGGGCCGACCGACGGTCGGCGATTTCGGGATGGCGGTTGTGAAAATCGGCACCCTGCAACTCATCTTCGTTAATTTGCGTGTAGTCCCCATTACCGAGATATACCTTGTCGGCCTGCAGTATGGTTTTGTCTCTAACGGCGCGTACCTTACCGTCGCGGAGCGTGTCGTACCTTAAAAAGGTATCGTCTTGTATAAAGGCCGTTATGCTGCCGTTCTTAACTGGGAAATGGCTTTTGCTGTAGTCGGCGCCGAAGTTGAACGAGAATTCGGCCTTGCCGGTCTCATCAAGCACCACCTCCGTTCCGTTTCCGTCGGGATACATAAAGGTAAGGGCATGGTTCAGTTCGGTCTGGTTGTACCATTTGTAGGCGAAGTGATCTTGGGTAAAGGCAATGTAAAGCCGTATCTTACGCGATTTGTCAGGATTGTTGCGGCTTATCTTTACCTTTATTTGAAAACTGTCGCGGGATATGGCCCGGTCGGGAATATGATTGACAGATAATTCCAGACGGTACGGTGTTTTTTTGTTGCGTGCCGAATCCACTTTTCCGTACGGTCTGTAAATATTCGCTTCGCTTCCATTTACAAACAGTGAGGGATAATAGCGAATAGTGTCATAATAGCCGTTGCGTGCATAGGCGTCCGTATTATAGAAAAAGTTCACTTCTTCGTTCACTTCCCCAATCTGGTATCCTATAATGGCCAGATTCGCGAATTCCTGTTCAAGTTTTGCCAGACTGTCGGTAACGCGTGGGCAACTGCTGCACCAAGTGCCGCCAAAATCTTCGATCAGTACAACGTTGTAAGGAACGCTGTCCTGTGTGGCGTTTTGGGCTTCCGCACCTGTTTGCGACAGTTGGAGAATACCACAAAACAACACGGCATACAACATCTTTTTCATTATGGTTTTCTTTTGTTTAGATTTGAGAGAAACGCTATTTTCGAATGTAAAGGTACTACATGGAAGTAAAACACGGTAATGTTATTTAATTTTTCTACCTTTGTTTCGTTGTAACCAGTGTATATTATTACCCGATTTCCGATAATCAAACAACCCATATAACTAACTTGACTAAAACAAAAACCGATGAAAAAATTTTTGATGAGTATCGCGGCCTTGTTCCTGGGATTGAGCATGGTCTGCGCACAAGGAACCTACACCAAGATCACCTCCGCCGATGAATTGGAGGAAGGCGCTGCGTATCTTGTGGTGAACACGGAAAAAAGCAAAGCGATGTCGGAGATGACAAGCATGCGTATTCCTGTTGTTGTAACCATTGCGGACAACGCCATTACAACCGAAACCGGTGTTTCGGGAAAACCCTTCGAAGTTACCTTAGAAAAAGTTGGTGAAAATTGGGCTCTTTATGACGCGGTTGCAGGAAAATACGTGGCCCACACCAACACCGACAAGAATTACCTCGAAAATTCTGCCGAAGCTTACCCATGGGCTATTTCCATAGCCGCCGACGGAAATGCCACCATCGCTACGGTGACGGCTACCGTTCCAAGACGGCTCCTGTATATGGTAGGTACCGAAGGTGGTGCTACGGGCGATCCGAGATTTTCGGCCTATAAATCCGTCACCAAGACGAACCTGGATGTTCAACTCTACAAGAAGGAAGGCGAAGTCGGCGAACGTGTAGAACGCCCCACCTTTACGCCTGCTGCCCAGACATTCGAAAGCACGATTTCGGTAACCTTGGCTTGCGGAACCGAAGGTGCCAAGATTTACTACTCCCTTACCGAAGAGGCTCCCGCCACCGAATACACCGCCCCCATCGAACTTAAGGCTACCACCACCATTACCGCCGTTGCCAAGAAAGAAGGTATGGCCGACAGCTACAAGGCTACCGCCAAATATACCTTGGCCAGCGATTTGGACATCAACACTATTGCCGACCTGTGGACGAACACGGGCTATCCCGACAATATTGACGAAAGCGCGGAATACACCGTAAAGGGCAAGGTTGTGGTTACCGCCAAGGATGTTTTCAACAACCGTATCTGGGTGCAGGATATGGAAGAGGAAAACGGCCGTTCCATTCTTATTTTCAAAGCTGCGGATTATGGCTATAGCGACCTTAAGGTGGGTGATGTGATCGAAAACCTCACGGGCAATTTGGAAAATTACAAAGGTACCCTTGAATTGAAGCCGACCCAAAAGATAACGGCTTCCGAAACCGGTGCCACCCCCTACGTTACCGACGTCACGATTTCCGAACTATATGCCGAACCCTTGAAATATCAGGCGGCCTTGATTCGCATCGAAGATGTTACTTTCAAACAGACGGGAAGATTTGCAAGCGACAGAGGTTCGAACTATACCTTGCTCAACGGCACCGACACCATCACTTTCCGTACCGATTTCCAAGACGCCAACTACCTTGGCGGCACCATTCCCACCGGAGCGCAGAAAGTTACCGGTATTTGCGCCACTTTCAATGGTCTTCCCCAAATCACCGCCCGCAACAAGAAGGATATGGTAAGCAACGTTGATCCCGGCGTTGCCGTGGAAGACATGGCCAGGATCCAGTTCTCCGTATATCCCAATCCCACCGAAGACGTGCTGAACGTTGAACTTGCCGAAGGCGGCGTGTTCGGTCTGAACGTCTATGGCTTGAACGGTGCCCTGCTGATGAGCCGCCAAGGCTTGAGCGACAAGGCGCAGGTCAGCCTGGCCGGTCTTGCCAAAGGCGTATATGTGGTTGAGATCCGCACCGCCGAAGGCACGGTACGCACCAAGGTTGTCGTAAGATAATCTTACACAGTTCCTTTTAGAAAGAGGCGCGTTCAATTTTTGAATGCGCCTCTTTTTTTGTATCATTTTTACACGGAATGGTGTAAATTTGAGGCTCCAAAATATTTCGACCATGAAAAACGCGGTTTTGCGGACATGGATCCTGTTTGTCGGAATCCTGTTTTCGTTTAACTTCCTGACGGCTTCCGAGCCCGACGGTTACTATCAGAGTGCCTACGGCAAGGGCGGCTACACGCTCAAGACCGCGCTCCACAAAATCATCAAAGACCACACCACCCTCAGCTACGACGGCTTGTACACGGCCTATCAGAAGACCGATGTAAAGGACGGCCATGTCTGGGATATGTATTCCAGCTGCAATTTCAGTTTCAGCAACAAGTGCGGCAACTACGAGAACGAGTGCGACTGCTACAACCGCGAGCATTCCTTTCCCAAGAGTTGGTTCGGCGGCAAGGTAAAGCCCATGTACACCGATATATTCCACCTCTATCCCACCGACGGCAAGGTGAACGGCATGCGCAGCAGCAATCCTTTCGGGGAAGTGGGTTCGCCCACCTATACGTCCAAAAACGGCTCGAAACTGGGCAAGAACACCACCTCCGGGTATTCGGGTGTGGTGTTTGAACCTATCGACGAATACAAGGGGGATTTTGCCCGCACCTACTTTTACATGGCCACCTGCTACGAGGACAAGATCGCGAATTGGGGTTCCTGTCCCATTTGCGCCGGCAACAACAAGGCTTCTTTCAAGCAATGGGCGGTGGACCTGCTGCTGAAGTGGCACCGCCAGGATCCGGTGAGCCAGAAGGAAAGAGACCGAAACGATGCCGCCTACAACTACCAGCACAACCGCAATCCCTTTATCGACCATCCCGAACTGGTGGAAAAGATCTGGGGCAGCGACAACACGGTGTTCGACCCCGCCGATCCCAACCCTCCCGTAAATCCCGATCCTGACGATCCGGATGACCCGAATAATCCCGATAATCCCGATCCTGACGAACCGGAGGATCCCGACGCCTATACCACCTACGAAATTTGGTACGAGTACCACGATGCCCAGGGAGAGGAAGTGTCGGGCAGCGACAACATGCTCACCATCAAAGTCCCCAATGCCAAAGGCCGGACAAAGGCTGCCGAGGGTACGGTGCTGATGGATGAAGACTTTCCTTCGGTGGACGGTGCAGAAAGCGGTCCGGAAGCCTCTGTTGAGAATACGGGAAGTACTTATGTACAGGATTTCAGCAATGTTTACCTATACGGCAAATCGGCGGTGCGTCTGGCTTCGAGCAAGAACCCCGGCGAGATTGTGTTTAAAGAGTTCAATGCAAGCGGTAACTTTACCGTAACCGTTAGCGGAAAAGGCTGGGGAAGCGGTGAAAAAGGCTTCACGCTGGAATGTGAAGGCTGTACACAGGCTTCGCAGGAAATTTCCTTTACCAAAAGCAAGGAAGACCTGAAGGCGCTCGATCAATACGAAGAACTGGCGCCCGTTACGCTTACGGCCAACGGGAAAGCCAAACTCACCATCTCGGCCGCCAAGAAAAGCCGCGTTATGATAGACCGCGTAAGGGTTACCGCCGGCGGGGAAACTCCCGACAATCCCGATTTGACGGGCGCTTACGGCATCAAGGTGCTGCACCCGGTGGCCAACGACACGGTGCGCAAGGCCGACGTTACGGCGCGCGTGGCGGTGGTGGATGAAGAGGGCACGGAGATCTCTCGCTATACCTTAAAGAAAGTGGAACTTCCCGATACGGGCGCATACACGTTTTGGACCAACCTCTGGAAAGACGAGGAAGAGTTGGACGAACAGAGCGTAAAGTTCGTGTACGCCCTGCCGCAATCGGGGGACGACAATGGCGATGATAATGGCGGCGACGACAACGGGGATGACAATGGGGACGATGATGATCCGAATGTGGGTGTCGAAGTGCTTACCGGAGCCGAATTCCTGATGTATCCCAACCCCACCACGGGCAGCCTTACCCTCGAGATGCTGAGCGACGACAACTTGGTGGAAATCTTCTCGGTAAAGGGCACCTTGGTGCTGCGCCGCAGGCATGTGGGCGAACGCTTCGAAACCACGCTGAACCGCGCGGGCGTATATTTCGTGCGCGTAACCAACATCTACGGCGGCTCGGTGCGCCGCATCGTGGTGAGATAGGGTTCACGTAAGGTAACAAAAAAGGCGAAGTGAAAACTTCGCCTTTTTTGTTAAACTAAGTGCAAAACACATCGGGGATTCCGATTTTTATTTCATGGCTGCCTTTACGAAGGCCACGAACAGCGGGTGCGGATTCTCCACCGTGCTCTTGTATTCGGGGTGGTACTGCACGCCCACGAAGAACGGGTGGGAGGGAATCTCCACGGCTTCCACGCGGCTCAGTTTGGCCTTGGAGGAAGTTGAAACCCCCTGGTTGAGCCCCACGGCCTTCATGCCCGCCTTCTCGAAATCCTTGAGGTACTGGTTGTTGAATTCGTAGCGGTGGCGGTGGCGTTCCGAAATCTCCTCCTGGCCGTACACATCCGCCAGCAGGCTGCCTTTCTTGAGCTTGCAGGGGTAGGCGCCCAGACGCATGGTGCCGCCCAGGTTCTGTACGTTCTTCTGGTCGTCCATGATATGGATCACTGGATGCTTGGTCTTGGCGTCCATCTCGGTGGAGTTGGCGTCTTTCCAGCCCAGCACGTTGCGGGCGAACTCGATGACGCAGCACTGCATGCCCAGGCATATTCCTAAGAATGGAATCTTGTTCTCGCGGGCGTATTTGATGGCCGCCAGCTTGCCCTCGATGCCGCGCTTGCCGAAACCGGGCGCCACCAGGATGGCTTGGCAGCCGGCAAAGGTCTTGGCCGCGTTCGCCGAGGTAAGCTGTTCGGAATGCACCATCTTCACCCTTACCTTGCACTGGTTCACGGCTCCTGCCTGCAGGAAGGCTTCCAGAATGGACTTGTAGGCGTCCTTGAGCTCCACGTATTTGCCCACCAGGGCGATCTGCACCTCGCGCTTGGGGTGCTCGAGCTTGCGCAGGAACGAACGCCAGCGCGTAAGGTCGGGACGCCCGCCGTAGGGCAGCTTCAGGGTCTTGAGCACCTGTTTGTCGAGGCCTTCCTGAAGCATCATGAGAGGCACCTCGTAGATGTTCTTGGCGTCGCGGCTCTCGATTACGCATTCGGGGCGCACGTTGCAGAACAGCGCCACCTTGGAGCGGATGCCCTTGCTGATGGGGTGTTCGGTGCGGCACACGATGATGTCGGGCTGAAGGCCCTGTTCCAGCATGGTCTTCACCGAGTGCTGGGTGGGCTTGGTCTTGAGCTCGCCGGCGGCGGCCAGATAGGGCACGTAGGTAAGGTGGACCACCATCACGTCTTCGGGCATCTCCCAGGTAAGCTGGCGCACGGCCTCGATGTAGGGGAGCGATTCGATGTCGCCCACCGTGCCGCCGATCTCGGTGATGATCACGTCGAAGGCGTTGGTTTCGGCCAGCAGGCGCACCCGGCGCTTGATCTCGTCGGTGATGTGGGGGATCACCTGCACGGTGCTGCCCAGGTAGTCGCCCCGGCGTTCTTTCTCGATAACGCTCTGGTAGATGCGGCCGGTGGTGACGTTGTTGGCTTGCGAGGTGGGGATGTTGGTGAAGCGTTCGTAATGGCCCAGGTCCAGGTCGGTCTCGGCGCCGTCTTCGGTAACGTAGCATTCCCCGTGCTCATAGGGGTTGAGCGTGCCCGGATCGATGTTGATGTACGGGTCCAGCTTCTGGATGGTGGTCTTGTAGCCGCGCGAGAGCAGCAGACGCGCCAACGAAGCCGAAATGATGCCTTTTCCCAATGAGGAAGCCACACCTCCGGTAACGAAGATGAACTTGGTCCTGTGTTTCTGCATGATGTCTTTCTGTTTGCCGGACCTTTCGGACGAAAGATCCGTTTATACGGGTAGCAAAACTAAGTTTTTTTTCGCGAAAAACCGCGAAAAGGGCGCGGGAAAACCGTATAGGGTTGCCGTATCGCCGTAAAATCGTATATTAGGCCTTCCGTATGTATGTGTAATAAAAAGTATCGATACACCATAATGAATTGGTATAAAATAAAATACATAACAGTCTGGAGGTGCTTCATTACGGCGCTTTCCTTGTGTTTTTTCAATGCTGTAATTGATTGTGAATTAATGGCAAGAGATACGGACAGCATGGCCGTCTTCGACCAGGCGGTTTCGTATCAGAGCGAATTGTCGAATCAGGAGCAAATTGTAATTACCAAGGAAGCAGAGAAATATGCAAAGTTGAAAGGAAATGTTTACAAGGCTTTGTCGTATGCTTGTACGCGTGGAAAACTCTACTTTCTATCTGATTACGGAGATTCTTGCGAACAGTTGTATAATCGGATTATTCCCGAGGTGGAATATGAATTGGATATGGACAGCCGGGAATATGCGAGGAAAGGCCACCTGAAAAAAGAAAACAGTGGGGTGGCGAATCTGGAAGAGGTTGTGCGGCAATGGAAGATTCTTTTGGTGGATTGTTACAGCAACAAGGCATTGAACATGATGTACCGGGATCAAGGAGATTCCTCTCTGCAGATATACCAGAGTCTTCTCAAACGTTTCGAACAAGACTCGCTCCCCCTTGTCAATGCCAAGTGCTACAACGGATTGGGTATCGTTTACGCCAACAGTAAGCTGTACGATATGGCGAAGAAGTATTTCGATATGGCTTTGGATCAGTTTGTTTCGGTGGGAGACCAGCGCGGGATATTCGGCGTTTGTTCGAATATCGTGGCCTTTTATAGCGGACAGCAATTGTTTGAAGAAGCCCTTACCTACGGTTTGCGGTCATACAGTATCGCCCATGACGAAAAATACAACGGACAGGAACAGATTTACGCGTCTCTGATTATGGGTGCCATTTATTCGGGGATGAAGCAGTACCATACGGCGGATTTTTATTATGAAACAGCCTATCTGTTGGCCAAAGAGAAGCGTTTGTCTCATTTGGAAGGTTTCTGCGGCATGGACTATGCCAGAAACTTATTGTATATGCAGAAGTATGAACAGGCGAGGCAGGTGGGAGAAAATACATTGAGGCTGATTTCCGGAAAGCAGAAATATGAATTGCAGGCACAATTGCTGAAGGTCTTGAGCGATGTTGCCGAAAAACAGGGAGATACCAAGGCTTCGTTGAATTATCTCCGCCGGTATGTTCAGACCAAGGATTCATTGAACGAGATAGATAATGCGCGGCAACTTATTTACGCAGGAGTCCGTTACAAACAAGACAGGATCAAGGAAGAGGAAACGCGTCGTGAAAATGATTTCCGGATCGTTTCAAGACGGGCGTCCGCACGCGGTGTATGGGTTGCCGTGCTTTCGGTGCTGGCATGTCTGCTGGCGGTGTTATCCGGATACCTGTACCTTATGTGTCGGCGCACCAAAACGCAGATGCAGTCGCTTCGGGAAGAAACACGCCTTCAGGTGGAGGAGGCCGAACGCCAGGTGGTGAACAAAAGCAAGGAACTGGCCACGAACGCGCTCCGTTTCTTACGGCTTAACACATTGCAGGAGGCGATACTCAAAGAGCTTAAAACGCTGAAAACGGCCTTTACTCTTCGGGGAAAGGAAAAGGCGGTGGTCTGCGATCTGGAAGAATTGGCAAAACAGATTGCCTCCGACAAAGAATGGAAAGACTTTCAGTTTTATTTCGAACAGGTGGACGGCTATTTCATCAATAAGCTGTCCGAACTTTATCCAGAGATCAGCGATAACGAAAAACACCTCTGCGTGCTTTTTAAACTGGGGCTCACCAACCGCGACGTGGCTAACCTTACGGGACGAACCCTTCAGTCGGTGGGCATGGCCAAGTTCCGTCTTAAATCCAAGTTTAATCTCTCGAACAGCGACGAATTGAGCGGATTCCTAAGGAGATTGTAGCATTTTGCTGCGGCCTTATATGAAAAAAGCCCGGATTCCGGGCTTTTTTCATATAAGGAAACAGACTTGGTTACCGGACCACCACCTTACGGAGGGCGGTCTGTCCGTTGGCGCGCACGCGCACGAAGTAGATGCCGGAGTGTTCCAGCCGCACGGAGGTTGTACCCGCTGAAACCTCGAATTTCTTGACGGTCCGTCCATTGGTATTGAACACTTCTATGTCGGCGTTTACCGGCACGCAGATCTGGAACATACCGTCGTTCGGGTTGGGATAAAGGCTTATGCCGGCCAATCCGGAACCTTCGTTGGCAACAATCACCGTGTAGGAAGCTTCGGCCACCGCAGATTTTACAAAACCTTTTCGTACGGCCACCGCCTTGATGGTTACGGAAGTATCCACCGTGACTCCGAACACGTAGCGGTTGGAATTTTCGTCAGGCGTACTGCCGTCGGTAGTGTAGTAGATGGCTACGCTGTCGGTGGCGCAGGAGATGTTTATCACCGTTCCTTTGGCAACCTTGCCGGCTCCCGGGATGAATACGGGCGTCTTTACCGTATCGGGAGTTATAACGGTTTCATCCAGCGTGGTGATGAATTCTTCGTTGGAGACAGGTCCTTTGTCGCCATTGTAGATACCGTAGATGCGGTAGGCGTATTTCGTGGCTTTCTTAAGGTTTGTAAACTTGTGCGAGGTGTCGGTTGTCTTAACCGTATCATAGGCGTTGGCGGCATTCTCTTTCCAAAGGATTCGGTAGGCATCGGCTTCGCCTTTCCAACTCAAGAGGAAACCTGTCTGACTCAGGCTGTCGGTCCGGATATCGGTAATGGCCGGATATTCGAAAACTTCGGTCTTTATGTCGTAGATGGAAAAGTAGGAGCTCGTCTCGTCGTCTTCTGAAGTTTCGTGGTAGTAGTCTACCCGGTAGCGGAATCTTTTGTCGGCTTTGAACATGGTTTTGAGCACAGCATAGCCGTTGTTGTCGAATCCGGTCTGTTTGTTGCACAGCATCAGGCGGTTCCATACGGAGGATCCTTCTTCTTGATACGAGAAAACGGCCGAATCCCCGTTGCGTACTTCATATTTTCTAAAGGCTTCCCCTTCCATGGCGAAAAAGCGGGTTTTAAAAGCTACGGAAACCTTTCCCGTTTCCGAGCCTTCGAACCATGGACTTACGGCATAGGTATTTACCAAACCCGTTTCAGGGTCGCGGTCTTTCTCGAACAGGTTCGCCGAGAGGATTTCGCCACCGGTACCCATTGTATATTGGATACGGAAATCGGCCAGGCTGTTTTTGATGAATTTCATCGCCATGGGGTCGAAGAACGAATCCACCCGGATAACGGATTCCCAACCGATGGGAAGCTGGGAAAGGAGTTCTCCCGTAAAAACGACATCCGCCGGCAAGACGTAATGGGTTCGGGCGGTATTCTCGGTGTAATTGGCCGAATATTTCACATCTTCGCCTTCACCTTTCATAACCCAGGCCAGGATACGGTAGCCTTTGCCCGGTTGCAGGCCGGTAAGATTGACTTTTCCGGAAGCACCCACCTTTACGATGGTGTAATCAATGCGGTAAGAGGTTCCGAGGCGGCCTTCCTCAACATAGGAGAGTTTCTGGTTTTCGGAATAGGAGGTTCCATCTTCCAACAAGGAGGAAATCGGGGTTTGGTCTGAGTTGACGAGGGGTTCGTCTGTAAACGCCATGATATATTTCGTGTTGTCTCCGGATGCCGGCAGATTCAATGTGATGAGGTTGGAGGCGACTGAATCGATGGTGAACGGACGCGGGCTCGCCAGTTTCGTGCTGACCTGCTTTGCATCGAGTGCATGGCCGTAAACCGGGCCGTTGGAACAGGTGTCGTTGAACACGAACGTATGGATGTAGTAATCGGTAGCGCTCTTGAGCGAACCGAAGATGCTGTAATTGTTTTCGAGGTTGTTGCGGGGTTCTTCATCGTAGTCGTTAACAGGCAACATTCTGGCCACCAGTGCCTGTCCGTCGCCCAAAACGACTGCACGCGGGCTTGCATCGCCCCTGTTTTCATAAACCGTGCCGTCTATGGGCAGGTTGTCTCCGCTCAGCGTGGCATGTTCCGAAAGCACGAACAGGGCCTTCTGTCCTTTGGTCCAGACGGTGGTGTTGGTGATTTTTACGGTTGTTTCTGTCGTCATCATGTTTTCGCTCCATGTAATCTGGGCATCCGTGACGGCCACGCAGGGATCGGGCAGACGGAACAGGTAAATGGCGTTTTCAACCGGTTTGTGGAAGCTGTTGTCCAGGGGATCCTTGCCCATGCGGACAGAACGGCTGCTCCGGCCTACGGTAATTTCTTCTTCGCCATTAAAGTTTCCCAGCCAGGCACCTGCGGTTTCAGGGGTGACCAAACCGAACAGCATGTTCACCTCAGTCGTATCTTTGGAGGCATCGGTAAAGAAGCCTTTGGTCTGCAGCCCGATTTCACCCGTCTGCAGGTTTATCCGGTAATTCCAAGAAACGATCTGTTCTTGTTTGTCCGGTGCCACCAGCCTGATATCCTCATAACCTATATAAAGGATATCCCCCTCCTTTTCGTAGCCGATTTTGGTGTCGGCGGTGGCGAACAGGGGTGTGGGAACGGTCTCGTCCGCATTAGGATCGCTGTTTATCACTTCTTTATCGACCCATTGGCCGTTTTCTTCAACATATTCCCAATCCGACCACTGGTTGTGTGTGTTTACGTTTAACAGGGCGAACCAGATGTAGTTGAAGATATTGCGTTGGGCCAGTTGGTTAACGCCGTTGTTGTCCCATTTGTCGCTGTGGACCAGAATGGAATCGGTGGAGGTAAAGAACACCATGCCGTCGGCAGTGATGCCCGCTTTTTTCACCTGTTCGCGGCCCAGGCGGAAAGTTCCATTCAAATCGATGGTCGCCAATCTTTTTGAGGCTTTGATTGTATCTCGGCTGTCGATAAGGTTACCTGTTTCCGGATCCTCGAAATAACCGTTGTTTCCGGATTCGAGCCGCAGGGTGTCGACAAGGGCGGGTTTGCATAAGAGCAAGTCGTTCAGGGCCAGACCTTCGGCATTGCTCAGCAGAAGCGTGGCCGAAGCGCCTAAGGAACGGTAGGAAGCATTTTCCCTAAGTTCCATCTTATAGGAACCTATAGGTGTGCCTTGCGCCCGGAGCAACCCCGGTCCGAGCAGAAGCCCCATCATTAAGAAATAAATCGTTTTTTTCATGACGAAAAGTTTTAATTGTACAGTATCAATATGATACTGCGTTTCAAAAGTAAAAAAATAATAGCAATTCGCCACAAAAAATAGTATATCGTTCAGGTTAATGATATAATTTTAAAATATTCTGATAATCAATATTTAATCATTGTATGTTATTGATTGTTGTTTTTCTCGAACAAAATGTTTTTGGTGTGTTAAACGGTTGTTATGAATTATGTTTTATCATTACAAAAATAGGTTTTGTATGTTGATGTTGCGGTTTGCCGATACCGCTTCTGCAATATGCAAAGGCTGTACTTAAAAATCAAACAAAAAGGAGTTTAAAATGAAGAGATTATCAACCATTTTGGCGGGTATCTTGCTGGTTTTGGGCGTTTCTTACGCAGAAACGGGCACAGACGCCACGCCGTTGCAGACGGGTGCACGTCTCAACACGTACAATGTAACCAAGACGGACGGTACTTACCGCAGCCTGACGGACAATGCCACGGTATTGTTTACCACAGACACGGATTCGCTGATCAACCATCTGTACTTTAAGAAAGACGGTGGTGCGGATGCTGTTTCGGTAGGAAAGACGGTAAACTACTCGGTGGTTTACACCCCGAAACCTGAAGCCAAAGACGTTACCATTACATTGGATCAAGTAATAATGTTCGGTGCGGTAAAGGCAAAGGGCATCGGCGTAACTTCCGACGGCTTCCTGTTTTTTGCTGCGGAAAACGAAAAGGTCACCCCCTCCTTCTATGCCGGAAACGACAATGTAACCTACAGCCTTTTATCGGGCTCTGGCGGAAAAACCAAAAACTTGCTGTATTTCCTTTTGGCGGATACGATGAGTGGCAACAAATACAAGAGCGAAACATCGCTGTATGCCGGCAACACCACCAAAATCGGATACGAAACACAAGATGGTGTGTTGTATATCGGCTACGAAAACATCATCATCAAGGAATCGGCTTCCGAAAAACAGATTGTTTCATGGAACTACCAGATTAACCTGCAGACGGGAAGCATCGCCTTGCAGACCAAGGGTTTCTATGCCGCCGCCGACAAAAATTACCCGAGCCGGAAATTTGCGTTCGGCCTGCTGGGTGCCACGCAGGGCAACGACCATTATTGGCTTACGGGATTCAACCCCGCCACCGCCTCGGGCGCGGGCCAGGCAATGCAGCAATGTCTGTTGGCAAAAGACTCCCTGACGGAAGGCACCCTGTATGCCTTTAACCCGCCCTCTCCTTGTGCAACCGTTACCGGAGCCACGGTAGAGGTAAAGAAGGCGGTTACCGCCAACTCCATTAACCTGAACGGAACCACCTGGACGGGTTCCGACAATGCTTTGGTTATCCTTTCCGAAACGGAAGAACTGAAAAGCGCACCGGAAAACGGTAAGGAATATAGTGCCGGCACGGGAAGCGTTAAGGTGGGCAACAACAAGGCGGCCTATCTGGTGGCGAAAAACGAAAAGGGCGCTGTTACCGGCTTAAGTGCTTTTTCGGGGCTTAAGGCAGC
This sequence comes from Bacteroides sp., assembly GCA_023662825.1. Lineage (GTDB taxonomy): Bacteria > Bacteroidota > Bacteroidia > Bacteroidales > P3 > Pullibacteroides. The sequence continues at coordinate 70,499 of JAMPIH010000013.1, forward strand.
CACAGACTATTGGGTTCATGTTTTCGTGTATAACCGCGCTTGTTCCGATGGACCCCTTTACGGTTCGGCGGTGAAGGTGGAAAAGATATCCACCGCGATGTCGAAGCCTGCGATAGGGAAAGACGCCGTTAGCGATGTTTCCACGGCCTCTTTGAAGCTTACGTTGCCGGCATCCACAAATAAGTATGTCGTGGGGGTAAGCGAAGAAGCTTCGGTTCGCCCGGTTTCCAATGTATTGGAAAACGGCAGAACATATACCGTAGGTGAAAAGATCGGAGGTAACACACTTAAGCTTGTCGACGTAGGAGAAGGCGTTTATACGATCGACGGATTAAAGAGCGGCTCCATCGCTTATATCAATGTATGGAGTGTCAAGGGGTCGGGCAACGATATAGAGTACAGCGCCGACTACACTTCGTTATCGGCCTTGACCATATACGAAATTCCCCTCGATATTGATTTTTCCAATGCTATACAAGGAGAACCCGTGGGATGGGCTTTGGCATCGAATGAAAACAGTTCATGGATGCTGTCGCAGTACGGTTCTTCCGGAGTAGGCCCTCTTGGCGGCCGGGTTCCGGCGGATGGCAGTTTCTATCTGTTTGGCCAATTGGTGCCGGCATTCGATTTTGACGAAGAAGACAACATGACCATAACGGCGGGGAATTATTCCACATACGCCGTGTCTCCCGTGATGACCAAGGGTAACGAAGATAAAAAACTGGCAATGGAGTTCAAGATCGGTATGGGTTCCGCGAGTTTTATGTCCGGCTATCAGCCTACCGCGTTGAAAGACGGCGACAGTATGGTTATCTCCTATGCCCGGAATCAAGACAGCGAAACCTGGAAACCCGTAGCCAAGGTGGGCAAGGAGTTCAATATGCAGGAAGGTTTCGGTTCGCTTTCCGTTTCGGATTTCGCTCCCGAATTCGATACATTCTGTTTTAGATTCGAATATTATATAACTGTGCCTGGGGGTACCACCGACATGGTGATGGGCGGATGCGTTATCGAAGGATTTATCGTGGAAGAAGACATGCCTTGTAAGTATCCTCAAAACATTACCGTGGCTCAGGAAGACATTACCACCACTTCCGCCATTGTTAGATGGGAGGATGGGAACGCTGATTTTGCGGAAAAATTCATCGTGAAGTATCGTCCTGCCTCAGAAGAGGAAAGCGCCGAGATTAGCCGGGAAATAGATGAAGACTCCATCGTTTTGACGGACTTGCGGCACACCACGCCCTATACGGTTAGCGTACAGGCGGTTTGTAAGGGAGATAAAGGAAACTCACTGGTGAAGACGGCAACCTTTACCACCGAGTATGCCCTGGTCCTGCCCTATCTGTATGAAGCCAATGCGGAAAACACGAAAGGTCTGCCCGAATCAAGCAAGAATATGCGCGGTCTGCCCGGTGCGGATCTAAAAGAGATTTCCCCAGAAGAAGACTATCCAGCAGCCGGTTGGGAATGGACACAGGATGCGACGCAGGGAAAAGACATGACGGTAGCGGTTAACCTGGACGTTAACGTCAATAACTGGCTTATCCTGCCTTCGATGACTGCGGAACACACAGGTACGGTGGGTCTTCAGATAAATGCCACCGCCTATCAGCTCAACGATTTCTATCAAGGGGAAGAAGCCGCTAAAACGAACGACACCCTTTGGGTATTCGTTTCTTCTTCGGCCGATTTCACGACCCGTGAGGTGGTGGCCGCCATGCCCATCGATTCTTTCCACTTTAAGATGGAAGCGTTAGGTGGATGGCAGGACACTATGTACTACACTGAGGTGAATGGCATGGAATTTGCGGTTGAGCAAGGCAAAGTCTATCATGTGGCTTTCTTTGTTCCCGGTAAAGGCGCCGTTGCTCCCGGTGAGTGGGAAGGTACCTCTAAAACCGTGCTTGCCATCGGCTCCATCGCCATGGATTATTCGAGCATCGAATATCCGGCCGTTACAGACCTGGATATCGACAACCTGAGCCAGACGGGTCTTCGTTTAAACTGGAAGGGCGAAGCCGACACTTACCGGATCCTTTGGAAAGAAGTGGCCGCCACCGCCTACGATACGGTGAAGGACATTTCCGAACAGTCGTATACCTTTACGGGACTTAAGCCCTCTACGGAATACGCTTTCCGGGTTTATGGCCTCTACGACGGCGTGGCCGGTCTCGTTTCGCAAGAAATAACCCGGAAAACCCTGGATGAAGAAACCAAAATGGATACGGTGGCCATGCCCGTGTTTAATCCTGCCGGCGGCGATATAACCAAGGGCAGCGTGATCAAGATTACGTGCGACACCGCAGACGCCGAAATTTATTATACCGTTGACGGAAGCGAACCCACCAAAGAGTCGATTCGCTATACGTTCGGTATATCGGTAGATACGAGTATGACACTCAAGGCGATCGCTTACAAAGGCAATCTGGTTCCGTCCCGCGTTGCCGAAGCCAGATATAATGTTGTTGTGGCCAACGAAGGCGCCGAATTGGCGGGGGTAAGGCTCTATCCCAACCCGACTACGGGCAATTTCAGCGTGTACGTTCCCGTAGCCGCCAAAGTTGAGGTCTTTGCCTCCAACGGCATTGTTGTAAAGAACCTTACGATGACTGCCGGCACCCGGGAAATGCGTTTGGACAACAGCGGCATCTACTTCGTACGCTTTACCGCCGAAGACGGCAGGGTAGCCGTTCAGCGTGTGGTTGTACGCTAATCCGTTGAGTTGTCCAAGATTCTTGGATAAAAAAAAGACCTGCCGTAATGAAGTGAACCCCGAAAGTTGGACGGATTAAACATTAAGTTAAGCGGACTGTT
>JAMPIH010000014.1 GCA_023662825.1 Bacteroides sp.
CCTTTCCGCGCCAGCAGGATGTCTTTCTGGTGCTGGTAGTCGGAGGTGGCGTACAGCAGGTCGCCCGTGCTCAGGTCGAGGTCGCCACTTTCGGTGTGTTTTATATCGGTCATCTTTTTAGTGTTTTACTTTGGTGTCTTCCATATTGTTTATCACGATAGTTTTTTCAGCCATAGCTCCTGTATAGGCTGTCGCTCCTGCCGAACCACTAGCCGTAGGGCTTGAACCAACACCATTTAATCCTGTTGAAATCGCTGTGTTCATTGCTTCAACGTATTTTTTGATGGATTCCAGGTTTTTCTTAATTTCGTCCACCTTGGCTATACCATTGTTATTCCCTCCGTTAAATTCAATTTCATCGGCTTTTATTTTCACCTTGTTGCCGCTGATTTCGAAGGTGACGCCATCCCATTTTGCGTTGAGTTCTGCCGATTTCACGGTGATTTCCGTTTTGTCGTTTTTATAATGCAATTGGCCGGCATCCATTAGCACCTCCACATTTTCCCCTATCGTTCCCAGCACCTGCTCCACCTCGCTGAACATCGCCACGTAGAGGTCGTTGCCGTTGGCTATCCGCGCCACCAGCACCCCGCTTCCCTTCTTCGGTATCAGACAGAAGCCCTTCAGCTTATTGTCCGTTACCGCGTAAAGCCTTACACCGTACAGGTCCACATTGTCGTTCACCCTTACGGTGCAGGTGCGCTCCTCCGCCTTTACATCCTTCACCACCGCCGGAAACACCTGCACCGGAACCAGTTCCCGCGTTTTGCGCTCCATGTTTTTCCAAAATTTGAACACGCTTTCCATCTTTCCGTTTTTTTTATCGTTACACTTCCTTTCCGAGGCTTATGTGGCGCCGCCCGCCCTGTCTGCCGAAGGTGGTGCGCACCGCCTCGATGATGAACCTCCCGTTGCGCTCGCCGTAGGCATCGTCCGTTACCTCCGCCGCCATGCACGGCTCGGCGTGAGGCAGCAGGAAAGCCGTCAGTTCCATGGACTCCGCGCGGATCAGGTTCCTGCGCAGGGCGTACTTCACCGTCTGCGTCCGGTAACCGGCATCCACCGCATATACCTTGCCCTCCGTGTCGAAGAACACGTTCAGCCCACATTCGGCGGCAATGCGCCTCAGCACCCCGCTCACCGTCTCGTTGTCCGCCACGAAGTTCCTCAGCTCCATATCGGCGGCCTCCCCCACGTTTAGGCCGCATTGCTGCAGCAGGTCGGCCAACTTTACCGCATCTCCCGAAAAACTCACCTCCCTGCTCCGCGTGGAGTAGAACTCATCCTCGCATTCGATGATTACCGGCGTTCCCTTGCTTACCTTCCGCACGTAGCCCTTGAACTCCGTGTTCAGCTCCCTGCCGTAGCCGAGGCGTATCTCCACCGCGTCGCCCTCGCTGACGGCCTGCGCCGTGTCCTGCTGACCCAGCACCCCACCCTGGCCCTTGAGCACCGCGCTCACGGGCAGCGTCACGCGGGCGGTCGCGCCCAGGCTGTGAACGCTCCGCATCACCTCCGTTTCGGCCACGCGCGTGAAACGGCACGCCCCTATCTTTATCTCGCTCTGCAACACGAACATGGCTAATCGATTTTCAGTTCGAAAACGTTGTCCTGCACGCACTCGATGCTTACCGGCACCGTGTCTTCCACCTGACCGCCCTCGGGAAAGCGCAGCGAGGTGATCACCACCTTGTCGTCCGCCTCGAAGAAGCAGTCGGTGAGCGCGCACTTGAGCGACACCGAGTCGTTTACCTCAAACAGGCGCCGCAGCCCGTTCACGCGCTCTTCCGGCCACTGTCCCTGGCCGCCCAGCAGGCAGCCCGTTACCGAGATATGGATGTCCTCCACCCCCGTAAGCTCCTTTACCGTGCCGCCCTGGCCCGAAAGCGGCGTCTGCACCACGTTCTTGCACAGCCGCAGGCTCACCAGCGCGCAGTCTATCTCGTGGCTCTCGCCCTCGGCAGAGAACACCACCGGCATGAAGTAGTAGCCGCCCAGCAGGTCTTTCTTGCGCAGGGCCGTGCCGTTGTCGGCCAGTTCCGAGACCGCGCCCTTCTGAATGCCCGCCAGGGCCGCCGGGAATTCCTTTCCCTTGAAGCCCGCCACGCCCTCTAAGAGCCGGTGCAGGTCGAAGGTCACGGCCTGTCTTGTCTGTTCGTTGTTATTCCACGGCATGGTTTATCCTCCTCATCAGTTCGTTCAACAAAAGTTCCGCCTGTTCGCCCGCCGTGCCCTGCGGCAGGATGATCTCCACCTTGTCGCAGAATTTCTGAAAGAGTTTCTGCGCGCGGTTCCCCGTGGCGGCGGCCTGTTCCGCGGCGGCGGGCTGCACCGGTTCCGGCTGTATCTCGGTAACGGAGGGGGATGCCTCCATTACGTCTGTTTTCTGCATCTCGGTCTGCGTGGCCGACTGCATCAGGCCTTGGTTCTCCGCAATCACCGGCTGCATGGCGGCTTGCCGGATTTTCGAAAAAGAGTCGGATTGAATGGCCGACTGCATCGCGGAAACCGCCGCGGGCGCCGCCTCCCCTTGGGTTTCGCCCCCTTTCTTCTTTTTGCCGAAGATTCCGCCCAGCGATTCCCTCAGTTTGCCGAAAACACCGCCCACACTTTCCTTGAGGTTGTTCCAGACACCGCCGATACGCTCTTTTACCGAACCCACCACGTCGGTAAAGGTTTCCTTGAGGTTGTTCCAAACGCCACTTGCGCTTTCCTTGAAGTTATTCCAGACGCCGCCTGCGATTTCCTTAACGTTGTTCCAAACGCCAATTGCGCTTTCCTTGAAATTATTCCACACACCGCCTGCAATTTCCTTAACGTTGTTCCAAACGCCAATTGCGCTTTCCTTGAAATTATTCCACACACCGCCTGCGATTTCCTTAACGTTGTTCCAAACGCCAATTGCGCTTTCCTTGAAATTATTCCACACACCGCCTGCAATTTCCTTAACGTTGTTCCAAACGCCACTTGCACTTTCCTTGACATTGTTCCAGACGCCAATCGCAGTTTCCTTAACGTTGTTCCAAACGCTGCTTGCGCTTTCCTTAAAGTTATTCCAAACATCGCCTGCGGTTTCCTTGACGTTATTCCACACGCCAATTGCACTTTCCTTGAAATTGTTCCAGACGCCGCCTGCGGTTTCCTTGATGTTGTTCCACACACCGCCGAACCCCTCTTCTACCGAACCCACCACATCGGTAAAGGTTTCTTTGAAGTTATTCCAAACACCGCCGGCGCTTTCCTTGATATTATTCCAAACGCTGCCTGCGGTTTCCTTGACGTTGTTCCAGACGCTACTTGCGCTTTCCTTGAAATTATTCCAAACGCTGCCTGCGGTTTCCTTGACGTTGTTCCAGACGCTACTTGCGCTTTCCTTGAAATTATTCCAAACGCTGCCTGCGGTTTCCTTGACGTTGTTCCAGACGCCGCTTGCGCTTTCCTTGAAGTTGTTCCAAAAGCCGCCTGCGGTTTCCTTGACGTTGTTCCAGACGCTACTTGCGCTTTCCTTGAAATTATTCCAAACGCTGCCTGCGGTTTCCTTGACGTTGTTCCAGACGTTGCCGAAACCCTCCCTCACATTCACCACCACATTGGTTACTGTGGCGGCCGCCGTGTCTTTCAGCCTGCCGAACGCCTCGGTGGCGGTGGCCGAGAGATTGTCCCAGAACTCGCCCAGGCGGTCCGTGAGCGTGGACAGGAAATCCATCAGCCCGTTGCCCTCGGCCTGCGGAGCCTCCAGCTGAATGGAGACATCCTGCATGGCCGTGGCGCCGATCCGGTCGAAGACCGCCTGCGCGCCGCCTTGAAAGGCCGACATGAAGTTGTTGTCTTTCATCTTACTTTGGTTTTGGCGTGAAAAGCCTGCCGATCAGGTTCACGCGGTAATATTCCAGCCATAAGGCCTGTTGGAGCCGGGTCACCCATTCCTCGTCGCTCAACGCCGAGGGATCGATGCCGAAATCGGCGCGGAGCAGGGCATCCCCCTCCAACAGGAAGATGCCCCTTTCGATGCCCGCCGCCGCTACAAGTTTTTTAGCTCGCCTATCTTGGCCGCCACCAGTCTGTCCATGATCTGCGAAAGACCGTAGAACACCGAGTTGTCTTCCAACAGTTCGGCATTTCCACCGAGAAACGAGTTCTTGAGCACGAATTCGTTGTATTTCATCGGGTCGTTCTTCGCCATCACGCCTGCGGCCGCCAGGGTCTTGCGCTCGGGTTGGCGGAAGTAGAGCTTCTCGCCCTCCACCTCGTAGCAGAACACCTTGCCGTACTTGCGCTTCCATTCCTCGATCTGACGGTTTTCGTCTGACTTTTCGCCTGCCGGGACTCCCACGGTCGCGGCCTTTTCTTTCTTTTCCATCATTCAAACATTTTTAAAAAATCGGTCGGTTCCTGAATGGTACACGCTTAGTCGGTCACGTTGGTGTCGATGCCCAGGGCGATGAACGGCAGGGCGTGCTCGCTGTTAAGGTCGCCTTCCTTCATGCCTTTGGGAAACTCGGTGATCGATGCGCAACGGATGATGTCGGTGGCGATCGTGTCCGAGTTGGTGTAGGTCACCACGATGTCGAACTCCAGGTCGAGGCAGTCGGTGTGGCCGGCTTCCTTGGCCGCGCGGTTCAAGGCCTCCAGCTCGCTCTGCAGAACGGTGAGGGTGCCTTCGTATTCGCGCCTGCCGTGCTGGATGCTCTTGGGGTTGATGCCGGCCCCGAACACGGCTTCCTTCGACTTCTTGGCCGTGTATTCGATGCCGCGCAATCCCGTGAGGGGGCGTCCCAGCACCGTGGCCTGTACATCGCAATAGCTGTACTCTTTGCTGTTGAATGCCATTTTCTTGAATTTTTAAAGGGTTGTTACTGTTCCAAAGCGGGGTTGCTGAAGGCAAGCACCACCTTGATGGTCTTCAATACGCCCAGGGGCACGATGCTGCATTCCACCTTGAGCGTGGAGGTGGACAGGATGTTCTGCGACGGGTCCACGTAGGCCTTGAACGAGCTGATCTGCCCGTCCATCAGCGAGGCCACCGCGTTCTCGATCATCGACTCGAACGAGCTGCACACGCCCGAGGGCAGCTTGCCGTCGGAACCCACCTGCACGTTGTCCATGATTTCGGAAATGTAGGTGTCGTAGGCAATGCGCATGGCCTTGTCGATGATGCGGCCGTTGTTGAGCACCGCGTAGTCGTCGCCCGCGTCGCAGGCCATCGGGCAGCCGTTCAGGTAGCAGCCGTTCTTGCTCGGGTAGTTGAGGAAGAAGATGTAGCCTGCATCGTTAAGTATGCCGGCCACGCCCTGCTTGTCGAGGAACTTCGATCCATTGGTGAAGTAGCCGTCGGAAGCGATGCTGCCGAACTTTACGCGGCCCAGATCCTGCTGGGGTTCGGCCTTGGCGGCGCGGCCCAGCACCATGCCGATGGCGGCCGGATACTGGTCGGGCGCCGCGTCCTCGCCTTCCTTCGATTCCCGGATCTTCATGGCGCCTTCGGAAGCCAGCACCATAGCCACGCGGTTGTAGCTGCTGCCCGAAGGGCTGTAGAGCTCATTACCCGTTTCGCCCGTCCAGTGGGGCGCCGGCAGGAACACGCGGAACGGCATGATCTTGCCCGCGTAGCTTTCCGCCGTCTGATGCGCCTTCTCGGCCGCGGTAATCGCGTCGCCGTCGATCTTTTTCTCAAGGTCGGGGGTTTCGTTTTCCTCTTCGAGGCGGTTCACGCCCACCAGTTTGATGCGGCCCGCCGCCGACTCAATCAGCTTGCCGAGCGAACTTTCCGTTCCGTTCACCATGGCGGTCAACTTGGTTCCGTTCGCCACCACCATCAGGTGCAGTTCGGCGCCGTCGCCGGCCTGTGCGTAGAAGGAGCGCACTTCGTGGTCAACGAGCGGGTTGTTCTCGGCGGTGATGCCCAGCGCGCTCAGGTCTTTGGTGGACGAAAGCTGGTAATGCTTGCCCAGTTCAAATAACATCGTTTCGGTTTCGACGCCCTTGTCGTTCACGGCTTTCGTTTTCACTTCCGCTCCGGTCAAGAGCAGGCCTGCCACGCCGTCGCTGGTAGCGGTCACGCGGCCCAATCCGCCGTTGCCGATTTCGATTTCAACTCCTGGTAATGCCATTTGTTTTGTTTTTTAGGGTTAATATTTTGTTTTCTTACCTTAAGGTCTTCTTCAGGCACAGCCGCAGCACAAGCAGCACGAGTCCCGCGGCCAGCAGCGACAGGCCTACCCCGCCTGCCTTCATCAGGAACCGCTGCCATGCGTTCAGGGGCTTGGCCACAGGCACCGGCACTTCCCTATAGACGCTGTCGCGGATATACACGCTGTCGGTCCTTACGTGCAGGCGGTCGCGGCAGCTTTCGCGCCAGCGCTCTATGCGCACCGTGTCGCCTTTTTCGTAAACGTGTATGCTGTCGCGGATATAGATCCGCACGCTGTCGCTTTGCAGGCGCCATGCCTGTTCGGCGCGTTCCCGGTTCTCGCTTTGCGTTACGGGCACCAGCGTCCGGCAGGCCGGGAGCAGGCACAGCAGGCTAACCGGCAATGCCGTTCCGAGCCAGCAGGTCTTCATAGCGCTTTATCTTTTCCTGATTCTCGTTCTGCCGCGCCAGCTGGTTCTGCAGGCTCATCACCTCGTTGCGCAGGTTGAGCACCTCGCGCGAGAGTTCCGAAATCTGCAGGCTGTCTTTCTGCCGCTGCTCCAAGAGGCGCGCCACCTGTTCCTCGAGATTGTCCACCACTTTCTTCCAGGTGTCGATGGCCGCGTCGATATTGGTGATGTCCTGGCGGTGGTTGGTGGTGGCCAGCCCGCGGTTCTCTATCTCGTAGCGCTTGCGCTTGAAGAACCATCCGGCGAACCCGCCCAAAAACGCCGTGGCGAAGGGCACGCCTATCTGAATCAAGATTTCTTTCATGCTTCTCCCGTTTTGGTGAGGCAAAAGTACCGGGGCGGCGAAAGACGTGCAAAAACAGTGTCTTAAATCGAAACTATTTTTTAAAAAGCGTTGGAATCGGGGCAATTTCGCACCGTTAAAAACATCAAGACATGCGAACGGTAAAGTACATCGCCGTGCACTGCACGGCCACCCGGCAACAGAGCACGAGCATCGCGGGACTGAAAGCCCACTGGGCCTCTCTGGGCTGGAAGAAACCGGGCTATCACTACGTGGTGATGCCTTCGGGAAAAGTGGAGCGGTTGTTGGACGAAAGCGAGGTGAGCAACGGGGTCAAGGGCTTCAACGCCTGCCTGATCAACGTGGCCTACGCGGGCGGCATCGATGATTCGGGCAAGGCCACCGACAACCGCACCGAGGCGCAGAAAGCCGCGCTCTATTTCTTACTGGAACAGTTAAGGGAAAGGTATCCGCAGGCCGTGATCCAAGGGCACCGCGATTTCTCGCCCGACCTGGACGGCAACGGCATCATCACCTCCGACGAATACCTCAAGGAATGCCCCTGCTTCGACGCACGGGCGGAGTACGGCGGGATTTAGCGGACAGTGTACTGAATTAAGGTATCCATAAACGAGAAGCCCCGTGAAATCAAAAGATTTCACGGGGCTTTCTCTATCCGGTTCAATGCCGTTCAGTCGGCGTTGTCGGTGAGGAAAGGCGGCGTGTTGTAGTTTACGCTGCCGTCTTTGCTTATGGTGTTGCGGTTGGCTTCCGAATAGGAAGAGGGAACCACCGGGTCTATCGTGATGTTCTGGCGCATGTAGGCCGGAACCTCCTCTATCTTGCGCAAGCCCTGCGGCGTGCGGATAAGCCCCGAGAACTCGCGCAAACGCTGCATGCGTTCGGCCGTGGCCTCGCAACGTCCGCGCAACAGACCGTCGGCCACCGTGCTTTTCTGCGCCACCTGCGCCACCGGTTCGGCCACTTCCACCGCCGGAGCCTGTCTGGCCACGTTTTCCTGCGCGTTCATCTGTTTTTCTTCCACTGCAGCGGGCGCCGCCGTAAAGAGGTCTTCTTCCTGCCTTACCTGCTCCTGACGAACCATGGTGGGCATACCGTAGTTCTCAACCTCTTCCTTCTTTTCGGCCGTCGGTTCGGGAAAATCCACCATAAAGGCCGGTTCTTCCCTGTGACTTATCTGCTTGAACCAATCGTCGGCTTCTTCGCTTACGGTTTCGGTTACCGTTTCCTGTCTGGCAACAACCGGCGCGGTTTCTACCTGTTCAGCAGGCTTGCGGGGCAATTCAAAATCGAGCAAGGGAACTTCCTGCGCTTCCATCTGCGGTTTTTCTTCCTGGAAAACCGGTTCCGCATCGGAATTCATATCCAGCACGGCCACCTGCCGCTTGACGGGAGCCTGCACCGGAACTTCCTGCGCCACGGGTGCAGCCACGGGTGCCACGGGAGCGGGCTGCGCCGCCACGACGGGCGTTTCCGCAACCGTTGCCTTTACTTCGGGAACCACGGGCGCCACCGGAGCCGGATGCGGCTGGACTGGCGCTTTCTCGGCCTTGGTTTCCTCAAAAGTCTCGTCTAAGGAGATACGCCTTACCTCGTGGTCGCCCAAGGCCTTGCGTTCGTTAAAGCCGGTGGCGATCAGGGTAATGTTGAGGTTGCCGCCCAAGGTGTCGTCTTCGCCGGCACCCCAGATCAGATCGACCCCGTCGCCCGCCTTCTCGAGAATGGATCCTGTAATGGTCTCGATTTCGTCCATGCACAAGGGCGATTCGGAACTGTAACCCAGATAGAGCAACATATTCTTGGCGCCTTCTATGCTGTTGTCGTTCAACAGGGGCGAATCCATGGCCATCATCACCGCGTCCTTGGCGCGTGTCTCGCCGTTGGCCGTACCGAAACCCATCAGGGCCACGCCGCTGTTGTGCATCACCGTGTTCACGTCCTTGAAGTCGATCTGCACGTACGAACGCACGGTAATGATTTCGGAAATACCCTTGGCGGCCGTGGTCAGCACATTGTCGGCCATGGCGAAGGCTTCGTTGAGGGTCATCTTTCCGAACTCGCGCAATTTATCGTTGTTGATCACCAGAATGGCATCCACGTGCTTGCGCAGCTCGGCGATACCCAGCTTGGCCTGCTCGATACGCTTGCGCCCCTCGAACGTAAAGGGCGTGGTAACGATGGCCACCGTAAGTATACTGGTTACCTCATCGCCTGCCAGTTCTATCTCTTTGGCGATGGAAGCCACCACCGGAGCGGCACCCGTGCCCGTTCCGCCACCCATGCCGGCGGCGATGAACAACATACGGGCATCCTTTATCTTGTCGCGGATCTCGTCGCGCTTCTCTTCGGCGGCAACCTTAGCCACTTCCGGCACGTTACCCGCACCCAAACCCTTGCCCAGATGCACCTTTACGGGAACGGGGCTGCTCTCCAAGGCCTGGGCATCGGTATTGCATACTATAAAGTCGACGCCTTTGATGCCGGCGCGGTACATGTGGTTCACCGCGTTGCCGCCGCCACCGCCCACACCGATCACCTTAATGTAGGAAGACTGATCTTTAGGTAACACAAAGTTCAGAATGTCACCGCTTTGATTGGTCATTTCGTTCATTTTTGCATATATTGTTCTCAGCCTATAAAATTACTGCGACTATCGGCACGCTTCCGTTTCTCCCGTCGGGATTTATAAACAAGGGCTTGTTTATAGGGAGGGCAACGGAAAAGGGGCTTATTGGATATCGTCGTCGAAAAGCCCCACAATCCAGTCCTTCAGCTTGGTGGCCGCCGTAAAGCCGCCTTTCTTGCCGCCTTTCCGACCCTCTTTGGCTTCGGGTTCCTCCGGCTCCGCCGGCGCAGTTTCAACCGGAGTTTCCGGCACAACCGGCTGTTGCGGTTCGGCCTGGTGGACATGCGCCACCTGCCCGTGTTCGGCCACGTGGATAATGCGGTTTTCTTCTTCGCTGCGCACCCCATAGATCACCAGACCGATGGCCGTGGCATAGATGGGATCCGCCAGTTCCGCGGGCGAATCGGGGGTTATATGTTCCTTGGGCATACCCAGACGGGTTTCCAACTGGGTATGGAACTCGCAGACCTGGCTGATGTGCTTCATCTTGGCACCCCCGCCGGTAAGCACGATACCGCCGATGAAATGGTCTAAGTCGCACTGGCAGTTGGCAATCTCGCAAGACACGCTGCTGAATATCTCGCCCACCCTCGCCCCGATGATCGTGGCCAGCTGCTTGAGCGAAATCTCCCTGGCCGTCTTTCCCTTCAGGCCGGGAATGGAAACGATCTGCTCGTCGCTGCTTTCGCTGGGCAGGGCCGAGCCGAACTTCACCTTGAGGGCTTCCGCCTGCTTGGGCAGGATCGTGCAGCCGGTCTTGATGTCGTTGGTGATGATGTTCCCTGCCAAGGGTATCACCGCCGTATGCGTAAGTATTCCGTTCATGAAGATGGCCACGTCGGTGGTGCCGCCGCCGATATCCACCAGCACCACGCCGGCTTCCTTGTCGCTTTCGTCCAGCACCGCCTCGGCGCTCACCAGGGGTTCGAGGATAAAGCCGATAAGGTCCAGTCCAGCCATCTCCACACTGCGCTGGATGTTGCGCATGGCCACCGCGTCGGCCGTGATCACGTTGAGCACCGCATTCACGTTCGCGCCCACCATGCCCACGATATTGTCTTCGGTAAAGCCGCCGGCGCCATCTACCGAGAAGGTGCGCGGAATAACGTGGATAATCTTGCGGCCTGCCGGCACCGTGCCGTGGCTTACCTTAACCTTGAGCCGCTCTATTTCCTCGCGGGTAAACACATCGTCGCTGTTCTCGCGCACGTAGGTGTATTCCTGCACCTCGCTCTGGATATGCTGCCCGGCAATGCCCACATACACTTCGTTTATATCCACGTTCGAAGCGACGGAGGCCTGTTCCACGGCGCGCTTCACCGCCTCGGCCGTGGTCTGTATGTTGATGACCGCACCGCGCATCACACCGGTGGACTCGGTCTTTCCATATCCCAGAATCTTGATCTTTCCGGTAGCCGTATCGCGTTGACCCACCACGGCAACCACTTTGGTCGTACCGATGTCAAGACCCACCACCACATCCACATCGTCGTCGGGAGTAGCCCGGAATTTCGCTTCTTCTGCCATATCCTTTAATTTTTAAATTATTTCACAATCGTCTAAAAAACTGTCTTTTTAGTGGCCACCAGCTGGTTGGCGTACTTCAGGTTCAGCACCGAGTATTTCTCCCAGCCGTCCGCGTTCAAACCCTTGCGGTAAAACAGGTCGAGCCGCTTGAGCTTGTCCGCCAAGTCGGCCATGTCCGCCACCTTGCCCAACTTGACCAACTGGCCGCCCACCTTGGGTATCAGCTCGTATTCGCCGGCATAGGTAACGTAAATCTGTTCGAACATCGCGTCCCAGAACGGATCGGAGGCCAGGAACACATTGATTTCGTAGAGCCGTTTCAACACCGAGGCCCGGAGCGTGTCGGCAATGGCGGTAACGTCCGCACCGTATTTCGGCGTAACCGGGATATATCCGCTGGCCACGCGCAGACGCACGGCATAGTCTGTGTTTACGGGCATCTCTATGCCGTTGCGGTCTATCTGGAACATCATGCCGTTGCCCGCCACCACCTTTAGGAAGGGGTTGCGCTGTTCAACTTCGAGGTGGCACACGCCGTCGCGGGTCATGAACACCTGCGCCCCGCCCACATACGGATTCTTCAACAGAACCCGTTCGATATGGGCGGCGTTCACCTCCTCGCTCTTCCTGCCCTTTATGCTTATTTCGTGTCTGGCCAGCCAGTTCTCGATATCGCGGTTCTGCAGGTATATCTCGAAACTGCCGCGCTCGATGTCGATTTCCTCCCCGCCGCACACCGCCGTCCGCTGCTGACGAGCCGCATAGCGGAGCATCACGATGGCCGTGCCTGCCAGAAACGCGAAAAAGAAAAGCAGGATGATTATGCGCACTGCCCTTTTCATGCCGCCCCTCCTTTCTGCAAGAGGTTCCGAACGGGTTCCACCAAGGTATCGATATCACCGGCGCCCATCGTGACGAGCAGCAGCCTGTACCTGCCGGCGGCCTGTTCCCGCAGATATTCCTCCACTTGCGCCAACACGTTTTCCTTGGCGGCGTACCTTACCGGAACGCCCTCGACCTTATCGCCTATCAGGCGGGTGTCCACGCCGGGTATCGGCAGCTCGCGCGCCGGATAGATGTCCACCAGGCAGAGTTCGTCCACCGCCTGCAGGCTTTGGGCGAAACCCTGCGCCAGATCGCGCGTGCGGGTGTACAGGTGCGGCTGAAAGAACACCGCCATGCGGTAGTCGGGATAAAATTCGCGCAAGGCCGTTATGCTGGCCGTTATTTCAGCCGGATGATGGGCGTAGTCGTCGTAATAGGCCAGTCCCGGCTGCACAAAGATGGGTTCGAGCCTGCGGCGCACGCCCTTGAAAAGCGGCAACAGCCGCCGTATGTCTTGGGGTTCCACGCCCGCTTCCAAAGCAAGGCTCACGGCCGCCACCGCATTCTCTATATTGTGCCGGCCCGGACTGGAAAGCCGCAGGTTTTCGACACGTCCCTTGGGTCCCGAATAATCGAAGGCGTAACATCCGCTGCTTACCCGCACGTTTTCGGCAAAAGCCGCCTCGCCACTATTATCCTTCGCCTCCATGCCATATACATAATCGGCTTTCAAGGGAAGTTCCAGGGAGGCTTCGGCGATAAAGTGCTCCGACTGCCGCATAAACTGCACGTATGCCCCGCGCATCGTTTCCACATCGCCGTAGATGTCCAGATGGTCGGCATCCCAGGCCGTAACCGCCGAGAACCACGGATTCAACTGCAGGAACGAACGGTCGTATTCGTCGGCCTCCGTTACCAGATAGGGACTTCTGTCGTTGTGCAGGTAGTTGCCGTCCAGGTCGGGGACGATGCCGCCCAGCACGGCGTTGCAACCTATGCTGCCGTGCATAAGGTAGGCCAGGAGTGCCGACGTGGTGGTCTTGCCGTGCGTTCCGGCCACCGCCAGCGTCTTGTACCTCCGGCTCAGCATGCCCAGCACCTGCGCCCGCTTATATACCGGCAGCCCTCTCCGCCTTATCTCGCCCCATTCGGCATGGGTGGCGGGAATGGCGGGCGTATAGACCACCGCGTCCACGGCTTCGGGCAACAGTCCGGGCGATTCGGTATAGTGGATCTCCGCCCCCATGGCCTCCAGTTTCCGGGTAAGCGGCGTGCGCACACGGTCGTAGCCAGCCACCTTGCAGCCCTGGTGCAGGTAATGGCAGGCCAGCGCGCTCATTCCGATGCCGCCGATGCCCAGGAAATAGGGATATGTGATGCGGGGCGTATCCATGGTATTATATCAGTTTCATCACCTCGTCAACAATCATCTTGGCCGCCGAGGTGGTGCCCATGCGCGAGATGTTCTGCGCCAGCAGTTCCCTCCGGCGTTCGTTCTGCCAGAGTTCCACCACCGTCTTGCCCAGGTCGGCCACCGTGCGGTCGTCGTGCAGGAGGATGGCGGCGTTGCGCGAGCTGAGAGCCTCGGCGTTGCGGGTCTGATGGTCTTCGGCCACGTTGGGCGAAGGTATCAGCACCAAGGGCTTGCCCACCACGCAGAGTTCCGAGATGGTGATGGCCCCGGCGCGCGAAACGATGATGTCGGCCGCCGCGTACGCCAGATCGACCCGGCGCACGAAGTCGAGCAGCACTAAGTTTTCCTTGCCCTCGGCATAGGGAAGCATCTTCTGGTAGTAATACTTGCCCGTCTGCCAGATAACCTGGAAGCCCTGGGAAAGCAGGTAGTCGATGTTCACCTTCATGCCTTCGTTGATGGTGCGCGCGCCCAGGCTTCCGCCCATCACCAGGAGCGTGGGCATATCCTTCTTGAGGTTGTAGAACGAACAGGCTTCCTCGCGCTTGGCGCCGATGTCCGAAATGTCCTGACGTATGGGATTGCCCGTCCAGACGATTTTTTCGCGCGGAAAGAACCTTTCCATGTCGTCGTATCCCACACAGATGCACTTGGCGCGCTTGCTCAGGATTCGGTTGGTCATGCCCGGCAGCGAGTTCTGCTCCTGAATCAGCGTGGGAATCCCGAGCCTTTGGGCCGAATACAGTGTGGGCGCGCTGGCATAACCGCCCACACCCACCACCACGTCGGGGGCGAAATCGCAGATGATCCTGCGCGTCTGCCGCAGGCTCTTGGCCAGCTTAAATGGCAGCGAGAGATTCTTGAACGGATGCTTGCGGTCCAGGCCCACCACATTCAAACCCACGATCTTGTAGCCTTCGGCCGGAACCTTCTCCATTTCCATGCGGTTCTCGGCCCCCACAAAAAGAATGTCGGCATCGGGCTCGCGATGCTTTATCTCGTTGGCGATGGCGATGGCCGGAAAGATATGGCCTCCCGTGCCGCCGCCGCTTATAATCACCTTTAACGCTTGCTTCTGCATGATTATCTATTTTTCTCTTTTGTTTTCTTCCAGTTCCGTTTTCTCCACATCCGCGCTCACGCTCAAGATAACCCCCATGCCGCAGGCGGTAAAGAACAGCGAGGTTCCCCCCATGCTCAGGAAAGGCAGCGGCTGCCCCGTTACCGGCAGCAGATCGACCGCCACGCCCATGTTGATGAGCGCCTGCAAGGTCAGCATGAACGTAATGCCCAACACCATGTAGCTGCCGAACGAACCCCGGCACCTGCGGGCGATGCTGATGCCGCGCATCAGGAACCAGAGGTAGAGCAGCATGACGCCGATGCCCGCAAACATACCGTATTCCTCGATGATGAGCGAGTAGATATAGTCGGAATACGGGTGCGGCAGGAAGTTGCGCTGCGTGCTGTTGCCCGGCCCCTTGCCGAACACGCCCCCGCCGGCGATGGCTATCTTGGACTGCGTTACCTGATAGGACTCGTCTTCCTCGCTTCCGAAGCGTTCCACCCGGGCTTTCCAAGTGGAGAAGCGTCCGGGCAGGTTTTCGGCCGGCACAAAATACAGCACGGACAAGAACAAGGCCACGAACAGCACGCCCGCCCCCAGCATGCTCCAGATGTAGCGGGAAGCCACGCCGCCCACAATCATCATCACGAAGCAGGTAAGCAGCAGCAGGGCCGCCGTGGAAAGGTTCTCGGGAAAGATCAGGGCCGCGCCCAGCAAGGGTACCCACAGCAGGCGCAGCAAGGTTCTTCCTTCCTTGATGACCGGCTGGTATTTGGTAAGCTGCCGCGCCAGAAACACCACGATCACCAGCTTGGCCAGCTCGGAAGGCTGGAACGAGAGCGGCCCTAACTTTATCCAGCGGGCGGCATCGTTCACGGTGGCCATGGTAAGGGTTATCATCAGCAAGGCCAGCACCGGCAACACCATAAGCTGCGCGAATCGGGAAAAATACGTGTACCTGACGCGGTGCACCCCGTACATGATGCCCCAGGCCACCACCAGGATGCCCAAGTGCTTGAGCATATAGTAGGTGGTGTCCCCCCCCTGCTTGAGATAGGCCAGACGGCCGGTAGAGCTATATACCGCCGCAATGGAAACGAAGGTGAGGATCATCATGATGGTCCAGATACCCTTGTCTCCACGCAAGTATTTGAATATGCCCGTACCCTTGTTGGCCATGGTTCCGAAAAATTTGGGGATCTACAATTCGTAAACCGCCTGCTTGAACTGCGTGCCCTTGTCCTGGTAGCTTTCGAACAGGTCGAAGCTGGGACAGGCGGGCGAAAGCAGCACGATCTCGCCTTCGTTGGCCATCAGGTAGGCCGCCTGCACGGCGTTGGCCATATTGTCGGTTTCCACGATATCGGAAACGATGTCGCCGAAAGCCGCCACAACAGGCGCGTTATCCGAACCCAGGCACACGATGCGGCACACTTTCTTGGCCACCATGGGGCGCAAGGCCGCCAGATCCACGTCTTTGGTCTGTCCGCCCACGATCCATACCACGGGGCGGGTCATGCTCTCGAGCGCGAACCAGGTGGAATTCACGTTGTAGGATTTGGCGTCGTCGATGTATTCGACCCCGCGCACCTTGGCCACATACTCCATGCGGTGTCCCGTCTGGCGGAAATCCCGGAAGCTTTCCTGAATGGCGCGTTTGCGCAGGTTCTGGATATGCGCGGCCACCGTTTCAGCCATCGATGCGGAGGCATACCCTTGTTTCGCCAATGTTTCTATATTCATTTTCATCGCTATGTAATTATCTGAGTTTTAACGTAACCAATGTAACCACGGCCAACAGCAGGCCGATAATGAAAAAGCGCATCACGATCTTGGGTTCCTTGAACCCCGCCACCTGGTAATGGTGGTGTATCGGGGTCATCTTGAAGATGCGTCTGCCCTCGCCGCAGCGTTTCTTGGTGTATTTGAAGTAGGAAACCTGCATGATTACCGAAAGGCTTTCCACCAGGAAGATGCCGCAGAGGATGGGCAGCAGCAGTTCCTTGCGTATCAGGAGCGCGAACACGGCGATGATGCCGCCGATGGTAAGGCTGCCCGTATCGCCCATGAACACCTGCGCCGGATAGGTGTTGTACCACAGAAAACCGATAGTGGCTCCCACGAAGGCCGAGATGAATATGGTGAGCTCGCCCACGTGCGGGATATACATGATATTGAGGTAGTCGGCAAAGATGATGTTGCCCGAAACCCAAGACAGTATGGCCAGGGTAGCCCCGATGATGGCCGAGGTTCCGGTGGCCAGGCCGTCGATGCCGTCGGTAAGGTTGCTGCCGTTCGACACCGCCGTTATCACGAAGATCACCACCAGCACGAACAGGATCCAGGCGTATTTTCCCCAGTTCGGGTTGACCCATTCCACGATGCCCCGGTAATCGAGTTCGTTGTTCTTGACGAAAGGAATCGTGGTGACGAGCGATTTCTCGGTGCTGGTCTCGAACGCGGCCTTGGCCTGCTCGTATTCCGACTGGTCGAGCATATTGTGGTTCTCAACGTAGGCCGAGGCGTTCTTGCCCGAAACCACCACGTCGGGATGAAAGCACATCACCAAGCCGACCACCAGGCCCAGCACCACCTGGCCCACCACCTTGAACTTACCCTGCAGGCCGTGTTTGTCGTGCTTGAACACCTTGATGTAGTCGTCCATAAAGCCCATTGCGCCCAGCCATACGGTGGTGAGCAGCATCAGCAGCACGTAGATGTTGTCCAACCGGCACAACAGAAGCACGGGAATCAGGATGGCGGCGATGATGATGAGTCCGCCCATCGTGGGCGTCCCCTCCTTTTCTTTCTGTCCGTCCAGTCCCAGTTCGCGCACGGTCTCGCCAATCTGCTTACGGCGCAGTTTGGCGATCATCCATTTTCCGCCCACCCACATGATGACCAACGAGAACAGGAACGCCATGCCAGCCCGGAAAGAGATGTACTGGAACACCCCCGCCCCCGGCATATCGAACTGTTCGTGCAAATAGGAAAACAAATAATACAACATCGCTGTCTGTTTTTAATTATTTATCCGTATCCGTTTCGTTCTTCCATACGGCGGGAAGACATTCGGCCAGCACCTCGCGGTCGTCGAAATGATGCTTCACGCCCTTTACTTCCTGATAGTTCTCGTGACCCTTGCCCGCCACCAGGATTACGTCGCCGCTGCCGGCCAGGGCGCAGGCGGTCTTGATGGCTTCCTTCCGGTCGGCAATGCAGAGGGTCTTGGCGCGTTGGGTGGGCGAAAGGCCGGCCATCATCTGGTCGATGATTTCCTGCGGATCCTCAAAGCGGGGATTGTCGGTGGTGATGATGAGGCGGTCGCTCAAATCGCAGGCAATCTGTGCCATGATGGGGCGCTTGCCCGTATCGCGGTTGCCGCCGCAGCCCACCACGCACACCACCTGCCGCACCTCTCCGCGCAGGCTGTCGATTGTGGAAAGCACGTTCTGCAGGGCGTCGGGCGTGTGGGCGTAATCCACGATGCCCAACTTGTTGCCCTCGGTCGATTTGAGCGTCTCGAAACGGCCCGGCGCCTCGGTAAGGCAGCTCATGGCGCGCAGCACCTCCGTCTTGTCCATGCCCAGCAGCATGGCCGAGGCATAGATGGCGGTAAGGTTGTAGGCGTTGAAACGGCCCACCAGCCGCATGCACACTTCGGTGCCATCCATATCCAGCTGCAAGCCGGAAAGAGAGTCTTCCAATACCTTTACGTTGAAATCGGCGGGCGAACGCAGCGAATACGTGCGGCAAAGCGCCTTGGTGTTCTGCAGCATCACCTCCCCGTTGCGGTCGTCGGCGTTCACCAGGGCGAAAGCCGTGGAAGGCAGCCGGTCGAAGAACAGTTTCTTGGCCTTGATGTAGGCGTCGAACGTCTTGTGGTAGTCTAAGTGATCGCGGGTGATGTTGCTGAAGATGGCACCCCGGAAATTCAGTCCGGCGATGCGGTTCTGCACCGCCGCGTGGGAACTCACCTCCATGAAGGCGTAGTCGCAGCCTTCATCGACCATGCGGCGCAGGAGCGCGTTTATTTCCAGCGCGTCACCCGTGGTGTGGGTGCTGGGCACCGTCCGGGTGTCGATGCGGTTCTCGATCGTGGAAAGCAGCCCCGCCTTATAGCCAAGCAAGCGGAACAGACGGTACAGCAGCGTTACCGTGGTGGTCTTGCCGTTGGTGCCGGTAATGCCCACCAATTGCAGCTGGCGCGAGGGATGCCCGTAGAAGGCCGAGGCCATATGACCCATCAGCAGGCTGCTGCTCTGGGCCTGTATGTAGGTGATGTCTTGTTGCGGATGTTCGGGCATCTGTTCGCAGACCACCGCCACCGCGCCCGATTGAACGGCCTTGTCGATGTAGGCGTGGCCATCCACGGCCGTGCCCTTGATGGCAAAAAACACGAAACCGGGAGCCACCGCGCGCGAGTCCTGCGCAAGGCCGGAAACCTCCCTGTCTAAAGAACCTGTCGCTTTCCACGCTCCCGTTGCGGCGGGCGTGCATTCGGCAAGCAAACGCTCCAATGTACGATTCCTGTCTTCCATATCCGTTTTCTATCCTACCAGTTCCAAAAACACCGGCTGACCCTTGGCGCAGGCGGTGCCTGCCGCCGGATCCTGCCGCTTTACCTTGCCCTTGCCGCTGACGCGCACCTTAAGGCCGTATCTCTCCAGCAGATATACGGCGTCGCGCAGCCCCAGGCCGCGCACATCGGGCATAACGTCCTTCATGAGGCCGATCTCCGTGGGGCGGTTTACGCCGCCTTGCCGGAACTTCACGAAGGTGGTGGGCTCCAGCAGGGGTTCGGGCTGTCCGATATGCGTATAGACCGTGGCGATGTCGGCGGCGTAACCGGAAGCTGCCGGCGCGCCGGCAGCTTCCGGCTGCAAACCTTCGGTTTGCAAACCGCCCTTCATCAGGGTGGCATATACCTTGTCGGCGATGCTCCTGAACACGGGCCCGGCCACCGCGCCGCCGTAGATGCGGTTCTTCTGCGGGTTGGTAATCATCACGATGCAGGAATAGCGCGGATTGTCGGCGGGAAAATACCCGGCGATCGAAGCCCGGTAGGTCATCTTCTCGCCCCGGTTGCCGTAGTTCATCTGCGCCGTGCCCGTCTTGGCGGCCACCTTGTAGAGGGGGTTCTTCATACATACACCCGTTCCGTTCTCCACCGCGCCCTCCAGCATCCGCTTCACCTTGGCCAAGGTTTCCTTACTGCATATCCTGTCCACCAGCACCTGCGGCTCCATTTTCCTTACCAGCGCGTTTCCGTGCCGGATCTCGCTCACGAAAAGCGGCTTCATCAACTTGCCGTCGTTGGCCACCGCGTTGTACAGCGCCAGAATCTGCAAGGGCGTAAGCTTCACCTCGTAGCCTATCGACATCCACGGCAGCGAAACGCCCGACCAGCTCTTGTCGGACGGATCCTTTACATAAGGCATCCCCTCTCCTGCTATCTCCACGCCCAGGGGCTGGTTCAACCTCATCCTGTGCAGGTATTCCACAAAGCGGGCCTGTTTCCTGCGGAACACCGTGTCGGCCAGATACGAGATCCCCACGTTCGACGATTTCTCGAAAGCCTCCTGCAGCGTTACATCGCCCCAGCCTCCCTTGTGCGAGTCCTTCATCCAGCGGTTGTAGAACTTCCGCTCTCCGGTAGGCACGATCACCGAGGGGTCGCAATGGCTTTCCTCCAGAATGGCGATGGTGGAGGCCAGCTTGAAGGTGGAGCCCGGCTCCACGGCCTCCCACACGGCGTAGTTCTGACTTTCGGTATAGGAACCGTCGGATTCCTTGCGCAGGTTGGCGATCGAAACCACCTTTCCCGTCTTCACTTCCATCAGCACCACGCATCCGTGCTCGGCCTCGTTCGTCTCCATACATTCGCGCAAGGCCGACTCGGCCACGTCCTGTATGCGTATGTCGATGGTGGTTATCACATCCTTGCCGTTCTCGGCCTGTACCGCGTCCGCGTCATACACGGGGCGCCACACGCCGTTCGACACCTTTTGGGTCAGGCGTTTCCCGTTCACGCCGTACAGTTCCTTCTGATAGGCGTATTCCAAGCCCACGCCCGCCTGGCTTTTCGTCTTGAAACGCCCTATGGTGCGCGCAGCCAGAAGGCCGTTGGGACGCACCCGCTTTTCTTTCTCCTCCACCACGAAACCGCCCCGGTACTGTCCTTTCCTTAGAATCGGGAAGGTGCGGATCCGGCTCAGTTCGGCATAGGTAACGTCTTTACGCAACAGGTAATTGCGCTTTTTGTCGCGCCGGGCCGCCGTAAGCTCCCTGCGGTAACGCTCGCTGCTCTTCTCGGGATACATCCGGTGCAGGCTGTCGCACAGGGGACGCAGGTTGTGGAGAAAGGTGTCGTTGCAGACCACGCTCGGATGCAGATCCATCCGCAAGGTGAAATAAGGCACCGAAACCGCCAGCAGCGAACGGTCGGCCGAATAGATGTTGCCCCGCACGGCCGGGGTCTCCTCGTAGCGCAGGCTCTGCACGTTCGACTTTGCCAGCAGCTTGTTCCCCTCCACGAAAATCACCCTGCACATGCGCACGGCTATCGACACGGCAAAAACAAACAGAAGGATGTACACCAGGTACACCTTCCACCAAAAGCCCGTCTTATTGCCGGACGCTTTCGTATGTCTGCCGTCTTTGCCCACCGGTTTTCCTTATTTTTTGCGGCCTTTCGCCGTTTCTTTCGTTTCCTTTATCTTGTAGGGAGGAACCACCGATTCCTTGACCCCCGTTTCCTGCAGCCGCTTAGCCACCGAAGACTGGAGGCTGATCTGCGTAAGGTTCGTTTGGCTCTCTATCTGCCGGTAGCGCAGATCCTTCAGTTCGCCCTTTATGAGCGAGCATTCGCGCACCACCGCTTCGGAACGGTAGTTGTTGGCTATCAGCAGCATGGCCAGAAAAAAAGCGTACAACACCAGCCATCCGTATTTCTGCAGGCCTTTGTCCAGCAGCACCGAACCGTCCAGGGCCGAGCGGATTTTCTGCCGGCGCGCGCGCCGCTGTTCCTTTCGTTGCAGGGCGGCCTCATCTATCTCAGGCTCCTTCGCGGCTTCCTTTTCCGGCTTCCTTCCCTCGAACTCCATCACCAGTTCCGGTTCGGGCAGCGGATCCTTGACGGGAGGCTTCGGTTTCGGCTTAATCTTGTTCTTTCCCATTTCCGCCTCCTATTTCTTCTGTGCCACACGCAAACGGGCGCTGCGCGAACGCGGGTTGCGTTCCAGTTCTTCTTCCGAGGGAACCACGGCCTTGCGCATAACCAACTCGAAAGGCGAAAGGTTGTTGCCGTAAAAGTCTTTTTCTATCTGACCCTGCAGGTTGCCCGAACGCATAAAGTTCTTTACCATCCTGTCTTCGAGCGAATGGTAGGAGATAACGGCCAGACGCCCGCCCGGAGCGAGTGCCTCCAGGCTCTGTTTCAAAAATTCCTGCAGGTTCTCCATCTCGCCGTTCACCTCGATGCGCAAGGCCTGGAAAGCCATGGCCAGGAACTTGTTCTCCTTGCCGCGCGGGGTAAACTTCTTAAAGAACTCCACCGCCTGCGCCGTATGCCGGAACTCCTGCACCGCGCGGGCTTTCTCCACTTCGGCCGCCAGCCGGCGGGCAAAGGGAATCTCGCCGAAACGGAAAAAGATATCGGCGAGGCGTTCCTGCGGATAGGTGTTGAGCACTTCGGCCGCCGTGAGCCTGCCTTCCCTGTCCATGCGCATGTCCAAGGGCCCGTCGGTGCGTATGGAGAAGCCGCGTTCGGGCGTGTCGAACTGATGGGAGGAAACGCCCAGGTCGGCCAGGATGCCGTTTACGGGAAGCGCCTTGTAAAAACGGAGGTGATTCTTGAGATAGCGGAAATTCTCGCCGATAAGCGTAAAGCGGCCGTCGCCCTTGAAGTCGGGGTCTTCCGAAGCCCGTTGCAGGGCGTCCGGGTCACGGTCGAAGGCGAAAAGCCGTCCGTTTTCGTTTAGTTTGGAAAGGATGCGGCGGGAATGGCCGCCTCCGCCGAAAGTAACATCCACATACGTTCCGTCCTCCTGAATGGAAAGCCCCTCCAATGTCTCGCGCAACAAAACCGGGTCATGATAGTCGTTACACATGGCATGGACTCCTATATTTCCGGCGTGTCGATCTGCCCCAGGCGTTCGGCCGCCATCTTGGCGAAATCGAATTGGGCCTCGTTCATCTTGTTGTAGGTATCCACATCCCAGATCTCGATGATGTTGATTTTCGAAATGAGGACGATTTCCTTGTCGATGTTCTTGATTTTCTTCAGATCCATGGGAATGAGCAGGCGGTCGTTGTTGTCGAGCGACACCGGATTGCCTTCCGACAGCTTGCGGATCAGCAGCCTGTCCTGCGGATTGTAATGGTTCAGCCTGGCCACCTTGGTCTCGATTTCCTTTTCGAACTCGGCGCGCGGATAGAGCTCGAGGCAGGCATCGAAGATGCTCTCCTTGATCACGAAGCCTTCTTCCACGCAAGCACCCAACGCCTTTTTCATGGCGGCGGGAAACTTGAAGCGGCCTCCGGCATCTACCTTACAAAACTCTTTTCCTACTAAAATGGCCATAAACGCATTGTGAAAGGGTTTCATCATCCGTCTTCCACATCGGCAAAAATAGATATAAAATCCCTTGCCCTCCCATTTTGTTCATAAAATTTCCTTTTCGATCCAAAAAATCCCATTTTCGGAAAATCAGAAATAAACTACTGTATATCAATGTAGTACAAAAACTTTTAGCAAAAGTTATTAACAATTTTGTGTTAAATTGTTGATAAGTTATCCGCTTCGACATTCAGATTCTTTCCCTAACCCTCCTTTTGGAATCCATAAAGTTGATTTGCCCCGGCCTCCGCCAACAAAAAAGGGCCGGTTCAGTGAACCGGCCCTTCTTACATTTACAGAGAATACATTACCTCCCCACAATGAGTTTCCTGATGGATGTGCCTTCCGGAGAAATGATCCTCAACACATAAACACCGCTGCCATGGGCCGACAAATCCAGTTGCGAATTTGTGTCAAGCATGCCCGAAAGCAACAGCCTGCCCTCTACGGCAAACACTTCGTAACGGGTATCCGCCCTATCGCACGAAACCGTAAAACGGCCGTCTGCCGACGGATTGGGATAAACCGAAACAGCAGCATCCAGAGCCTCCTGATTTCCAACGGTTTCCACCTTGACAGTTATCCCGGCATCTTCCGAAACACTGAACTGTTCGGGCGAGAACCTGCACGGATAGTTGCCCTTTACCGAAATCCTGTAGGTATTGCGCCGTATGTTTTCATAAACCAATTGCGAAGAAGCCGGCAACGCCTGTTCGTAGATATCCAGGCCATCGAGGCTCTTCAACACGATTTCCGCGCCTTCGGGAAGAACGGAGGCCGGATCCTCAATCTTCAAGGTAAGCTTGAAATACATGTCTTTCGACAACACCGGCGTAGCCTTTTCGCGGCTCAGGTTATCGTCGAACCAGTCGGCACGCACGGCGTAACGATAGTCGCCGAACGGCAGGCCGCCGAAGGTTTCATCGGTATATGTACGGGTATCGGCATCCGTGGACGCCATGGCTTCCCAACGGCAAGGTCCAACCTCCTGCCGGGTCCGGTATATCCGATAGCCCGGAGCGTCCGCCGTCTGGACATGACCGAAGAAAGCGCTCAAAATCCAATTGGAACCGTCCGCACCATGCATATAGTCGGACATATGCCCCCAACCATCCCCTTGCTCAATCATGGAGCCATCGTTCAACTGAGGTCCGGCATCGTTGGTGAGCGGGCATCCTTTATACCCATCGGCAACACGCACGGCCACCAGCATATCGTGGGCCGTATCCACCTTAAAGGCCGAATCCAGAAAAATGCGATGGGCTTCTGAAGGCAGGTATCCAACCTCCTGTTCATAGGCCGGCTTATTCCAGTCCTTCGTAAACAGACGGATCGTGAAATGGGCGGTGGTGTCGTTGGTCTGGAAGGCCACGCTGTTTACCGTCAAGTCGGGCCGGGCATCCACCCAACGGCGCAACGAATCTTTCGGGAAGCGGATGGCGGCAGTAATCTCGGCACTGGAACAAATGGAACTCTTGCGCGCTCCATGATACTTCCGTTCTACGGTAGCTATACTTTGCAAGGGCTTTTCCCATGACAGTACAACCTTGCCGTCGGATTCCTGCGCCCATACCTGCGAAACGGGGAATGGATAATATACCAGATGCACCGTATCCATACGGTTCTCGGCATCCTCCCCTACTCTAATCTGGGTCTGGTAATCCTGATAAATGTCGTGCGTTACATGAACCGTATAGCGGGTTGTCCCATAGATATCCTCCAATACAAAACTACCGTCCGCACCGGTAAGCGCCACCGCGCCTTCCACCCCGGCCAGACTCACCTTGGCAGCCGGAACGCCCTGCTTCATGCGGTTCACCACCGTACCTGTCAGTCTCACCTTTCGGGCACCTATAAGCTCTACCTGCAGTTCTTCCGTCTGCCCGCCATGCAATTCCACTTCCTTTTCGAAATCCTGCATCCCGGCATACGAAACACGGATACGATAGGTGTTGTCGGGAAAATACGTAAAGGAAAAGTAACCTTCGGCATCGCTGTAAAGGGTTTGTGCGAAATCCATACCCGAAGAGGTCTCGGTCTTGGCAATTTCCACCAAGGCTCCGGCCAAGGCTTCTCCGCCCGCCGTAACACGGCCTTTAACGGTATTGAGGTTCTGCGTGCAGTTCACCAAAAAGATAGGATTGAGCGCCAATCCCTTCTGCATGATCGGTTTGCCTGTCAGGTCGTAATAGTCCGACATGGTTTCCAGATGGTAGTCGTGAATCTGCGGATAGTATTCGTAAACGGGATTGCTGATGAAACGGACGTCCAGACGCGCTGTCTGCTGTCCTTTGATCACGCTCACCAGAAGATTCTGCTTGCCGTCGTAGTAGAAAGGCTTTACGGGAACCTTAAGGATGTTAGCGCCTTTCTCGAAACGCAACGAACCTGCGAACACTTCGGTAAGCGAATCGATTGCCATCCAGTCACCGTAATCCACAAACAAATCCTTACGGTAGGTGCCCAGATGAATCTTAATCTTCTGTGTAAAGCCCAGACTAAGCGGACTCATCATAAAATAGAGCGTATCGATGATGCAGGGTTCCTTAAACGAACCTTTGCTTACTATAAACTGGTTCACCGTAGACTGGTTGGAAAACTCGGTGCAGACGTTAAACGGATGCGTGCTGAAACCTGCATCGGAGGCAATGTCGGTAATCACCGTCTGGCCACCATACAGACCTCCTATCAGCCGGATGGAAGTTTGGGGACCGTCATACACTCCGTTACGGATGGCATTTACGCTGAACGTATAGAAATTCATGGGCAGCGGTTCTGTCTCGAACACGGTATCGGCGGTTACGTCTTCCTGGCGGCTTTCACCGTTTCCGTCCATGCGTACAATGCGGTAACCGGTAATGGTGCCGTCCAAATCACCGCCATGTGTCCCTTGGTCCTGCATCTTATTCCAAGAGAGCCTGATCTTGCCGTTGTCCAGGTTCCGTGCCGTAAGGCCTACCGGATGGTCCATCACCGTATCGCGGCCGATCCAGGAACCGGAAATCGAGGTATCCATAGGCGACCTGCCGTCTTTATTGAACGCCACAAAACGGAAATACCAATACCCTTCTTTGCTCAAGGTATAGGTCTTCTGCATTTCAGCGCCTATTCCGGTTGTCTTTACGGTATCGGTAATCGCCACATCTTCGGCATCGAACCTGTTGTTGGTGGAGGCCTGCACTATAATGCCCTTCAAGTCCTGCAAGTCTTCGTCGCCCGCCGTCTTTACCGGATTTTTCCAGTGCAGGTCCACAGACAAAGCTGTTCCGGAATGCTCGGCATAGGGTTCGGACACCTTGGCGGGAACGGTATTCGGCGTAAGGGTCTCGATACGCACATTATCCAGATAATATTCATCGAAGATGCTGGTGGAAAAAGCAATCTCGCAACTCTTGGTAACATCGGTGTATAAATCAACCGTGGCGGTCGCCCAGGTAAGGCTTTGGGTTTCGGCGGGATAATAAACCTTCTCGTTGTCGTTTACCCGTACGTTAAGCGTGGCGAAGGGTTTTACGGTAAAAGGCTTGTTCAGCTCTCCATAGCCTTCCAGCCCCAATTCGTAGCCGCGGGCCACAAACGTAAGCCTGTAGGTGGTTCCCTTTTCGAACGGCAGGCCGGCAATGCGCAGGCGGCTGTAAGTAGGAATGAAGGCCGATACACTGCCTTCGTAAACCATATCGGAGGTCTTTACGAACTGCACCCTTTCGTCTGCGTTAACCGGGGTGTTGTTGTCGGTTTCTTCAAATCCGGTTGCGTACGGCAGACTGTAGTTGTACAGACCGATGGCGGTCGTACGCGTTCCCGACGCGATGCCTTTGGCATTCACCACCTGGAATCCGTAACGGTAATAGCCTTCCTGCTTTTCGGTATAGGCATAGCTTGCCTTCTGTCCCGCCGGAACCGGAAGGATGCTGTCTGTTATTTTCCAATCGCCCATACCTACGGCCCTGTACACGTAAATCTTCGAGAAACAGTCCACTTCCTCGCCCAAACCGTTCACCGTGGGATTCGTCCACGAGAAAGAGACCTTCAGCCCGTCGGTCTTCACTTCCAGATCTTCGATCGGACCGGGATAGACATCGCACATATCTTCGTAGTACTGATGGAAAAGCCCCGTGGTCTGCAAGCCGAACTGCGAATAGAAATCGGCATGGCCGGTAAGGGTGTCCACCTTGTAAAGGTCGATGGATTCGCTACCGATACGCGCCCAATAAAGTTCGCCCGAAACGCGGTCGAAGGTTGCCGACTGATAGGCCAGCTGCACCGTCTCCCCATCCACGGTTCCCACCACCGTCGCCTCGGCGGTGTTCTTGTTTATCTTGTAGAGGAAGCCGTCGTTGAAGATGGCGAAAAGCGAACCCGAAGGCGAAGCCGACAAGGTCATCGGATAACCGTTCACTTTCTGACCTTTCCAACGGATCGTATCGATAACGGCAGAAGTTGTATCTGTCATGGAAACATTGTACAGCACGCCATTCAGTGCCACCCCATAAAGCTTCCTGCCCACCGGGTCGAACGTCATGGCGTTCAGGTTGCCCGTAGCCGCCGAAGCGTAGCCGGTTTTTCCAAACAAGGTCATTTCTCCGGTCAGCGGATCGAGCGTTCCCCGAAAGCCGGTCATATAACGGTCATAATCGGGATAGTAAATCTCGCTTACGAAATGAACCTTGGATCCATCCCATGCCGCTGCACAGATCTCATGGTTGCCGTTCAACAAAATATCGGAAGTGGATAGATCATAGGGTTGCTTGGGATCGGTGATATCGAACCCGAAAATATCGTTGAAATCATCATAGACATCGTATCGTGCCCAGCCTCCGTACATATTCTCAATATCTTTCCTCCGCCCTTCGGAACGGCTGAACGGACGGGCGCTCTTGCCGTTTTTCAACACCACCGTCTGCAGTATCTGCGGCTTGAACTCGCCCTTCCATTTTTTCTTGACAGGTTTGCCTGCCGACGCAACAGCCGACAACAGCAGCGTTGCCCCCACGACAGAAAGCGTGGTCCTTAAAAATTTGTTCATGTTTCGGTTGGTTTTATTTCGGTTGTTTGGAAATGCCGGAGGCTTGAGCAAGCCCCCGGCACCCGTTTTCTATTCGTTTACCACCAATGTGTAATTGTAGCTGCCGCCGGCGGTGGTCACCTGCAGCACATAGATGCCGGCATTCAGTTCGCCGATGGATATGGTCATCGTGCCGTTGCGGTTTCCGGAAACCTTCTTGGCCACTTTGCCGTTAGAGGCATACATCATCACCCGTTCAATGGCGTCGGAGGCCTTGATGTTTACCGTTTCGCGCGCCGGATTCGGATAAACGACGGGAACTTGAGCCATATCCGAACCCGCGTTGGCAACGTTGAATTTCACCTCGATCTTGTTGCTCGGAGCCGATTCCCCGCAATCGTTGGTGGCCGTGGCATGGTAGGTGCCTTCCTGCGTGGCCACATAAACCAGTGTGTCGGAACCTTCTATTCCGCTATTGTCACGGAACCAGGTAACCACCGGCTCGTCGGTAACGGCCTTCAGGATCCATCTTTCTTGTCCCTCCACGGCCTCTCCGCTGATAACGGGAGCTGCCGCCTTGGGATTGAGGGCAAGTTTAAGGCTATAGATACTGTCGCAACCGTTCACCGTCTTGTATTCGGCCTTGAACTCTCCGGCCTGGCTGTAGGTTCGTCCGCCAAACTCAACGCTCTGGCCTTCGCAAACCGTGGTATCGAGCGAAAATCCGTAAACGGGGTTTACCGTCAGCACCAGCGTAAGGATTGTGTCCGCCGCTTCTTCATGATGAATGGTATCGGTGTACGTGCCGGCTTCTGTCAGGTCCTCCCCTCCAAAGGGATAGGTATCTCCTTGGCAGATAGATTCAGCAAGATCGAGATAAGAAAGCGTATTCGTCACCTTCAAGGAAAAGACCTTAAGGCCGCCTTGGTCCTGTTCGCTCTTGGCGGCGAAGCGGAGCATATAGATGCCGGCTTGGTCCAGCATGATTTCATGAAGCGAAGACGTATCGGTTTTGGCGATATGGTCGATGTCCGCCACTTCGATACCGCCCAAGGTATCGAAACCGCTCACCAGGGCCAGCTGCATCTTTTCGGTCTTGCCTTCGGTAGCCGTTCCGTAAACCGCTTCGATTTCGTACACACCGGCAGGCATGGCCACACCGGGCGTAAAGAAGAGGTCGTTGGCGGCCAATTCCGCATTGGGCGCGATATACATGCCCGAATCTTCTGGAATACGTGCCCAGGCCAGACTGTCGCCATTCAGGTTCATGACACGGATGTACCGTTCCTGCTCAATCGAGTCGCAGAAGAATGTGTTGTATGGCAATCCGAGCGGTTCATAGTGAACCACCTTCATATCGGCTGCATTGTCGAAGGCCGGATCGCCTTCGGCTTCCACCCAAACCTTGAGTTCGTGTTCGCCCACTTCCGAAAAATCGGCCTTGGCGGTAAAGGTATATTCGAACACATCGGTTTCGGGCGCAAGCGGTCTTTCGGCAAACGAAACGTTTTCGCGCACCGTGTCTTTGCCGTCCACACTAAAGCAGAAAGCGGCATCACCTTCAAAATCACTCAAACCGGTATTGTTCAATGCCAGGTACACGGCCTCTTCAGACAGATTGGCCCGAGGTATCACCGGTTCCACCTTAACGATACCCAGATTGGTTTCGAACAGGGCGTTTACCTTAAAGTCGTCGATATAAATCCAATCTCCGTAAGCGGAAACACCGCACAAGAGAATGTAACGGTAACCTTCCACGTTTTTCAATTCGTACGAATAATGATACCAGTTGTCTTCCGACCTGTCCGTCACCACCGGTTCCATATCCGGATGACGACAGATGGATGTTATCCGAACGGCATCGACCGTATCGGCGGGGGATTGACCTACAAAAATCCGTATCTCGTCTTTTTTGTTCGCGTAGCTTGTATTTCTGCGAACCCAAAACTCAAGCGTATATACGGCATCGTACGAGAAATCGAGCAAAGGCGTGGTGGCGATAGCGCTGTTTCCCGAGGGTACCTGACTCGAATTATACGCGAACGACTGTTTTCCTTCTTTTACATTGTCAGTTTTGGTGATCCATTGCACATTGACACTGGTTCCGGTAAGTTTGCTGTACCGCCATCCCATGGGAAGGCTGTCTTGGGTATTTTCAAAGTTCTCGGCATACGGTACGGAAACGATACCGTGAGGCATCTCAACCATCAGGCTGTCCCAAAGACTGGCGTCGTCGGAACCGCACACGGCACGTACCTTTACCGTATAGACGGCCGCAGGCGTAAGGTTCCGCAAAGTATAGGTCTTGCCGGAGATATTTTCCACTATATTCCAATCTTCGCCGGATTCCGATTTATATCGGATCTCGAACGTCTCGTGTTTCGAGGTCCAGGAAAGTTTGGCTTCGGTGGGCAGCAACATACCCAGTTTCAGATTTTCCACCTTAAGGCAGGAATACGGGGTTTCCCAGGCAATCTTTACCGCCTCGCTGCTTTCGGTCTGGCAAACGGTACGCACCTGCGCCTCATAACGGGTGTGCTGGGTCAGTCCCGTAAGGGTTATTGCGGTATCGGCCGCTTCTTCTGTCTTGTTTCCGCCCGCTTCGATATCGCCATAAGTAACGGAATAAGCCTTTACCGCGCCATCGTTGGATGTTTCGGGTTTCGTCCAGACCAACGAAGTTTCGTTATACAGAATCTCGTCCTCGATACGGAGGTTGGTGGGCGGGAAACAAATCGGCGCAAGACGGATCTTAAAATCATAAACCTGAATGGAAAATCCAAGGCTACCCTTGCCCACCGCTTCCAAACGCATCCTTATCGTAGAGGCTCCGGCAACATACTCGCCCAATTTAACGCTCAATTCCTCTGTCGTGTTGTTATGGCTCAATTCACTGATGGTATCCCAGGTAATCCCCTTGTCTATACTGTACGAAATCCACAAACGTTCTCCTTTAGTATCGTAATTGGAAAACTTGTAGGTCATGGCCATTTCAAACCTGTTCAAATCCACATTATCGGGAATATTCACATCAGGCGTGGATATTTTTCCCCATGTGCCGTTCATCCCTGCATATTCAAGGTAATTACCATTCGTGTTCTTACTTATGCTCCAAGCTCCTTTATTCCCTTGCCATTGGGTGGAATCCCAGCAAAGAGGGATGGTCGGTCCAGAGAAATCTTCTATTAAAGGAAACTCATAAGGGAAGCAAGGCGTGGTGAATGTAATGAAGTCCGAAAACAGACTTTCGTCATCGGCGGCACATTGCGCCTTTACCTTTACCTGATAGGTGTAGCCCGGCTCCAGATTGGAAAGCTGAACGGGTTTTGTACTGGCATTCTGTTCCGTCCATGTGTTGTCCGGAGCCTTTTTATAAGCCACTACGAAATTAGATGCGGAAGAAGCAAAATCAATTTTAGCCGTGGTTTCCGTCACCTCGGTCATTACCAAGTTGGTAGGTGCCCCACAGGAAACCACCATAAAATCATCCACATACAACCAATACTGATTCGCATCGGAAGAAGCCTTGACGGCGATATAGACCTCCTCGCCCGTATAAGCGGACAAGTCGATATTAACCGTTTGAAATTCAGTTTGCGAAATTTCCTGTTCGGCCTGCAACACTTCGCTAAAATCTTCTGCATTCTTACCACTTTTCGACAGCAGGACACTATATTTTTCTTTACCGCTGCCTGTCTTTATCTTAAAGCTTAAAGCCGCATTTTTATTCAAATCTATTTGCGGGCTTATCAGATAATCATCGGCTTTGTTTGATCCGGAATAACTGTACTTGGCATACCCCGAATTATCTTGTTCCCATGTCTTGCCATCCCCGTTGGCATCGATAATCGTCCAACAAAGAAGGGCTTTGTTGGTTATCCAATGTTCGGCATCAAACGTCTCCAGATATGGGATGTTCGCCATACCGCATTCTGTAGTAAATGTATATTCCGCCGAAAAAAGGCTTGTATCTCCCACTCCGCAAACGGAACGCAATTTTACCGAATACAAGGCTCCCGCCTGCAAGTCGGTAAAGAGGTGTGTTTGACCTGTCGCCACAATACCAATATAATCGACAGCATCCGATTTCTTGTAATAAACCAGCGTTTTTTCGGAAAAATTCGTCCAACTCAGTTCATAACCGTTATCTTGTTTAGCAACAGACATACCGGTAGGAGCCTCACAATTATAACCTGTAGTAAACGAAAATTCATCAGAGTAGAGACTCGTATCGCCCGCCCCACAGACAGCCCGAACCCTAACCGAGTATTTAGTATTTTCTTCCCAAACGGAAAGGGTGTATTTGGTATCCGTTACAAAAACTTCGGTAAATTCATCGTCTGAAGCGTTTTTATACGACAGTTCGCTTTGACCCGCAGACGTATTCCATGCAATTTCATAATCAGTGCCCGATGCTCGCGTTGCCATAATACCGGTCGGCGCACCACAGGAAACCACCATAAAGTCATCTACATATAACCA
Organism: Bacteroides sp.; assembly: GCA_023662825.1. GTDB lineage: Bacteria > Bacteroidota > Bacteroidia > Bacteroidales > P3 > Pullibacteroides. The sequence goes on from JAMPIH010000014.1 coordinate 32,470, forward strand.
ATATTGATTCTTGGCGGATGATGCCTTTATCGCGATATAGACCGTTTCTCCGAGATAAGAAGACAAATCGATGCTAACCGTCTGGAAGTCCATCTGTTTTATTTCCTGTTCGGATTGTAACACCACGTTAAAATCTTCCACATTGTTTCCAGTTGTCGATAATAAAACGCTGTATTTCTCCGTACCGCTACCGGTTTTTATCCTAAAACTGAGTGTGGCCTGTTTATTCAGTTCTATGCGGGGACTTACCAGATAATCATCGGCTTCACTCGAGGTATTATACGTGTATTTCGCGCAAGCACTCTTCCCAAACCCACTGGTGGCATCTTTCGCCCATGTTTTCGAGTCATTATTGTTGTCGATAATCGTCCAGCATTGCAACGTATTATTATCAATCCAATGTTCGGCGTCGAACGTCTCCAGATAAGGAATCGTCTTGATTCCGCAGTCGGACCCGGCAGATCCGTCATTTTCGGTAACCTCTTCGGCCAAAACAGGATTCCCCGTCATGTCCGATGATCTTCCGTTGCCGGCTTGCAGTCCTCCCGTAAGAAGAAATGCCGCCGCCGACAAAAGCGTTAGAAAATTTTTTTTCATAACAGTTTGTGTTTGGTTGGTTGTTGGTTGTCGCTTCCGTATTCACTCCGGAAGCGCTCATAAAGGTAATAAAAGAAACCTTATGATTTACAATCCATGAAACAAGAAACCGTCAGAAATTCCCACAATCCCCAATAGAAATAAGCCAAGGCCTTCCTCAGCCCGAAAAAAAATTTATCGCTTGGCCATATGCAAAGATTCTTCCGTAGCGCCTTTCTATACACAACAAAAAAGCCGCCCGAAAAATTTCGGGCGGCTTTTATCATAGGCCGAAAAACTTGTACGGCCTGAGATTTATCCCTTGTAGAAAGGCATCTTTACCACCTGGGCCTTGAGCTTGCGGCCGCGAACGTCGATAAAGATTTCGCTGCCGGCCTTGCTGAAACCGGCCTGTACGTAGCCTGTTCCGATGGCCTTGCCCAACGAAGGCGACTGCGAGCCGGAGCAGACGTGTCCGATCGTGTTGCCCTGTTCGTCGCAGATGGGATATTCGGCACGCGCGATACCGCGGTCCACCATTTCGAAGCCCACCAGCTTGCGTTTCACGCCTTCGGCCTTCAGTTTTTCCATCTTGTCGCGGTCGATGAAGTCATTGCCCGGCACCATCTTGGTGATCCAGCCCAGACCGGCTTCGATCGGCGAGGTTTCGTCGTTGATTTCGTGACCGTAAAGGCAGAAACCCATTTCGAGACGCAGGGTGTCGCGACAGCCCAGACCGCAGGGCATGATGCCGAATTCCTTGCCGGCTTCGAACACGGCGTCCCAGATTTTCTGACCGTCCTTGTTGGCGAAGTAGATTTCGCAACCGCCCGCGCCGGTATATCCGGTGGTACTCAGGATCACGTCTTTCACACCCGCCAGGTTCACTTTCTTGAAGGTATAGTAAACCATGTCCTCGATGGGCGTGTCGGTAAGCTTCTGCATGACTTTCAAAGCCAAGGGACCCTGCACGGCCAGCTGGGAAATCTCATCGGAGGCATTGTAGAGTTCCTTGCCCACTTCCATACCCATTTCCTTGGCGTGTTCGGCGAACCAGGCCCAGTCCTTGTCGATGTTGGCGGCGTTGGGAACCACCATATAGGTCTGTTCGTCAATGCGATATACCAACATATCGTCCACGATGCCGCCCTTGCCGTTGGGCACGGTGGTGTACTGCACCTTGCCGTCTTCCAGAGCGGCCACGTCGTTGGTGGTGAGGTGCTGCAGCAAGGCGAAGGCCTTGGGGCCCTTGATCCAGAACTCGCCCATATGCGAAACGTCGAAAACGCCTACTTTCTGGCGCACGTTGTTATGTTCGATAATGATACCCTGATATTGCACAGGCATGTTGTAACCGGCAAACGGTTCCATCTTGGCACCCAGCTTGATGTGGGTGTCGGTAAATACGGTAGTTTTCATATCTCTTGATTGTTTTACTTCTTCCATGATACGGCCCTACGCCCTTTCCTGCGGCATATTGCACTGGCCGTTGAATACAGCGCCCTGCTCGATAAACAGTTTCTGTATCGTGATCTCGCCTTCCACCATCGACGTGCCCTTAAGCGAGAGCAGGCCGGCAACCTCCATCTTGTCGGTCTTCACGTTCCCTTCGATTTCGGCGGAGGCGCAACGTACGCTTCCAATCAGACTGCCCGTGCTTCCCACCACCAGCTTGCCCTCGATGGCAAGGGTCCCTTCAAACGAACCGTCTATGCGTAAATTGCCGTTGCTGCTGAGGGATCCCTTTACACTGGTACCCGCACCCAACACGTTGTACGATTGCAATGCTTCGTTTTCTGCCTGTCTGGTCATCTTTTCTTTATTTTTTTACGCCAAGTCTCCGCCCGTCTATTCGAACATCAGCGGCGTGTCGGTAACTTCCCCGACCTTGCGCGTGGTTTCAAACTTCAACGAAAGGAACACCTCGTGCGAACCGGAATGGTACTTCTTCATGCCGCCCATCCCCAGGTCGTACGAGTATCCGATCGAAAACACCTTGCCGATCTTCGCCCCCGCCATCAGCACCACCGCATCGTTGTAGCGGTAGCCTCCGCCGAACCAGAAGATATCCAGAATGCGGAAGTTCAGGATGGCGTCCGCCTTCAGGTAGCCTCCCACATAATGGGCGGCGATATAGGGGTCGATGGCGAATTTGGGACTGATGTCGCCCTTAAACTGGATAAAGGCATGGTATCCCTCCTGCGGCGCGAAGTAATCGTGCTTGCGGTCGTAAGCCCAGGCGGTAAGGTGCGTGGCGCTCAGACCGAGGCTGAACTTGTTGAAGGTAAACATCAGGCCGAAATCCACATCGGGTTTCAGGTCGTTTACGTCCTCAAAGTTAACCAATTCGTCGGTTTCATCCTCCACTTTTATCTTGCTGCCCTCGAAGTTCTTGTAAATCAGGCCCGCATTGACACCGAGCGAGAGGTAGTTCTTGCGCCCCAGATGGATATGGTACGAATAGCCGAACTTGGCGTTCATCGTAAAGGTAAGCCCGAACGACTCGCCCATGACCGACCCAGAGATACCCGACCTTATCTCGGGCAGGTAGCCGGAAGCGTTGAGCATGATGTTCTTGGGCGCGCCCTTGAAGCCCACCCACTGCATACGGCCGAACAACGACACATCCACCACGGGATCGGGCCTTACCGCCGCCGGGTTGAAATTCACCTTGTGGAACAGCTGTTGGGTGAATATTGGCGTATTGTTTTGTGCCCGCAAGGGAACAGAGCACAATAACACGGCAAGCAAAGCCCAAAAGTGTGTATGTGTTGGTTTAAAATGCATCAACGCCTTCTGTTATGTTGCAGGATGGCCTTGGCTTCGTTCACCGTAATGCGCCGGCCTTTATAGAACGCCGCGATGTAGCACTCGCGGTTCTGATCCAAAAGCCGCTTCACCACGGCCTGCGCCTTTTCCAAGGTATTGTAATGGCTGCCTACATTGTATTTGTACAGGCCGTCACCATCCATGTAATAGGTTATCTCGAAATCGGGATTCTTCTCCACAATGTCGCGGTAGTAGTCCTTGGGATCGTCCAAGGGCACGCGGAAAGCGCCCACCTGCACCATAAAGCGAACCTTTTCCTCCTGCGGGAAGCTTACCTCGGGCGCCGGATAGTTCAGGTCGTCTTTCTTGGCGTTCACCGCCTTGGGGTTGCGCAGGCGGAAGGTGGTGCGGCGGTTCAGGTAGTGTTCCTTATCGGTAACGGCATTGCGTATCAGCGGGTTGCTCTCTCCGTACGACTTGCCCTTGAAGCGGCTCATGTCCATGCCCTTCTTGGCCACATACGAGCGGACCGTTTCCAGACGGCGGTCGGAAAGCTTCTGGTTGTATTCTTCCGAACCGCGTTCGTCGGTGTTGGCTTCCACCTCGAAAATCATCTGCGGGTTCTTGAGCGCGATGATGATCATGCGGTCCAGTTCACGCGAACCGTCCTTGATCAGTTCTTCCTTGTCGAAATCGTAATAGACGTTGTTGATGTACACCTCGTCGTTCACTTCCGCCAGTTTGGGCGTGCATTCGAAGAGGATGTAGTCGCGCGTTACCACTTTCTTGCGGATGTCGTCTTGGGTGATGCCCTTGGGCAGCGACGGCAGGTTGGCGTTGGAGGTCATCTGCAGATGCAGCGAATAGGCCGTGTTGGGAGCCAAGTCGATATAGGAAACGTGTCCCTGCTGGTCGGTAAGGGTGATCAGGGCCTTGTCTTCGCCCGACTTGATGTAAAAGTCCTCGCCCACATTGCGCCTCCATTCGGGTTTGTCGCTGCACACCTCGCACTTGGCGTCGGGAGGAACCACCGTAAGCTTGGCGCGGCGCAGGGGATCGTTGATACGTTTCTTATAGTTATCGACCGTGCGCGCGTCGGGCTTCTGCTCTATCTTCTTCTCCTTGTTGATTTTGGCAATCAACGATTTGGGCGAAGAAAGCGTGTCTTTGGGCTTCGGCTTCGGTTTGGGAACCGGTTTCGGTTTGGGCTTGGGCTTTTCTTCGGGTTTCTTTTTCGGCTTGGGCGCGGGTTTCTTGGGCTGAACCAGCTTGCGGGTCTCGAAATCCACCCGGCGGGTCACCAGAATGGGCAGCACCTGCCCGTCTTTTTCCAGGACCACGGTGCGCGTGGTATCCTTGAAACCGTCGGAATACACCGTAAAGTCGTAGGTTCCCGGTGCCAGGAAAGAAACGGAATATTTACCCGTGCTGTCGGGCCTGGCCGAGGTATAGAAATCGCTTTCCTTACTCCGCACCATGATGTAGTAGTTCTTGAGCACGTTGTGAATCGTGTCGGCCTTGAAGCTCTGTTCTTCTTCGGTTACCGTTTCGGGCACGCCTACAAGGCCTTCGGCAGGCACCGGATTACCCAGACTGTCCAAGACCGGATTGCCGAGGCTGTCGAGCGCAAAGGAGGCCGAATCGACCGGAGCGGGTTCCAGCGTGCGGGTTTTCTTTACCGTAAGCGTGTCGTAGCGTATCTCCCACGAGGAAACGGTACCCTCCACCTGATATTTCACGCCCCAGGTGCGCATCAGGAAAAGGTTGTCGGTGCGCCCCCAGTCGGTGTGGCGGTTCGAAGAGAGGATCAGCATGCCGTGCGCCACATCGGGCAGGAGCGCGTTGTCGTCGAACGAGGAATTTATGGGCATGGGCAAGGTGTTGATGTTGCGCACCTTGCTGCGGTTCGAATCGAGCATGGCCACATACAGGTCGGTGCCGCCGTAGCCCACGTGTCCGTCGGAGGCGAAGATGAACATGCTGTCGTTGACCCACTGCGGGAACACCTCGCGGCCGGGCGTGTTCACCAGCGAATCGTAACGCACCGGAATACCCCAGTCGGCATTCACGATAACCGCCTGCAGGCCGGTAACCATCTGTGCCTTTTTCTTGCGCGAAGAGGTCTTGCCCTGTGCCGAGGGCGGGGTCACTTTCCGGCGCTTGCCTTTGGCAACCGGCTCTACCTTAGGCGCGGTGCGTTCCACATACCAGATGTCGGAACCGGTGCGGCGGGCCTCGTCGCGATACACGAACAGAAGCCGCTTGCCGTCTTTACTGATGGAAGGATGCGCCACCTTGCCCAGGAAATTGTCGTTGCCTTCCATGTAGTTGAAGAGGAACTCCTGCAGGTTGTTCCATGAGCCGTCGGCCTCGCGCCGCACGGTATAAATGCCGCTGCTGTTCACCTGATTCCAGGTAAAGAAGCCTATGTTGTTTACCGAGTCGTAGCTGAACGTGCCGATATTGCCTTTCAATTCCGCGATTTCTCCACGGAAAGGTTCCGGATTGACCCATGTCTTGGAAGCCGCATCGTAGGTTGCCGAGAAAAGCCGCGAATAACCCTGCGCCGTGCGGGGGTCGCTTACCGTCTGTCCCTGCTGCGGGCGGGAGGAGGTGAACACTAACTGTCCCGCCACCAGAGAGGGGGCGTATTCGCTGAAGGCCGTGTTCAGGGCCGTGTCGTAGTGCAGGTCTTTGGGCAGAAGCCCGAAGGCTTCCTGCATCTGCCGCGCGTATTCCAGATTCTGCAGGCTCTGTTCACGGATACGGGTGGCCGGAGTGGAAACCCCCTTGGCCTTGAGGTCGTCGAGGATACGCTGTGCCCGGTCGTAGGCGCTCACCGCAAAGAGCACGTCGGCGTATGCCTGCAGGAAAGCGGCATCGCGCACCCCTTTGCGCCAGATATGCGAATAGTGCAGGGCCGCCGCCTTGGGATGGTTCATGCGCTGCTGGCTCTGCCCCATCAGATACTCGATCTTGAGCAGGCGCGCGGAGTCCTTCTCGCGCGAGAAAGCCCGCAAGAAGCGGTCGTAGGCCACTGCATACTGTTCCAGGCTGAACGCCGCCATGCCCAACTCCACCTGCTTGCGCACGCCGCCCTTGAATCCGTCGCCCTTAACATCATCCTTAACGGCCTTCATCGCCTGATCCTGCCGGATTTGCTGCTGCACGTCTTCTTTCGAGCCATCCATGACGGGCTGTTGCGCAGACACGCTTCCCAACCCGACAAGAACCGCCAAGCCAAACGAAACAAAAGCTAACCTCATCTTACACATCTTCTTTTAAAAATGTCAATCAACCTTTAATACCGTCACCACACCCTTGAACACAAGGTCTTTGCCGTTTTCGCGTACAACGGCCACATACAGGTAATCGCCCGGACGCACTTTCTTGTTCTTGTTCGTGCCGTCCCAGCCTTCGCCCGTCGTGGTATGGTATATCTCCTCACCCCAGCGGGTAAAGATGGTCAGTTCCGAAACTCCCTTGAGGAACACGTCGTTCTTGCCGTCGCCGTTGGGCGTAAAGGCGTTGGGGATATCGCTGCCCTTGCCCAGCTTGATGTAAACCGTGTCGGAAGCCGTACATCCGCTCAAGGTATCCAAAACCACCAGACGCAGTTCGGAGGCCTGGTAGATGGAATGGGTCCTGGTTTCGGGTTCCGCCTCATAGCCGGGCAGAACGAGCGTGGTGTCGGGCGCCGAGGTCCAGCGGTAAGCGTATTCGCCGGTTCCCTCTTCCACCCGGGACTGCACCTGGATGCGGCTGCCCACCGGCACTTCCACCGGATTGGACGATACATTGGTGAACCGCACGGAGGGACTGTCGAAAACGCTCAGCCACACATCCGCCGTATCGCCATGCGCGGACACCGTTTCCGACACCGAGTCGCGTAGGAAAGTGCTGTCCGAAACAATCACGCGGTACAGGTAATCGCCCGCCTTATCGTGCGTAACGGTAGCCGTGGCACGGTTTCGGTCCGATTCCAGTTCCTGCCAGGCACTGTCGTTCCAACGGTACCAATGGATATAGTAGTGGTATCCGTTTTGCCCGCCTGCCGTATCCACACGCATACGGTCGTAGTTGCCGCCCGTAACGAGCGCCAGCAGTTCCTTATCCATGCCCGCGCAGGCGAACCATTCGCCTTCGAACGTCACGCCCAACAGGCTGTCCACCCGGATACGCACGGTGTCGTAAGCGAGGCAAAGCCCGTCGCGGCGGTAGAACGGCAGCGAAGCCTGGCCGGCAACCGCCTTCTGGCGCGAATCCACGTAGAAGGTTTCCACATCCTGCACCAAGGTCTTGGTGTAGCGCCGGTTGGTGCGGCCGCTGTCCTGCAAGGGATAGAGCCTGGTTTCGGGCTGCCAGCGGTAGGTATAGGCGTTGGTGTCGCCCACCGAGGTTTCCGCCACCAGCACCGGCACATGTTCCGAACCGTAAACCACACTGTACGATGTATCGTAGGCGGCAAAGATCCGGTAGCGGAACGGCACGAGCTCAACGATACGCGGGCTGAGCATACTGTCGGCCAAACGGCTGCAGTCGTTGCCCGCCAGCATCACGAGGCGCAAGGTATCTTCGGTAGCACCGGACAGATACTGCAGCACCGACACGCTGTCGCCCAGCACGAAAGCGTCGAGCGGCGTATAGAGGGAATCGGGCTCGAAGCTCCATTCGAAGAACAGCCCCTGGTTGCGTTGCGCGGCCGTAAGGTTGATATAGGCATAGCCCGTATCGGAGAGGCAGTAGCGCGGCACCTGAACCGTGCTGTTGAAATCGGAAATCGTGGTGATCGGGCTTATCGTGAACACCGTATCCCGGCTGCCGCACTCGTTGAACGAACGCACCGTCACGCTTACCGGCTGCGTGCTGTGCGCGGTGTTGCCTATAACCAGAGAGTCGGTTTTCATATACGAATCCCGACGGGCGAGAACGGTGGCCGTATAGCTGTTTTCGTAGAACCAGGCCACGCTGTCGATATGTTCCGGATCGGGCCATACCGCCATTTCATACACATCGCGGGTATAGCACGGATAGGCGATGCCGTCGAAACGGGCCTTGGCCGCACTGTCCTTTACGGTTACGCGCAGGCCGACGGCCTTGCTCATACCGCAGCTGTTGTGGCGTCGGTAGCGCACGCTGATATACGAAGCCGTATCGTATTGAACCAGGTACGAGGTCTGCGGCAGTTCGTTTCCGTCCAGACGCGTCCAGCCCGCGGGCGTGTTCCAGAAGAAACGGATCGTATCGAGATCGTACGAATCCTTGTCCTTCAACCACGCCTGCAGTTCCGTACCCAGACAGGGATCCGGCCTTTCCACCAGAATGCTGTCGTTGAACTCGTCTTGCGGACGGATGCTTACCTCGAACACGGTGGGGAAGGCCGTGCCGCAACCCGAGCGCGGGTAACAGAGAATGGTGTCTTTGGTGCGTCCCGGCGCCGACAAGGTGTCGAAATAGGCGTGCAGCACCGTATCGCCGCCCACGATGCTGTCGATATGCCAGCCCTGCGGAACTTCCCAATGATAGTCGATGTCTTCGAAAATGGCCTTCTTTTCGGGATCCACCGTAAAGACAAACGTATAGGGATTATCCTCGCAAACCATATCGGGACCGTCGATCACGCCCGGAATTTCGGGAACGGTATCGGTAATCAGGTAATGTACAAAAGGTTCCGCCGCACAGCCAAAGAGGTTCTTCGGCGTAAAGACAAGTCTGGCCGTATCCGTGTTGAGGCACTTGATCACCAGACGCATCTTGCCGCCGTCTTCGCTGACCTCGATTTCGTTATCGCCTTCCTTGGCGTATTCTATCCGTAAATCGTAGTCGGTGGCATCGGTATAGGCGTTCAGCGCCTGAACCGTAAGATAGACGGTACTGTCGAGGCAAACGTTCTGGTCGCCCGACACCAGCAGCCTGGCCGTATCGACGGGATAGGCCTTTTTGGAAACCGGTATTCCGCGCACCAGACGGTCGCCGCACTCGTCCATGGCATATACCACGATATCACCGGTATCCTTGCCCACGATTACCGGGCAGAAGTTGTTCGGCGTAACCGACAATATATTGGTGTCACCCACCGCACCCACAACGGCGGCATCCGTGCCGGCGATGCGCCAGTCTCCCGGGAATTCCCAACGGTATGCCTTTATGTTGGAAGCCGTGCTTTGGGGCAACTCATATCTTACCACTTCACCTACGCAAGGCCTTTCCTCAAAAACGGCAAATCCGGGAGTCTGAGGAACCGCTCTCGGCGTAAACGTAACCGAATACACGGGCTTGGCCAGCAGCGAGCCGCAGCCCAATTCGCTGAAACTCGTTACCGGGCTTACCCCTACGGCGCCCCGTTGGTTTCCGACAATTACGGTTACCTTGGCATCGGTGCTGTCGGTGCCTTCCTTAAAGCTCCATCCGGTGGGAAGCACCCATTTGTAAGCCGGGGCAATATGATGCTCTACGCTGAATTCTATTTCTTCTTCGGGGCAGGGCTCGGGATTTTCCTCCAATTCGGCCGGGCTGACGTTTACCTTGCCCAACTCTGCCGAAGAAATAGTGTCTTCGTAGCCGAGACGTACATACAGGGGATCTCCCGAACCGCCGCAGGCGGTATAATAACCGTAAACGGCCACCAGCACCGAACTGTCGACGGTTGCCGCAGCGTTGGGCGTAATGATGCCTTTTTCGGTCACCGCCATCGATTCTCCGCGCAGACGTACATATTTGAACTCAACGCCCGGAGCGTCCGCCCCGTCTTGCCTTACCTTAAGATAAATACCGCCGCCATGCAGGCACACCACATCGGTTACCGTATCGGCATCGTAAGAATAAGTATGGTCTTCCTGTGCGTACCAATCGGGAAGAGGCTTATGCGGTGTATGGATTACCTTGGCCTCGAAAGTGGCCTTCGGACCAGAACCGCAGGCATTGGAACCATACACCGTAACCGTTCCGTCGATATCCGTTACCTGATCGACAGTCAAATGAGGAACTTCACTTTCAAGCTTCCGGGGTTCCCACGGAAATTCCCAATAATATTTATCCGCATTATCAACTTCCCGACAGTCGAGATCGAGTTTCTCACTTAGACAAATCGGAGCCGGGGTGATGACGGGTTCCTGCAACACCGCCGGTTTGGGCACCAAGGCCAGTGCCGGCGAATGTGAAGTACCGCATATATTACGCAGGTTTACGTGCAGCTGCAATTCATCCGCCCCCACCTTCAAGGGCAGGTCGCGGTAAAATCCATCTATCGGAGCGCCTACATACGTCCAATCGGTGCTGCCCAAGGCAAGGTCGTCGCCTACGGAAGATTGTGGCGCCTCACCCTTTGCGTTCCATGAAAAATACGATTCCGCATCCGACAGGATACTCCAATGGATGTTTTTGGCGATCGTGTATTTCTGTTCGGTTCCCCCGCAAGGATCCATGGCGATAGGCGTATTGTCGGCATAATTCAACACGATAGAAGGCAACAGCACTTCCAGTCTGCCCAAGTCTTCATCTTCGTCTTCCACCAAGGCGAACGTAAGGGTATCCATCGAAAGGATACGGATCTGCAAGGTATCCGAATAACGTCGGCAGCCCTTGGCGCGCGAGGAAAATTCAAGCACGAAAGGTTCGGCATTCACATCGGTCTGGGTCAGGGTGCAGGATTCGTCCTCCCTTTCAAAGCCCGTCGCGCTGCCCTGTACCAAACGCCACTGGGTTTCGTACTTACCCTCTTCCCAACTGTCCGAATGCACGTGCAAGGTAATTTCTTCGCGCATACAGAGCGTGTCTTTGGCCACGGGATCCTTTTCGGCATCGTAGGCGGGATCGAAATTCACCGGAACGGCACGCGAGGGAATGCGTAACACTTCGGCGATATCGATCCGGTTGCTTTCCTGTGCGTTACCGCAACCGTTGTAAGGAACCACATAGACTTCTCCCGCTTGGTAGTCCTCGGCATTGAAACTGCGCACCACCTGCGTTCCCACATTAACGGTGTCGAGCTGCGCGCCCCAGGGATAATGCCAGATAAAACCGCCGATATTGGCCGAAGAATCCACGCGGAACACCAAGGAATCGCCATCGCAGACCCTTTCGGAAAGCATCTGCAGCTTGTAGGTGGAATCGGAAATGCTGACCACCGTCCTGATGGCCAACGAAGGCAGTCTGGAAATACCGCAACGGTTTTTCAGATCCACCGAAAGGTAAAGCAGCTGATTGTTGGGTATACTCACTTCCAGCACATCCTCATCACCGCTGTACCATGCCTTTTCGAGATCGTCTTCCTGTTTGGGATTGAGCCACGTAAAATTGTCGTCTTTCTTAACGGCACTGCTCACCATAACGCCATCGGCATCGTGATAACGCGCCCGGGTCTGCGACAGGGAATCCCACCACACAAAACGGTACCGAATACCTTCTTCCCCGAAATCGCTGTTGAAATGCCATTCGGCGTTCGCCGCACTGCCCCCACACGGACGTGTTACGATCTTTTTGTCTTCCTGTTCCCAGTCGGAAAGACGGTCGGCCAGATCCGCATCGGTTATCGCCACCGTATCGGCGGGTTTAATCCGAATCGTCAGCGTGTCGCCCCACAAGGCACACTCCTTGTGACGTATCGCTACACCGAGAAACTTTTCTTCAAACCCCGCCTGATTGGCAAATTGAACCACACTGCTATCGGTTTCATAGCCGGCCTCCACCGTCAAGGCATCTTCGGAATTGACAGCAAACTCGAACCATTTGTAGCGCCACGCCATGCCTTCTTCGTATGATTCATCTTTGTACTCAACAAGGTATTTGCGGTCGGTACGCAGGCAAACCGTATCGAAAACGGTGTCGCCCGATACCGTAAAATCCACCACCTTATCGAAATCCGTTACAGAAGGAGCCTTTAAATCCTTAATTACGTTTTCGATCCTTACCGTGTCGGAATAAGGTCCCACGCCGCATTTGTTGCTCGGCAATACATAGACAAAGCCTTCGGCGAATTCCGTTTTACGGCCGAACTCGCGGTAGAACATCTTGTTATCGATGGAAAGGGTGTCGTGTTCCTTGCCCCAGGGATAAAACCACTCGTATTGGGTCGCATATTTTACCGAATCCCATTCGAAGGCCACTTTCTCGCCCATGCAGAGCAGATTCCTGCCTTCCACTAAATGAACGGTGTCGCGTACCAATCCGATGGGATTGAAAACGGTGGCAAATACCGAGGACAATCCGCAAGGCGACTTTATCTGCGCTCCCAATTCCAAGGCATTGCGACCCACAATCATCTTAAGGGTATCGGAATAAATGCCCGTAGGATTAAGCACCCGCCAGCCGGTAGTGTCGATAAGCCCTTGCGCGGTATCGATAAATGCATTGCCGCCGTTCCAGGTAAACCAAACCCCATCAGAATACTGCTTGGGGTCGGGAAGCACGCGATATACCACCGTATCGCCTTCGCAAGGCGTGATGTTGATTCTGGCGGTCGGCCTAAGGGCGTCATTCAGATAGCGGTTCGCCACAAAAGGAATGGTGTCGGTAAGCTTGAGCACCACCACCATGGAGTCGGGCTCGTTGTAGGTCTCGCAATCGCTGCGGTGCGAAATCACGGTAATGGTGTCGTAATCGCCCACACGGTCGGGCACGGTAAAGGTGAGTGTATTCCGCTTGTCCCGCGTGTCTTTGGAATCGATGTTCGAATAAACGATATCCGTATAATCATCCGGAAATTTCCATGTAAAATACGTCTGGTCGCGTGTAAGCGAATCCTGCGTGATATCGGGCTGCACCGAAAGGCTTACATCCTTGCGCACGCAAATGGAATCCGGCCAAGGCTCCGCCTGCATGGGCTTGCCGGTGTAGGGACGAACCACAGCCTTCAGGCTGTCGCGATTGTGACCCGACCAAGGCGGCAATATGTTCTCGTTGGGTGTGAAATTGTCAAACTCAAAGCCACAATCCTTCGTCTGTCCAACTACATAGATATTGCCAGTATCTCCCCCAATCTTTACACGAACCTGCATTTCGTTATGAAAACCGAGGTCTCTACTCTTTGTATATGCCCAGTTCGGATGCTCCGGAACCATTTCTGCAGTACCGTTCCATTCGCCAACATTATTGTCGTCGGTCATTACCTGCCAATCGGCAGGAAATTCCCAACGATATAAATCGGTACGTTCCGAAGTATCGCCAGCATACATCATCTGTTCCCCCCGACAAGGCAAAAGCAAACGGGGATTGTCAGCAAATAACTTCTGAACCTCCGGATTGGGATCTTTCGGATCAAACGCCTCGGCGGTAGAGGTCAATCCATTTACCACTTTGATATTGACCCGCGTAAATGGATTTACATCAAGCCAATCACCACTACGCAAAGAACTTTCACCGCAACGGTTCTTTAATGCCAAGCGCACTGAACCGTCTTCCCGTCCCAGACGAACCCGAACAGACGGATCCTGTGTTGCATTTGAACCGGGAGCGAAATTCCATGTAGAAGGCAAATACCAATGATAGTCCACAGCGTCGGTATTCCTGTCTGGATCCGTTACATCGTATATATAATAGCCTGGATCTTTGCTTTCGTTGCGCATAGTTCTGATTACACCCTCGCACAAATTGCTCACCGTATCGTAAACCAAATCTTCATCTTCTTCTCCCAACGTTTCATCTTTCACATGTCCAATTACAGGAATGGTGTCTATGATATTGACGGCAAAATACAATGGTTCGCCCGTACCGCATTCATTGGCAGCCTTGATACTCATCACGATTTGCCTCCTCCCTTCCAATGCCGCACGTTTACCCCGCTTAACCTCAAACACCAACACATTCGTGTCGCTCAACTCCCTATCCTTATAAGCTTCTATTGTAACAGCCGTAGTCAGTGCATCCAATTCTTCATCTTTCGATTTTGGGAAATCTATTTCAAAACCACTCTCATCTCTACCGGGACGGAGTTTCGGCTGTATCTCGTTATTGCGGGTATATAATAAAAAAGCCTGTCTCGGCGTTTTATTATCCGCTCGTTGGTTGCAAAACAAAACAGGCTCGGGAAGCCCGTCTTTCGGCCAAGGAATATCTTCATCGTTACCCCCCATTCCGCCACCGACAGAACCACCGATACCTCCACCACTGCCACCACCCTCGCTTTCTACTAAGTCCTGCAATTCTTTTTTCGTCTTTCCATTATAGTGATAAAATAATCCTATGGTATCTATAATCTTTGGGGGACGTGGCGTAGTGCGCAGATCACCATACAGATACTTGGCATTACGGGAAGTATCTCCTCCATTACCGAAACAATAGTTAGTGGGACGAACCCGAAACAGCAAAGTGTCCCTTAAACGAGTATCCGTTTCCTGCACACGGGGAGAATTAGCCACCAAACACTCGCCTTCCTGTTCCTTTGTTTCCCAACCCTTATCTGCATCAATAGGCGCAGTAAGAAGCCATGTATATTCCGTTTGATTTCCATTGGAAATTTCTTCGGAACAAAATCGATAATCTGTTCCACCACAGAGAGGTGTCAGTTCATCTATTCCCCCTACCTTACTGCCATATTGATCCCTTATTTCGGAAGTATATGATATCCTGGCATCTATCAATGAGTCGATACGAGTCAACTCTATTTCTTCTGCAATACCGGATTCATATTTAAGATTTTTTCCTTGCTCCCGAGCCATAGAATCACAAGGACGGCAATGCAGCCTATATGAAACCTTTATAATTCTATCCTCATCTTCCGGACGTTCCTTTACCTTAAAACAAACCCGCCCTTTATCCGCACCGAAACCATAACTACTCATATTGGATCTTTGTGCCATCCTAAGCGTGTCTAAATACAATGCAGCCGTATCGAAAATCCATTCGTATGTATAATGTCGAAAACTGATATCCTCCGGTTTATATGGAACCGCCTGCAAATAGATAAAACCATTAAAATCTTCTTGAAACCCTCGACTTCGCGCGATCGTATTAGCCGTGTTATTATTAAACTTATCGGAATACCACGTACAAGCATTTGCATATTCTTTTCGTCCTCCCGTATCCCATATAGCAGAACCCTTCTGATTGGGATCTTCAATCCACATGATTGCTTTTATGGAAAGTGGATCCGATGTTAATTTCCGTGATATCACATTGAGGATATCTAGCCGTTGTCCATCAACAATCTCTCTATTTTCACAAGTAGCCGGTTGTACATACCAATAACCGGCTTCCGATGGAGCAGGCATACTGGTTTTCCACTTGTACATCGTTGCCGGATTAGACAATGGCGTTTCACCACTACTCTGTGATGGAATTTTAGAACCTTTGGGATAAATAGCCCACGTATAACGCAAATTTGATTCCTCGTAACCTCCTATTATATAATTGTTTTTGTTAACTGTATAGTTTTGGTCCTCAGGAACTTCAACTTCATAATCAATACCCTCACAATAAGTCGTGTCATCTAAAAGAGTGCTGAGATTAATAAGTATCGGTTTGGGTTTTTCCGCCAAACGCGGCACAACAATCCCCAACAACGGAGCCCGCACTCCCCCTTCCGTAACACTTATAGTAATTTCAAAAGGTTCGTTTATTTGCGTGGTAAGAAACTTTATTTCAATCGTATCATCATATATCCCAGACTTACCTACTATCTCTATCATATTTTTGGGATTCACATCCCATTCACATTGCGCCGAAGCATCCGAAAACCACAATTTAGTCTGTCGCGCCGAACTAAATACACAGTACATAGCCCCATTTTGTAACGGCCCGATTGTTCCACCCGATTTAGCTCCTGACTGCGCTCCGGCTTTTGCGGGCACACTCATATACAGGCGCGAATCTTGTGCACAGACTACGTTGCCGAGCCATAAAAAGCCCCACAAACTCAAAAAGAACACCACAGCGCATTTACCTATATGGACACGCTGTTTAAAAAAATAGTTATCCACAAGAAATTTCTTGATTATCTGTATTTTAATAAATTTATCAACAGCACATACCTTTACAAAGATAATAAATTTTCAATAGGTCTTTTTCAATTCCTCAAGCGAGCCTCCGTTTCTACAAGGCCGTCCTGCTGCCGATGACCGCCATCGATAAAACAAAAGGGCATCCGACCCGATGGCCGGACGCCCTTTCGCGTAAGGTTGCGTTCTATCTTATTTCACTTCCACTTCCTTGATGTTGTCGCCGCAGTCTTCCACGATTTTCCTGTACCAGAATTCGGGATAGGGCGGCCATTCGGGCATTTCCATATGTCCGTAAGGGGTCGTGGTGAAATTGCCGTTGGCGTTGGTCTTCTTTACATTGCCGTCGATATATTTCACCAACAGGTATTCACTCAGTTTCTTCCATAAATTGAACATAAACTCAGCCTTGGCGTTCGAGAACTGATTGGCGAAGGCCACCAACCTGGCGTTGTCGGTCTCGTCTTTCATCCTGGCGTCGTTTTCGGCCACTTCCTGCTGGAAAGCGTTTTCCAGATACGACTGAACCTTCTGGATATCCTCGATCATGTCGCTGTAACGGCCATAGGCGAAATTGGTAACCAGATTGAACAGCCAGAAAGCCGAGGTGGGCGAATAGGTAACCATATCGCCGTTGCCCACACGGAAACAGAGGGGAATCTCGGTGATACCGCAGTACATGGGAGCGTAGCAGGTGGAATAGGTGTCGTCCACGCCGAACCAGAGGATGCCGCCGATCTGACGGGGCAGCCAGCCACGGCACTGCGCCACGAACGAGAAACCGGTCTGCTGCGTAGAGGTAGCCCTCTCGTGGATGTATTTCTTGCCGTCCACCTCGAAGTCCATGGGGCGCCAACGGTAAGGACAGGCGAACGGACCGGCGCCCAGATCCTTGGTCATATCCATTGAGGTTCCTTCGTAGTGGTCGCGCATAAAGCTCATCATATCGTTGAGCGTAAGCTTGCGGTCGGGCTTGATCCAGAGCGGCATGCGGTGGGAGGCGTTCTCGCCGCGGGCATAGTCTTCGTATTGGGCGGCTTCGGCGCGGTTGGCCTTCATGAAACCGGCCCAGACACGGGCCTCGCAGCCCCTCATGCCGCTGAACGTAAGCGGACAGTAGGTGTCCGAGAAACTGAAATCCTCGAACTTGCCGCTGTACAGGCCAGCGCTCTTGGCGTAATCGACCACATCGGCGGAGTAGATGCATTCCACCGTGGCCAGGTTGTACTTCTTGGCCAGGTCCTTGCTCGTAATGGAAGTCTTGCCGTTGGCGGGCTTGATCTTGGTGATGCGCGCCTGGTTCGCGTGACCGGAGATATAGCCGTCGGGAATACGGTAGGCCACCCAGACCGCGCCTCTGTTGCCTACCCCCTTACCCACCATTTCCATAATCCACACTTCATTAGGGTCACAGATCGAGAACGATTCGCCGCCGGAAGCATAGCCGTAGGTGCGCACCAGCTCGTCCATCACCTTGATGGCTTCGCGGGCGGTCTTGGCACGCTGCAAGGTAACGTAAATCAAGCTGCCGTAGTCCATAATGCCCGTGGTGTCCACCAACTGGGGAAGGCCGCCGAAAGTGGTCTCGCCGATCGCCAGCTGATATTCATTCATATTACCCACCACCGAATAAGTGTGGCGAGCCTGCTTGATCTGCCCCAACTTACGGCCCGAATCCCATTCGTAGATGTCGAGCATCGCCCCTTCGGGATAGTCGGCGGCCGGAATGTAATACAGTTCGCCATACAGCACATGGCTGTCGGCGGCATAGCTGATCATGGTCGAACCGTCCTTGCTGGCGCCTTTGGTAATCAAGAAATTGGTACAGGCAATGCCGTTACCCACGCAAAGGGCCGCAAAGCCTATCGCGCACAAGAGTTTTCTAAAATTCTTCATTATGTATGATATAACAAGATTACAAGTTATCGGAAAACATTACCGACGGATAATCACCTTTACGAAATCGAACTCGGTCTTGCCTTCCTTAAGGGTTTCCAGCCTCAGGATATAGATACCGCTGGGCAAGGACTGCATGTTCATGCTGATACGGTACAGACCCTGCTGGCGTTCGCCCTCCACGAAGGTGAGCACGTTTTCGCCTAGGAGCGAATACAGCTTGAGGTTCACCAGGCAGCTTTCGCCCACATGGTAGGTGGCATCGCCCCAGGAGGAAATCGGGTTGGGGATTACGCTGATGATATGGCTGTCGTGCTTCTTTTCGCCGTGATGGTCGCCGCTGTTGGTCACCAGACCCTTCTCTTCGTTCACAAACGGCATATATACGGTATCGCCGTTCTCGATAAGCGGTTCCCAACGGAAATCGTCTTCCTCTTCCTCCTCGTCCACTTCAAGCAGCTGGAGCTGCGGCATGGCCACTTCCCAAGGCACGATGCGCGAAAGCGTGTCAGAAACCACGTATTGCGTAAGGTTGTTCTTGAAATAACTGCCCACATTCTTTACCGGATTGCCGTTCAGCTTGAAACGCAACATCAGTATGGTGTCGCCCTTGTGGAAATAAGGCTTGTCCTTGCTGATCCAGGTGGTGAGGATCTGGTCGTCCACCACATTCTGTGCCAGATTGGAGGTCTTGGGATTGAGGATGGAAGGCATACGCACGTTTACCGGCTCTATCTTGTCGGGATCGAAATACAGGAACAACTGGAAGCCGGCAAGATAGCCTTCGTCCACACTCAAAACCGGGAAATCCAGCAGACGTTCGTTGGCATAGACGGAAATCTTGCCGAACTTCGCCAGCGAAGCCTTCTTAATCCGCCTGCCCTTCTGCAACTGACCGGAACTCGAATTGTCGTTGTAGTTACGGTCGGCATCCCCACGCATCACCCCGCGAACATGGAACATGGTGTCGGTGGTGAGTTCGAGCGTATCGATACTGTAGGCCCAGTCGTCGATGGGCTTCTGGGTGTTGTCGTCGGTATATTTGTTGCCATTGCTCAGAATCTGGGCCACCTTGTTCTGGATGGCCGTGGCGTCGTTACCGTCCAGACCCAAGGTAACGGTAGGCGTGGAGGTCAGGTTCACGTTGCTGGCCCACCACCACATGGAATACTGCGGATTGGTCTTCTCGGGCAGCTTGGCCTGATCCAGAACGCGGGCCACATAGTTCTGAACCCAGGTGGCGTCGTTCCCGTTCAAGCCGATATTACCGTAAACACTCTGTTTCTGCGGGCTTTCGCCGGTAATGACGTACCTGCCGCGCATATAATACTTGCCGAAATCGAAATAACCGTCCTTGTCGCTTTGCGTGTTGTCCAACAGGTTTCCGTTCTCATCATACAGCATTACGGTAACGTTGGCTATCGGCCGGTGCTTGTCGTTAATGGCATTCCCGATGGTAATATCCTGATCGTAAGGCATATCGGAACTGCGGGTATCGGGGGGGACAAGAACCGAAGGCCGCCAGAAACTGGCGTAGCTTACAAAGCCGCTTACCCGGAAGCCTTTCACGATGGCTACCCGGATGGTGTCGTAGTACGAACAGAGGTGTTCGGGCGCGTGGGGATAAAGCGCCTTCAGTTCGGGCGTGGCCTCCACCTTGATGGGGAACAGCAAGGTATCGCCGTCGAGGGTATCGGAAATATAGAACGGTCCCTGTCCTGCGAACAGATTGGTTCCGCCCTGCCCCAACAAGGTCTTGATATGCACGCTGTCGGCCATCGCAACGTCACCGTAGGGCTGCAAGCCATTGGGACTGAACCCCCGGTTGGGCGATATCGACTCACCATACTGATTGATCGGCTGATACCAGGTTATATTGGCGTATTTGCCGCCACCATCGGGCAAGTCGGGCGAGCCTGCCCACAGACAAAGCCCGTGGTCTTGCTGCACAGCCGTATCGGGCTGACGCGCATATAAAATGGGAATGGTGCGTATCGTAAACGTGTCGAGCGCCTCCACACCGTTCTTCAGGTGAGCGATCACCTTGACCCGCACGCTGTCGATATGGTATTCCTGAGTGCGTTCCACATCTTCGTTATACCGCTGCAGGGCATCCTCCAAGGCGGCGATCCAGGCTCGGTAATAGGCCGGGGTAACGGGCACGATGGCATTGAGCGAATCGCGAACGGAGGCGTTGGTGGCCGAATCATCGGGCAAGCCGAGGGTGGCGATCACATGCGCGATCTGGTCCTCCAGACTCATTTCCTCGCGCAAGCCGTCGGGCCAGGTGGCTAAGAGCGTGTTGAGGCGGCTGATGAGCGCCTGCAGGCTGTCTTTATTACGTAACGACCAATCCTTAAAAGGATTGTATGTAGTGGAAAGATGGGGATGGAAGGTCATCGTGGTATCGGTATGGTCGTAGGGGCCGTACACGATAAGGCTGTCGTTGCTGTGGACGGTATCGTAGATATTAACGCAATGACGGGTGGTGATGGTGTCGAAGTAGTAGGATGTGTCTATCTCGCGGCAATGAACCTCGAAGGCGTATTCGCTCACCGTATCGTAATGATACTCGTCTATCAGCACATAAACCCCGTCCTGTTCCACGGATTTCTTACCGATAGGGAAACTGTCGATGGTCTGCGAAAGCAGATGCCAAACGGAATCGCAATGTGTTATAGGATATTTGCCCTTGATGGGAACCAAGCGGCAGACTACGCTGTCGTAGGGAACACGGATCGTATCCACCATTCCTCCAAAACCAGGAATGAGCAAAATATTATAGAAAGTATGCGTTTCATACTTTTTCTCATAAAGACCTTCTCCATCTGAAGGCATTACTTTCCCTATAGAAGATACCGTATCTGTAAAAGTGCCACGACACTCAGACCCATTATCATATTCAAAATCAGATAATTCAAGAATATTTCTAATAGCTCCCAATGTATAAGGCACCAGACAAAAAACCAATACCGAAGCTAATATGACACCTCTGAGCACAACTCCCGCTTCAAGCTTACTCAAAAGCTCACGTAACATCTTGTTTTGTCTATTCACCTTTGGTGTCTCCATCAGTGTTTGCGCTCTTTACAAACTGCTAAACTTGCAAATTTAACACTTTTCCCGCACTAATATCCAAATGCTACTCACAATCCGTTACCGCACGTTCCGTTTCGATGCTGTTGTCGGCCGCACGCTCTACTTCGTAAGTCACCGTACATCCTTCCGCCACTTCTCTACACGTGGTCGATTGCACCGCATCGCGGACATAGTTCTTCTTGACCTTCGTTCCTATGTTTATCAACGTATATACCGTGTCGCACACCGTCTTCGTCTTCACCTCTGGTTCTGGTTCAGGTTCAGGTTCAGGATCGGGTTCGGGTTCGGGTTCGGGATCGGGTACTGGATCGGGGTCTGTGCCTGTCGGAGGCGCCACTT
>JAMPIH010000015.1 GCA_023662825.1 Bacteroides sp.
CGCACGGGAAATCATTCCCCGGCTTCCCCCGATTGCGGAAAATGGTTATATTTGCCAAATGTACCTGTCGAAGAAAAGGCGGGTTTATTTGCAAATAACTATGGAATACAACAATCTGTTGGTAGAGGACAAAGAGGGCGTCCGCATCGTGACCCTGAACCGTCCTCAGGAATTGAATTCGCTCAATTCCGAATTGCTCTCCGAATTGGACTTCGCCATGGCCGACGCTGCCGGAGACAGTCAGATAAAGGTCATTATCATTACAGGAGCAGGCAAGGCATTCGCTGCCGGTGCCGATATAGGCCAGATGGCGGGGATGAACGCCGTTGAAGGCAAGTCGTTCGGGGCCTTTGGCTCGGATGTGTTCCGTCGTATCGAGACTCTGAACAAGCCGGTGATTGCCGCCGTAAACGGTTATGCCTTGGGCGGAGGCTGCGAGTTGGCAATGGCCTGTGACATCCGTATCGGATCTTCCAAAGCCAAGGTAGGGCAGCCCGAAACCAATCTCGGCATTACGCCCGGTTTTTCGGGTACGCAGCGGCTGGCGCGTATCGTTGGCATCGGCAGAGCCAAGGAAATGATCTATACCGGCGACCCCATAACGGCCGAGGAAGCTTACCGTATAGGATTGTTCAATAAGGTTACGGAACCCGACCAACTTTTGGACACCGCCTTGCAGATGGCTGGAAAGATAGCGGCCAAGGCTCCTTTGGCGGTACAGTATGCCAAGGAAGCCGTCAACCAGGGCACGGAAACAGATATCGATACGGGGATAGCCTTGGAAGCGAACCTGTTCGGCATGTGTTTTTCCACCCAAGACCAGAAAGAGGGCATGAAAGCCTTCCTGGAACGCCGTCCGCCCGTGTTCAAAGGCGAGTAAGGCTATATTCAATCGGATAATAACAAGATAAACATAAGGAGCATGAAAATTTGTGTGATAGGAACCGGTACCATGGGACATGGCATCGTTCAAACATTCGCTCAAGCTGGTTTTGATGTATTGATGAAAGGCCGTTCCGACGCTTCCGTCAACAAAGCCATGCAGACCATCGAAAAAAGCCTGAACCGCTTGGTGGAAAAAGGTAAGATGGAACAGGCCGCCAAGGATGCCGCGATGGGGCATATCTCCACCACGCTGCAATATCAGGACTGCAAGGATTACGATCTGGTGATTGAAGCCATTGCCGAAGATATGGCGGTGAAACTTGAAATCTTCAAGGAACTGGATGCTGTCTGCAAGCCCGGAGCCATTTTGGCCACCAACACGTCTTCGCTTTCCATTACCCAGGTGGCTACGGCTACCTCCCGTCCGCAACAGGTAATCGGCATGCACTTCTTCAATCCGGTGCCGGTAATGAAGCTGGTGGAAGTGATCAAGGGGCAGCTTACCGACCAGAAGGTATATGAAACCGTGGTGGATACCTGCAGGCAGGTGGGCAAGACTCCTGTGGGCGTTAACGAAGCGCCCGGCTTTGTGGTGAACCGCATCCTGATTCCGATGGTGAACGAAGGTGTGGGTATCCTGGCCGACGGCGTGGCCACGCGCGAAGAAATCGACACCGCGATGAAACTGGGCGCCAACCATCCGATGGGGCCGCTCGAATTGGCCGACCTTATCGGTCTGGACGTATGCCTTTCGATTATGGAAGTGCTCTATAACGAATTCGGCGATTCCAAATACCGTCCGCACCCCTTGTTGCGCAAGATGGTGCGAGCCGGGCTGTTGGGTCGCAAGACCGGCGTGGGTTTTTATGATTATCGTAAATAAGTTAAGAAAATTTGTCATGAAAAACAGAATGATTGGGGTATGTCTGCTGTTCGCTTTCTCCTGGATGGGAGTGTATGCGAATCCTGTTACCCTTGAAACAGCTAAGAAAACTGCAGAAGAATTTTATAGAGTGCAAATGCCACAGGTTTCCAAATCTGTTCCGGCGTTGTCGTGTGTCTATCCTAAAGATGATAATAAGAAATCAACGGATTTTGTTCCTTATTACATTTTTAATGCAGAAAGGGAGCAGGGCTTTGTAATTGTTGCTGGAGATGACAACGTTTCGAGTTTGGTGTTGGGGTATTCGGACAAGGGCACATTTGAAATCGACAATATGCCCGATAACTTGAGATATTGGTTGGGGTGTTATACAGAAGGTGTTAAGAAAGCTGCCGAATCAGGAGGTAATGGTACGGGTGAGAAATATAGTTTTTCCAAGGCTAAGGTTTTAAAGAAGCCTCTGTTGGATAGTATCAACTATAATCAGGATGCTCCGTATAACGACTTATGCCCTGACGACCCTACTACCAACAAACGTTCCTACACGGGTTGTGTTGCCACGGCATTGGCCAGTATTGCACGTTATTACGAATATCCTGAAAAGGGAGAGAACAACATTACCTATACTACGGAAAAAGGGTTGAATCTTTCTTTGGATTTTACCCAAAGTACATACGATTGGAACAATATGCTGAAACAGTATGACGGTAAAAATCTTTCGGAATATTCGGAAGAACAGCGCACAGCAGTAGCCACGCTTATGCGGGATATGGGATATGCTGTAAAGATGAATTATGGTAGCAATGCCAGTGGAGCATATCGGGACAATACCATTAACGGCATAGTGACCTATATGGGTTTCGACTCTGTAGTAAACTATAGGGAAAGGGAGGATTATGACAATGATGATCAATGGATATCGGTTTTGAAGGATAATTTGGATAATGATCTTCCTGTATATTATACAGGCCAGGGAGATGGAGGCGGACATGCTTTCGTTTGTGATGGCTACGATGATGCGGACTTTTTCCACTTTAATTGGGGATGGGGTGGATCGAGCAACGGTTATTT
The DNA here is from genome assembly GCA_023662825.1 of Bacteroides sp. Lineage (GTDB taxonomy): Bacteria > Bacteroidota > Bacteroidia > Bacteroidales > P3 > Pullibacteroides. The sequence continues at coordinate 2,840 of JAMPIH010000015.1, forward strand.
TGTCGTACGCAATCTGGATCCTGACAATATTTCGGGAATAGGTGCCGGTACCGGGGGAGGATATACTTCCATGCAGGGTATTTTGCACAATATGGTTCCACGCGGACATACCCATTCTACAGACTTGTTTTTGTTGAAGGCGACGGGAGGCATAGAGCCGGATCAAGTGGAAGATAGCCTCTATTTGATAGGTACGACCCCTCTGACGGTTAAGCTAGGCTCCATTAAAAACAATGCGATGTCTATGTTTAAGGGGTTTGTAGCATTGGCTGTATTTCAAAATGGGGAATTTATAAAAATTTTATCCCAAGAAGAATCAATAGAAATCGTTCGGCGGGGCACTACATCATTATCTACCGTATTGACTGCGAAGTTGGAAGGCTTGCAAGACGGCGATTACGAAATATGGGCAGTGGAAAGAACAGAAGCAGAAAATTCCGAATGGTTTAAGGTCTATGCCACAAAAGGAAATAGGTACACGAACGATAGTTACATTCCGGTTCGAATAAGAGGGAATAACTATGAACTTTTGAAGACAAGGGCGAAAGTGATGGTATCAATTGAAAGCCCTGACACAAGGGGAGTGAGCATGTTTATCTATGCGGAAGGCGAAAAATTGGGCTCGGCAATGATTTACCCTTCTGCTCCACAAACATTCGATATTAAATACGGAACATATGAATTTCGTTTTTGGACGAGAAATTACGATACATCGTATGTTCGTGTAACTTTGACGAAAGACACATCCCTAAATGTGATTATGAGGGAAAAAATGCTTCCTCCTTATATCCGGGTATTCCGTATTAGCAACAATACGGTGACTATGCAATGGTTAAAGGAGCATCCGCAGGGAGAAGTTGTTTTTCCGACGGGCTATGTGATATATCTGGATAGTGTGGAAGTATCACGGGTCTCTTCTTCAACAACGGAGTATGTATATACTGATATCCCCATAGGAAATCATGTGGCGGGTGTCCGCTCTATTTTCCGTACAGGAGAATCGTCTATGTCCACTAGAAATTTTACAATACGTATGACAGATAATGAGACCGCTTGGCCAGGCGTTTGCCGTATCAGTCCCAATCCTTCGTCCAACGGGTTCTTCATGCTGGAGGTGGATAGGGATTGCAGGTTGCAGGTGTGCGCGCTGTCGGGCAATGTCTTGTTTGAACGCAGCCTTGCCGCCGGTTCCCATCAGGTGGATATGGGTGGATACAGTTCCGGTGTATATCTGTTCCGGCTCAGCGGCAGGAACGGGGAAAGCGCGCTGTTGAAAGCCGTGCTCAAGTAGGGTAGGAACTGCACTCAGCCTCCGTAAGAGGCGCCGATCAATAGGAGCATATCGTTTTCGTGTAAAACGGTATGCTCCCATTTTTCTTTAGGCACCACGCTGTTGTTCAGCGCCAGGGCGATGCCGCTTTGGGAAAGCAGGTTCTTGGAACGCATCAGTCCGGCAAGGGTGGTGCCGTCTTCTATCAAGAGAGGTTTGTCGTTCAGGAAGATATTCATCGGAAGATTTATTTCAGTTTTTTTAAGGCTTTTGGGGCGAAAAGATGGTTCACAGGGCCGTGTCCTTGCCCGATTTGCATGTTCTTGCCCGTTTTGATGGCATGGTAGATATAGTCTTTGGCGGCCACCACCGCAGCGGTAAGGTCGTTGCCCGAGGCCAGGAAGAAGGCGATGGCGGCCGAAAGCGTGCAGCCGGTGCCGTGCAGGTTGTTGCTGTCGCTCTTGGGCGAAGACACCACGAGCGGTGCGAAATCGGCTTCGGCGCACAGCAGGTAGTCGGACGAACGGCGCGTGGAGGCCGAATGTCCGCCTTTGAGCAATACCGCCTGGGGACCCATATCGAGAATCATCTTGGCGGCGCGTTCGAATTCGGTCTTCTTTTGCGGGAAGATACCGGTCAGGGCGCGGGTTTCCTCTAAGTTCGGCGTAACGATACGTGCCAGGGGGAACAAGTTCTTGACGATGTGCCGCATGGCCGAATTTTCCACCAATGAATGGCCCGAGGTGGCCACCATGACCGGGTCGATCACGATATTGTCCTGTTTCCGCAGGATAGTGGCCAAGGGCTCCGTCGTTTCAGGGTCGGGCAGCATGCTTATCTTGACGGCCTGCGGCCGGATGTCGTCCAATACGGCCTGCACCTGTGCGCAGACGGTCGGGGCGGGAACCGGCATCACCTGCCGCACGCCTAAGGTATTCTGCACGGTAACGGCACTCACGGCCGTGGCCGAATAACCGCCCAGGGCGGAAACGGTCTTGATGTCGGCCTGCAGTCCGGCGCCGCCTCCGCTGTCGGAACCGGCGATGCTCAACACGCAGGCGGGTTTCCAGGAAGCGGCGGCTTTTGTTCCGTTTGTATTCATAAGGCATGGATTAGAAGAATCGAAGATAAGCATTTTTACGATTTTTGTTACCTTTGCATTTATGTGCCTGAAAAGGGCACCGCTATAAGTGTGTATAACCGTTAAATAAACCGATATGAGTTTTAGAATCGTAGTCTTGGCCAAGCAGGTGCCCGACACCCGCAACGTAGGCAAAGACGCCATGAAAGAAGACGGTACCATTAACCGCGCCGCCCTTCCGGCCATCTACAATCCGGAAGACCTGAACGCGCTGGAAATGGCTATCCAGATGAAAGAAAAGATTGCCGGAGCCGAAATCATCGTGCTTACGATGGGACCCGGCCGGGCCGCCGAGATCGTGCGCGAATCCATGTACCGTGGAGCAGACGGCGGCTTCGTGATCAGCGATATGAAGTTTGCCGGTGCCGATACGCTGGCCACTTCCTACACCCTGTCGATGGCGCTGCGCAAGCTCGCCCCGTTCGACGTGGTGCTGTGCGGCCGTCAGGCCATCGACGGCGATACCGCCCAGGTGGGCCCTCAGACCGCCGAAAAGCTGGCCCTGCCGCAAATCACTTATGCCGAAAGCCTGGTGAACATCGACGATAAGTCGGTAACCATCCGCCGCCGTCTGGAACGCGGCGTGGAAACCGTAAAGGCTCCGCTGCCGTGTCTGGTAACGGTGGGCAGTTCGGCCAAGGAATGCCGTCCCCGCCACGCGGTGCGCGTGATGACCTACAAACACGCCGCCACGCCTACCGAAATGGCCAACGCCGACGAAAAGCGCAAGGCCAAGGTAAGCGCCGACAAGCGTCTGCAGATCGGCGAATGGACGGCCAACGACTTAGCCGCCGAACCCGAACGTCTCGGCCTGGCCGGTTCGCCCACCAAGGTGAAGAAAATCGACAACGTGGTGCTGGTTCACAAGGAAGCAAAGGTAATGGACACCTCCGACAAGTCGATAAACGAACTGATGCAGGAACTTCTTGCCTCGCACATCATAGGTTAGGTTTCCATCATTTAAAATTGAGAAAGACATGAACAACGTATTCGTATATTGTGAAGTAACCGAAGAGCGCGGCATTGCCGACGTAAGTCTGGAACTGCTCTCCAAAGGCCGCCGTCTGGCCGATACGCTTGGCAAACAGTTGGAAGCCATCGTGATCGGTCATAATGTGGTCGATCTGGAAAAGACGCTCTATCCGTATGGCGTGGACATGATCCATTATGCCGACGACGCCCGCCTGTTTCCCTTTACCACTTTGCCCCACACCTCGATCGTGGTGAACCTGGCCAAGGAACTCCAATCCGAGATCCTGTTGTTCGGCGCCACCTCCGTGGGGCGCGACATGGCTCCACGCGTGGCCTCCCACCTGCTTTGCGGGCTTACGGCCGACTGCACCAGCCTCGAAATCGGCGACCACGAAGAAGCCAAGACAGGTACCGTATATAAAGACCTGCTCTATCAGATTCGTCCCGCTTTCGGGGGCAACATCATCGCCACCATCGTGAATCCCAAGACCCGTCCGCAGATGGCCACGGTTCGCGAAGGGGTCATGAAGAAAGAAATCTACAAGGCCGACTACAAAGGCTCGATGCGCAAGCTGGACGTGGCCAAGTATGTGGATCCGGCCGATTTCGCCTGTCAGATCATCGACCGCGCCATCGAGGCCCAGAAGGTGAATATCAAGGGTGCGCAGATTATCGTGGCCGGCGGCTACGGGGTCGGCAGCCGCGAAAACTTCAAGCTGCTCTACGAACTGGCCGAACTGCTGGGCGGAGAAGTTGGGGCGACCCGCGCCGCGGTGGACGGCGGTTTTATCGAACACGAGCGCCAGATCGGACAGACGGGGGTTACGGTACGTCCCAAACTCTATATCGCCTGCGGTATCTCGGGTTCGGTTCAGCACCGCGCCGGTATGGACCAATCGGGCAAGATCATCAGCATCAACACCGACCCGCATGCGCCGATGAACGCCATCGCCGACTACGTGATCAACGGTTCGCTGATGGACGTGCTGCCCAAGATGATCAAGTATTACAAGGAAAATTCCAAATAAAAACCGCTTTGTCCCTTTCGTCAAAGCTAAAATCAACAGAAAATGAACTTTTACAGCGATAACGAGGCGTTGAAATTCCATCTCAATCACCCGCAGATGAAAAAATGCGTGGATATGAAGGAACGCGATTACGCCGACAAGGATAAATACGATTACGCGCCGCAAGACTTCGAAGACGCGATGGACAGTTATGAGAAGGTAATGGAGATTATCGGCGACATTTCTGCCAACGTGCTGGATGTGAATGCGGAGGATGTGGACCACGAAGGCCCTCAGGTAATCGACGGACACGTGAAATACGCCCGCGGAACCCAGGAAAACCACGATGTGCTTACCAAGGCCGGGGTGTATGGATTGGCTTTGCCGCGTAAGTACGACGGCTTGAACTTCTCGATTGTGCCTTACGTGATGGCCGCCGAAATCGTTTCGCGCGGGGATGCGGGCTTCGCCAATATCTGGGGCTTGCAGGACTGCGCCGAAACCATAGCCGAATTTGCCTCTGAAGAAATCAAGGCCGAATTCCTGCCGATGATCCATCAGGGCAAGACCTGCAGTATGGACCTTACCGAACCCGATGCAGGTTCCGACCTGCAGGCCGTTCAGCTCAAGGCCACCTACGACGAGGCCAAGGGCATGTGGCTGCTCAACGGGGTGAAACGCTTCATCACCAACGGCGACGCCGACATCAAGCTGGTGCTGGCCCGTTCCGAAGAAGGCACCAACGACGGCCGCGGCCTTTCGTATTTCGTACATGACCGCAGATGGGGCGGTTTCGTGGTAAGGCGTATCGAGAACAAGCTCGGCATCAAGGGTTCTCCCACCTGCGAACTGGTGTTCACCAACGCTCCTGCCAAATTGGTGGGCGAACGCAAGCTGGGGCTTATCAAATACGTGATGGCGCTGATGAACGGCGCCCGTCTGGGTGTGGGCGCCCAGTCGGTGGGGCTTTCGGAAGCCGCCTATCGCGCAGCCCTCAAATATGCCAACGAACGCGAACAGTTCGGCAAGAAAATCATCGAGTTCCCGGCCGTTTACCAGATGCTGGCCCTGATGAAGGCCAAGCTGGACGCCGCCCGCTCGGTGCTTTACGAAACCTCGCGCGCGGTGGACATCAGCAAGTCGTATGCCTCGCTGGTGAATGAAGGCGAGAAACTCACGCCTGAACAGCGTGCCGACATGAAACTCTACCAGCGCAACGCCGATATGCTGACCCCGATCCTGAAGATGTTCTCCAGCGAATACGCGAACCAGAACACCTACGATGCCATTCAGGTGCACGGGGGAACCGGCTTCATGAAAGACTTCCCGGTGGAACGCATGTACCGCGACGCCCGTATCCTCACTATCTACGAAGGCACCTCGCAGCTGCAGGTGGTGGCCGCCATCCGTCACGTGTTGAACGGCAACGCCTCCAAGCTGATTGAAGGCTACGAGGCCGAAACGCTCGCACCCGAATTCGCGGACTTGCGTAAGAAACTGGTGGACATGCATGCCGAACTGAACAAGGCGGTGGAAGCCGTAAAGGCCGCCGGCAACGAGGAATTGGTGGACTTCCAGGCCCGCCGTCTGGTGGAAATGGCCGGTTATACGATCCTGGGCAATCTGATCCTGTTGGATGCCAACCGCGATGCCGCCATGTTCGCCAAGAGTGCGGAAGTGTTTATCCGTCACGGCGAAAGCATCGTGAAGGGACACGCCGGTTTCATCGCTTCGTTCGATGCCGCCAAGATAGCCTGCTATAAAGACTAACGCATTTTTCCAAGACACGAATGAGCAAACAGAGTATCATCGGTTTGGTGCTGATGTTTCTGGTTCTCCTGGGGTTCTCCTATTGGCAGACCACCAAGATGGACAAGCAACGCAGGCAGCTGGCCGAACAAATGGCAAGCGAGGCTGCGGAATCCACGGATACCGCAGCCTTCGATACCTTGAACGGGGCGGTGGCCTCTCAGCCTGGAATCCAGGACTTGCCCGCCAAGGTCCAGGGGGGCGGGATAGACCGCGCCAACCCGTTTTCGGCCTGCATGCAGGGTGAGGATCGGTATTTCGAGGTGGAAAACGAAGTGTTCAAGATTCGTTTCCTCAACAAGGGTGGCCGTATCGCCGGCATCACCCTTAAGGATTACCTTACCTACAGGAAAGAGGATCTGGTGTTGATGAACGAGAACCTTTCCGAGTTTTACCTCCAGTTCTTCGCCAACAACCGCAACGTGCGCACCGACCGTTGCTATTTCGAATGCCTTATGCCTTCCGCCACGCAGGTTGCCGGCAACGACAGCATTGTGGTGCGGATGCGGCTGTATCCCGATAACCTGACGGATTCGTCCAAGACCGAATATCTGGAGTTCGCCTACACCGTTCGGGGCAACAGCTATATGCTCGGATTTGACGTGAACTTCGCGGGCATGCAGGATGTGGTGGCTTCCAACACCTCCTTTATCGATTTGGTATGGAACGCCCGGCTGGAACAGTTGGAGAAATCCTTGCAGATGGAGAGCATGAACACGGCGGTTTACTACAAGCCGCTCAACGACAAGGTGCGCTATCTCAAGGAAACCCGCGACGACGCCAAGTCGCTGACCACGCCCAGCAAGTGGATTTCGTTCAAGCAGCAGTTCTTCAGCCTGAGCCTGATCGCGGACAAGGACTTTTCGAGTGCCGAAATCCGCAACTACACGCAGAAGGCCGCTCCGGCAGGCTACCTGAAGGATCTGGAAGCCGTGATCGGCCTGCCGTACGACGGTCAGGATTACCAGACCATCGGCATGAACATTTATGCCGGACCCAATAAATACCGTACCCTGCGTGATTTCGGACTGGATCTGGAGCGCCAGATTCCGCTCGGGTGGAGTTTTTTCCTGATGCAGTGGATCAACCGGGTGGCGGTGATTCCGGTATTCGACTTCTTGGAATCCAAAGGGCTGCACTACGGGCTGATTATCCTTATCCTTACAATCCTGCTTAAGATCGTGCTGTTCCCGCTCACCTACAAGTCGTACGCTTCTTCGGCCAAGATGCGGGTGATTCAGCCGGAAGTGGCCGAGATCAACAAGAAATATCCCAAGCCCGAGCAGGCCATGGATAAGCAGCGCGCCACGATGGCCTTGTACAAAAAGGCCGGCATCAGCCCGCTTTCGGGCTGCATCCCCATGCTGCTGCAGTTCCCCATCGTGCTGGCCATGTTCCGCTTCCTGCCGGCCTCCATCGAATTGCGGCAGAAGTCCTTCCTGTGGGCGGACGACCTTTCGGCCTACGACAGCGTGCTGAACCTTTCGTTCAACATTCCGTTCTACGGCAACCACATCAGCCTTTTCGCCCTGTTGATGGCGATCTCGAACCTGCTGTACACCCACATGACGATGAAACAGCAGGCGCAGACCAACCAGATGCCCGGCATGAAGTTCATGATGTACTTTATGCCCGTCATGCTGCTCTGCTTCCTCAACAGCTATGCCTCGGGGCTTAACTATTACTACTGCCTGTCGATGTTCATCACCTTTTTGCAGATGTTCTTTATCCGCCGGATGATAGACGACCGGAAGGTGTTGGCCAAGATTCAGGAAAACAAGAAGAAACCCGTAAAGAAATCGAAATTCCAGCAACGCTTGGAAGAAATGGCCAAGCGTCAGCAGGAGATTGCCCGGCAGCAGGCCAGCCAACGCCGCCGCTAAGCATTGATTAATAATATTTAATACCCTTAATAGAATGGGAAGAGCATTTGAGTATCGGAAAGCGCGTAAGTTCAAGAGATGGGGCAATATGGCCCGCACCTTTACCCGTCTGGGCAAGGAAATCACCATCGCTGCCAAGAACGGCAGCGACCCCGCGACCAACCCCCGCCTCCGTGCCATTATCCAGACGGCCAAGTCGGAAAACATGCCCAAGGACAATATCGAACGGGCTATCAAGCGCGCCACCGAAAAGGATCAGAAGGACTACAAGGAGATCGTATATGAAGGATACGGCCCCCACGGTATCGGCATCCTGATCGAGACAGCCACCGACAACCACCAGCGCACCGTGGCCAACATCCGTTCCTACTTCACCAAGGCTGGCTGTTCGCTGGGGGTTACGGGTTGCCTTACCTTTATGTTCGAACACAAATGCGTGTTCAACATCAAGCCCAAGGAAGGCCTGAGCATGGACGACCTCGAACTGGAACTGATCGACTGCGGCATGGAAGAGATCTTTACCGATGAGGAAACCGGAAACATCACCATCTATGCGCCTTTCGAGGCCTACGGCGACATTCAGAAATATATCGAAAACAACGGTTTCGAACTGGTGAGCGCCCGTTTCGACCGCATTCCCACCGATACCAAGGAACTTTCGGAAGCCGAACAGGAAGACGTGCAGAAACTGGTTGACCGCATCGAGGAAGACGACGACGTGCAGAACGTGTTCACCAATATGAAATAAACTGCAAACCGAGAGTAAAGGCCCATGGATATCCAGAGCATCAAGCAACGTTTCGGGATTATCGGCAATTCGCCGCTGCTGAACCGCGCAATCGACGTGGCGATGCAGGTGGCCAATACCGATTTGAGCGTGCTGGTGCTTGGCGAGAGCGGGGTGGGAAAGGAATTCTTTCCGAAGATCATCCACGAGCTGAGCGCACGCAAGCACAACAGTTATGTGGCCATCAACTGCGGGGCGATTCCCGAGGGCACCATCGATTCCGAACTTTTCGGACACGAGAAGGGGTCGTTTACCGATGCCCGTGAGGCCCGCAAGGGATATTTCGAGGAAGCCGACAAGGGAACCATCTTTATGGACGAGGTGGCCGAGTTGCCGCTCAGTACCCAGGTGAGGTTGCTCCGCGTGTTGGAAACCGGCGAATTCCTCAAGGTGGGTTCGTCCAAGGCTCAGAAAACGAACGTGCGCGTGGTGGCAGCCACCAATGTGAACGTGGCCGAGCAAATCCAGTTAGGCAAGTTCCGCGAGGACCTCTATTACCGCCTCAATGCCATCACGATCCAGGTGCCGTCGCTGAAACAGCGTCCGGAAGACATCGAGCTGCTGTTCCGCAAGTTCTCGGCCGACATCAGCGAAAAATACCGCATCCCGCCCCTGCAGCTTACCGATGAGGCGCGGCAGTTGCTGCTCTCGTATCCTTGGCCGGGCAACGTGCGCGAGCTCAAGAATGTAAGCGAGCAGGTAACGATTGTGGAAAAAGACCGCAGGCTGAGTGCCGAGGCCCTGAAACGTTCGCTGCCGAATCTGGAAACCAACCGCTTGCCCGTGCTGTTGGGTAAAAGCGCCCAAAGCGGGATGTCGGAACGCGAGATCCTCTACAGCGTGCTGTTCGACATGCAGAAAGACATCCACCAGCTTAAGCAGGCGGTGGCCAATCTGGGCGAGGGCAGGACAGAGAACATCAGCGCCGAACCATATACCATCCTGCCGTCCGAAACGCAGGCGATGCCGGCATATCCGGTGTCGGTTCCCCATGCGGAAATCATCAACGAACCGATTCCCGTGCATGAGGAAGACCTGAGCTTGGAAAAGCGCGAGAAGCAGATGATTGAGCAGGCGCTCGCCAAATACAGGGGCAACCGCCGCAAGGCTTCCGCCGAACTGGGAATCTCGGAGCGCACGATTTACCGAAAGATAAAGGAATACAACATTCTTGTAGAAGAATAAGCATGAAAAGGCCGGGCGTGTTTCTGTGGATGGCGTTTTGCCTGTGTATGTTGACAGGCTGCAAGATCTATTCGCTTTCGGGCGCCTCCATTCCGGCCGATGCCAAGACGATGAGCATCTCTTATTTCCGCAACCGCGCGGCTTCGGTGCAGGCTACCTTGAGTTCTGTGTTTACCGACCGTCTTAAGGAATATCTGATTTCGCAGAGCAACCTGTCGTTGGTGGACGGTTTCGCCGACTTGCAGTTCTCGGGCGAGATTACCGGCTACACGGTCAATCCCGTTTCTATCCAGAGCAATGACCAGGCGGCCATGAACCGGCTCACCATTACCGTGCAGGTTCGTTACGTGAACCGTTTCGACGCCAAGACGAATTTTGCCCAGAGTTTTTCGCGTTACCGCGATTACGACGCCCAGCTGAGCCTGGCCTCCGTGGAATCCTCGCTGATCGAAGAGATTGTGGAGGAACTGGTGGACGACATTTATCAGCGTGCGTTTGTAAACTGGTAGGCATCTGGACTTTAATTAGAAAAAACTATGTTCATATTCAATGTGAAGTATAAGAAACCGCTGGCCGAGGTGGATAGATGCCTGCCCGAACATAGACGTTATCTGGACGCCTTGCTGGATGCCGGGAAACTGATCGCTTCCGGTTCGCAGGAACCGCGTGTGGGCGGCATCATCATCTGCCATGCGCGGAGCGAGGAAGAGGCGCGGGAAATAGTGGAGAACGACCCGTTCTTCATTCACGGAATCGCCGATTACGGGATAACGCGCTTCCATGCCACCAAGCATAGCGTCGATAACTTCCTCTCTGCCTGCGAGTAACATATAAAGAATGAATCCTGCCATGAAAAAGATACCTGCCCTCCTGATTTTCTGTGCCGCCTTCCTGTCGATGCCGTTCGGGCTGTCGGCTCATCGTTTTTGCGATATCCTTACGAACGGGCAAGTTTCGGTTACGGACAGCGTGGACAGGGCGCGGAAGGAGGAAAAGCAGGAAAAGAAGAAGGAGCGTAAGGAAAACCGGCAGGCAACCGGTGAACAGCTCAAGGAGGGCGCGAAAGATGCCGCCGGAGAGGTGAAGGACGCGGCCAAGGATATATATAACGATGCCAGGCAGTCCGTTAACGAAGCCAAGGAAAACCTGAAGGAAAGTTTCAAGCAGGCAAAGGAAAGCCTTACCGAGTGGTTCAACGAGAATATAACCGCCAACACGGTGGGCGATTTCGCCGAATTGCAACGGCAGAACAACCAGAATTTTGCGGATTACCTGCGTACGGAATGGCAGACCTATCCTTTGGCGATCCGCGAAAAGGGCACGATGGCGGAGGGAGCGTTCTTTACCGACAGGACGAAAAAGAATGCCGGCGATGCGGCGGAAGTGCTGGTGGTACGTGCGGAATCGGCGGTAGCCCCGGTAAAGCGCATAATGCCGCCCATGCCCGAGAACTATTACGAGGGCGCGGGCGACGAGGCCGTTTCCAACCTGGTGTCGAGACAGCAGTTCGTCAGCTTTAAGTTCTACGGACAAGACATAAAGGTTTATTATATCCCCACCATCCGCAACATCAATCTGGGCAAGGGCTTGGAAAAGGGCGTGTCCAAGGTCTGGCAATATCTGTCGAACCAGGATTTCGACCCGCTCGTGTTCCAACTCTATCAATACAAGGAAGAACTGGCCTTGAACGACTACCAGTATTACCTGTTGGTGCGGCAGTTTGCCGACCTGGTGTTCAATAAGAGCAAGAAGGGGGAGAACTTGATTTTTGCGGTGTTCCTTTTGAACCAGACCGGTTACGATGCCCGTATCGCCCGATTCCAGGGTGAGGGCGGCGGCACGCTCGCCATCCTGCTGCCCGTTTTCGAGGAACTGGCGGCCAAGCCCTATCTCAATATCGGAGACAACAGCTACTACCTGATGGATATCGAGCCGGGCAAGAAACTGGCGCAGAGTTCGGTAAAGGTGTATACCAAGGCTCACGCCAACGCCTCCCATCCGTTCTCGATGCGCGTGGAACCCGAAAAAGCCCGGATAGCCCCGTTGTACGGAAAATTCCAGGGCTATACCTTCGACGAACGTTTGGCGCAGATGCAGGCCGACATGCCCTCGGGGCCGCTGCCGGTGTACGCCGATGCCGCGTTCAGCACCTTGATGTCCAAGACCTTCCGATATAAGTTGCTGCCGGAATTAGACAGTCTGGTAAGCAGGAAGCAGGATGCGAACCTAAAGGAACAGCTTTCCGAACGCGAGAAACAGGAAATCAAGCTGCTTAACCTGTGCGCACTCTTGAACCGTTCGCTCAGCAGCCAGTCGAAGCAGTCGGCCAAGCTTGCCGCCCAATACCTGTATCCTGAGGTGATGTTTTTCAAGAAAGGTTCGGGCGACATCTTAGACCGTTCGCTCTTGCTTTGCCAGATATCCAACCGGGTGCTCGGTATTCCCGCCATACTGGTGGTTTATCCCAACTTCGCGATGGCCGCCGTTTGCCTTGGCGAAGGGAAATCCGATGCCGAGTCGCCTTTCAACGGAGGCGATTATGTGGAATGGAACGGCAAGAAATACCTTTTGTGCGGTAAATTGCCCAAGTCGGTGAAGGAACCCGGCAAAGCCAGAGTGTACGTTTGGTAGTTCAGTTCTCCAGCTTTTTGCGGGGGCGTCCCGGCAAAGGTTGCTTCTTAAGCTTTTCCTTAAACAGCAACCTTTCAGTTTCTATTTCTGCGTGTTTGAAGTCCTTGAGCCGCTGCAGGTTCAGTTCTTGAAGGAAAAGCCCTTTGGATTCCCAGTCGATGATTTGCCGTTGCATCTTTTTCATGGCCGTGTAGTATCGGCTCATTACGGTAGACAGGGCTTCTCCCGACATACAGGCCAGTTCCTTGAACGATTTCCGGTTTATGTGGCGTTCGTAAATCAAGTTCCTCTCCCCGAGGCTGAGCTTGAAAAAGCGGAAATGAGACCGTATCAGCAGCGCCATATTGTCGCCCAATACGTCTCTGGTCTGTTTACGGCTTATCCGGGGCGGCAGTTCCATTTCGACCACGGCCGGCTCCACATAAGCCGAAGACCAGCCGAGATTATCGCAGATCTGCTGTCTTTCTTCGGCAAACTTCTGCCTGATTCTGTTTTGCTCCCGATAGTGTCTGTACAGGATGTTTTGGGCGATCGTGCGCAGCCAGCACCAAACAAGCCCCTTTTCGTTATAGGAACCTTGCAGGAAATGGTATTGCGCCCGTATCATCGTGTCTTGCAACAGATCCTTGCTCAATTCTTCATCCCGGCATAAACCGTATAAGAAATTGTACAGGCGTTTGCAATAAACGGCCACGTCCTCTTCAAAAGAGATTCTCTTTTGTGCCGAACTGTCCTCGATGGAACGTTGGTTTTCAACCGACCTTTTTCGCGCCTCGGCATAGTCCAAGTGAACTTGGTCTTTGCTCTCGGCTGCAGAAAAACGTTCTTGTTTGCATACTTCTTTTTTCATAGTGTTTGGTTCTTGGTTAAAAAATAAACGGCGGCAATCTTGTTCGTGCTGTTTGGGTGGCATCTCCTTTCTACTTTTCAACGGTCTGAAGGAATCTTCGGATGGTTGATAAGTTGTTGATGAAATTTTTTTTCAGACATCAAAAGTACGATAAATTTTGCTATAAAATTGTATTAAACGGATGATTTTGAGTATTTTTAACAATATTTAACATTTAAAAACGTCAATATGGATTTAGTAAAATATATAAATTTGGTGTTTATTAAAATGTATACTAAAATTTTGTTTGTTTTTATTGAAAATAATAGTAGTGTTTAATTTGTTAAAAATCCCGCCTCCGTTTTTGCCGCGTATGGGCATGAAACGGGAAGCGGGATATGTATCGGAAGGGGCGGGAAACTATAGCCGGATGGCCTCGGTGTGGGTTCTGTCGGTGTATCGTTCGAATCGGAATGCGGGCATGCCCAGCGCCATACCTGCAAAGATTTTAACATTTGTTAAGTTAAGCAACCTGTACAGCCGCTCTTTCTTGTCTTGCTTGGACGCGCTCAGCACGAACCCCGTGTAGAACTGGGCCACGCCGAGGCTTTCGGCCATCAGGGAGGCGTTCTGGTACGCCAGGTTGCAGTCCGCGTATCCGAACCGGCTCTTTTCAGGGGCGCAGAAGAACAACGCGGCTTTGGCTTGGTGCAGTATTGGATCGCCTTTGCCCTCGTGCAGCTTGCGGTGCATGGCCCTGAACTTTGGGATCATGGCATAGACGGAGGTCATCTTGCGTTTCAACACGCATTTTACCAACGGATTCTCCAGCAGATTCGCCGCATGGACAAAGGTGTCGACCGTAAGGGCGGCGATGGCCTGCAGCTTTTCCGGATCCGTTACCGCCACGATCTGGATGTTGCGGAGGTTCTGCGCGGTAGGGGCGGCGTAGGCGGCATCGATAATGCGGTCCAGCATTTCTTGCGGGATGTCTTTTGCGGTAAAGCTGCGGTTGCTGCGCCGGACCTTCATCAGCAATTCCACTTGCTCGGGCGAGGGTAGGTCGCTCAGGCTGTAGCCGTGTAGCGAACTTTCGGGAAACAGCGTGTGCACGATCGCGTTCTTGGGGCAGATGTCGGCGCAATGCCCGCATTTTATGCAGTATTGCTCTTTCTGAACCTGCATACAGCCTTCTTCATAGGTAAAGATGCCGGCCGGGCAGGCCTGTTCGCAACGGCGGCAGCGTATGCAGTTATCCTGCCTTATCGAGATGGAGTATTCCATAGTATGTAAGTGTTTTCGGGATGGATGGATATAAAAAAGGGTGTCGAAAACATGGTTTCCGGCACCCTTCGCCATTTGCCCTCGGGCGGCGATTAGACCAATTCGTGGATTACCAGACCCGAACGCAGTTTGGGTTCGAACCAGGTGGTCTTGGGAGGCATGATGTTGCCGCTGTCGGCAATGTCGATAATCTGCTTCATGCTTACCGGATAAAGGGCGAAAGCCACCTTCATCTCACCGTTGTCCACACGACGCTTGAGTTCGCCCAGACCGCGGATACCGCCTACGAAATCGATGCGTTTGTCGGTACGCAGGTCCTTGATGCCCAGAATCTTGTCGAGCACGAGGTTGGAGAGGATCGTAACGTCGAGCACGCCGATGGGGTCGGCATCGTTGAATGTGCCGGCCTTGGCGTTGAGCTTGAACCAGTGCCCGTCCACATACACGCTGAATTCATGCAGCTTGGAGGGCTTGTAGATTTCGGTGCCCATGTCCTGCACGTCGAAAGATTCGCCGAGGGCGGCGATGAACTGGTCTTTCGTCAGGCCGTTCAGGTCTTTCACCACGCGGTTGTAGTCGATGATGTTGAGCTGGTTGTCGGGGAAAATCACCGTCATGAAGAAGTTGTATTCCTCCTTGCCGGTGTGGTTGGGATTGTTTTCCTTCTTTTCCTGACCCACCAGGGCAGCGGCGGCCGAGCGGTGGTGACCGTCGGCGATATACATGGCCGGAACGTCTTTCTTGAACAGTTCCACCAATTCGGCGATCACGGCCTTGTCGTCGATTACCCAGAAACGGTGACCGAAACCGTCTTCCTTGGCTACGAAATCGTAGAGGGGCTTTTGGGCGGTGATGCCGGCCACGATTTCATCGATGCGCTTTACGGCCGGGTAGGCGAAGAACACGGGTTCCACGTTGGCGTTGGTGATGCGCACGTGCTTCATGCGGTCTTCTTCCTTGTCCTTGCGGGTAAGCTCGTGTTTCTTGATGATCTTGTTCACGTAGTCTTCGCTGGCGGCGCAGGCCACGATGCCGTACTGCCACTTCTTGAGGTCCATGCTCTGGGCATAGATGTAGAGTTTTTCTTCCTCGTCTTTCACCAACCAGCCGTTGTCCTTGAACTTGTTGTAGTTGTTTACCACCTGCAGGTACACTTCGGGGGAGTGTTCGTCAACCCCCTGGGGGAGGTCGATTTCGGCTTTGGTTACGTGAAGCAGGCTGTACGGATTGCCTTCGCATTCCTTGCGTGCTTCTTCGGAATTGAGAACGTCGTAGGGACGGCTGGCCAGTTTCTCAACAATGCTGACGGGAGGCCTGAAGCCCTTGAACGGTTTGATGATGGACATATCTTTAAAATTTTAATTGTTTTACATTTTGTCTGCACACGGTGTGCAACAAACTTTCAAAGGTACGAAAAAAATGGTTTTGGACAGTGATCTGCTTCGCTAAAGGCCGTAAGGGCGTTTGGTCACGTACAAGAGTACGCTCCCGCACGCACCTACGACCTTTATCTCGCATCTCACCGTCCAAAACCATTTTTTGAATAGGCTGGCCGTAAGGGCGTTTGGTCATTTAAGAAATGATCGGCAGCGAGGAATAGCGTTCGGCGTATGCCATCATCTGGGCCGCGAAATCGTCGGGATAGGAGATCTCGATGTCCGAGAGTTTACCCTCTTGGTCGTACACGGGGGTCAGTTCAGGGTTCACGAAGCCGCCGTAGGGCGCCAGATTTAGCTTCTTGTAGCGTTCCAGCACCTCGCGGTGCAGTGCGGCATCCACCTTTACGCCGTAGTTCTCCACCAGTGCGCGTCCGGCCTCGTAGTCGCCCTCCGACTTTATGCGCTGCACTTCGGCCAGCAGTTCGGCGAACAGGGTGCGCAGCCTTTCGTAGTCGTTGATCTTGAAATACGTCTTGCCCTCCCTCACGACTTTCTCCACCACGTTCTGCGCCAGCCCCTTTTCGTAGGCCCAGCGGGCGATCAGGCTGCGGTTGCGCATGTGGGCCTCCTCGATTTCCTTGCCGTATTCCACGCGCACCAGCTGGGTCATCAGGCCGTTGCGCATATAGCCGTCGTATTCGGCCTTGGCGGGTTCCTTGTCGGGCAGTAGCCCCAGTTCCTGCATCTTGTCGTCCATCATGTAATAGAGGGCGAAGAGGTCGGCGCGGGCTTCCTCCAGGGTGGAGGCGTAGCTTTTGAGCGCTTCCGAAACCACGCCCTCCAGCATCTTGCCCGAACCGTGCCCCAGGCATTCGTGCAGATCCGTGTGCAGGTTGTCGCCCACGGAGGCCGAGGCCTTGGCGCGGTCTATCTCTTCCTGGCAGAACGCGAATTCCTGCAGCATGCCGCCCAATTCCTTGGCGCTCTTGTCGTAGGCATCGGTAAGGTTCTCGATGGTTACCGACTTGCTGCCGTAGTCGCGGCGGATCCAGTCGGCGTTGGGCAGGTTGATGCCGATGGGCGGGGTGGGGAAGCAGTCGCCCCCCAGCTGCACCACGGTGATCACCTTGGCGCTGATGCCCTTTACCTTTTCTTTCCTGAAGCGTTTGTCAACGGGCGAATGATCCTCGAACCACTGGGCGTTTTGGCTGATGATTTCCGTCCTGCGCGTGGCTTCCTCGTTGCGGAAATTCGCGATGGCTTCCCAACTGGCCTTGATGCCCAGTGGGTCTCCGTAGGTTTCGATAAAGCCGTTGTTGTAGTCGGCAAAGCTGTCGCAGTCTTGCGTCCAGAGCACGTTGTAGTCGTCCCAGGTCTTGAGGCTGCCGGTGGTGTAATAGTCAATCAGCATCCCGATATGTCGTTTCTGTGCGTCCGACTCGGCTTTTTCGGCCGCCTTTTGCAGCCAGAACACGATTTTTTCGAGTGCCTGCGAATACAGCCCGCCGATTCGGCACACTTCCTCCTTCAGTTGGCCGTTGCGCTTGGACAGACGGCTGTTCAGACCGTAGGAGAGCGGGCGATCCTTGGCTTCGGGGTGTTCCTTCTCGTAGGATTCCTTCTGCCGGGCGTAGAAATTCTCGGCTTCGGCCGTGCCTACATTCATGTAATAGTTGCAGGCGGAAGCTTCCACCAGGCCTTTTTTCGGGTCGAGGTTGATGCGTTTCTGCGCCAGGTCTTCGTCGAATATCAGCTCGCCCACGAACGCGCACAGGCTGTCTGTGTCGGTAAAGCGCAGGTCTTTTTCGGCGCATTCCTGCAGTTGGGCGAAAACCCCGCTTAGATCGGAATTCTCCATGCAGTGTTTCAGGTATTGGCGGCTGAATGCGGGCAGGAACTTGTCGCAGGCATAGTGGTGATGGATACCGTTGCTGAACCAGAAGCGTTTCAGGTAGATCTCGAAATTCTTGAAATCCTCGGTGTCGCGCTTGCCGGAGTACGTCTTATAGATGGCCTCCAACACCCTTTTTATAAGGATGTTGTAGCGGTAGTTCTGGGCGTAGAGGATGTCCCGGCCCGCGTTCGCTGCCATACTCAGGCAATAAAGCAGTTCCTTTTGGGGCAGGGACAGTTCTTCCCAGCCGGGAACGCGGTACCGCATCACCTTGAGGTCTGCGAAGCGGTCTATCGTATATCTGAAATTTTGGATTTTATCAGGTTTCTCTTTCACCTTTACGTATATTTTGGCTTGTGGGCGGCAAAAATAGCACGAATTTGCAATCTTTTTCGTACTTTCGCGGCAGATATCGGCTTGCCGGTAACGGACTCGTAGTTCAATGGATAGAATTTCAGATTCCGGTTCTGACGATAGGGGTTCGACTCCCCTCGAGTTCACTCGCTAAGAAAAACGCCAACCGGCGGTAGGACAGGGCGTTCGCCTGTCTTTCTCCTTGTTCAAAACTTTTTCATAACATTTTTCCGGGACACGTTGTTTTCGGTTTTCGCCGCCGTACCTTTGCATCCGGTATCGGTTTCCTATCGGGCTTGTTGCCAAGCCTGTCGGGATGAAAAGGGAATCCGGTGAAAGTCCGGAACTATCCCCGTAGCTGTAAGTTTTTCCATCCGGCCTTGCCTATGCCACTGAACGGACGTTCGGGAAGGCGCAAGGCCGCCAACAAGTCAGAAGACCTGCCGTTGCCGTACTTGATCCGGACTTTCGGGCGAAAGGCGAGGATGTGCCGTGGCGGATGCCTTCAGGTGCAACATCTTCTTTCCGCCGCTTTCCCGACCGACAGTTTCCGGAACATCATCACGATTGTTAACGTTTTAAAAACAAACGCTATGGACTTATTTATCATTAAACGGGACGGAAAGAAAGAGCCTTTTTCGATCGACAAGATCAAGAAGGCCATCTCGAAGGCCTTCCTTTCGGTGGGCAGTTTCGCGACCCAGGACGTGATCGCCACGATCCTGAGCCGGGTCAGCATCACCAACGAAATGACGGTGGAGGAAATCCAGAACCAGGTGGAGGTGGCGCTCATGGCCGAACGCTATTATGCGGTGGCCAAGTCGTATATGCTTTACCGTCAGAAACATATCGAAGACCGTGAGGTGCGCGACAAGCTCAAGTTCCTCATGGACTACTGCGACGCCTCGAACGCGGCCACCGGCAGCAAGTACGACGCCAACGCCAATGTGGAGAACAAGAACATGGCCACCTTGATCGGGGAGTTGCCCAAGTCGAACTTCATCCGACTGAACCGCCGCATGCTTACCGACCGGCTCAAGGATATGTACGGCAAGGAAATGGCCGACCGCTACATAGAACTGCTCAACGGCCACTATATCTATAAGAACGACGAGACGAGCCTGGCCAACTACTGCGCCAGCATCACGATGTACCCATGGCTTACGGGCGGCACCCTTTCCATCGGAGGCAACTCCAAGGCGCCCACCAACCTCAAGTCGTTCTGCGGCGGGTTCGTGAATATGGTGTTCATGGTGTCGAGCATGTTGAGCGGCGCCTGCGCCACGCCCGAGTTCCTGATGTACATGAACTACTTTATCGGCCTGGAATACGGCGACGACTATTACCTGCACGCCGACAAGGTGGTGGACCTCTCCAGGAAACAGCGCACCATCGACAAGGTGATCACCGACTGCTTCGAACAGATCGTCTATTCGATCAACCAGCCCACGGGAGCGCGCAACTACCAGGCCGTGTTCTGGAACATTTCCTACTACGACCGCTATTATTTCGAAAGCCTGTTCGGCAACTTCTACTTTCCCGACGGCAGCCGTCCCTGCTGGGAGTCGCTCAGCTGGCTGCAGAAACGTTTCATGAAGTGGTTCAACGCCGAACGCCTGCGCACCGTGCTCACCTTCCCGGTGGAGACGATGGCGCTTTTAACCGAGAACGGCGACGCCAAGGATGCCGAATACGGCGACTTTACGGCCGAGATGTATGCCGAGGGGCATTCGTTCTTTACCTACATGAGCGACAATGCCGACTCTTTGAGTTCCTGCTGCCGCCTGCGCAACGAGATACAGGACAACGGATTCAGCTACACCCTCGGGGCGGGCGGGGTGTCCACCGGTTCCAAGAGCGTGCTTACCGTGAACCTGAACCGCTGCATACAGTACGCCTCCCGTCAGAACATGCCCTATATGGCCTATCTTGAAGAGATCGTGGACCTGTGCCACAAGGTGCAGCTGGCCTACAACGAGAACCTCAAGTACATGCACAAAAAAGGTATGCTGCCGCTGTTCGACGCAGGTTACATCAATATGGGCAGGCAGTACCTCACCATCGGCGTGAACGGCCTGGTGGAGGCCGCCGAGTTCCTGGGCATCGAGATCAGCGACAACCCGCGCTACGAGAAGTTCGTGCAGCAGGTGCTGGGGCTTATCGAAGACTACAACAGACGCTACCGCAGCAAGGATGTGATGTTCAACTGCGAGATGATTCCGGCCGAGAACGTGGGCGTGAAGCACGCCAAATGGGACCGGCAGGACGGCTACATGGTGCCCCGCGACTGCTACAACAGCTATTTCTACATCGTGGAAGACGAGAACGTGAACATCATCGACAAGTTCCGCCTGCACGGGCGCAAGTACATCGAGCACCTTACCGGCGGTTCAGCCCTGCACATGAACCTGGCCGAACACCTGAGCAAGGAACAGTACCACCAGTTGTTGAAAGTGGCCGTCAAGGAAGGCTGCAACTACTTTACATTCAACATTCCCAATACGGTGTGCAACGACTGCGGACACATCGACAAGCGCAACCTCAAGGAATGCCCCGTCTGCGGCAGCAGGAACGTGGACTACCTGACCCGCATCATCGGCTACATGAAACGGGTCAGCAATTTCAGTCAGGCGCGGCAGAAGGAGGCCGCCAGGCGCCATTATGCTACGGCTGGCCAGTTATGACGTGGTGTTCAGCGAGGTTCCCGACGAAGTTACGCTGGCCCTGAACCTCGCCAACTGTCCCCACCGCTGCCCAGGCTGTCACAGCCCGCACCTTCGGGAAGACAGGGGCGAGCCTTTGGACGGAACCTTGCTTGCCTGGTTATTGGAAAAATACGGAAATTCCGTAACTTGCGTCTGTTTTATGGGCGGGGATGCCGAGCCGGAAGAAGTGGCGCGTTGTGCCGCGTATGTAAAGGACTATACCGCGAGCCGTTTGAAGACGGCCTGGTATTCGGGTAGTGACACATGGCATGGAGCGGCGGTGGAAGGCGTGTTCGACTATGTGAAGATCGGCTCTTATAAAGAGGATAGGGGAGGGTTGGACCGTCCGACCACCAACCAGCGCATGTACCGCCTCAAAAACGGACAAAGAGAGGATATCACGTGCCGCTTTTGGAACAAGGGGCTGAAAATTTAAGAAAAGATGAGCTTGCAATTCAACGTACAGGAAATTCTCACGGCCTTTATGGTGCTGTTCGCCGTTATCGACATTACCGGTTCCATTCCCATCATCGTGGATTTGAACAGCAAGGGCAAGAAGGTGAAGGCCGGGCAGGCGGCCCTGCTCTCGTTAGGCATTCTGGTGGCCTTCCTCTTTGCGGGCGGCGGATTGCTGAAGCTCTTCAACACCGATATCGCCTCATTTGCCGTGGCCGGCTCGCTGGTTCTGTTCGCCCTGGCGGTGGAAATGACCTTTAACGTGGAGCTGTTCAAGAATGACGGCGGCATGGCTTCCTCCACCATCGTTCCGGTGGTGTTCCCCCTGGTGGCGGGGCCGGGTACGCTGACCACCGCGCTTTCGCTGCGGGCCGAGTGCGGGGCGGAGAACATCATCGTGGCCCTCGTGCTCAATATGGCGATCGTCTATTTCGTGATCCGGAAAATCAATATCGTGGAACGCATCATCGGCAAGAACGGCATCTATATTTCCCGCCGTTTCTTCGGGGTGATATTGCTGGCCATGTCGGTAAAACTGTTCGTGTCGAATATCCGGCTGCTCTTGGCCTAAAGCCTGCGCTGGCGCACGGCTTCGTAGAGGAACACGCCGTTGGCCACCGACACGTTGAGTGAGTCGATGCTGCCCAGGAGGGGGATGCGGAGCTGCTCGTCGCAGAGTTTGAGGTATTCGGGGCTCACCCCGTTTTCTTCAGAGCCGAGGATAAAGGCGGTGGGGGTCGTGAAATCGGCCCGGGTATATTCGATCGAAGCCTTTTCGGAAGCCGCATAGACCTTTACCCCGGAGGCTTTCAACAAGTGAATCGTGCTCTTGAGGTTTTCCTCGCGGCAAACGGGCACCGTCATCAGGGCGCCGGCCGAGGTCTTTACCGCGTCTTCGTTGATGGCCGCGCTGTTCTGCGCCGGAAGTATCACTGCGTCCACGCCCGCACATTCGGCCGTGCGCACCATGGCGCCGAAATTGCGTACGTCGGTCACGCGGTCGAAAATCAGCAGCAGCGGGGTCTTGCCTTCCTCGAAAATGCAGGGTAACAGATCTTCGATACGGTTGTATTCCACCAACGACAGATAGGCCACCACGCCCTGGTGGTTGCCGCTGCACAGAAAGTTGAGCCGCTGTTGGGGCACGTACTGGGCGTGCAGGCCGTTGGTGCGCAACCTGGCGTCCAGTTCCCGGTAAATTTCGCCCTGCAGGCCCTTCTGTATAATGATCTTCTCGAATTCCCTGCCCGCCCGGATGGCCTCCAGCACGGGGCGGAGCCCGTAGATCATATTGTCGGGACGTTTGGGACGGCGCGTAAAATTATTGGGACGCGAGGAACCGCTTTGACGGGAATTTCGGCTTATCATTTCATTTATTGTTTATTGAGCCTTTCGTGCCGGGAATCCTTTTCGTTTTGGCAGAAAAGCCGCATTTGCTATAACTTTGCAAGTTTACGAATAAATAACGTACCGTGCCGAAAGTTGCCTTCTATACCTTGGGTTGCCGACTCAATTTCGCCGAGAGTTCCGATCTGGCGCGCCGTTTCGTTGAACAGGGCTATACGGCGGTGCCTTTCGGACAGGCGGCCGACCTATACGTGATCAACACCTGCACGGTAACGGCGGCGGCCGAAAAGAAGTGCCGTCAGATTATCCGTGCCGCCCACCGGCTCAATCCCGGGGCGAAGATCGCGGTGGTGGGCTGTTTCTCGGAACTACGTCCGCAGGAAGTGGAAAGACTGCCGGGGGTCGATTTCGTGCTGGGCAACCGCAACAAGCACCTGCTGTTCGACTACATGCGCGGGGAAAAAGGCCCGGAATCCGTTTCGGAAGCCATGCCTTTCGTGCCCTCGTATTCCACCTTGGGGCGAACCCGTTCCTTTTTCAAGATACAGGACGGCTGCAACAACTTCTGCTCCTATTGCGCCATTCCCTACGCCCGTGGCCGCAGCCGCAGCGATACCATCGAGCGCACCATGCAGACTGCCCGCGGGATAGCCGCCACCGGCGTAAAGGAAATCGTGCTTACGGGCGTGAACATCGGCGACTTCGGACGCTACCACGGCGAGACTTTCTATGGACTGCTGGAACAGCTGGAACGGCTGCCTGGCGTGGAACGCATCCGTATCGGTTCGGTGGAACCTGACTTGCTGGGCGACGACATCATCGGCCTTATGGCAGGCTCCGCCAAACTGATGCCGCATTTCCACATTCCCCTGCAGGCGGGCAGCGACGAGGTTCTCAAGAAGATGAAACGCCACTACGACCGCGCCTTCTATGCCGGCCGTGTGGAAAAGATTCGAAGTCTGATACCTCATGCGTTCATTGCCTGCGATGTGATCGCGGGTTTCCCCACCGAAACCGGCGCCCAGTTCGAGGACGCATGCCGCTTTCTGGAAGACCTGGATCTGAGCGCGCTGCACGTGTTCAGTTACTCGCACCGTGCCGAGGCTGCCGCCTCGCACCTCGACTTCGTGTATCCCGCCGGGGAACTGGCGCACCGCAGCGCCGTGCTGCACGAACTTTCCGACCGCAAGAAACAGGCTTTCTATGCGCGCTTTCAAGGGACGCAGGCTTCCGTGCTGTGGGAATCGGACAATTATGACGGACGGATGTACGGCTACACGCCCAATTACCTGAGGGTATGCCGTCCGTTCGACGGAACACGGGTGAACACGGTGGACGTGCAGCGGCTGGGCGAGTTTAAGAAAGATACCGACAAGGATTGGTGTTTCATAGGATAAAGTCGTACCTTTACCCATCGAACGCATTTCAATACCGGGAAAATGACGGAAAAAAGGAATAACAGGATGTTAAGCAGCGGACGGCTCAATTTCATATTGATCCTGTTCTCAATCCTTATCGTGGCCGCATCCCTTTTCTTTTCGCGCACCTTGGTGGAACAGCTCAAGAAAGAAGAACGCGTAAGGGTTCAGAACTGGGCGATCTCGAACCACCGCCAGCTGGATATGGCCTACCGGGTGCGCAGCATCTTCGCGCAGATGGAGACCGAGGAACGCCAGTACGCCACGGTATGGACGTATGTATATGAACGGGTGTTCAGTCCTGTTTCGCCCACGCCGAAAGACTTCGACTTCCTGATGCGCATCATGTCGAGCAACAACCGTCCGTTTATACTGGTGGGCAAGTCGGGAAAAATCATCGAGTCGCACGACCCGGACATCAAGCCGGAAGACCATCCGGTATTCACGCCAGAAATACAGGCGATGTATTCGGTATATCCGCCCATCGTCATCGACGCGCAGGGGGTCAAGTACAGCCTTTACTTCAAGCCGTCCGAAGTTTTCCTGAACCTGCGGCGGCTGTTCTCCGACTTAGACAGTTCGTTCAGCATCGAGTCCGTCAACAGCATTTCCGCCATCTCGGTGCCGGTGCTGATTACCGACGAGAGCAAGAAAACGGTGCTGATGTACCGGAATATGGGCGAAGGCGTGTTCTATTCGCAGAAAACCATTCAGGCCAGGATACGCAAGATGCAGGACGACAACGAACCGATAGAACTGCACCTGCCCGGTGTCGAGAACAAGACCTATTACCTTTTCTATGAATCCTCGGCCTTCCTGCGGCGCATGAATTTCTTTACCATCGCCCTGCTGCTGGCGCTTCTGGCTATTATCGGCGGGGTGCTCTCGCTGCTCAACCTGTCGAAGAAAATGGAGCAGAACCGCGAATGGTGGGGTATGTCGAAAGAAACCGCCCACCAGTTGGGAACGCCGCTTTCGTCGCTTTTGGCCTGGCTCGAATACTACAAGACCAAGGAGGAGGGCGAACCGATGGAAAAATCGGATCTGGCGGAAATCGAAAAGGACGTGAAGCGCATAGAACTGGTAACCAACCGTTTTTCGAGAATCGGTTCGGTGCCTGAGCTCAGTTGGGACAATGTGGTGCCGGCCGTATATCGTTCGGTGGAATACCTGAAGGCCCGCAGTTCGAGCCGTATCCGTTACACCATCAATGTTCCGCCGGAAGCCGTGGTCATGGCGCAGTTCAACGCCCCGCTTATCGAATGGGTGTTCGAGAACCTGTTCAAGAACGCGCTCAACGCCATCGGCGACAACGAGGGCGAGATCGGCATCTCGATTGCCGAAAGCAACGAGCACGTTACCATCGATGTGCACGATACCGGCAAGGGAATGCCCAAGAATATGTTCAAGAAAGTGTTCGAGGCCGGCTTCACCACCAAACAGCGCGGCTGGGGACTGGGGCTGACCTTGTGCCGGCGCATTGTGGAAAGCTATCATAAGGGAAAGATTTTCGTGGAAAGTTCTTCGCCCCAGACCGGCACCGTGTTCCGCGTGGTCTTGAACAAGGAAGTGCGCAAGCATTAGTTGAGATGACGGGGCTGTATATCCATATTCCTTTTTGTCGTCAGAAATGCCTCTATTGCGCTTTTTATTCCGTGGCGGCCCGTCAGGAAGAATATAAAGAGGCGTATGCGGAAGCCTTGGTGAAGGAAGCGGAATACTTTAAGGAACATTATTTTGTGGGGAAACCGGCTATGGTTTCCACCCTGTACATAGGCGGTGGCACCCCCTCCTTGCTTCCGGTTTCCTTTTATACGGATCTGCTGGAGAGACTCTCCGCCTGTTTCGATTTAGCGGCCTTGGAGGAAGTTACCTTCGAGGCCAATCCCGAGCACCTTTCCTCTGCCTATCTGTCCGATTTATACCGATACACCCCGGTTCGCCGTCTGAGCATAGGCGTGCAGTCGTTCGCCGATGCCGACCTGAAGGCCCTCAACCGCCGCCATAGCGGGGCGGAAGCCGTGCAGGCAATCGAGAACGCACGGGCGGCTGGGTTTGAGAACATCAGCATAGACCTGATCTACGGAATCCATCCGGAAGCAGGACATTCCACATGGACGGACAACCTGAACCGCCTGCAAAGCCTGAACCTGCCGCATTTCTCGGCCTACGCCCTCACGGTGGAGGCCGGCACGATGCTGGAACGCAGGCTGGCCATGGACAAGATGCGGATAGCCGGGGAGGAGGGCATCGAAAAGGAATATTTCCAATTGCAAAATTTTGCGGAAAAAAACGGCTACGAGGCTTACGAAATCTCGAACTATGCCCGCAACGGGGCCTACGGAATGCACAACTGCAACTACTGGCGCGACATTCCCTATATCGGGCTGGGGGCGGCGGCACATTCGTATATCGGCAGCGAACGGCACTGGAATCCGGGTTCGGTGCAGGCCTACATCGCGGATCCGGCGGCGGGCAAGGAACGCGAACGCCTGAGCGAGCGCGACCGCTATCACGAATACATCATGACCGCCCTGCGCACCCGCTGGGGCGTGGAAGAAAAAAAAATCGCCGCCTTTGCGCCCGCCCTGCGCGAAGAATTCCACCGGCGGGCGGAAAACGAAATAAAATGCGGAAATTTGCAGCGCGAAAACGGTGCCTATACGGTTCCGCCGGCCAAGCGTCTGCTTACCGACGGCATTGCGGCATCGTTCTTTTAAGTCTATAAGATGAGAGCGCTCAAATACATATTGTTGTCCATAACCCTGTGGGGTGGCCTTGCCTGCCGATGCCCGCTCGGGGCGCAGGCTCCGCTTGTTCCGGCGGGCGTGGCGGAACTGGCGGTGGCCGAGAACGATTCGCCCTTCCGCGTGATTACGCTCGGAAAATTGGGCGTGTTGGTGGTGATGGAACAGAACGACCTCTATGCTTCCAAACCGCAGCGCAGCCTTTATTTCTACGATGAAAACCTGCATAAACGCTGGCAGGGCGAACTGCCCATGGAGAGCCGTTTCCGCTATGCCGGACACCGGTTGGAACAAGACAGCCTGCGTTTCGCCCTGCTTGCTCCCGCCGGAAAAAAGGAACAGCCCGAATTTCTGGAACTGGCGGTCTGTCTGGCCGACGGCAAGTATAGATTCCATACGCACAGGGTGGAGGCAAAGACTTTGGACAAGGCGGAATTCGCCGAGTTCAAGCTGTCTTCCGGCAAATGGCATTTTTTGGTGCTGCAGAAGAACGACTACGTGTATTGCGTGCTTGACCTTAAGGCCGATACGCTCTACCGCTGCACGGTGGCGGCATCCAAAGACTATACCTGTTGCGACTGGCAGTTAGACGGCGAGGGCAACGCCTGCTTCGTGTTCCGAGATGCCAAGATTATCGAGACAGGACTGTATTACAAGAAAATATCTGTTTCCGGCGATATATTGGCGCAGGAAGTGATCGCCTCGCCCCGCAGCGACATCCGTCTGGTGGATGCCAGGATAGCGGTGTTGGACAAGGACGACTTGATGCTGGGCGGCAGCTGGAACATGGCGCGCGCCCGTCAGGGGCTTTCCAATTACGATCAGGGCAGCGAGACGGCCGGCCTGTTCTCCATACGTTACCGCAACGGAACCGTTCGGGATTTTTGGATGAAGGCCTATCTGGAATACCCCGACCTGGACACGCTCTTGGGCAGCGAGGAACGCTACCGTTACACTCAGGCCATGCAGAAAGCCAACGGGCGTACCGTATTGCCCGATTACCTGAGCCTGTTGCGGCTGTTGTCCGAAAACGGCAAGTTCCGCCTGGTGGGTGAGGTCTATGAACGGGTGGTGAGTACGGTTACCGAGGTTTCCTACGATTTTTACGGGCGGATGATGCCCTATACCCGCGTTACCTTCGAGGGTTACCGCTATAAGGACGCCTTTTACTCGGAGTTCGATTCCGCGCTGGTGAACCTGCGCAATTCGGTGTTCGACTTGGAACAACAGCAACTCTACGACCGATTGATGCCGCTTTCGGTGGCGGTGGAGAATCCGCAGGGCGATTTGCTCTATGGATACAATTATCAGTCGGCTGTCTATTACCGGCAAACGGTAGGCGAGAACGGCATAGGGGTGCTGAAGAATTTCGGGCTTACGCCGCTCTTGCCCGGCGACCGCCTGCAGAGGACATGGGGAAGCGCGCTTACCGAATGGTTTCCCGGCTGCCTGTTGGCCTACGGATACAAGCAAGTATCCAATTCCCGCCGCAAGGGCAAGAACCGCCAGAGTGTATTCTATATGAATAAGGTGATGGCCGGGACTAAGCCGTAAGGAGAATGCGGCAGCTGTTTTGTGCCATGCCGAACAAGCCGCCCTGAATCTCAAAGAACTGTTCCTTGTCTTCGTGATCCACCAGACGGACCTTGCCTTTCGTGAGCAACGAGAGTATCGGGGCGTGGCGTTCCATTACCTCGAACGAGCCATCGGCCCCCGGCAACTGCAGTAATTTGGCTTCCCCTTTAAAGATAATCCTGTCGGGGTTTGAAATCGTAACCTCCATTAGGCTTCGGCTAAGATTTTGCGGGCTTTTTCCTTTACGTCCTCCAAAGTGCCCACCATGTGGAACGCCTGTTCGGGATATTCGTCCATCTCTCCGTCCAAGATGGCTTTGAAGCCGGCGATGGTGTCTTCGATCTTCACGAATTTGCCGGGCAGCCCCGTAAAGGACTCGGACATGAAGAAAGGCTGCGAGAGGAAACGCTGTATCTTGCGGGCGCGGTTCACCACCAGTTTGTCTTCCTCGCTCAGCTCTTCCATGCCCAGGATGGCGATGATGTCCTGCAACTCGCTGTTGCGCTGCAGTATGTTCTTGATGCGCTGGGCGGTCTGGTAGTGTTCCTTGCCCACGATGCGCGGCGAAAGGATGCGCGAGCTGGAGGCCAGCGGATCCACGGCAGGGAAGATACCCAACTCGGAAATCTTGCGGCTCAGTACGGTGGTGGCGTCCAAGTGCTCGAAAGTGGTGGAGGGCGCGGGGTCGGTCAAGTCGTCGGCAGGCACATACACGGCCTGCACCGAGGTGATGGCGCCGTTCTTGGTGGAGGTGATGCGTTCCTGCATCAAGCCCATCTCGGTAGCCAGGGTGGGTTGGTAACCCACGGCGGAGGGCATACGGCCCAAAAGTGCCGAAACTTCGGAACCGGCCTGAGTGAAGCGGAAGATGTTGTCGACGAAGAAAAGGATGTTTCCGCCCTGGCCTTCGCTGCCCTTGTCGCGGAAATATTCAGCCAAGGCAAGCCCCGAGAGTGCCACCCGCGCACGGGCGCCGGGCGATTCGTTCATCTGACCGAACACCAGCGTGGCCTGCGATTTCTTCAAGGCCTCGCGGTCCACCTTGCTCAGGTCCCAGTTGCCTTCTTCCATGCTCTTCTTGAATTCCTCGCCGTATTGGATCACGCCCGACTGAATCATTTCCCTCAGCAGGTCGTTGCCCTCGCGGGTACGCTCGCCCACGCCGGCGAATACGGTCTGGCCGGAATATTGCTTGGCGATGTTGTTGATCATTTCCATAATCAACACCGTCTTGCCCACGCCCGCGCCGCCGAACAGACCTACCTTCCCCCCTTTCATGTAGGGTTCGATTATGTCGATGGCCTTGATGCCGGTATAGAGCACTTCCTCGTTGGTGGTGAGTTGGTCGAAGGAGGGAGGGTCCTGATGGATGGCGCGGCGGGCGCCGCCTTCGATGGGGCCTATGCCGTCGATGGGCTGGCCGATCACGTTGAACAGGCGGCCGTTGATTTCATCGCCGGTGGGCATCGAGATGCCGCTGCCCAGGGCGGTCACTTCCAAGCCACGGTAGAGTCCGTCGGTGGAGTCCATCGAAATGGCGCGTACCGTGCGTTCCCCCATATCCTGCTGGCACTCCAGCACCACCGTATGCCCGTCGGGACGCACGGCTTCCATGGCTTCGTAGATAATGGGTATCCGTTGACCTTCATCGAAATAAACATCGACTACAGCGCCGATGACCTGCGAGATTCTGCCTTTGCTGGTTTCCATAACGAAATCGGTTTAGCGTCTTCTTTCCTTGAAATCTCCGCCTATGGGCGTGTCTTTGCCCGGATGTACGGTGGCTTTCTTGTCTACTTTGGGTACGGTGCGGTTTTCGGCCGAATTACAGAAATCGGGCGTGCGGCTCACCGCCACCGTGCCTTTGTTGGACGAGCAGGAACAGAGTGCCGTCACGGCAAAGAGGATAACCGAAAGCCCCGCGCAGATACGGGCCGTTTTCTTGAAACTCAACATACGTAGTGTGTTTTAGAAGTGTCGTTTACGGCCACAAAGGGCATAAACGCCCCAAAGGTAATGATTTTTTACCGCTTACGGAAATATGGACGGAAAACGAGATTATTTTTATGTGTTCGGAAACCGTTTGGAGCCCCTTGGTCGTACGTTTTTCTGCAAATTGGTTATAAGGCGATAAAGATGTACCTTTGCAGCCTTTTATTATCCACTTAGCAAGAGGACATAGAAATGGCTTACAACGAATCGATGTTGATCCGGCGCGATTTGCTTACGCGCGTGTGCAAGCTGATGCAGAGCGGGACCCTGCGTTCCGAAATAGACAGGGTGCCCCTTGTCATGAGACCCCGTTACAGCAAGGATGTTTCCCGTTGCTGCGTATATAAAGACCGTGCGGTTATCAAATACCGCCTCATGGCCATTCTCGGCTACGATATCCGCGACGAAAAAGACGAACTCACGCCTTTGAGCGAATACGCGCGCATGGCCGAGGAACGCAAGGAACAGACCACGGCCATCTTGACCGTGGTGGATTTGGCGTGCAGTTCTTGTGTACAGGTTAACTATGTGGTAACCAATATGTGCCATGGCTGTATCGGGCATCCCTGTACCTTCGCCTGTCACAAAAACGCCATCAGCATACATCAGCAGGCCTATATCGATCCGGGTAAGTGCGTAAGCTGCGGGCTTTGCATGAAAGCCTGTCCGTTCAACGCCATCATCTACCAGGCCGTTCCCTGCGAGCAGTCCTGTCCCGTGAATGCAATCTCGAAAGATGAACACGGCGTGGAACACATCGATGAAGAGAAGTGTATCTATTGCGGCCGCTGCCGGGAGGCCTGTCCCTACGGCGCGATTATGGAAAAGACCTACCTTACCGAGATTTACCGCGCCCTGAAGTCGGATAAGAAAGTGGTGGCATTGGTGGCTCCCTCCATCATGGGGCAGTTCCCCGTGCATCCGGGCAAGGTGGTGAGCGCCATCAAGGCCTTGGGCTTCGATCAAGTGGTGGAAGTGGCCGAAGGCGCCAACGTCACCGCGCAGAACGAAGCGGCCGAGTTCGAGGAAAGGGTGGTGGAAGGCGGTCAGAAATTCATGACCACTTCTTGCTGCCATGCCTATACCGAGTTGGTTCACAAGCATCTCAAACATCTCGAGCCCTATGTTTCGCATACCCATACGCCCGTTTATTATACGGCGCAGGAGGTAAAGGCCAAGGATCCCGCTTGCATTACGGTGTTCTTCGCGCCCTGCCTTTCCAAACGCCACGAGGCGATGGTGGAGAAAGACATCGACTGGGTGCTTTCGTACGAGGAACTGGGTGCCATGCTCACGGCCGCCGGTATCGACGTGCAGAAGTGCGAGGAGGAAAAATTAGTGGAAATCGACAATGCGGGCCGCGCGTTCCCCTATACCAAGGGCGTTACCGAGGCGGTGCTGCATTATTCCAAGAATCCGCAGGCCATCCGTCCGTTCTTTATCGACGGGGTGGACAAGGCGGTCATCAAGAGCCTCAAGACCGTGGAACAGACATGCGGAGGCCCAGACCAGCCCAATATGATCGAGTTTATGGTTTGCCAGGGGGGATGCGTGAACGGTTGCGCCTCGATTGCCAACCCGCGTACGGCCGCCCGGCAGATCCAGACCTTCATCAAGGAAAACGACACGCGCAAGGCGCAGGGAAAAGACGCGGAATAAGTTTTCGCCATGTCTTCCTACCTGCGCGGGTATGCCGCCTATCTTAAACTGGAACGCCGCCTTTCGCCGGCTTCCGTGGAAGCCTACCTGCACGATGTGAACCTTTTCTTTCAATTCAGCAAAGAGAAGGAAATATCTTCGGTTACCCCTTCCGATATCGAGGATTTTACCGCGTTTATCCTCGAATTGGGCATGAACGCCCGTTCGCAGGCGCGGATCCTGTCGGGACTCAAGAGTTTCTTCAATTATCTGGTGTTGGAAAAGATCATTGCGGTCTCGCCGGCTGAACTGGTGGAGAGCCCGCGTCTAAAACGGCATCTGCCCGATGTGCTTTCGTATGCGGAGATCCTGAAGATGTTCGAGGTCATCGACTTGTCCACGATGGAGGGGCGGCGCAACCGGGCCATGCTCGAGACGCTCTATGCCTGCGGGCTGCGGGTGTCGGAATTAGTGAACTTGACGATTTCCATGCTGTATTTCAACGACGGATTTGTGCGCGTTATCGGCAAAGGCGACAAGGAAAGGCTGGTGCCGATCGGCAAAACGGCCATGAAGCAGATCTCGGATTATATCGAATACGACCGTTGCCATCTGCCCATTCAGAAGGGCTGCGAGAACATCGTTTTCCTGAACCGGCGGGGCAGGGGGCTCTCGCGGGTCATGGTGTTCAAGATCATCAAGGAAACGGCGGCTGCGGCCAGCATCCGCAAGTCGGTGAGCCCGCATACCTTCCGCCACAGTTTCGCCACCCACCTGATCGAGGGCGGCGCCGACCTGCGTGCAGTGCAGGATATGCTGGGGCACGAATCCATCACCACCACCGAAATCTACACCCATCTCGACCGCCGTTACCTTCAGGAAACCATCGAGAAATACCACCCGCAGTCGCAGGCGGGACGGTAGGCGTATTTCCCGCTTGTATAATAGGAGCGGTTTTATTACCTTTGCAAACTTTTTTGCGAGGCGTTTTAAGGCTTCGGATTTTGTTGATACTCAATAATTAGACGTAATATGAAAGAAGGATTGAAAACAGTTTATCTGTTTGGAAACAAGACGGCCGAAGGTAGGGCCGACATGCGTAATTTGTTGGGTGGAAAAGGTGCCAATCTGGCTGAAATGAGCCTGATCGGCCTGCCTGTTCCTCCCGGTTTCACGATTACCACCGAAGTCTGTACGGCCTACAACCGCCTGGGTGCGGACGCCGTTATCAGCGCCATCAAGCCCGAAGTGCAGAACGGTATGGCGGCCGTTGAAAAGATCATGGGCGCCAAGTTCGGCGATTCGGTCAATCCTCTCTTGTTCTCGGTCCGTTCCGGTGCCCGTGCCTCCATGCCCGGCATGATGGACACGATCCTGAACCTCGGTATCAACGACACCGTGGTGGAAGCCCTCTGCAAGAAAACCGGCAACGAACGTTTTGCCTGGGATTCCTACCGTCGTTTCGTGCAGATGTACGGTGATGTGGTGCTGGGTATGAAACCCACCTCCAAGGAAGACATAGACCCCTTCGAAGAAATCATCGAGGCGATGAAGCATGAAAAGGGCGTCAAACTCGATACCGAATTAGGTGTTCCCGAATTGAAGGAACTGGTGACCCGTTTCAAGGCCGCCGTCAAGAAAAACACCGGCAAGGATTTCCCCACCGATCCGTGGGAACAGCTTTGGGGTGCCATCATCGCTGTATTCGACAGCTGGATGAATGAACGCGCCATCCTTTACCGCCGCCTCAACAACATTCCCGCCGAATGGGGTACGGCCGTCAACGTACAGGCCATGGTGTTCGGCAATATGGGCAATACTTCCGCCACGGGGGTTTGCTTCAGCCGCAGCGCCTCCACGGGCGAGAACGTGTTCAACGGTGAATACCTGATCAACGCCCAGGGCGAAGACGTGGTGGCCGGTATCCGTACGCCTCAGGAAATCACTCTCCTGGGTTCGCAACGTTGGGCGCAGCTGCAGGGTATTTCCGAAAAGGAACGCGCCGCCAAATATCCCTCCCTCGAGGAATCCATGCCCGAACTCTATAAGGAACTTTGGGATTTGCAGAACAAGCTCGAACTGCATTACAAGGATATGCAGGATATGGAGTTCACCATTCAGGAAGGCCGCTTGTGGATGCTCCAGACCCGCAACGGCAAGCGTACCGGCGCGGCCATGGTGCGTATCGCCATGGAACTGTGCAAGGAAGGCCTGATTACCGAAAAAGAAGCCTTGATGCGCATCGAGCCCAACAAGTTGGACGAACTGCTGCACCCCGTTTTCGACAAGAAGGCGCTGGCCACCGCCCAGGTGATGGCCAAAGGTCTGCCCGCTTCGCCGGGTGCGGCCACCGGACGTATCCTCTTCTTTGCCGAAGATGCCGAGAAGGTGATCGAAAAGGAACCGAACGCCAAGTTGATTCTGGTGCGTATCGAAACCTCGCCCGAAGACCTCAAGGGTATGTACATTGCCCAGGGTATCCTTACCGCCCGTGGCGGTATGACCTCGCAT
The DNA here is from genome assembly GCA_023662825.1 of Bacteroides sp. Lineage (GTDB taxonomy): Bacteria > Bacteroidota > Bacteroidia > Bacteroidales > P3 > Pullibacteroides. Next base: position 37,654 of record JAMPIH010000015.1, read on the forward strand.
GCGGCCGTTGTGGCGCGCGGTATGGGCAAATGCTGCGTTTCGGGTGCCGGCGACATCGAGATCGACTACAAGAAACGCACGCTTACCATGAGCGGCAAGACCTATAAGGAAGGCGACTACATCTCCCTGAACGGTTCCACCGGTCAGGTGTTCGACGGAGAGATCAAGACCAATGACGCCGAAATCAGCGGCGACTTCCAGGCCTTGATGGATCTGGCCGACAAATACACCCGCATGCGTGTACGCACCAACGCCGACACGCCGCACGATGCCGAGGTCGCCCGCAATTTCGGTGCCAGCGGTATCGGTCTCTGCCGTACCGAACATATGTTCTTCGAAGGCGACAAGATCATCCCCATGCGTGAGATGATTTTGGCCAAGGATACCGAAGGCCGCCGCGCCGCGTTGGCCAAGTTGCTGCCCGTCCAGCGCGCCGACTTCGAAGGTATCTTCGCCGCCATGCACGGACTGCCGGTTACGGTGCGTCTGCTGGATCCTCCCTTGCACGAATTCGTGCCCAAGGATCGGAAAGGTCAGGAAGAAATGGCCAAGGTGATGGGTATCAGCGTGGAAGAAGTGGCCTCCAAGGTAAAGGAACTCGAAGAAGTGAACCCCATGCTGGGTCACCGCGGCTGCCGTCTGGGCAACACCTATCCCGAAATTTCGGAAATGCAGACCCGTGCCATCATGGAAGCGGCCATGAACCTGAAGGCCAAGGGTATCGACGCCCATCCCGAAATCATGGTGCCCCTTGCCGGAAGCAAGAAGGAACTGCAGATGCAGGTGGACATTATCCGCGCCACGGCCGAGAAGGTGTTCGAAGAAAGGAAAGACCGCATCGAATATTTCGTAGGAACGATGGTGGAAGTGCCCCGCGCTGCCCTCACCGCCGACGAGATTGCCGAAGTGGCCGAGTTCTTCTCTTTCGGAACCAACGACCTTACGCAGATGACCTTCGGTTTCTCGCGCGACGATATCGGCAAGTTCCTGCCCACCTACTTGGACAAGAACCTCCTCAAATACGACCCGTTCCAGGTATTGGACCGCGAAGGGGTAGGCCAGTTGATGCGCATCGGCGTGGAAAAAGGCCGTGCCACCCGTCCCGATATCAAGATCGGTATCTGCGGTGAACATGGAGGTGAACCCAGTTCGGTTGCCTTCTGCGACTCGCTGGGCATGCGCTATGTAAGCTGCTCGCCTTATCGTGTGCCTATTGCACGTGTGGCGGCGGCGCAGGCCAATGTCTCCACGCAAGACAAGTAAAAAAAAACGTTTAGGACGGTAATCTGCTTCGCTAAAAGCTTTAGTACGCTCCCGCGCGTTCCTACGGCTTTTATCTTGCATCTCACCATCCTAAACGCTTTTTTTGGAGCCAGGACGGCTATCTGCCGCGTTGGAAGCCCATTCTTAGTTCGGTCACGTACGAAAGTACGCTCCCTCTCAAGAATGGGCTTCCGCCTTGCATCTGGCCATCCAAAACGCTTTTTTTGTTCCGGCTTCGTGTCTTGAAAGCCGTAGATTCGCTTGGCCACGTACTTTTAGTACGCTCCCGCGCGTTCCTACGGCTTTTATCTTGTAGCAGGCCATCCCAAGCGCTTTTTTGTTCCGGCTTCGTGTAGCTATAAACCCTCTACCATACGGTTTAGGGCGGAGTATTTTAGAAGAAGCGTTTCCTTGAGAAAGTCCACGTATTCATCGAAGCCGTTCCGGGCGATGCCGGAGGGATCCAAATGGGGCTCCCAGATTCTTGTGTCAGCTTCCTGCCCCTTATAAATGGATTTCCGCAAGTGTTCAATCTGCGTTTCTATGTCGATTTTTTCTTTGTATTCGTTCCAGATCTCTTTCAGTCTATGCGTGAATGCTGGAGATTGGAAAAGCGCATCATAGTAGAGCGTGTTCATCAGGCAGCAGTCCGATTGGGAAAGAGCTGCCCAATCAAAATCCCATACGGGGCCGGCTTTCAATTTGTTGTCTGTAACGCTATAGGTCAGATAACAGCTTTTGGGATGTTTGAGTTCCGGATTATACATAAGTTCGTTTACGAGATAGAACTTGATCCAAGAATCAAGGTCGATCGTTTCCGCGTAGGTTTCGTCCGGTGCATCGCCACAGGCTGGATATAGAAGGGCTTCGAGAGCCGCTATCTTTTCCTGTAGGAAGAGAAGCCTTTCGTCTGTCATCGCGTCATCGTTCTTAATCATGTACGGGAAAGCTTTTTTTGTCGATCTAAATTTCCATACTTCATCGTAATATTCATCGAGTTCAATCAGGAAGTCGTTGTCTTCGTCGATGTCCACCCGGTTTTTATCCACTTTGATGGCTTCGCCCAACCAGTAGAGCCCCTTGTCGATACCATTTAGGTTGAGCATGACGAATTGTCCGCGTACGGTGTAATCCATATCAAGTTGCTGGCTGACATAGAAAGCCATGCTGTTACGAATAAAGGTGTTGTCGCGGTAGTTGGCAATCAAGACCCAGCGTTTATGTTCGGGCATGCCTAGAACTTCCCTCTTTTTATCCAGTTTAATGGCATAAGGCTTTTTGATATGTTCCCATGTTGAGTTCCCTCGTCCTCGGATACTTGTAGGCAGGTCGTTGAAGGATAAACCGGGATTGTCAGTTTGGGTCAATGAGAGCAAAGTTCCTTTTATCCATTCTTCTTTTGAAGTGATGTCTTCGCCATCGGGTGTATTGATGTAAAGGAGGGGCAGTTTGTCGTTGTCAGATTCATCATAGGAGGTTTGTTTACAGGACGATAGACTGAAACAAGAGAATACGGTCAGGAAAATCCAGAGGGATCTTGCACTGGAAAGGAATGGCGTCATAATGGATTAATATTTTGTTGTTTATATGAAAAATATGCACAAAATTAATAATTTTTTTTTCATATAAAAGTACCGGCCGTCAAATGTGGCCGATTTTCCCCCCGACATCCGTGTTTGGCATGCCGGGCGGAAAAAAGTTTCGAGAGGGAACGCGCCCCAGGGCATACTGTAGGGGAGAAATGAGA
>JAMPIH010000016.1 GCA_023662825.1 Bacteroides sp.
CGGCCGAAGCCTTGGCAAGCACCAATTGCCCTCCGCCATAGGAGCGCCGTCCGCGTAGGACGCGCCTTTACGGACATAGAAACTGTCCGTGAAAGCTTTTGAGTGTATTCAGCGGTAAACTTTTCTTTTGGTTACTTTTCTTTGGCAAGACAAAGAAAAGTAACATCACCCTCGCGCGCCAGCGCGAAAAACTACCACTTAATCCGATACCAAAAAGTCTCGCTTTTAATCCTCCTCCTCATGGCCTCCCGGATAGCCTCCGCCAAAATCACAAAAGCGGCAAACCCATGCGCTTCAAGCCACGCAAGGGCTTCCTTATCTTTCTTAGTGGCCTGGCAGAACGCATAATAGAAAGGCGAGGGGTGTTGCGAGAGCCACTTCATGGCCGCCGGCTCATCATCCATGCCGTTGGCAAGCACCCCCATTTCGGGGAACCCGTTCTTGAGCAGCCACAGCACCGCCTTGTCGTCGCCCAGAATGCCGTTGGCGAAAGCCGCCCACTCCGGGTAGCCCCCGTCGATCAGTTTCTGCGAGAACCGGGCATCGCCCAGCACCGCCTTCTGGAAATCCTGATACACAGCAACCGGATATTCACTTATCTTCATCTAAAAAAAGGCTTTCACATTTTTAAACCCTTTGAGCCTCAGATCCTCCGCCTTGGCCTCCAGCTCCTCCACGCCCAGCTTCCGCAACTTCTTGGCCGGCGTTTCCCGGTCAAGCCCGTAGAGCATGACCCCCTGCGGCCTGATGGCCGCGAGTCGTTCCACGTAGGCATCCCATTCCGCCCTCGAGGTGTTGTCGATCGTCTGCCCCTCGTTCTCGCCCCGGAACAGCAGGGTCTGCACCGTAAACGGGTAGGGGAAACATTCCAGATTCCGCAGCAACCGCCCGTAATAGGCCTCCGGGCTTTCTTCCTGTACATAGGCGCCCAAACGGAAACCTGCGCGCAAGCGGTTTATGCGCGCATACATTTCCGGTGTTCCCGCGTCCAATTTTAGCAAAACCTTGCCGCATAGCGCCAAGGCCTCCGCCACCTCCGGGCGGCCGATCTGCGTGGCGTTCGAAATCACCGTCAGCAAGGGCGGGTTCTCGGAATAGAACCTGTCCACACACTGCTTCACCGCCGCCGTGATCTCCCCGAAACCCGGATGCAGGGTAGGCTCCCCGTTGCCCGAAAAGGTAACCGAGTCCGGGCGCACGCCCCGGGCCTTCAGGTCCGTCAAGGCCTGTTCCAAGGCAGCCTCAACCTCTTGCAAGGCAGGCAGCTGTTCCGGTTCGGCGGCATCCACCGTGTTCCAGCCGCACTCGCAATACACGCAGTCGTAGTTGCACACCTTGTTTTGGGTCGGCAGAAGGTTCACCCCTAAGGACAGCCCCAGTCGGCGGCTGTGGATGGGGCCTGTAATGATATGGTGATGAAAGAAGGCCATCAGCGATACAGTATGAACCCGGCCAGCGCGCACAGCAGAATGGCCAGGATAGGGTTGAACTTCTTATGGAAGGAAGCGGCGAAAACCGCCGCGAAGATAAGCACGCTCCTGTAGTCGATAAAGTTGTGGGCGTTCATCATCATGACAGCCACCGAGGCGATCAAGGCCACCGACACCAGTTTGAAACCGCTCACGACCCCGTTTACCAACGGGTTTCGCTTGTGGCGTATCAGGAAGGCCATCACGATCCATATCAGGAAAAGGGACGGCAGGCAGACAGCGACACTGGCCACCAGCGAGCCGGCGATACCCGCCCAGACGCTGCCCACGGCATCGAAGGCCGCATGATAGCCCACGTAGGTGGCCGCGTTGATGCAGACCGGCCCCGGCGTCATCTGGCTCAGGGCCACGATGTCGGCGAACTGCCTGGAATCTATCCAGGCGTAGCGTTCCACTACATCGTACTGCATGAGCGAGAGCATGGCGTAACCGCCCCCGAAGCCCAGCAGCCCCTGCTTGAAAAACACGTAGAAGAGAAGCAGATAGGTCATGCCGTTCCTCCTTTCCGTTTAAGGTAGTACCCGTGGGCGGCTCCCAGCAGCCCCGCCGCCAGAATCACCCATACAGGCGACACACCCGCCGCGCACACCAGCACCGTGGCCGCCACCGGCAGATAGACGTTGCGCCAGGTAATGCCGGCCTTGCGCACCATCTGCAGCGCCGGCGAGAGGATCAGCGCCACCACGCAGGGGCGTATGCCCTTGAAGCAGCTTTCCACCACCGGGTTGTTCTTGGCCGACTGGGCGAAGATGGCCAATGCCAGCACGATCACGATCGAGGGCAGCACCGCCCCCAAGGCCGCCACCACGCTTCCGCCCTTGCCCTTGACCCGGTTGCCCACGCTCAGGGCCGTGTTCACGGCAAAGATACCCGGCAGGCTCTGCATCACGGCGATGGTTTCCACAAATTCGTCCTCGTCGATCCAGTGCCGGTCGTTCACGATAATCTTGCGCACCAACGCCAGCATGGCATAGCCGCCCCCCACCGTAAAAAGCCCGATCTTAAAGAAGGTGGTAAAGAGCAGCCACTGCGTGGGCTGGGGAGAAACATTGTATATACGCATGGTTCACAAACGCTTGGACTCACATAAAGGATAGGTATGGCCCGCAACCGGACAAACATCCGCAGCCAAAAGCAGGAACGCCCCTGCCAGCCAAAGCCGACAGGGACGTACTGTGTGTTTCAAAATTCGTCGCATGGCGAATTATCTGTTGATTTACAAACTATTGGGCCACCTGCTTTTCCGTATTCTGTTCCTTGGAGCCGCCCTTGGCCACACGCTGTGTCTGGTCGCCAAAGGGGTCTTTCATGCTGAAGGCCTGTTCGCCATAGTATTTGGCTTCCAATTCGGCATCGGAAAGCCCTTTCACGTACTTATCCAAGAAGCGGAAGAAGCGGCGTTGCCACAGGATGCCGTTCTGCGGCTGCAGAACCCAGTGGTTCTCGTCGGGGAAGATAAGCAGTTCGGCGGGAATTCCGCGCAACACGGCCGAATTGAAGGCCGCCATACCCTGCGAGGCCAGGATTCGGTAGTCCAACTCCCCGTGGATCACGAAAATGGGGGCATCCCACTTGTCCACGAAACGGTGGGGTGAATTGGCATAGCTGCGCTGGGCCACCTTGTTGTCCTTTTCCCAGAAGGGGCCGCCCAGATCCCAGTTGGTGAACCAAAGTTCTTCGGTCTCGGCATACTGCTGCTCGAGGTTGAACATACCGTCGTGGGCGATGAAGCCCTTGAAGCGCTTTTCGTGATGCCCGGCCAGCCAATACACCGAGAACGCCCCGTAACTGGCACCCACGCAACCCAGGCGGTCTTTATCCACGTAGGGTTCCTTGCACAGGTCGTCGATGGCCGAGAGGTAGTCTTTCATATTCTGGCCACCGTAGTCGCCGCTGATCTGTTCCAGCCATTCCATGCCGAAGCCGGGCAGACCGCGGCGGTTGGGCGCGATAATGATATAGTCGTTGGCCGCCATGATCTGCAGGTTCCAGCGGTAGCTCCAGAACTGGCTCACCGTACTCTGCGGGCCGCCTTGACAGTAGAGCAGGGCGGGGTATTTCTTTTCGGGATCGAAATGGGGAGGATAAATCACCCAGGCCAGCATCTTCTTGTTGTCGGTGGTCTTGATCCAGCGTTCCTCCACCTTGCCGGCATCCAGCCTGTCCATGATGTCCTTGTTGATAAAGCTGATCTGCGTCTGGGGATGGATGGCTTCCGCATCGGCGGCGCCCAGGTCAACCGAAAACATCTCTTCGGGCACAGACATGGAGGCGCGCGTACCCACCAAGAGGTTCTCGTTTACGGGATAAACGCTGTTGTAGTCGTGAACGCCGCCCGTAAGGCATTCTATCGCATTGCTTTCCACTTCTAAGCGGTAAATCTGCGAGAGGGCGTGGTAGTTGCTTATAAAATAGATGTACTTACTGTCGGCGCTCCACTGCAGGCCGTTGGCGTTCTGGTCGAAGTCGCGCGTGGCATCCGTCTTCTCGGAGGTCTGAAGGTCGAGCAGCATCAGACGGCTCTTGTCGGATTCGTAGCCGTCGCGTTCCATGCTCTCCCAGGCCAGATACTTGCCGTCGGGGCTGAAAACGGGGTTCAGGTCGTAGCCCATCATGCCTTCGCTCAGGTTTACCGTGCTGCCGGTTCCGGGGCTGTACAGATAGATGTCGGTGTTGGTGGAGAGGGCGTAGTCCTTGCCGGTAAGCTTACGGCAGGTATAGGCCAGGTATTGGCCGTCGGCGCTCCAGGCAAACTGCTCGATGCCTCCGAATGGTTTTACGGGCGATTCATAGGGCTCATTTTTCAGGATGTCAACCGGTTGCGATGCCTTTACCGAACCCAATACCGTATTGAGGTCGGCTCCGCTCAGTTCGGAAATAAAGATATGAGGGATGCCGCTGACCCATTCATCCCAGTGGCGGTAGTTCAGGTCGTTGAAAATCATACCGCTCGACTTGTCCAGGTCGGGATAGCGGTCCTGAACCGTGGGTTCGGCCTGCACCTGGCGCACGAACGCGATCTTGCCTTGGTCGGGACTCAGCCTGAAGCCTTCCATTCCCCCGGGAATCGAGGTGATCTGAACTGGCTTTAGTTGTTTGTAAGTATCTGCAATCGTTCCGTTTTCAGCCTTTGTGCTAAATACGTTCTTTAAGTCTATTCCGAACATCTGCATACCGTCGCCGGCGGGGTAAAGATAGGCCAAGGTATGTTCGTTGAGCCAGTGCAGATTGTTTTCGGAAGCGGCGGTGCGGGTCAGGCGACGAACGTTCTGCCCATCGATATCGCACAGGTAAAGGTCGGTGTTTCCCTTGTTCTCGGCCACGCTGTAATAGCGGACCGAATAGGCCACATACTGTCCGTCAGGGCTTACGGCCACTTCTCCCAGACGCCCCATGGCCCACAAGGCTTCGGGGCTGAGCCGTCCGTCTTTGATTTCCACCGGCTGCCTGTCGATAATCACGGGTTTCGCCCCGTTTTTCGTACAGCAGCTTACCATAGCCAAGCTCAAGCCGAACAAACATACGGCTCCGCTTATCCTCGCAAATTTCATATCTGTAAGGTTTTATTATTGATTTTTAATTATTTGCCTTCTTCTTTAAGATACTTCTCACGGGTATCCCTGGCGATGATCGAGGAACGCTCGAACTCCCGGTTCTCATCGAAAAGGATACGGTACGTATAGTGCCTTTGATGGAACTCGGCGCCCACATTTTCGTGCAGGGCGCGCATCTTGGGGTTGAAGTCGCCCACCCACGAAAGTTCCAGATGGGTGTAGCTGAGCTTCTTCATCACCTCGTTAAGGTGCCAGAAAAGCAACGACTCGATGCCGGCGCGCTGGTACCTGGGCTTGATGCCCATGATCGTGAGCCGGGTGCGGGTCATCACGTGGCGGCGTTTCATCCAAAGGAAACGCAACTTGTTGATTAACGTTAATTTGCCATCGAACTTACGGAAAATGGGCGAGGCATCGGGAATCATCACCAAAAAGGCGATAGGCTCGTCGTTGCAATAGGCGAACCAGATCATGCGTTCGTCGATCAGCCCCTTGCCCTCACGCAGTTCCTTGCGCATGGTTTCGGCCTGCAGGGGCACGAAGTTCTCGTGGAAGCGCCAGGCATCGTCGTACACCTCTTTCATGTCGTGCATGTACTTCTCCACCTTTTTCATTTCCAGGTGCCGGCAGGAATATTCGGGCTTGGACCGCACCCAGTTGGCCACCTTCCAGAAGCGTTCGGGAAAGGGCTTGGTGTAGTCGAGCAGGTTGCTCACCTGCTCGAAGTAGAGCTTGAAGCCGTAGTTTTCAAATAGTCTTTGATAGTAGGGGGGATTGTAATTCATGCCCCAGCCGGAAGCCGAGAAGCCTTCCACAAGCAAGCCCCAGTAGTTGTCGTTCTCCCCGAAGTTTATCGGTCCGTCCATGGCCTGCATGCCATGATTCTGCAGCCAGTTCCTGCAGGCGTCGAACAGCATGTCGGCCGCCTCTTGGTCGTCGATGCACTCGAAAAAGCCCATGCCGCCCGTCGGCTGCTGGAACGTGTAGGCCTTCTTGCCGTTCACGAAAGCCGCCGTACGCCCGATAATCTTTTGATTATCATCATAAAGCAGGAAACGGGTAGCCGCTCCGTTTTCGTAGAACTCGTTCTTGCCGGGCGTAAAGATGGCCTCGATCATTTTTTCGAAAGGCGCCGAGAAATTGGGGTCGTTCCGGTAAAAATCGCGCTGGAACTTATGCCAGGCCTTTTTGTCCGAGGTGGAGATGACTTCTTTTATCTGCATGGTTCACAAATGTTTATCACGGAGCTTGCCAAGCCCCGTACAGCGTGGTAAAAATACGTGTTTTTTTTCATACATTTGTTGCCTGTACTATCGTCAAACAGCCATTTCATGATTTTACACGAAAATGCACTGGCATACCTGTTGCGTTTTTTAACCGGCGTGGATGACGAGGCGGTTTTGCGCACGTTCCGTATCGGATATACGAACGAAGAAGAGAAGTTCGCGCATTACGACCTTGTCTTTATCCCTTCTGGTTTCTTCGAATCCGAAAACTACGGTAAAGCCTCGTCTATACCCATATCACCATTGCAGGAAATCAATGGAATACCCTTTTTATACGGTACGAATTCCGTAGAAAGGAGGGGAGACACCGTATTGGTATACGCCGACCTTCCGGCATCGGCTTTCTTTTTCCTAAGCCGCTACGAGGAAATCTGCCGCCGCGAGGTTCGCGACCCCCACGGGCGTTTCCCCGGAAAAGAGTCTTTCGCCTATAGAAACGACCTGCTTTGCCGCCCGCTGGCGGATGAGTATGGCGTATTGATACGTCAATGGCTCCGCAGCGCGGGCAAGGAAATTCCCGAACCCGAACCCAAAGTGGGCAAAGTCTGGATCACGCACGATTTGGATCAACCGTTTTTTTGCAAGAGCCTCCGGTCGGTGGTCCGGGAAACTGTTCGGGGGAAGGGTCTTCCGTACGCATTAAAGGTGTTTTTCGGCAAGATCGAAGACCCTTACGATACCTTTTCGTGGATGTTCCAAGTAGAAGAAGAACATCTGAAAAAGTTACCTTACCCGTGGCAGACCATTTACTTCATCAAGGCAGGTGGCGTGGCGTTTTATGACAAGCCCCGGTATAAGCTTAATTCCAGGCGCATTAAACGACTGATACGGCAAATCACCGCGCATAAGGCGCTCTTGGGGCTGCACGGGAGTTACGGAGCGGCGGAAATAGGGGCTTCGCTATTGGAAAAGAAACACTTGGAATCTTTCACCAAACGCAAACTGGGCATCGGCCGCAACAAGATATTCCTGTTCAGGAGCCACTACCTGCGCTCGCTCGAACCGGAAGATTTCCGTAAACTCGAAAAAATCGGAATCACCGACGACTTCACGATGGGATATGCGGACGTGGCAGGTTTCCGCCTAGGCACCAGCCGCCCCGTGGTGTGGATCGACCCCGCGCGCGGCACGCTATCCCAATTGGTGCTGCATCCGCTTACGGTAATGGACGGAACGCTTCATAACAAAGACTATATGTTTCTGAGTGAAGACGCCGCAAAAGAGTATTGCGCCGGCCTTTTCGAAAAAACAAGGCGCTTTGGAGGCGACATCTGCCTGCTGTGGCACAACTCCACGCTCATCGGTAACGCCTATCCGGGTCCCGCCGTTCCCTGGGCACGTTCATTCTATCTTTACATTCTTGATTATTTAGCGAATATGGAATCGCCCGATACGATTTCTGAAGAAAGCACCATAAGTTCCCTGCTATGAAGATATTGATTGTCTGCGATGGATTTCCTCCCGATTTTGCCCCCCGGATGGGCTATTTAAGCAAGTATCTTGCCCGGATGGGGTGTGAGACAGATGTTGTTTGCGAACAATTCGCGAATAACCAGGGTTTTGATTTCCTTGCCGATACCGCAAGCAAGATAAAGAGAATCCGTTTTTACCGATCCTTGGATATGCCCAAACCCCGGATAGAGTGGGCTACACTGATGCTCCGCGATATGCTTTTTCATTATCGGGACAAAAAAATAATTTCTGAAATTCAAAAAGACAGATCTTTTTACGGATACGATTTAGTATTAGGTTGCACTTATAGGACATTTCCCCTGATGGCGGCTGAAAAGCTTACCGAATATTTCAAAGTCCCCCTAGTCGTCGATTTGCGCGACATCGTGGAACAATATCCATCCAAGGCTTATTTCACCCATCGCCTGCCTTTCGAACGCCTTTTTACCGCCCGTTTGGTTCGTGGACGGAATCGCATACTTGAAAAGGCGGCCGCCGTAATCAGCGTTTCGGAATGGCATCGCGAAGTCCTGCGGCAGTTTAATCCAAATTCCCACCTGATTTACAACGGATACGACCCTGAGTTGTTTTTCCCTGCACATCAACCCGATTCTTGCTTTCGCATTACGTTCACGGGCAGAATGCTTCATTCTAAAATCCGCAACCCGGACTGGTTGTTCGAGGCAGTAGCCCGCTTGCGGGAAAAAGGCCTGATTTCAGATACGGATTTCAGGCTATGCTGGTACGTAGATCCAGAGGGGAAACGTCCGCTACAGGAAATGGCGACAAGATACGGCATCGAATCCATATCCGAATGTCATGACTTTATACCCGCCGATAAAGTACCCGCTTTACTCAACAGAAGTTCGATTTTGTTTCAGATGGCGAATAAAGCCGATGCTGAAGGCCCCAAGGGTATCATGACCACCAAGATTTTTGAAGCACTGGCGGTGGGCAAGCCATTACTTTTGGTGCGCAGCGACGAAAGTTACCTGGAAGAACTGATCAACCGATACCATTGTGGGCTGGCAGCCAGAAATGTGGAATCCATAGAAGAATTCATCCTTGCACAATATAACAAATGGAAGAAAACGGGAAGTACTGCCATACCCGTCAATCCCGAAATAGAGCAACGGTTTTCGCGCAAGGGGCAGGCGGAACAATTCCTGCAACTTTTCAAGAGTATCCTGAAACATGATTAACTCACTGACCGAAAATACAATATTCACACAGTCTTGGTGGTGGGATGCCGTTTGCCCCCCTCAAAACCTGCGTGAAGTGCAAACGGAACACGGCTCGGTATGGCGTATGGCTACCGCCCGCCGCTTAGGTATTTTTGAAGTCTATACCATGCCGCCGCTTACCCAACATGCCGGCCCATTCCTAACGGATAGGAGGGATCTTGTTCGTTTTTTTGAACAAATCAAACCTAAACAGCAACTTTACCTAAATATTGGCTTTGAATTAAATTGCAACGAGATAGATAATTTAAAAAAGTTCGGCATATACGTTGCGAAACGACAGAGCCATCGCTTGGAAGACCTCTCAGATCTGGAGGCGGTTTACTGCAACGTCAAACCGGCACGGCAACGGCAGATACGTAAGGCCGAACGCCTGCTGAAAACAGTGGAAATCGATGATATCGAACCGCTTATAGCGCTGCAAGCCGAGACCTTCCGACGTCGGGGCCTACGTTCGCCGTATCCTCCGCAAACGGTCCGGAACCTATATCGAGCCGTAAGACAGCACGATGCCGGCCGCCTGATCGCACTTGCCGATACCCAGAACCGGATCATGGCCTGCGGGCTGTTCGTGCACGACGACACCACCTGCTACAGTCTGACCCACGGCTACGATACGCTCGCCCACGACATGGGAGCGGGCAGTCTCCTGCAATGGGAAGGCATCCGTCATGCCGCCTCAAAGAATCTTGTATTTGATTTTGAAGGTTCTAATATAGAATCGATTGCACGGTTTAATTCAAGTTTTGGTGCAATACCTGTAACGTACTCCCGGATAGAACGGAACACTACGTTTTTCCGCATCAGCGAGCGGGTATGGCACTTACTAAAACGAATCCGATGAACGGGCTTTACACCATTCTGCTGCTCTTGGTTTCCAATGTCTTCATGACCTTGGCATGGTACGGGCACCTTAAACTGCAGGAAATGAAAATCAGCACGAGCTGGCCGCTGATTCTGGTCATCTTGTTCTCGTGGGGAATCGCCTTGTTCGAATACGCCTGCCAGGTTCCGGCCAACCGCATCGGCTTCCGCGAAAACGGCGGCCCGTTCAGCCTGGTGCAGCTGAAGGTGATTCAGGAAGCCATCTCGTTGATAGTCTTTACCGTCATAGCGATGTTCATGTTCAAGGGCGAGCAGCTGCATTGGAATCATGTGGCGGCGTTCGGGTGCTTGTTGTTGGCCGTCTATTTCGTCTTCATGAAATAAAGCGTTTTGGACAGCGATCTGCTGCGTTGTCGGCTTCCGCTTATCTCGGTCACTTACAAAAGTAAGCTCCCTCGGAAGCGGAAACCTCCGCCTTGCATCTCACCATCCAAAACGCTTTATTTCCCAGCGCGTCAGCATTTGCCAAATTGGACAGCGATCTGCTGCGTTGGGCGGCTTCCGCTTATCTCGGTGACTCTCGGAATGTGCGTGAGACTTGTTTCGGCGGGTTTCAAAGTGAAATATAATCTACAGTATGTTAACCATAGATTATATTCCTGGTTTATAGTTTTATATGATTTCAAATTCGGTTAGAAGAAGCATTATAAAACAGAAGGCGGCAAATCCGAGAGCGAAATAACACGCTATTCGCTTAACCTTCAGTAATTTTCGCATTTCTTCTTCCATCGTTTTTGTGTCTTTTGACGCCCCAAATATACGATTAAAAACGTAAAGACCAAAAAAGTTTACTTTTTGGGTCTGTCGTTTCTCGCGTCTAAATGACGCGCCCTTTTGAGCATTCTCAGTGTTATATTGTAGTCCTTCTTCTTCCACGCCTTGCTGTCGTCGCCGTATTTCATGCGTTCATTTTTCTTTTGCGCTTCTTTCAGTACGCTCCAATATTCGTTTTCGCCTTCATCTGTGCTTACATCGATTCTTTCACCCATCACGTACCTTTCTTGTTTGTCGAGTTTTTGCAGCCATAGTTTTTCCCGTTCATTTTCCGAATAGATTTTGTTTCGGTAGTAGATTGGTAGGTTTACCTTATTGCCGTTTGGCAGGTCGTACGTCTCCTCCGTGTCTTCTCCCTTAAATATTTTTCGGTTCTTGTCAGGTCTTTCCATATACTTCCTGCCTATGCCTGGAGAACATAGTATTTTTTGTTTGTAATCCTTATGTTTTTCATCTACTTTTGTTACGTATTTAACCACATAATTAATTGTTTTTTGATTGCAGTAATCTCCGGTGTACGTATTTCCGTACTTCCACAATTCTTGTAGTTCTTCATTGGCCATTTTCTTGAATATGATTCCGTGCAGGTGTATCCGCTCGGTGTTTTGGTGTCCGAGTTCTGTGATTAGCCAGTGTTTTACCGATGTCTTGTATTTTTTTCGGTATCGTTCAAGGAAGCGTCTTACCGCTATCGTGGCTATTGCGTTACATTCTTCTACGTCGAATTCTTTGCATAGTTTTTCGAGTTCTTCGGGTGCAAATGATAATGTTACGAATATTCCCTGCGAGTCTTTTATTTCCTCGCTTAGTCTTACCTGCCACGCCCGTGCGAGTTGCCTTTTACATTCAATGCAGTTTCCACATCCGACTGGAACATATTTTACCCGTATATCAGAAATGGGGGCAGGTTTGCCCCCATTCTTTTTGTTTGCTATGTATTTCGGGTTTAGAATGAGTTTTGGATATAGGCACATTTTAATCTGCGTATCCTGGATAAGGTTGGTAATATTCATTCCCGCTTGGAGTGCTTTTGCTGCCGAGTTTCAACGTTTTTCCGTAGATTCCCGTGAATACGTTTGCCGCATCCCCGATAATGTTTGTGATTCCGTTCATCCACATCTCTTTTTTTCGTTGTTTCAGTTCGGTGTCGAATCTCTCGCGGAATTCTTCTTCATTCTTCGCGCCTGCTTCTGCCGCCCGTGCCGCCGCCTTGATTTGCTTGACTATTTCGGCTCGTTGCTCCGAGTTAAGTTCGTTTTGGAACTTTTGTGCCAGCATCGCTTCGGTTACGTTGGCCGCCTGCGCCTCTAACAAGTCTTTCGTTGCGTCAATTATCTCTTTTTGTTTATCCCACGATTCTCCGGCAATTCTCATGTCTTGTACCAATTTGTTTGCCTGCCTTGTTATAAGTATTGTGTTTGCGGCTGCCCCTGCTATCCTATCTTGTAGCGTGGCCTTACTGAATACGTTTTCTAAGTCTTGCGCTTCATTCAGCAATTCCTGGAATCTGTTTTGCAGTTTCTTGCCTTCCCGTTCCACCTGCTTGTTTTTGGTGTCTTCTGCGATGTTTTCCGCAAGGTTCTCTGCACCTTTCGCTTCTGCCGCGAATTTTTGCGTTTGGCTTTTCTGCTGCGCTCCCGCTTCACTCTCGCGTGCATCGTTTTCTATCTTTTTTGCCCGTGTATCCTCTGCCAGGTTCTTGGCTTGCTCGCTTTGGAGTCTTAATCCCATGTAGTCGATTGGTGACATCTGCGGTTGTTTGCCTTGTTGCCCGCCTGCGCCTCCGCCCATTGCGCCCGCGCCCATGCCTCCGCCTGTTGTACCTCCGTATGCCAGTCCCACGTTTAGGCCTGCATCCTTTAGTTGCTGCACCTTTGCTTGAGGTGACGCCAGGTCGGTGAATAGCGCCCGCGTTCTTGCGTCTGCCGCGTCTGCCGCTTTCTCGCCGTATTCGTAGTTTATTTTGGCTGCATCTTTCATGTTTTTTTTAGCAAATGCTTGCTGAAAACTCATGCCTAATAAGTTGCCGCCCGCTTGCATTGCAAAGTCTGTAAATGCTGACATTTTTCGCGCTTTTTTTGATAAAAGCGGCAGCATGTTTCTTGGTATATAAGTACACATGCGTACCGCCTTTAATTTTGATGATTAAAATGTACGTCCGTTACGGATTTACTTGTGTAGGCTCGGCTTCGCCCGAAACAGTTGTTTTATTAGGTTCTTTCATTGCTTCCTCCCTTTTGGCTCTTCGGCTTGCTGTTACTTTGTTCATGGCTTCTAAGGCGATTTCGAACCTATCCGTGCGAATATCTGTCTCAGGTCTTACCCCGTCTTTTTTATCCGTGTATGCAATCTCGGCTACGTCTTCGATTGGTTGGTTTTCTTCCATCACGCGTTCCATTTTCCGCTCGATTGATTCACCGCTTACACATTCATTGCACGCAATCAATGATTTTATTGATTTGTTATATTTTCTGTAGTTTTTCATCTTTTTAAAAATTTATAAGTTAGGAATTATCCTTGCCGACATTACCCGTCTTGCTATTACTGACATTCCGATTTGTACCCAGAAGTTTTGCGCTGTTAGCGATTGGTCCACGAAAGGAGTATTGAATTGGCTTGGGTCGATATACGTACTTCCGTTTTGTATAATCGATTTTTCGGCTATCCAATTTTCATCGTTCGCTTGGTAGTCCCGTAGCACTGTCATCCATTTCAAGTCGCCTGCAAAATCTCCGTGTGTTTCGTTTACTGCAGTTCTGTACCACATCCATGCAGGAGTTTTCCCGAACGAGTATTTTTGAGGTATGCTTGACCGATTGTCGCCGCTTATTCGCAGTTGTGTATCCCACCATGCTGCCGTTTCCGTGATTAAGTCTTGAAAACCGATACCGTCTAATCCGGGCTTATGAAGGTCGTCCATTGAGTTTAACTCTGTCATATGCCACTTGTTGCCTTGGTAGTAGTCAATGTTGGGAGTGATTGATACAAGCCCTATGATGTAACCGCTTTCGCGTAGTTTCACGGTGATGTGTCCTCCGTGTTGGTTTACTAATGAACCTTTGCCCGCCAATTCACCAATGGAAACGTTACTTGATTCTGCTGTGGCGACGACTTCTTCGAATTTGATTAGTCCCGACATCCCGCCTAAATATACGGGTGTTTCACATTTCGTAATTGCTTCCACTCCGTATACTGCAATTTGCCAGTCTTCATACGTTCCTCCTGCAACAGCAATTTGGTTCATCATGTTGTAAACTTTTTGTGAGAGTAGGAGAGCATCCATTTTCAACACCCCTTCCGATACATCTACTGCCGTAATTTCCGAGATTCCATTACTTCCCACGATTGTTTCGGTTTTCAAATAGTTGTTGAATATGTCGGATAGGAATGTTTTTACCACTATTCCGTTTTGTGGATATCTGTTGTAAGATACTGCAGTTGTGGCGGTGTCGTTGCTTGGCAGTTCTCCGAAATATCTTGCTACGCTTCCGTAAGGTAGTTTGGTAATTGTCGTTTCTCCATTGTACGCTGATGAACTAATGTATACTGCTTTGTTTAGCGTTGTTGACCCTAAGATTTTGTTTCTTGCTTCATCGATATTTTTCAAGGGAAACGCGACTAATTGTGGTATATACTCGTACGTTTTCGGATTATCCTGGAATTCAACCCCTTGGAGTTGCCATTGGGCGTATAGATATTCTTTTGGTGGTGTTGTCCTCGCGATTGTTTTTGTTTCATCCACTTCCCAATTGAACTCTGGACTTAACGCATTCTTTAGTACACTGACGTTATTTTCAGTATCGTAGAATCTGATGAATATGCCCTTAAGGTAATTATTCCATTCCTCGGACCCTTTTTTAGGCAATTCAAGTCCATTTGTTGTTTTTATCGCGATATCACACTGAATTGTTTTATAAGAATACGAAGTTTTTTCTTCCAACTTTTCATATCTTGTAGAATAGTTGGTTGTTATGACCGCAAATAACCCCTCGATGAACTCTTTTCTTATTGGCATTATTACGTATCCGTTAGTTTCTTGTTTGTTTGCCATGTAGTTTTTGTAGATATCGTAATATGCGAATACGGGTACTCCGTTGATGTCGTCTCGCACCAGGTAGTTTTCTCCGGTTGTAGGTCGTCCGAGTCCCTTGACGCCCAGGTAACTCATTAGTGATGATGGACTGAATTTAATCTTTTCCAGGTCAATATCTTCACCCGCTTGACCGAATGTGTCCCTTATTCTGATTTTAGGCAACAGCACTTTCTTCATGTTGAGTCCTAATTCTACAGGGTTATTATGTAATATTCCCTGGTACAGTCTGAAAGGACATTCGAAAAAGTCTATTTGTAATTTATAGTCCCCAAAGATTGGCCCTATTGTTGGCACGGTTCGAATTTTCGCTTCTAAGTCTATATCGATGGTGTCTCCCGCCAGGCCCGGTTCTGAGAAGCAGGGTATCACTGTCCCTACGTTCATGCTACTTCGCCACGCCCTTGATAGGTTGTGTGTTGACCTTCCGTAACTATTGAGTTCGGTTTGTATCTTTTTACCCGTTCCAAGGCGTTCTCCGCCTAATGTCACTATTTTCCCCATTTTATTTATTGTTTTTTTGGTTGTTAATGTTGACCATTACTTCCGCGCATCTGATTGCGAGTGCTGCGATTAGGTCGTAAGGTTTTCTTTTGATTTCCTTTTTCGCAGCCCTTATACTTGGAAATGACTTCCCGAGTGCTGGTTTTTCTGCCAATACAATGAAGTATCTTCCGTTATGCTTTAGGATTTCAAATGGAGTGTCTTCCACTTTATGTCTTTCAATCAAGGATACTTCCTTGTTTACCAAGGATTTGTATAACTCTTGTACTGGTGATTTTTTTTCGTTTTGTGCCGTCTGGCATTCTTTCGATTCTTTCATCTTTGATAAGTTTTAATGTTTTGTAATAAAGGTTTTTGAGTTCTCTACGTGAATAAAGTACGCCGTCTTTATCCACGTAGAGGGTTTTCCCGAAGTGTACGTCTATTCCGCTGTAGGCTTGCATGGGTCTTCATGGTTTAGATGAGCTTCCTTGCAGGAATTCACGTCTTCGGTGCAGTACTGCCACAGTGCGCATTTGTTGCGCCACTTGCAGCAATTCTTCTTGCCCTTTGGCTTGTAGATGTACTCCCACCCGCATTTTTGGTTTTGCTTGATGGTGAGTATCAACTCTGACAGTCCGAGTGACAAGATGCCGATGATTGTTCTGATTGCTTCGTTCATTATTTCATACCTCCTTTCTGTTTTTTGATTTGATTGTATATTTTTTCCGTTCTTAATGCTGATGCTTCGATGTGCGGCCAGCCGCTCATCTGTCTGTGTGATTCGCTGGCGCGTATGCTGGTGAATGATTCGTTAGGCTCTATACTCATTTTGATGGCCATCACTTTAGCCATTGCCTCGACTTCATTTACCCCAAATGTGAAGATTGTTTCGGGGTAGATTACTCCACTCGCCGAAATTGCTTCCTTGCTGTGGATTCTGACAGCGAATGCCTTTCTTGGTTTTCTTTCCATTTTTTTGTTTTTGTGTTAATTACATACTTTGAATTATAATCTACATTATGTTAACCAAGAAAAATTATTTGAACGGGAATCTTACTTCGTTGCCTGCCCCGCATCTCACCAGCCAACTAAATTTTCTTCGCAGAATAATCAGCAAGACAAAAAAACACCCAACGCAGCAGATTGCCGTTCAAAACGCTTTTTACCTAAAATATTCCTTCATCCGGTCAAAGAACCCCGGCTCCTTCTTCCCGGCTTTCACCCGAAAGCCTTCCATCTCCCGCATCTTTTCAAGCAAGGCTTTTTCTTCCTTACCCAAAGACTTGGGCACATCCACCGTCACATATACGATCAAATCTCCCTTGGGCATGCCCCGTTGTACCGATGGAAACCCTTGCCCCCTAAGCCTCAGGAGCTTGCCCGAAGGCGTTCCCGGCTCTATCTTGATACGCGCCTTGCCTCCCAGAGTCGGAATCTCGATCGAGCAGCCCAAAGCCGCATCCATATAGCTGATGGGCAGCGTATAATGCAGGTTCTGATGGTCGCGCTGGAATTCGGAGTGCGGCAGTTCCTCGATCAGCACCAGCAGATCGCCGTTCACGCCGCCCTGGGGCGCCGCATTGCCCTTGCCCGAAACCGAAAGCTGCATGCCCGCCTCCACACCGGCCGGAATATGTATGCTGATCACTTCATCGGCATACGTAACCCCCTGCCCGCTGCATTTGGGACATTTCTCGGTGATGGTCTTGCCCGTGCCGTGGCATGACGGACACACGTGTACCTGCTGCATGACCCCGAAGATGCTCTGCTGGCGGCTCACCACCTGCCCCTGCCCGTGGCAGGTCTCGCAGGTCTTCATGGCCGTGCCGTTCTTGGCTCCCGTACCGTGGCAGTCCGAACAGCTCACCGCCTTGTGCACCTTTATCTTCTTCTCAACGCCCAAAGCGATTTCTTCCAGCGTAAGCTTAAGCGTCACCCGCAAGTCCGAACCCTTCATCACGGTGCGCCGGCCCGAACGTCCGCCGCCCCCGAAGCCCGAAAAGCCGAATCCGCTGAAAATATCACCGAACTGGCTGAAGATGTCTTCCATACTCATGCCGCCCATGCCGCCGCCGAATCCCCCGGCGCCGCCCATGCCCGCATGGCCGAACTGGTCGTAACGCTGTTTCTTTTCCGGATCGCTCAGCACGCCATAGGCTTCCGCCGCTTCCTTGAACTTCTCTTCGGCCTCCTTGTCGCCCGGATTGCGGTCGGGATGGTACTTGAGCGCCAGCTTGCGGTAGGCTTTCTTTATCTCGTCGGCCGAGGCGCCCTTGGCCACCCCCAGTACTTCGTAGTAATCTCGCTTGTCTGCCATTGTTCCGTTCCTTTCCGATTAACAGCCCACCACCACCTTGGCAAAGCGCAACACCTTGCCTTCCAACGCATATCCTTTCTGAACCACGTCCAATACAAAACCTTTCTTGCCGTCTTCGGGTGCGGGAATCTGCGCCACCGCCTCGGCGGTCTCGGCATCGAACGGCTTGCCGCACACCTCGCACTCGCTCAGACCCTGTTGCTTCAGCGTGCCCATCAATTTGTTGTATATCAACTCAACGCCCTCCAGCAAGGCGGCTTGCCCCGCTCCTTCTTCCGATTCCCGGATGGCCTTGAGCGCCCGTTCCATATCGTCTATGACAGGCAGCAATGACAAAACGACACCCGACGAGGCAGTCTTGATCATCTCCAGCTTCTCCTTATTGGCCCGGCGGCGATAGTTGTCGAAATCCGAATAAAGGCGTAAGTATTTATCGTTCAATTCCGCCAATTGTCCCTTAAGGTCTTGCGACGCAGCTTCCGACGAACCGGCATCTTCCGGCGCGTCACTCCCCTGTTCCGTCTGGCATTCCTCCGGACAAACCTCGCCCTGAACACCGTCCAAGCCCTCTTTCAAGGGTTCTTCCTCCCGTGAATTGTTCTTCTTGCTCATGACCATATCTCATTTAAAAGCCCTCCCCATCCAGCAAAAACAATACCACACCCCGCCTCTCTCCATTTTCCTGCCACAATGACACACGCACGCAAGCGAAAATTTAGTATATTCGCGCTTCGCGCAAGCGCAGCGAGCGCAATTCCAAAGAAAAAAACAAAACAAAATATGAAACAGACAGTCATCCCCAAAGAAACCGTTGACGGTGTGATCAGCCAGAACGGCCTCAAAAGCGTTGGCCAGGCCTCCATCCGCGAAGTAAAGAAACTCATCAACGACGTGGAAAAGGCATCCGGCACCCACTTTATCCGTATGGAAATGGGCATCCCCGGCCTGCCGGCCGCCAAGATCGGCGTGGAAGCCGAAATCGCCGCCCTCAACAAGGGCATCGCCTCCCTCTATCCCGAAGTGGGCGGTCTTCCCGAACTGAAAACCGAAATCTCGCGCTTCGCCAAGAACTTCCTCGACATCGATGTGAACCCCGCCGGCTGTATCCCCACCGTAGGCTCGATGCAGGGCAGTTTCGCCGCCTTCCTTACCGTGAGCCGCGCCCAGAAAGGCAAGAACACCACCCTCTTCATCGACCCCGGTTTCGCAGTGCACAAACAGCAGCACCGGGTGTTGGGCATCCCCTTCGAAAGCTTCGACGTGTATAATTTCCGGGGCGACAAGCTGCGCGAAAAACTGGAAAGCTACCTTTCCAAGGGCAATATCTCGTCCATCTTCTACTCCAACCCCAACAATCCCTCCTGGATCTGCTTTACCGACGAAGAATTGCGCACCATCGCCGACTTAGCCAAGAAATACAACGTGATCGTGATGGAAGACCTCGCCTACTTCGGCATGGACTTCCGCCACGACATCTCCACCCCTGGCGTCCCCCCCTTCCAGCCCACGGTGGCCCGATACACCGACAGGTACATCCTGTTCGTCTCCAGCTCGAAAGCCTTCAGCTACGCCGGCCAGCGTATCGGCATGATGATGATTTCCGACGCCCTCTACCAGACCGACTTCCCCGACTTCAAGCAATACTACAACAGCACCCAGTTCGGCCACACGATGATCTTCGGCACCGTCTATTGCCTCAGTTCCGGTACCGCCCACTCGCCCCAGTACGCGCTGCACGCAATCCTGAAGGCCACCAACGAAGGCAAGTACAATTTCGTGCACGAAACCCGCATCTACGGCGAAAAGGCGCACAAGATGAAGCAGATGTTCCTCAAGAACGGCTTCTACCTGGCCTATGACAAGGATGTGGACAAAGACCTTTCCGACGGCTTCTACTTTACCGTAGGTTATCCGGGCATGAACAGCGAGGAGTTGCTGCACAACCTGCTCTACTTCGGCATCAGCGCCATTTCGCTGGGCATCACCGGCTCCGAACGCGAAGGCATCCGCGCCTGCGTTTCGCTCGTGCCCATGGAAGACCTGCCCGAATTGGAAAAACGCTTGGAACAATTCAAGGCCTATTTTGGTGAATAAATTCGAGATAACATCCGATTTCAAACCCACCGGCGACCAGCCACAGGCCATCGAGAAACTGGTCGCCGGCCTTAAAAACGGCGATAAGGCACAGGTTTTGCTCGGCGTAACCGGTTCGGGCAAGACCTTCACCATCGCCAACGTGCTGGCGCAGCTGAACCGACCCGCCCTGGTGCTGAGCCACAACAAGACACTGGCCGCCCAGCTGTTCGGCGAGTTCAAGCAGTTCTTTCCCAAGAACGCCATCGAATACTACGTTTCCTACTACGACTATTATCAGCCCGAAGCCTATCTGCCGGCTTCGAACACCTATATAGAAAAAGACCTTTCGATCAACGACGATATCGAGAAGATGCGGCTCAACACGCTCGCCAGCCTGCTTTCGGGGCGGCGGGACGTCATTGTGGTGAGTTCCGTGTCGTGCATCTACGGCACGGGCAACCCCGCCGACTACCACGAGAACATCATCGTGCTCAAGAAAGGCGAGAAAACCGACCAGCGAGAGGTGATGCTGCGGCTCGTCAAGTCGCTCTACAGCCGTCACGAGCTGGAATTCACGCGCGGCAAGTTCCGCGTAAAGGGCGACACCCTCGATGTGTTCGTGGCCTACGACGACTACGCCTACCGCATCGTTTTCTTCGACGACGAGATAGAAAGCCTCTGCAAGATAGACCCGCTTACCGGCCATGTGTTCGAGGAACTCGAGACCGTGCGCATCTATCCTGCCAATATGTTTGTGCCCTCCTCCAGCCGCATCCAGCAGGCCATCAAGGAGATTCAGCTCGACTTGGGCAGGCAGACCGAATTTTTCCGCGAAAGCGGCCGCCCTCTGGAAGCCAAGCGACTCGAAGACCGGGTTACCTACGACGTGGAGATGATCAAGGAATTAGGCTATTGCAGCGGCATAGAGAACTATTCCCGCTATTTCGACGGTCGGGCGGCCGGGGTGCGCCCCTTCTGCCTGCTCGATTATTTCCCCGACGACTT
This sequence comes from Bacteroides sp., assembly GCA_023662825.1. Lineage (GTDB taxonomy): Bacteria > Bacteroidota > Bacteroidia > Bacteroidales > P3 > Pullibacteroides. Next base: position 20,657 of record JAMPIH010000016.1, read on the forward strand.
CATTACCGTTATCGACGAAAGCCACGTTACCGTATCGCAGCTGGGCGCCATGTACGGCGGCGACCGAAGCCGCAAGGTGAACCTGGTGGAATACGGATTCCGCCTGCCTGCAGCCATGGACAACCGTCCCCTCAAGTTCGAGGAATACGAGGCCATCGCCAGGCAGACCATCTATGTGAGCGCCACTCCCGCCAACTACGAGCTGGAACAATCGGGCGGCGTGGTGGTGGAACAGCTCATACGCCCCACCGGGCTGTTGGATCCTATCATCGAGGTACGCCCCACAGCCAACCAGGTGGACGACCTGCTGGACGAGATAGAACAGGTGTGCGCCCGAGGCGAGCGCGTGCTGGTTACCACGCTCACCAAGAAAATGGCCGAGGAACTGGCCAAGTACCTTGCCAATACCGGTATCCGTTGCCGTTACATCCACTCGGAGGTGGAGACGTTGGAACGGGTGGAGATTTTGCAGGACCTGCGCGCCGGCGCCATCGACGTGCTGATCGGCGTGAACCTGCTGCGCGAGGGCATCGACCTGCCCGAAGTGTCGCTGGTGGCCATCATGGACGCCGACAAGGAAGGCTTCCTGCGTTCGGCCCGGGCGCTCACCCAGACCGCCGGACGTGCCGCGCGCAACGTAAACGGCAAGGTTGTGATGTATGCCGACCACATTACCGACGCCATGGCGCAGACCATCGAGGAAACCAAGCGCCGACGCAGCATACAGGACGCCTTCAACAAGAAGCACCACCAGAAACCCCGCCCCATCGTGAAGGCCATCAACCAGGCCCTGAACGAAGCCCGTGGGCTGGAAGTCAAAGCCTATAGCGAAGACCTGCACGCCCCCGCCTTCGCCGATCCCGTGCTGCATTACGGCAAGCAGACACTGAGCGCGGAAGAACGCGCCAAGCGCATCGCCGATCTGGAAAAACAGATGAAGGCGGCCGCCGCCCGCCTCGATTTCCTGGAGGCCGATGCCTGCCTGCAGGAACTCACCCGTCTCAAGGACAACAAATAACAACCTTATATTATGAAGAAACAGAACCCATTCGATCCTGCCACACAGGTGCAGAACAGCTTTGGAAAAGGCCCGTTCGGCGATGTGAACCCCGCGGTTACCGACTCGGCTACCTTTATGTTCGACAAAGGCGCCGACATGACCGCCACCTTCCACGGCGAAAAACAAGACGCCTTCCTGTATTCCCGCCACTGGAACCCCATGAACATGAGCCTCTGCAAGGCCTTGGCCGCAATGGAAGGCACCGAGGCCGCCTGGGTCACCGGCTCGGGAATGGCCGCCATCACCAACGCCATGCTGCAGCTGGTAAGCGCCGGCGACCACATCGTGGCCAGCCCCACCATCTACGGCGGCACCTTCGCCTTCCTGAAGAACTATCTGCCCAAGTTCAACATCGAGGTTACGTTTGTCGACGCCACCAACCTCCAGTCGGTGGAAAAGGCCATCCGCAAGAACACCCGGTTCATCTACACCGAAACGATGAACAACCCCATGCTGCGTATCGCCGACATCCCGGCCCTGAGCAAGATCGCGCACAAACACAAGGTAAAATTGGTGGTTGACAACACCTTCACCCCCATGATCTTCTCCCCCGCCCGTCTGGGCGCCGATATCGTGGTGTATTCGATGACCAAGTTCATCAACGGAAAGAACGACTGCGTGGCCGGCGCCATCTGCGCCAGCGCCGAGTTCATCAATTCGCTGATTGACGTGAACAACGGCACGAGCATGCTGCTGGGCCCCGTGTTGGATCCGTTCCGCGCCTCGAGCATCATGAAGAACCTCTACACCCTGCATATCCGCATGAAGCAGCACGGGCAGAACGCCCTCTACCTGGCCGGACGATTTCCCGAAATCGGCCTGAAGGCCAACTACCCCGGCATGAAGGAACATCCCGACCACAAGATCATCAAGCGCGACATGAACCCCGGATACGGCTTCGGCGGCATGATCGCCATCGATCTGGAAACGGCCGAGAAAGCCAACTTCATGATGGAGACCATGCAGAAAAAAGGCGTGGGCTATCTGGCCGTTTCCCTCGGCTATTTCAAGACCCTGTTCAGCAATTCGGGCAAGAGTACCTCGAGCGAGATTCCCGAAGAATTCCAGAAAGGCATGGGGCTGTCCGAAGGCCTGGTACGTTTCTCGGTAGGCCTGGACAACGATATCGAACGCACCTTCCAGCTTATCAAGGAAAGCTTCCTGCTGACCCAACAGAAGTTTGCCGGCAAGAAAGCCAAGGCCACTCCGGCCTCCGGCAAACCGGCCGCGAAAAAGAAAACATCCGGAAAATAACCGGAATCGTTTTCTACCAAAACAAAACGCGGTGCCCGAAAGGACACCGCGTTTTTATTATCCATTGTTTCTATCAACAAAAAAGGCGGTGCTTGCACACCGCCTTTTTTCTATCAAGGAATCACTGACTAGCGAACCATGATTTTCTTGTTGGCAACACCGGCATCGGTGGTAACGCGAGCCACGTACATACCGCTACCCAAACCATTCAACTGGATGGTTTCTACATTGTCGTTGCACATCTGGGTCTTAACCAATTTACCGCTCAGGTTGTAAATTTCCACTTTCTTGATACGGTCAGGCGAAGCGAGCACCGTATAATCTACAGCCGGGTTTACCTTAACTTCCACATACTTGTCGTACGCAGCGCCACGTTCAATATCCACGGCCTCGGCCAAAACCACTTCAACCCAAATTTCACCGTCCATACAACCACCGTTGGAATAAGTAAAGGCTCTTAAGGGTACAATAGCGTAACGTTCATTCGGCTGAGCCGCACTGTCGGGCAAAAACTGATCCCCACGTTCGCGTGCATATTCACCGGTAGAAGTGTATTGAAGCATTGTTTGATAATCAAAATCATACACTACATACACAGATCCCCATTGTTCGGAAACAACCGCTGCCTGAGATCCTCCTTCATAGAAGAATTCAAGAAGAGTAGCATTCCACAAGGTATCTTCATCGTTACGTTCTGTAGGGAAAATAACGCTTATGCAAGGATGGAAGCCAGCGCGCATAGGTTCGGGGAAACGAGCCCCAAATCTACCAGAGCCACAGAACTCATCGATTACTTCACCATTTTTCATAGTAACCATAGTCGGAATATTCACAGTCTCGGAAAACACCCCCTTAGTAGGATCATAGGGATGATATACTTTGCGAGTCGCCTCATTATTATTACGGTGAAAATAATCCTCATAAGCATCTTGCTCGGTAACATCCCCGTTCAGTTCCGTATAGAACTTAAACCTCAAGGGCATTTCCTTGTCGTTCATCTTTTCGATAGTGGACTTGGCTCTGGTGATCATGGTAATGGCCCCAACAACCCGCTGGTCGTACATAGGTTCACCTGAATTCTCAACATACCAGCCTCTCGGACTAAAGTCGAAAGAATATCCGATTTCTCCTGATCCATACATATGGTTAAGACCACCCGTTCCTATTCTCCACAAGATAGACTCCGTATGGCCTATCATATCATAGTCATAGCCATCAGGTTGACCATCCGATCCGTACGTGTACGGAAGACCGCCAAAACAACCATACCCCCCAGACACAGACGGATTGGACATATATTCATACATCGGTTGGCTGTATATCGTGTCCAATTTTCCTTCATCCGCCTTCGCGGAACCCAACAGAGAGGGGTTCATCAGCGGGCTTTCCTCAGAGGTGGTTGATACTTTAGCCGGCATACGTTCCCCAACTACAGGTTTCAATTGCTTAACCTGCGCATTGGCACCTGCAACGAGAGCCACCGCACAAAGCAACATTGCAATTTTTTTCATTGTTTAAAGTTTTTAATGTGTATTTTATACTCTTTTATCTTGCCTTAAAAGCGGGGCTAAGATAGTAATTTTTTCGATAGCCCCAACTTTTTTAAAAAAAAATTCAACTTGCGGCACAGCCTGCATCCATAGGACTTCCCGATGTTTTTGCACTGAGAAGCCCTACGGTCAACACAGAGCCGCCTTCAGCACCTCGGCGGCCTTTTCCACATAGGTTATCTCCAGCCCCTCCGTGTAAAGTCCGGGAATTTCCTCCACCTGCGGGCGGTTTTCCCGGCACAGGATAATCTGCCCGATACCCGCCCGCTTGGCGGCCAATAGCTTTTCGCGCACCCCGCCGATGGGCAGCACCTGCCCGCGCAGGGTCATCTCGCCGGTCATGGCCACCGAGCATTTCACCTTCACGCCCTTGAGCGCCGACACCATCGCGGTAAAGAGCGTGATGCCCGCCGAGGGGCCGTCTTTCGGGGTGGCGCCTTCGGGCACATGGATATGGATGTCTGTCTCCTTGAGTTTCTTGATGTCGATGCCCAAGGCCTTGGCGTTCGACTTGATGTAGGCCATCGCCACCGAAGCCGATTCCTGCATCACCGTGCCTAAGTTGCCGGTAATGTGCAGTTCGCCCTTGCCGGGCGCCGTGGCGGCCTCGATAAACAGCACGTCGCCGCCCACGCTGGTCCAGGCTAGGCCGGTGGCCACACCCACGGTATCGGCCTTCAGCTTTTCGGGCTCGGTAAACGAAGGCACGCCCAGAGCTTCCTTGATAAAGGCCTTGCTTACCCTGGCGCCCTGCTTGCGTTCCCGCGCGTTCTCCGACACCAGATGCTTGGCCCGTTCGCGGATCAGCGCGGCAATCTGCTTTTCGAGCCTGCGCACGCCCGCTTCCCGCGTGTATTCGGCAATCAGGAAACGTATCATTTCTTCCGGGAAAGCCATGTCGGAAGGCTTCATGCCGTGCTCTTCCAGCTGTTTGGGTATAAGGTGCTTCTGCGCGATCTTCACCTTCTCGTCCATCACGTAACTGGGCACCTCTATAATCTCCATACGGTCCAGCAGCGCCGGATGTATCGTGGAAAGCGTGTTGGCGGTGGCGATGAACAGCACCTTCGAGAGGTCGTAGTCCACCTCGATGAAGTTATCGTGGAAGGCCACGTTCTGTTCGGGGTCGAGCAGTTCCAGAAGCGCCGCCGAGGGATCCCCGTTGTGGGTCATGCCCGCCAGCTTGTCCACCTCGTCGAGCATGAACACCGGGTTCGACGACTTGGCTTTCCTGATACCCTGTATCACACGGCCCGGCATCGCCCCCACGTAGGTCTTGCGGTGTCCGCGCACCTCGGCCTCATCGTGCAGGCCGCCCAGCGACATGCGCACGTATTTCCGCCCCATGGCGGCGGCGATCGACTTACCCAGCGAGGTCTTGCCCACCCCCGGAGGGCCTACCAGGCAGAGGATGGGCGCCTTCATGTCGCCCCGCAGCTTGAGCACCGCCATATGCGAGAGAATGCGCTCCTTTACCTTTTCCAGGCCGAAATGGTCTTTGTCCAATATCTTCCGGGCTTTCTGCGCGTCGTAGTTGTCGGCGGTGTATTCGTCCCAGGGCAGTCCCACCAGGGTGCTCAGGTAGTTCAGCTGCACCGAGTATTCCTGGCTCATCGAAGACATATGCCGGGTCTTGGCCACTTCCTTCTCGAAATGTTCCCGAACCTCGTCCTTCCACTTCTTGTTCTTGCCTGCTTCCACAAGGTCTTTCAGTTCCTGTTCGGAAGACCCTCCCAGTTCATCCTGTATGGTCTTGAGCTGCTGGGTCAGGAAGTATTCTTTCTGCTGTTTGGCGATATCGGCTTCCACCTTGCCCTCGATCTGCCGCTTCCATTCCAAGTTCTGGTGCTTGGTGTTGATGTACTTGATCAGTGCCGAGGCCCGTTCCACCAGGTCGGCCTTTTCCAACAGCACCTGTTTTTCGGGCGTGGAGAGGTTGATGGTGTCGGCCACGAACGCCAACAGTATGTCGGGGCTGTCGATATTCTGCAAGGTGAACATCGCCTCCTGCTTTACATGAGGAATCAGGCGCGCGAACGACATGAACGACTCCCGCACCATTTCCAAGGCCGCCTTCAGGTCTTTGGACGACGATTCCTTGGTGTCGAACGCCTCCACCTTGGCCTGCAGATAGCGGCTGTTCTTCCGGTAACCTATTGTCTTTATGCGGCGTATACCCTGGATAAGCGCCGAAAGCGAACCGTCGGGCATCTTAAGGATGCGGATCACCCGCGCCATCGTGCCCACCGTATAGAGGTCTTTTTCGGTGGGGTCTTCCTCGTCGCGCGACTTCTGGGCACAGGTGCCGAAATAGGTATGGTCGTCGTTGGCGGCGTTTATCAGGTCTATCGACTTGCGGCGGCCTATCGTGATGGGGATGATCTCGCCCGGAAACAGCACGTTGTTGCGCAACGGCAGGATGGGCAGCGTGGCGGGCACCTGGGTGTCGCCCATCGCCTCGGCGTCTTCCTTGCTGATGATCTGTATAAAGGTAGGCTCGTCGGCACCCGAAGAAGGCATATCGGGCATCACGGGGTCTTTTTTCTTGTCTTTCTTGGCCATATGTCTTGGTTTACGCCTTGCGGCGGTTAAACTTCCTGTTGGTCTCGCTCGCGGTTGCCGATGGTCTGTGAATAGACCTCGCGCAGCACCTCGGCATCGGCTTCGGTAAAGGTTTGGTTGCGGCGCGCATACACGATCCGGGCCGTGTCGATGGCGCGTTCCACCCTATAGGTTTCCCGCCCCCAGGTAAAGGAGGGTATGAAGTTTTTGGGGAATCCGACGCCAAACACGTTGCAGCCCACGCCCACCACCGTTCCGGTATTGAACTGGGTGCCGATGGCGCTCTTGGAGTGATCGCCCATCAGCAGCCCGCAAAACTGCAGGCCCGTCTTTACGAAACGTTCTTCGGCGTAACTCCACACCCGCACCGGCGAATAGTCGTTCTTCAGGTTCGAGCAGTTCGTGCCCGCACCCAGGTTGCACCACTCGCCCAACACGGCATCGCCCAGAAAGCCGTCGTGCGCCTTGTTGGCATAGCCCAGCATCACGGTGCTTTCCACCTCGCCCGCCACCTTGCAGTAGGGTCCGAAAGTGTTGCCTCCGTAAATCTTGGCGCCCATCTTGATGAGGCTGCCCTCGCACAGCGCCAGAGGCCCCTGCACCAGGCAGCCGGGCATGATCCGGGCGTTCCTGCCCAGATACACCGGGCCTTGGGTCGTGTCGATCAGCGCGTGGGTAACCAGCGCGCCTTCTTCGGCGAACACCAGATGGGCACCGGTCTGCACCGCACCCTCCCCTTTCCAGTTCGCGGAAACACGGTTCCGGCTCAGCCGCGCCAGATCCACTCCAATTTGTTTGCCATTGAGCGTAAAGATGTCCCACGGGTGCCGTATTTGCAGGCACTCGGCAGGATATTCCAGTTTTTCCCTGCCAGAAAGGCAGGCTTGCAGGTCGAAGCCGGCCAATTGCGCGGCGGTGGCGTAAACGGCAATCCATTCGCCATCCTTGAACAAGGCTCCGTTCCGCGGCAGGGCCTTCACGGCTTCGGCCAAGGCCTGGTCGGCGATAAAGGAGGCGTTCAGCAACAGGTTTTCCGCCTCGATACGGCAGCCGAAACGTTTCTGCAGGTAGGATTCCGTTATAAAACCTCCGTCCTGCCCCAGAAAGGCGTTCCATTTTTCCTGCAGGGTGTCGATGCCCGCGCGCAGCAGGGCCACGGGGCGCGTAAAGCTGAACGGCAGCAGCTGTTTACGTATCTTCGGATCGTCGCAAAACAAATAATTCATGAGATTGTGTATGAAATGTCCATATACGACAAAAGCGGAAGTATCTCTGCCTCCGCTTTTGTCGCTTTTACAATGAAAGAACTTCTTACTTTCCGGCCGCAGCCTTCTTCTTGTCGAGCTGCTTCTGGTATTTGCTCATAAACTTGTCCACACGTCCGGCGGTATCCACCAGCTTCACCTTGCCGGTAAAGTACGGGTGCGAGGCGCTGGAGATTTCCAACTTTACAAGGGGATATTCATTGCCGTCTTCCCACTTGACGGTATCTTTCGTTTGAATGGTTGATTTGCTTAAAAAAGCGTAGTCGTTCGACATATCCTTAAATACAACCAAACGATAATCTTTAGGGTGAATGTCTTTCTTCATGGTTCAAGCACAATTTTGAGGCGCAAAAGTAGCACAATCTTTTCGATTTACCAAAAGATTTTTTGCAGGCTATGCGGTGATGAACTTCACGGCTTCCGAAAGCGGCGGCACCACTTGCTTCTTGCGCGACATCACGCCCGGCAGCCACATCATGTTGTGCGAGGCATCCATATGGAAGGCCTCCCCGATCAGGGTCTTGGGCTCGCCGGTGAACACCAACACAGAAGCCGCCTCCAATACATTGGTTATCATCACCATCGATAAATCGTACCCCTCTTTTTTCCGCATGGCGTCCAAAGCCTCCACGATCTCGTCCTTGCGGTCGGCCGCCTGCTGACGGTCCAGAACCGAACACTGGCTGATGGAAAGGCGGTAGCGGCCTATCAGGAACTCCTTCATGTCGTTCTTGGCGATTTCCCCGGCCGTCATGTTACCGATATCCGAACCGGCCTTGAGCAGTTCCATGCCGTACTCCTGAACGTCCACCCCAGCGATTTTCGACAGGTATTGCGCCATCTCGCGGTCGTGTTCGGTGCAGGTGGGCGACTTGAACAGCACCGTGTCCGAAAGGATGGCCGAGAGCATGAGGCCCGCGATCTTGGGCGGGATGGCCACCTGACGGTGCAGGTGCATGTCTGCCACGATGGTGCAGGTGCAGCCCACCGGATCCTGACGCGTAAAGATGGGTTCGTTGGTCTGTATGCCGCCTAAGCGATGATGGTCGATGATCTCGATGATCTTGGCCATCTCGATGCCTTCCACCGCCTGGCTGCGCTCGTTGTGGTCCACCAGGATCAGCTTGGTCTTTTCGGGCACCATCACCGACTCGCTGCTCACGATGCCCACCAGCTTGTTGTTCTCCACCACCGGATAGAAGCGGTGGCGGTGCTTTTCCATGAGCCCTTTCACCTCGCTCACCATATCGGCGGGCTTGAAGCGGATCACGTCGGTCTGCATGATCGACGACACCGGCACGCACTGGTTGATGAGCCGCGCACAAGTGTATGTATCGTGCGGAGCGGTCAGGATCACGGCGTGATACTTGCGTGCCGCCTCCATCACTTCGGGATGCACCGCGCTGTTGCCCGTAAGCAAGAGGCAGACCGCCCCGTGTTCGATGCAGGCCAGATGGATTTCGGCGATACGGTCGCCCACCAGGATCACGTCGCCCTCCTGAACGCTGTCCTGCACCGTCTGCAGGCTTCCGGCGGCGATCCTCACCTCTCCCGACACAATCTCGTCCAAGCGTTCCTCTCCCACCGTGACCGAAGCATCGCACACATTGGCCAATTCCCTGAGCGACACCTTGATGTCTGCGAAACTCTGCATCTCCACATCCTCGAAATAGCGCTTGGCCACGTCGCTCACCGTCACCATGCCCACCAGGTCGCGGCGGTCGTTCACCACCGGAATCGACTTCACGCCGTCCTTGCACATGATCTTGGCCAGTTCCCGCAGGTTCTGCTTTTCGTGGATGGTCAAATCCCAGGCCATCGACACATCCGACACCCTCGGATAGACGTCCGAGAGCAATACCGGCGCCTCGACCCCGAAGTATTGCAGGGCGAAGGCGGTTTCCCTGTTGATGGAACCCGCCCTTGCCGGCACTACGTTGAAGCCTAATTCAGTCTTGAGGTGCGCGTAGCAGATGGCCGCGCAGATGGAATCGGTGTCGGGATTGCGGTGTCCGATCGCGTAAATGGGGCGTTGCTGGTTCATAGGCCATGCTTTTTGGAAGTCGTAAAGATACAGAAAAAAGGTTTATCTTTGCGCGCATAGAACTATTGCCATGGATAAAGGAATTATCCGGATCAAGGACAAGGACTTCAAGCCCTATCTTCCGGCTCGGGAATTAGACCGAATCATCGGGGAATTGGCCGAAAAGATCAACCGCGACTATGCCGGCAGGAGCCCGCTCCTGCTGCCCGTGCTCAACGGGGCGTTCATCTTCGCCGCCGACCTGGTAAAGAAAATCAAGCTGCCCTGCCGCATCTCGCTGGTAAAGATGAGTTCGTACAGCGGTCTGGAAAGCACCAACAAGGTGCAGGACCTGATCGGCCTGCAGGAAGACATCTCGGGCCAGGACGTCATCATCATCGAAGACATCGTGGATACCGGCGTCACGATGGCGCACATGCTCGACATGCTCAAGGAAAAGAATCCCAAGAGCGTGGCCATCTGCAGCCTGTTCTTCAAACCGGAAAAGTTCACCAAAGACTACCCCGTCCAATACATCGGAAAATCCATTCCCAACGACTTTGTTGTGGGTTACGGCTTCGATTACGACGGCTTCGGCCGCAATCTGCCCGACATCTACAGCATCGTGGAATAAAATAGACGAATCATGCTTAACATAGCACTTTTCGGCCCTCCGGGTGCAGGCAAAGGCACACAGAGCGAGAAACTCCTTGCCAAATACGGACTACTCTATATCTCCACCGGCGACATGCTCCGCAAGGAAACCGCCTCCGGTTCGGAATTGGGTAAGGAAATCAACCGGATAACCTCCCAAGGCCATTTGGTGTCGGACGACCTGATCATGCGCATCATCCGCAAGACGGTGGCGGAGAATCCCCACGCGAACGGCATCCTGTTCGACGGTTTCCCGCGCACGCTGAGCCAGGCCGTGCTGCTGGAAGAGTTCATCAACGAACTGCACACCCGCTTCTTCGGCGTGCTGAGCCTGGAGGTCCCGAGGGAGGAACTCATCACGCGACTCATCAACCGCGGCAAAGTTTCGGGCCGTTCCGACGACAAGGAGGACGTAATCCAGGAACGCCTCCGGGAATACGAGGCCAAGACCCTGCCGGTGGCCGACTACTTCCGCAAGAAAAACTGCTACTACCCCGTTAACGGCACCGGCGCGCTCGACGAGATATTCGGCCGGCTGGTTGAACAAATCGAAAAACACGCCTGATACGATATGGAAAACACTCCTCGCATAGACGATGTAAAGGCGGCCCTGAGCCATGTGATGGATCCTGAACTGGGAGCCGACCTGGTGAGCCTCAACATGATACAGAATATCGCCGTCAAGGGCAAGACCATTGCCTTCGACCTGGTGCTCACCACCCCCGCCTGCCCGCTCAAGAAAGTGATGAGCGACAACTGCAAGGCGGCCATCGCCCAATACATCTCGCCCGAATACGAAGTGGAAATCAACCTGACTTCCGCCAAGCGCGAAGCCCCCAAAGACGACCTGAGGCAGCTTGCCAAGGTAAAGCACATCATTGCCGTGGCTTCCGGAAAAGGCGGCGTGGGCAAGTCCACCGTGGCGGCCAACCTGGCGCTTGCATTAGCCAAGAGCGGCCAAAAAGTGGCCTTGGTCGACGCCGACATCTATGGCCCGTCCATCCCCACGATGTTCGCACTCGAGAACGTGCAGCCCCAGGGAATCCAAGACGGCGAGAACACCCTGCTCCTGCCGGTCGAGAAATACGGCATCAAGCTGATTTCCATCGGATTTTTCGTGGATGCCGACAAAGGGCTGCTCTGGCGCGGCCCGATGGCCTCCAACGCGCTCAAGCAGCTGTTTACCGAAACCAAGTGGGACGACATCGACTATATGGTGGTGGATCTTCCTCCCGGAACGGGCGATATCCACATCACACTCGTGCAGATGCTGCCCATCAGCGGTGTGGTGATGGTATCCAGCCCGCAGCAGGTGGCCATCGCCGACGTGAAGCGCGCCGCCCAGATGTTCCAGGCCGTCAAGGTGCCCATGCTGGGTATGGTGGAGAACATGGCCTATTTCGTGCCGGGCGATATGCCGGAAAAGAAATACTACATTTTCGGCAAGGGTGCTTTCGAACGCTATGCCGCCCAGATGGGATTCCCCGTGCTGGCCGAAATTCCGATGACCGAAGAGACCGCCCAAAGCGGCGACGCCGGCAAGCCGGAAGTGCTGCGCGAGAACAGCCCCGTGGGGGATGCTTTCATGAAACTGGCTCAGAAGATAACGGAACTGCGAAGCTGCGAATAATCTAAACTTCAAGTTTCAATAAGCCTTACAAAAACAAAGAAAATCAAAGAATAAAAAAGCAATGGATAATCAAGAAAAATTGGCCGTAATGGAAAAGGTACGGCAAATCATCGAAACCCGTATGCGCCCCGCCCTCCAGGCCGATGGCGGCGATATCTCATTCGTTGACATGAGCGATGACATGGTGGTGAGCGTGCGCCTGCACGGTGCCTGCGGAACCTGCCCCCGCGCCCAGATGACCTTGAAACAAGGTGTGGAAGTGGCCATCCGCAACGAAGTGCCCCAGGTCAAGGAAGTGGTGGCGGTGGGTTTCTAAACACAGCCCCTTTATAACGGCAGAAGCCGGTAAACGTAACGTTTACCGGCTTCTTTTGTATGCGGCGGGAATCTCGGTGTCTTCGGCCAGCACCGTGCCGCTTATCCTGATAACGGGCGGGGTCTGCCGGCGCTTGTAGGCGTTCTTATAGAACAGGTCGAGCACCTTCCTGGTGATATCCTTGTCCACACCACCCTCCTTGACGATTTCCTTCTCGTCCTTCTTTTCTTCCAGGTGAAGGCGGAGAATCTTCTCGATAAGGTCGTAGGGAGGCAGCGAGTCGCTGTCCTTCTGATCGGGCCGAAGTTCGGCCGAGGGCGCCTTGTCGATGCAGTTCTGCGGAATAATCTCTTTCTTACGGTTTATATAATGGGCCAAAGCATACACCTGGCTCTTGTAGAGATCGCCGATCACCGACATGCCGCCGCACAGATCGCCGTACAGCGTGCCGTAGCCGCATGCCGCCTCGCTCTTGTTGGAGGTATTGAGCAGCATCGCGCCCGTCTTGTTGGCCACGGCCATCAGCAGGTTGCCGCGTATGCGCGCCTGCAGGTTCTCTTCGGCCAGACCAAAAGGCGTTCCCTTGAATACGGGCGTCAGTTGCTTCATGAACGTCTTGTACAGCGGTTCTATCGGTATGATCTCGTAATGTATCTGCAGGTTCTCGGCTTCCTGCACCGCATCGTTCACCGAATGGTCGGTGGAGAACTGCGAGGGCATCATCAGGCCGAACACGTTCTGCTGCCCCAGGGCTTCCACGGCCAAAGGCAACACCACCGCCGAGTCGATGCCGCCCGACAGTCCGATAACCGCCTTCTTGATGCCGTTCTGCTTGAAGTAATCGCGGATACCGCACACCAAGGCATCGTGAATCATGCCGATTTCCTTGTCCGCGGAGGCTGTCTTGCGCAAGGGTTTGGTCAGGTATTCGGTATCCACAGTGGCTGTATGCGATTTAAAATAAGGAAATTGCAGGCAACACTTCCCGTGATGGTAATAGGCGGAACCGCCCACCAGCACCTTTCCCGCCTGTCCGCCGCTTTGCGCCACATAGAGCATATTCTCGAACATTCCGGACACCTGTTCCATAAACCCTCCGCGATCTTTCTCGCTCTCGGTCATAAAAGACCGGGCGTCCAGAAAAACGGCCAGATCCACATCTGCCAGCATTTCCATATCCATACCCACCTGCAGAATGAACAGGCTCGAAAGATAGGACGCGAGAATCTTGGTGTCCTTGAACTCGAATACATTGCCCTGCAGGCTGGAGTCGCTATCGGGAAACTGGTTCACCGAAAATTGGATGCACCCGTCCCAGGCCGCACACAGCGACGGGATGAAGGAGCCGTCCAGTGCGAAAGGCGTGTCGAACACCAGGGCTGTGCTGCCGGTGGTTTCCTGGATCAGTTTTTTCTGCAACCTGGCGATCCTGTCGGAACATTCGGTGTATTCCAACAGCGACTTGGGGTCGAATCCGCACAAGGCATCGGTGGGAACCACTGCCAAATCCGCTTTTTCCCGACAGGATTTTTTATAAAAGTCGCTTATTTTCTTCGCATTGTCTTCCCACGCTCCGGGGAAAAACGAATCCTGCAATATTGAAATTTTCATCGAAACCTCCTTCATTCAGAACATTAAAACATTACACCCAACAGCAGGCCTATCTGCTGGTTATTGTACGAGGGTTTACCCAACGAATGGTTTTTCTTTACCGGACGCACGAAACCGTAATGGTATTCCACCCCCATAATCAAGTTAACCCTCCTGGCTATCTGATAGTTGTAACCAAACTGGGCGACTCCTGCCAGATTCGCCAAACGGCTGTCCTTCTTCATTTTTCCCTTATACTTGAACACGCCGTCCATCGTACTGCCGTTGATCGTGATGGGGCCATCGTAAATATCCTTGTACTTGTAGCTTACCCCGAAGCCGAGATTCAAGCCTGCCGAAAGGAACAACGAGCCCTTGCTGTCGGCGAAATTGCGGGTCTGCCATTTCACCCGCACCGGAATCTCCACATACGAGAACGAATACGAGGTTTCGTATTTCACGTTTCCCACGCCCGGATTCTTTACCCGGCCGCCAAAGGTATTGAAAGCAGCCCCCACACCTAAATACAGACGTCCTATCATACGCATGTCCAGCATCACCGTAGGCGTCACACAGAAATTGACCCCCGAACGGGAATACGGTTTATCGATGGAGCCGAGCCAGTTAAGCACCGGGGTGGCATAAACGCCGATATGCAGGAAGCCTTCTTTCTTGGGATTGGAGGGCTCAACGCTTTTTTTCTTTCCCGGCTTGGCTTCTTCCGCACGCCCTCCTTGACTGTATTCCGTTTGACCCTTAATCGATTTTTCCTCTGTAATATTTTGATTCTTTGTCTGGCTGTCCGAACGAACGGAACGTTCCCCGACTTCTTCGGCAGACAGACCCGCGGCCTGGGCACCGTTCGCCAATACCCATGAAGGACTGTCGATAAAACGGGTATTGCCGCTCTGCGCGTAGGCGAACGACATGCACATCAACACGAATATGGAAAGGACAGGGCTTTTCATAATTTTGCGTACTTTTGAAAACTGGCAAAGGCAAAACAAATACTTGCCTGCGATTATGCAAATGTACATCAAATCTTCGTTTTCCCGCCTTGTTTTTGTTCTTTTATCGCTGACCCCTTGTCTCGCATCGGGACAGATGCTCAAAAGCGCGGGCGATGAAAAACTGCATTTCGGGCTTTCGATAGGTGGCGCCTGCAATACCACCTTCCCGGTATCGGGGCCCTGGCGGTTCGATGCCAAGGAAACCAAGATCGGATTTACGGGCGGCGCCTTTTTCGAACTGGATTTCGCCAAGCGATTCTTCGCTCATTTCGAAGTGAATATATCCGGCCGCAGGCTGTTGGCGAACGGCATTTCGGCCGATACCGCCCTGGGAAATTTCGACCTTTCCTACCACTACACCAACATCAACGTCCCCTTAGGCTTGGGCGTATCGTTCTTTCCCGCCTCGAATCCATTCAACGTGTCGTTTATCGCCTGCGCGGTGGTGGGCTTCCCGCAATACAACAAAAGTCAGATCAACGTAAGCCGGCAGGATGTGGAAAAACAGCTTCAGGTGGTGAATGTAGGCGGGTTGGCGGAACTGCGGCTCAAATACGAGTTCGCATTCCTGGCCTTCCGTTACGAATTTTCGGGAATGAACCTGTTTAAATACCGGCAACAGGCGTTTAAAACGGGAACGTTCAGCTTTATGCTCGGCTTTCAAATCATTTAACCCATGATTTCTAAAACATTGCGGCTTATATCGGGGCTTTCGGCGGCTGCCCTGCTGCTTACGGCAGCCTCCTGCAACAGAAAAGACAACATATCGGTTACTCCTGTGCCGGTTCTGCGCTACGATTTGGCGCTCATGCAATTAGAGCCCGACAACTTGAAGGAGGGCCTGCAAGGGCTCACCGACAGTTTTCCGCTCTATCTGGAAGGTGCCGACTGGGATAACCCGCTGAACCTGCAGCGAATCCAAAATTTTGTAGAAGATCCCGTGGTGCAACAGGCCTATGGTAAGATAAGAGCGCAATACCCCGATTCCATGGCTTTGGGCACGGAATTGGCCCGGATTTTTGAACGGACCCGCCGGCTTTTTCCCGCATTCCAAAACCCTGAGGTCTATACCTATATCTCCTATTTCGACTTCGTGAACCGGGTGCTGTACCTCGATTCGATGCTTTCCATCGCCCTCGACCTCTATATCGACGGCAACCAGGAGCGGCTGGACGAAATCGGCGTGCCCCGCTATATGAGCCGCAAGCTCGATGCCGCCCACTTGGGCGCGGACGTGGCGCGGGTTATCGGTTCAGCCCTGATAATACAGGAAAAGGAAACATTGCTCGACCACCTCGTTTACGAGGGCAAGGTATTGTATTTCATGCAGGAAGTTTTGCCCGACGCCTCCCCCGAAACCCTTTTCGGGTACAGCAGGGAACAGGTGTTGTGGTGCAAGGCGCACGAAAGGGAGGTTTGGCAGTATATGGTGCAGCAGAACCTGTTGTACGAAAGCAATCCGCTTAAATTCAGATATTTTGTAAACGAAGGACCGTTCAATCCGCTTCTGGAGGGCGCACCCGCCCGGCTTTCGCAATTCGTGGGGCTGCATATCGTGCGCGCCTACCTCAAGAAATCGGGCAAGGATTTCAACGCGCTGCTGAACGCCTCCGCGCAGGAAGTGCTGCAAGGCTCGGCCTACAGACCCTAAACTCTGGCTTTTTATAGTTTTCCGAAAAGCTCGCGAAATAATTTGACCCTTAACGGCTTAATTTTTTCAATAGGGCACGGCACCCGGCATGCACCTGTTGCCAGGTAAGTTCGAAATCGCGGGTGTACCAAGGGTCGGCTATATCGCCGGGCGTGTCGGTATAATCCAGCAGGCGGCATACCTTATGCTGGACATCCTGTCCGATAATCCGCCTGATATTGTTCATGTTATTGGTATCCATCAACACGATGCAGTCGTAGCGGCGATAATCATCCATCGTGATCTGCCGGGCGCGATGCCCCGAACAGTCGATACCGTCGGCCTCCAGCAAACGGCGCACCGGTGGATATACCCCGTTGCCGATTTCCTCTGTGGACGTGGCGGCTGAGGCAATCTCGAAATCTCCGGCAATTCTGGCATCGGCCACCATCTTCTTCATAACGAACTCGGCCATCGGCGAACGGCAGATATTGCCGTGGCATACAAAAAGAATCCTGTGCATGGCAAACGTATAAAAAAAACGGCACGAAAGAAATATCTCCGCCGTGCCGTTTCAAATTCCGAATATATTTTTTTACAAAGCGGCCTTTACCGCAGCCAGGGCAGCGTCGAAATCGGGCAGTTCGGTGTTTTCCTTTACGTATTCCACGTAAACCACCTTGTCGTTGCGGTCGATCACGATGATACCGCGGTTCAACAGACGCAGTTCCTTAAGCAGGAATCCGTATTTCAGACCGAACTCCGTGGCCATGTGGTCCGACAGGGTCTGCACCTTGTCGATGCCTTCGGCACCGCAGAAACGACCCAACGCGAAAGGAAGGTCGCAGGAAATGGTAAGGATGGCCACTCCATTCAAGTTGGCCGCCTCCTGGTTGAAACGGCGGGTCTGCATAGCGCAAACGCCCGTATCGATCGACGGAATGGTGGAGATAACCTTTACCTGTCCTTTAAAGTCACTCAACTTGACGGGCTGCAGGCTCGCATTGAGCACCGTAAAATCGGGAGCCACAGCCCCCACCTTGATTTCGGGACCGCACAGCGTAAGCGCGTTGCCCATCATAGTAACCACACCGGTACGTTCTTCCATGATTATAGAATTTAAAGGTTAGACATTCACCCGGCAAATGTAGCGAAAAGAGAAGACATATTACAAATAGCGTTAACTTTGCCATCGATTGCGTGAAATGTATGGTTCACCTCTCACAAACCCAAGACCAATGACAGGCCACGAACAGGATTCACATCTGCCGACAGCCGGCGAGACCCAATCGGATACGATTTATTTTCTTCGTTTTCTGCTGATTGCCGCCGTAGCCTTTACCCATTCCGCTGTCAGCAAGCCCCAATCGTTCGAAAACGCTTATTCACTCTTTGTCTTTATATTCACCAGCGTATTCGAAAGGCTTCCTGCCTTGGTTCTTTTTTCGGGATTCCTGTTCTTTAAATCAGGTTTCTCCGCACGTATTTACGGGAAAAAACTTAAAAACCGCATAAAAAGCCTGTTGATTCCCTATTTATTTTGGAACGCGGCGGTGGTGATCTATTATCTGTTGCTTCAATTCTACCTTCTAAAAAACGGACAACAACCCGACTCCAAACTGATTTCAGACTACACCTGGCACGATTGGCAGATGGCCTTTTGGAACGGCCCCATTGCCAAACAATTTTGGTTTATCCGGAATCTGATGATTCTCATGTTGGCCAGCCCCTTTTTCTACCTGCTCATTCGTTACCTTAGGTGGTTCGGGGTGCTTTTATCCGCCGTGCCATGGATAATGGGCGTAGAGGTTCTGTGGGGCATGCACACCTATACGTTTTTCTTTTTTGCCGTAGGTGCGTGCATGGCGTTGAAAAACGAAAACTTCGTATTGCGGATGGGCCCTTATTGGGGTTGGGCGGGTATTTTATTCCTCTTGACGGCTTGTTTCAGGATCTATCGGTTCATCCGTGGATTGCCGGATATACCGATTATTGATAAAATCGGCTTATGCGCCAGCGTAGTGTTCATTATTGCCTTGACGGGCAAACTTATTTCATCCGGAACGCTAAAAGTGAATGTGGCTTTGTGCAAAAGCAGTTTTTTCATCTTTGCCGCCCACCTTATTCCTGTAGTATTGGTGAAAATGTTACTGGAAAGCCTTCTCCCTGCAACAATCTGGAGTTGTTTCGTCATCCACTTTGCCACATTCACCCTTGTACTTTTTCTCTGTCTGGGCGTGTATAGACTGCTCCACCGTTTCACGCCCCGCTTCCTATCGTTTATAAGCGGAGGCCGGTAACCGATACACCCTATGCAAATATAACCATTTTCCGCAATCGGGGGAAGCCGGGGAATGATTTCCCGTGCG
>JAMPIH010000017.1 GCA_023662825.1 Bacteroides sp.
AACAGTCCGCTTAACTTAATGTTTAATCCGTCCAACTTTCGGGGTTCACTTCATTGGTCGCGCTCTTTTTTGCGTAAGAATAAGGTTATTTCAAATCCTTACATTGATGATATTCGGGTATTTTACTTTTGTATGAAACTTTTTCTAAATCATTGCAGGCCTCCTTGGTTTGCTCTAACATCATTAATGCTATACCGCGTTCTCTGTATGCCATTTCATTTGTCGGATCAAGTTCAATTGCTTTAGTAGCTAACTCCACTTTTTTTTCTGCCGTCATATCGGGAGTAATCTGTATCAAATAAGAATCAGATCTATCGGGATATTTCTCGATAATATCTTTTTTTAAGGCATTCACTTTGGTCAAGTAGGACTGATTGCTCCCATCAGCCATGGTTGCTTGGTTATACGCTGTATATTCAAGAAATAGTAAATCAAAAGATTCGGTTTTCTTTAAAGTGGTTTTGAATTTTTCGAATTCAGCGAGAGCCTCCCGTACTCTGCCTTCACGAAACAAATCGTCTATATAAGAGGGCATAGGCGTCCCTCTGGAAGAACGATAATGGGAGGTGTCAACAGCTTTTTGTTCTAAGGGGGCGTTTGCTGGATTTTCAGGTTCAAGGGGAATAACGTCTTTGCTGCTGGATGCCGATTGAGCAAAAACACATGAAAAAGTCGTGAACACTCCAATAATCACCAGTCCTAAACGTCGTATTGCTTTCATGATTCTTGAATTTTAATTGTTGCAAATATAGTAAATCTGTGTTTTTTGTTATTTGTTCTTTTGGCATCGTTTTTTGTAAGTGACTTCTCCACTTGTCGACGATGCGAATCCATTGGTGTTGCTTGATGGAAGCTCCATGATTTCATTTACAGAGCGTTCGGATTCTACGGTTCTTCCTTCGAGGTTAACGAGCCATTGTTTCCCAAATTTACGTAAAGGAAGGGTTCGTTCAATTCTATTGCAAGTGTAAATACAGGAGGCGGTATTGTCCTCTGAATTTAATTCGATGGATTTAAGCACGATATCGGGAGTTTCTTCACTAGCATATGGATTTAGGGATATTATTTCCGCATGTTCGTTAATGGCAGCATGAGAACTATTGCTGCTTAATAGCAAAGCTTGAGGGAAATTTAAATCTTTATAGTATGCCTTCAGGAAGCTTTTTGCAGTGTTGGTCGCTTCTTTTTTGTTGTTGCTGCTGCAAGACCATGAAATGCTGGTGCACAGTAGAAACAAAAGCCATTTTTCCATTTTTTTTGTCAAGTCGGTTTTCATCTTTGTCAGAATTAAATGAAAGAATACAAAGATATACAAACTCCTATGTGCTCGTACTATACGTAATAAAAATGTTTTTGACAATAAGGTGTTGGTAAAAACAGTCCGAAACTTGTTAACTTTTTTTGTTGTTTGTCGGAGAATGAGTAATTTAGTGGTTTGTAAATAAATTTTTCAACAGTTTGTTGATAAATTAAAAAACAGAAAAACAGCATATTATGAAAAGCAACAATTTTTTGGGCTACGTACTTCGTGGTGTTTTTATGTGTGTGTTGGCCTGCCTGATGTCGGTTTTTTCTCAGGCGAATAACATTCGCATTATAGGCAAACCAGTGCTTAAGGATCAGGATACGATTAAGAACACGGTCTTAATCAAGTTTGATTTGGCGTGGGATAATAGTTGGAAAACTTCCAAACCGCTTAACCATGATGCTGCTTGGATTTTTGTAAAATGTTGGGATGGCGAAAGCTGGAATCATGTTTATTTGGAAGAAAAAGATTGTGTTGCGGGTAGCACTAAGTCGTCGGATGCTGTAAATACAGGAGTTGAGTATTATGTGTCCGATCGGGAAGGCAAAGAAACAAAGATGCCGATGGTTTTGGATCCTGGTTATTCGTATGCATGGAAAGAGTGGCATTTGGATCCCACAGAAGATTCGGTGCAATGTGTTGTCGGCTTTTTTTTGTATCGTCAGAATTATGGAGCTGGACATGTGGTGATTCCGGGTATTACGCTTAAATGGAATTACGGAAATCAAGGATTTGTGGATGAAGATGACTTGGTTGTAAAGGTTTTTGCTATAGAAATGGTGTATGTTCCGGCGGGTCCGTATTATTTGGGGGGTAAAGGTACGGCTACATGGCAGACGGGTTCTTTTACGACCAATGGGAATACCTTTGGTACTCCAATGGTGATCACTTCGGAAGATGCGATTACTGTGGCCAAAACGGAAGATGCAAATACATTGTGGGCTAATAACGATGCTATTGTTGCAGGTACCATTCCCGCTGCCTATCCTAAGGGTTATCAAGCTTTTTATATTATGAAATATGAAATGACTCAGGAAGCTTATTGTGAATTTCTTAATACACTTAACCAAGGTCAGCAGGATGGGAGAATACAAGGAACTTTGGCAAATTTGGCGGTTAATCAGTGGGCTTGGGGTAGTGATTTGCAGGCATATAGAAATTATATTAAGATTAAGCAGGCAGCACCCGTGGCGATCTTTGGATGCGATGCCAATATGAATGGGGTGTATGATCAAATGGACAAGGTGAAGTATGATGATCGTGATACATTGATGCGTAATATAGATGGTCAAGATTTGGCAGTGAACTTTGTTTCATTCTACGATTTATTGGCTTATGCTGAATTTTCGGGTTTGCGCCCTATGACGGAGTTGGAATACGAAAAAGCTTGCCGTGGTCCACGTGAACCTGTTAATAATGAATATGCCTGGGGCAGTGTTACAAAGGTGGTGTTTGCATGGTCTTGGAACGGCAATGGCAACAGAGCCCATAATGGAAGGGTAAAGCAACCAAACACAGGAACAGAATATGTTGATCCTCAGTATAATAGTGGTGTTACTTCTGCTCGAGATTGGGGCGGTTGCTGGTGGGGTTGTTGGGAAAACTCATATCCCGGGCCTCTTCGTGTTGGGATTTTTGCGGACTCTACTTCAACTCGTGCGGCTGCCGGAGCTACCTTCTGGGGGGTGATGAATATGAGCGATAATTTGGCGGAAATGTGTATTTCGGCAGTTGATAGTGTGGGTAGGGCTTTTGTCGGTACCCATGGCTGCGGACAAGTGGACGGTAACGGAAATGCCACGAACAAAAATTGGCATATTAAGAATGTGGCTCGTTACTATATTACTCGTGGTATGCTTTCTTATCAGTGGAGCTGGGGTGGTAACTGGGACGCTAATGGAATTTGGCCCGGGGATGGCTGTGAAAGTAAAAATTTTTGGTCAGGAATGGTTTCCTCTCGACATAGGTGGAATCACAATCGATTGGCCACGGAGAGAAACTATACAGGTGTTGGGGATGCTGACTGTATAAGGGGTATCCGTTTGGTTCGTACGGATGAGGCTGAGCGATAGTTAGACTTATGGAAGAACCGAATCTCGGTTCTTCCATAAATTGTTTGTCTGATTGTTTTACTGGGTTTGTCCAGGAAGCAATCGAAAATGGTGTTTTAAGCGTACTTGTTTAATTTGGAAATCTTCATTAAAATAGCACTTGTCCCGTTCTTGTTGGTGAGTGGTTTGTTTAAGGTGAATGCCAACAATATACAGATAAGTTCGGTCTCGGTGGAAGGTCGAGATACTGTGAAAGGTACAGCATTCGTGCAGTTTACCCTTTCGTGGGATCATTCATGGAAAGACCGTCTGCATCGCAACTGGGATGCAGCCTGGGTGTTTGTTAAGACTTACAATCCCAACGAGCGAGTTTGGCGCCATGTAAGCCTTACACCCCCCTCGGGTACTCCGGTACAGAACGGGGCCAACAATTGCCATATGGCGCTCCCCCACAGTATAGGCAAGGCCAATGTGCCAGTGTGGAGCGAGTTCGCCACCTCGCAAACCGATTTTGGTACAACGCTACATTCGGGCGTATTTATTTACCGTAAAGATGTGGGGAATGGTAGCAACCTTATTGAAGATATTCGCTTGCAGTTCAACTATAAAGATTATAACTACACTAACGAGGATCTTATTCAGGTGACGGTATTTGCTATCGAAATGGTGTATGTTGCATCTCACGACTTCTTTATCGGCGACGGTACCTCGCCCAACGCGCTCTATGCCGATGGCAAAAATCTGATAATCAAGACTAATGTACCTAACGGCCAAACGGCGCTAATGGGTAAGGTTACTTCCGAATCGGGTTGGACATATCAAGGTTTCCCTGTGCCTGACACCTTTCCTAAAGGAAAGAAAGATTTTTATATGATGAAGTACGAAATATCCCAGCATGGATATGCGGACTTCCTCAATACCCTCAATCCGGACCAACAAAAGTATAGGACCTCATGCAATCCTTTTGCCGCCAAAGGCACCATGGCCTTGGTGGCGCCGGGATATACATCCAATCCCTTACAGTACCGCAACTATGTGCGCATTAAAATTCCGGCCGAGGCAGAAACTGATGATTATCCGGCAAAGGGAGCGATTTTTGGGCACAGTATGACTGGAGTCAATAATGATGATAGTTGGGCGATGGAAAGTAATGGAGGTAATATTGCCTGCAATTTCCTTTCGTGGGATGATGGTTTGGCCTATCTCGATTGGTCTTGTTTGCGCCCTATGACCGAAATGGAATACGAAAAGGCTTGCCGAGGTAATCAATTTTTGCGCCGGGGTATGGCTTGGGGTTATCAATATGGTATAGCCGCCAACCCTTATACTATTACTGATCCCGGTTTGGCTACAGAAATAAGTTCCAATCCGGCTACTTGCTATTTGGAAACGGGCAAGGCTCCTTGGGTTATGCGCGTGGGGGCTTTTGCCAAAGATAGCACCATGCGTAACGAGGCTGGTGCCAGTTATTACGGTATTATGGAGTTGAGCGGTAATCTTTGGGAGCGTTGTGTAAACGTAAGCACCGAAGAAGGCCGTTCGTTTATACCCCGCGATGGTGATGGAGCCTTGAACGACCAAACCGGTGATGCTGAGGTGGAAGACATGATAAACGGGATTACTTGTTGGCCTTCGGAAACCGGTGGCGGTTTTCGCAGTTTTCAAGTGTCGAATCGCACTTGGGCGGAAGCCACCTATACCAACAACGCCAAAGAGGGCAAACGCACGCCTTGGTACGGTTTCCGAGGGGTGCGCTATGCTCCGGCGGCAACTAAGTTTGATTTATAACGGTAGGTTTTGAAACTGGGCAAATTAGACATACGTAAGTGGGTGGTTGCTGGCCTTTGTGTGGCCGGGGTCGCCGTGGGAAGTGCCACTGTGGGACGGCTTTCTTCTTTGCGCGAAAGCAGGGAAGATGTCGCTTTGTCTGCTGCCGACCCAGCGTTTTTGCCCAATCTGTATGCTTCTTTATCCGTATCTAGCGGAGAACCGGTTCTTTATCCGCAATTAGAGGATTTCGATATACCGCTGCCCGAACCGGCTTCAGGAAATTATATTGTTCCCTTGGAACCATCGCTTCCACCACTTCCGGGAGACGCGGATATGTTTGCCGAACCGGATCCTTTGATGGATATGGCGCCATTCCGTTTGGCAAGCAATGTAAAATGGAATAATCAGGGAAATGCTGTGGGTGGAGACGGTATGGCGGCTGCGATTAGTGCCATGCCTGTTTCGGGCGCTCCGTACAAGGGTGGTATCGGTGAGGGTACGTCGAACGCCAACAATACAGTAATATATAAGCCTATTTATTTAGGCGGTATCGGCGATGGACGAAGTTCATCTGCAATGCCAATTATATACAAACCAACCTATTTGGGAGGTATTGGTGATGGTCATCATTCGGCTTCGATGCCCATCATCTATAAGCCTACCTATTTAGGCGGTATCGGTGATGGTCATCATTCGGCTTCGATGCCCATCATCTATAAGCCTACCTATTTAGGCGGTATCGGTGATGGTCATCATTCGGCTTCGATGCCGATGATTTACAAGCCCACCTATCTAGGCGGTATTGGTGACGGTCATACCACGGCTGGAACACCTATGATTTACAGCACCGTATATTTGGGTGGCTTGGGCGATGGCCATACAACAGCCTTTATGCCCGAAATACCGGCGCCTCCGTTCGTAGGTGGTATCGGTGACGGTCATACAACAGCCTCTATGCCCGAAATACCGGCGCCTCCGTTTGTGGGCGGTATCGGCGACGGTCATATCACGGCCACCATGCCTACATTGCCTTCTCCTCCCTTTATGGGTGGTATCGGTGACGGTCATCATTCCAAGGCTATGGATCAGCCCAAGCCTTGGCCGTACATGGGCGGTATTGCTGATGGTCATGTCAGCATGCAGGTTCCGGGTATCTTCTATCCTTTGTATGTGGGGGGGCAGTCTGACGGTTTTGCCAAGCGCGGCCTGCCTTGCGACACCACCAAGTATCAGATTTACGCCGATTCGGCCATCTGTATAGGCGATACGCTCTTCTTAGAAACCGACAGCGTACCTTCGGCTTCCTATATATGGAGGGGACCCGATGGTTGGCGCGGTGACGGCATGCGGGTGAACCGCCCCGGCTTTACGGCCAAGATGGCGGGTACCTATACCGTTACCATCGATCCGGGCTGTGCCGATGCCGAAGACCTGCCTATGGCCATGAAGGTGATCGAAGCCATTATTCCCGATCCCGTCTATGCCGTTATTGACAGCATCGTGCCCAATATGCCGTACGAACGTATGTGCTTTGGCGATTCGGCAGTGTTTGCGGTACATGGTTTCGGCTGGGGCGACAGCGCGCTGTTCGATTGGCGCATCAACGGCAACTCCATTGGCGAGCCCACACACGATTCGGTGGTGTTGCTGGCCGGTATCGACGACGGCTTTAACGTAACCGTGGCGGTTTATTCCTCGCTCTCCTGCGTGGATGCCCGTCCGTACGTTACCAAGCCCATCCGAACCGCCGTTGACGAAAAGAAAACGGTTAACGTTAAGATTGCCTGCGATATCGACCAAAGTCTCGACAGCATCGTGGTTTGTCGCGGCTATCCGGTTCGTTTCAGTTCCTCTTATGTGAACCAAGGCGACGATCCGCGCTTTATCTGGTTGCGTAACAACGATACCATTCTCAACGGTACGCAAGACTATATTGTGCTCGACTCCCTGAAGGATGGCGACAGTATCCGAATGCTGTTGATTTCGAGCATCCGTTGTGTGGATTGCCGTCCCAAGGTGTCGAACACCATCAGGTTTACGGTTAAGGATCAACCGGTGCTCAAGGTGCCCGGTACGCAGGAAATCAACCTGGGCGAAAGCGTTACCTTGGGTGTGGGCGGTGGCAGCGAGCAGGCCGAATATACCTGGAGTCCCTGCGCTTCTTCCTGCAAGGGCGATACGGTGGTGGCCAGCCCGCGCACCAGCACCCGCTATAAGGTTACGCTTACCGAACCTTGGCGTTGCCAGGTGGAAGACACCATTTGGGTGGAAGTATTTACCGACGTGCGTATCCTTAACCATGCACAACCCACCACGGTCTGCGACAGTTCACAAGCCAAGTTCGAAGTGAAGGCCTCGGGTGCCGAACTTTCGTTCGACTGGCAGGTGGATCAGGGCGACGGAGTTTGGCGTACCATCAAGGATATGCCCAAGCCGAATCCTTATTCTGAAGTACAGGCCAGCGGCTTTACCTCTGTATTGTATGTGGGCCTGCCCAAGAAAGACAGCGTCAATGCCACGATAAGCCAGCTTAATCTGAGCATGAACAACTACAAGTACCGTTGTCGGGTAAGCGGGGTTACGGACAAGACCCAGAAGCGCGATACGCTCTACTCCAACGATCCCGAAAAGTTCTACGGTACGGCTCGATTGTTTATCAATCCGTTGCAGACGGCCTACGGAACCATTTCGTTCAATACCAAAGACACTGTCTGCGAAGGTACGCCGGTAACCTTTACGCTCAAGACACAGAATAGCCTGGCCGCCAACTATTCCATCAATTGGTTGGTGAATGGGGTAAGCAAACAGACGGGTAGGGGTATGACCTATACCCTGCCCAAGGATCTGAGCAAGGACAGCACGCTGATTCAGGCGCTCATCACTACCGGATACGCTTGTCCGTCCGAAAATCCTGAACCAACGGAAACGGTGATGATGCCGGCTTTCAAGAATCCTCAGGTTCATTCGGGTGCGGACGGTACGGTTATCGTTCAATACAACACGCGCGACACTTTGCGCGGCAAGGTGGTCAGCACCGGTATGAAACCGGGTGAAGACCAAAAATTGGTTTATGCATGGACTCCGGCCAACAAGATAGAAGGAGCCACCGATCAGCTTAAGGCGCTTACCACGCCGGTACAGGTTCCTGTAACCTACACTTTTGCCGCAACCAATGCTCATGGATGTAAGGGAGAACACAGCCATATCGTAAGCCTTAAGGGTGGCAAGCTCAGCGCGAGCGTTGTCAATATTACGGCTTGCGAGAACGATACGGTTCGTCCTACCGTAACGCCGTGGGGTGGTTCGGGTATCTACAGTTTTGCCTGGACGGCCCTTCCGCAGAACGGCACGCCTGCCGATCCTAATTTTGTTTCGGCAGATACTTCCGTGCTTACGCTGGTAAGTCCGGTGGGTGTTACCGATTACCGGGTAAGGGTATCCGACGGGGTTGATTCGGTAGTCAAGACGATTCGCGTTACCGTCAACAAGCGTATGTTGAGCCAGCCGGTGCTGGTGGGCGACACCAACTATTGCGCCAACACCACCAATACTTTCAAGCTCAGGGTTCAGAACGATGCCTATGCCGGCAGGGTAAGCATGTACCGTTGGTATGTAAACGATACTCTGGATGCCCGTTTCGACGGTTCGATCGAATACAGCAGCATTCCCAAAGACGGCAGCCGCGTTCATTGCGAGGTGACGGTAGGTTACGCCTGTCCGGCCGAGAACCCGGTGAACACGCCCAAGGTGGGTATCCATATCTTCCCGATACCGGAACTTACCAAAATTACCGGCGACACCACGATTTGCCCGGGTACGAGCATACAGCTTTCGGTAACCGGCAAGAAGATAGACAGTCTGTCTTGGACACCTAAAGATGAAATCGTAACGGGTGCCAATGCCACGAGTGCGTCTCAAACGGTTATAGCCAAACCGAGTGTTTCCACCGTTTATAATATAGGTCTGTTTACCAACAAGGGCTGTGTGGTTAACTACAAGGTGAATGTAAATGTACATCCGGTAACGGCGGCCACCACGCAATCGCCTACCATCTACGCCTGCGAATCGGGTGAAGCCCGCCTGCCGGTCAAGACCTCGGGTGTGGATTTGGTTTACGACTGGCAGAAACTCGACGGCGGCAGCTGGAACAGCGTTACCAATACCACCAAATATGGCGACCTGAATACGCCTCAGTTGTTGGTTAGGGATGTGGCTCTTACCGAAGACGGCGACCAATACCGCCTGCACGTTTCCGGTCTTTGCCAGCCCGACTCCACCAGTGCGCCCATCACCCTGCACGTTATCGACTCGGTATATTTCGATATCGAACTGGTGGATACCCCGCGTTGCGAAAATGATCCGGCCAAGATCCGCTTCATCACCAACCTTAAAGGCCTGGAAAAGAAGATCGATGTGGTGATAAAAGGTTCTTATGGAACCCGCAGCTACATTACCCGCGACAGCGTATATACCATCCGGGCCGTATATCCCAACGACAGGGTTCAGGCATACCTTACGCCTCAGGGCATCATCGCCCAGTGCGTTACGCCGAACCCCATGCCTTCGAGCATTATCGATTTGGGTGTCAAGGAAGCGCCGTCGTTAACCTACAAGGCGGTGAACCCCAAGGCCTGCGCCACCAACGACGGCAGCATCACGCTTAACGTTACCCGTGGCAACCTGCCCTATACCTATTATTTCGACGGGGAGGCCAATACGAACAATGTATTCGACAACTTGGGTGCCGGAATGTATGTTGCCGGCGTAACCGACAATAACGGTTGCCAGAGCAAGGATGTGGAAATAAGCCTGCGCGATCCCAACGGTCCGGTGGAACCTGTGGTCTCGAACGCCGGATTCCATTGTGCCGCCGACGGCCTGCCCGGCTTCCTTTTGCTTGATCCCAAGACCAAGAAAGCGGATATCAAGTGGCATTCCGATTCCCGTTGCACCAATTTGATCCATACGGGCGATTCCATGGCCTTCCCCACGGCGCCGGGTCTGCATACCTATTATCTGTACCAACAGTTCGGCAACTGCAAGAGCGGTACGGTCCGTGTGGATGTGTTCGTGGGTCAGATGCCTTCCATCGACCGCATCGATGCGGTGGTGCCTTCGTCCTGCGACCGCAGCGACGGTATCATCAGCGTCTATGCCACCGGCGACACCACGCTCGAATATTCGATTTATGTTCCGCAACGTTTCGGCACGAACTCCGACTTTATCGACCTTCCCAATGCAACCTATCCGGTGGCGGTACGCACCTTGGCCGGTTGCACCGTGTACGACACCGTGGAATTGTACGCCTACAATACGCCCGATGCGCCTAAGATGTTGAGCCATGACACGGTTTACTGTGCCGGTTCGCCGCGTAAGCCATTGGAAGTGAGACCCGACAGGAAGGGTGCGGTTACCTGGTTCAACGACCTTACGCTGCAGAGCGTGGCCTATCGCGGCAATCCGTACAACATCAACGGCCTTAAGGAAGGCGACTATCTGTTTAGCGCCGTAGAGGCTGTGGGTACCTGCAACAGCAAGCCCGCCACGGTAAAGGTTAAGATTCTGCCCGCCATCACCACGGGTGTTCCCGATAAGGTTTACGGCTGCAAGGGCGGCTGGATGACCGTGAAGGCCAATGATGTGGAAGGCGTAAGCTATAAGTGGTACGATCCATCCAATAAATTGATTTCCACCACCGACAGCATTTATGTAAAGGTTCCCGACGATCCAAAGGTGTATGTATTGGAAGCCACGCTGAGCGTGGACGGCTACACCTGCGACTTGCGTCAGAACGTTACGTTGCACTACACCACGGATCCCGTTTACAAGGATACCACCGTTTGCTTCGGCGATACGGTAGTTATAACGGTTCCGAATGGTATCGCCTATGAATGGCCCGACGGTTCGACCTCCAACACCTATCGTGTGGCCGCCGGCGGCAAGAACGGCGACAAGGAAAGTGTTCCGGTTTGGGTCAGCTTCGACGATGGCTGCCGTATGCAGTACATCTATGTGGTGTCCACCCGCTTGGGTCAGCCCACCGATGTAAGCATCAATAAGGATTTCGAACTGTATTGCTCCGGTCAGAAACATAAGCTTACGGCCAAATTGAGCAAGCCTACCGTACCCGTTACCCTGCAGTGGTACAAAGACGGTATGGATATTTCGGACGCCAATGCCGGCACTTTGAATATTGACGGTCTGGAAGCCGGCAACTATACCTATGTGGTGACTTCCACCGCCAAGGAATTCTGCACCACACCGCGCGTTACCTCCGATACCGTTCAGATCAGGGTATATGAAACGCCTACGGTGGAAGCCGGTACCGATATTCCTGATGTGGCTTACGGTGAAAAGACCGTTATAGGTAAGGATGCCGACGTTACCGGAGGCATAACGCCCTACACCTATCTGTGGACGGGCAACGGCATCGGTTCCGACAATGACCGCCTTACCATTCTTTCGAACCGTCTCTACAGCAGCACCACAGTAACCCTGACCGCTACCGATTCGGTGGGTTGCTCGGCCAAGGACGATCTTAAGATTACCGTTATCGGCGGTCCGTTCCGCATCAGTCTGGATAAGCCTTACGACTTCCCGATGGATCAATTCAGCGATGTTGTCTGTCTGGACGACAGTGTAAGGTTGCGCGTTAAACCGGAAGGCGGTTCGGGTTCCTATCAGGTTATCTGGAAAGAGTTGTTTACCGACGGTACCACGAGTGGTGTGCTCGATACACTGGCAGACTACATTTTTACGGCTCACCACAGCGCTACGTATAAGGTTACCGTGATCAATCTTACCGGTGCCGGCGATGCCACGGCCGCCGATACGCTTACGGGCACGGTAAGCCTTACGGTGAATATGCCGCCTGCCGCCGGCTTTATCTCCACGCCCGACACCACGATGTGTTCCGACACGGCCTACACGCTTCGTCTCAACGGCTACTTCGGCGATAAGATCGCTTGGCAGTATTCGTACGACAGCACGATCTGGAGCGCCCTGAAGAACAATGTGGATTCGGTTCGCCTTGCCGCCGGTGCAGCCCAGACCCGACAGACCACCTATTATAGAGTAGGGGTTTCCAACGGGGTTTGCCCCATGCAGTATGCCGAAGACTTTAAGGTCTTGGTATATGAAGATCTGAACAACAATATCGATTACCAGGGTCCGGATCAACCGCTCTGCCCCGAAGTTACCGACGTTAAGTTTACCGGCAACGAGGTTACCGAGGGCGGAAACGGCACGTACGAATACAAGTGGCAGTGGAGTAAGACGGCCAATGGAACCTACGTTCCTTGTCCCGCCGATTCGGGTACCCAGGGTTATACATGGCCCGGCAGAATCGATTCTTCGCGCTATGTTCGTCGTGTGGTTATCTCCGACGGCTGTCCGTTCTTCAGCCAGAGTGTCAAGGTGTCGGTTTACGATGATTCCAATATCGGCGAGATTGAAGGCGAAAACTACGTCTGCATCGATTCGGTAGGCTATTTGTCCGTCCCCAATACCACGATGGAAAGCTATCGTTGGGAAGTGGCCACCGATACCGCGTTAGCCTCGTCCGACTGGAAGTTTATTTCGGGTGCTTCCGGATACTTCTATTCCACCGACCCGATGAAGCGGGGCGATACGCTCTTCTTCAGGGCCATCGGTCAGAAGAACGGTTGTGAACCCGATACCACCGCCGCATTCCAGATTATCGCCACCGACCCGCTGCCTGTTGCCGCGTTTATCAGCGTGGATACCATGGCGGCCTGTTTGAACACGATGGTGGTGTTCCATATCGATTCGGTACGCTTCCCCGGCAATAAGCCTTCGTATGCATGGTATGTGAACGGCAACGAGCTTAAACTGCCTATCAAGCAGGGCAAGGATACCTTGGCTTATGCTTCCAAGGATGGCAGAACCTTGTACATCAAGAACCTCCAGCCGGGCGACAGCGTTCAGGGCGCCTTGCTGTCGAGCATTGGTTGCGTTACCCGCCGTGTGGCGCTCAGCGAAGCCGTCAAGCCTACCATCTATGTGCCGGAGGTTTATATCGTAAGTCCCGCCGACGACTTGATCTTCTGCCGTCGCGACACCGTTTCGATCTTGGCCGACAGCGCCGACTTCTACCGTTGGACCTATTTCGGCGAAGGCGATACGGCGCTCGGAATCCTGCATACGGGTTCGTACGTATATCAGGATACCATGATCAAGGTAAGTCCGGAAAAGCCCACCATGTACTATGTAGAGGGCGTTGACCGCCACGGATGTAAGGGTATCGACAGCGTACAGCTTACGCCCGAACCGGTTATCGACCGTACGTCCGACACTGTTCTTTGTGCCGGAAATACATTGACCATCAAGGCGGTGGCCACCAGCCCCACCAAGGGGGTAACCTACAGTTGGAAAGAAGTCGCGGTGGCCGATCCCACCACACCGGCTACTCTGAGCGGCGCGCTTACCGTAAACACGTTCAAGAAGGTGGCTCCCAAAGATTCGCTTACCTATTATATATATACGGTAAAGACCTCCGCACCGCGCTACTGCACCTACACCGACACTATCAGGGTTGAGGTTCAGCAGAATATGCAACCCAAGGTAGATGTAATTTACGACGGCACGATGTTGCCGCCCGATACGGCCCATATCATCGAATGCGAAAAGGTTGAACACTTCTTCAGCTATCAAAGCGAATGGGGCGGTGACGAACCTAAATATACCTGGTTCTTTAACGGAGAAGCGGTGAGCAACGACAGTCTCTTCTCCGACCATTATCCCGATATGGTGGACCACTCCTCCATTTATGTGGAAATGGAATCCTCGCGTCGTTGTGTAACGCAGCGTACCGTTAAGAGCTCGCAGCTTAAGGTTAAATACACCAAGATGCCCGAGGCGGTGGTGGCCATTAACAGCAACAAGGGAACCTCGATCTGTCCGAGCGAAGAGGTGGTTATTTTCCAGGCGCATGCCCCCACCTACGATACGGGTATCTTCGAATGGTACGTAAAACGTGTGGACAGCACCAAGTTCGGTCTTGTGCATATCGGAGACTCCTTGGTTTCCACCTTCGCCACCGGCGATCAGGTATATTGCGTCTATATCGCGCAAGACAGCTGCATCAAGTATTCGCCCAAGCGAAGCAACACGCTTACCTTTACCAACTATAAGCTGTGGAAACCCATCGTAGAGATTATCCGGGTGGATGCCGGACGCGAAGGAAGGGGCGATACGGTTTGTGAAATGACCGATGTGGTATTCCAGGCCCGCATCGCCGACCAAGGCACCGACTACCGCTTTACCTGGTTGGTGGACGGTATGGAAGTGGGCGATGTGAATAAGCTTACACTTACCTACGGCGACTTTATTGCCGATAACGACACGGCCTACAAGCAGAACCTTATAACGGCCCGTTTGGAAACCAACCATATATGTGCCGTTCCTTCGAACCTGAACTCCGACGACACCATCGTGTATGTTCAGCCTCGCCGACAGTTTGGCGTAAGCATCGAACAGGATGTGCTGCAGGCCTGCAACTCGCTTAAATACGAGCCGGTGGCCTTTACTCACGTTTACGGACCCTTGAGTGTAAGCGGCAACACCATCGCCAACAACTGTCACGACAGTTATTGGAATACGGGTGCAATTTCCCAGCAGAGTATCGAAGGCAACGGCGGTGTGAGCGCTTATGCCGGCACCACGAGTTTCCATCAGATGTTCGGTCTTACCTCGCGCAAGCATGTTTATTCCTATGAGGATATCGATTACGCCATTTACTTCGATTGGGGTACTTTACGGGTTTACGAAAATGGTGTCCATATAGGTTCGTTCGACGGATACAACACGGTACAGAAATACACGGTGGAAATTGCCGACAGCGTGGTCCGCTACCTGCGCGACGGCGTGGTGTTCTATACCTCGACCCAACGTGATACGGTGGGTACCTATTACGGAGGTTTCTCGCTCTATTCGCTCTGCCATCCCGGATGCAGCTATGAACCGCATTCGCAGTATCCCAATATGCGGGCGTTTATCGAATACCGCAGCTCCAGCATCGTGTTCGGGTCGGAAGTGATCGCTCCGCCCATCAACCGTCCCGACTATGACTGGTTGCTCAACGATACCTCGTTCGAGTTCGGCAACGGCAGCGACAGCCTGATCGACCATAAGTACAACTTCAAGCCCAACGATGTGGTAACGCTTATCGTTCGAAGCAACGATGTATGTATGGAACGTACGGTGGCCGAGTCCAACCCGATAACGGTTCATCCCACCGAACCCGGCGACTTCCTGCATTTGGCCGATACTGCGTATGTATGCTTGGGCGATTCGGTTCGCCTTACCGCCACCGGCGCCAAGGCATATACCTGGGAATTGCCTGTATATATGGATACGGCGGCCGTTCACGACAACAGCATCGTGGTATGGCCCGACCACACTACGACCTATCGTGTAACGGGCTTCAATGAAGACGGTTGCTCCGACTTTAAGCGTATTGTGGTGGTAGTGTTCGAACTGCCCGATCCGGATCTGGGTCCCGACCGGGAAGCCTGCTACACCGACAGCCTCTATTTCAGCGTAAGGAAAGGAGCCGTACCCGACAGTGTTACCGACAGGTATCATCGCACCGAATGGGTGTTCATGACCGCCACCGATACCGTGTTCATGACTTCGGAATACGATAACGCCATTCGCTTCGTGGCTGAAGAAAGCGGAACCTTGGTGGCCACGATGATCAACAAGTTCAGCGGTTGCTACACGGTAGATACGCTTAAGCTTACCGTTTATCCGTTGCCGCTCGTAAAGATGCCCGAAGATACGCTCGAAGTCTGCATAAGCCATGATCTGGCCATCTTCGATACGGCTTACGACCAAGATTACAAGAAGGTTAACACCTATACCTGGACACCGGCCACCGGCCTTAGGAACGGAAACGGCTACACGAACGGTTCCTACAAGCTCTTTAACCGTGCCGATACGGGCCTGTTTACCTATTATGTGGATGTTGCCTCGCCCAAGGGTTGCCACTCCTACGACACGGTATATGTACGTAATATCAAGCAGGAGCTTTCGCTCAATGTCGATTTGATCCGCAGCACGGTTTGCGAAGGCGAGGTTCCGCAGTTTATACTTACCGGCCAGTGGTGGGATACCTTGGCTACAGCCACGCTTTACCGCAACGGCAAGCAGGTGGATACCTACACGGTAGGCCGTCCGGGTGAGTTCCAGCGCGACACCGT
Source organism: Bacteroides sp. (assembly GCA_023662825.1). Lineage (GTDB taxonomy): Bacteria > Bacteroidota > Bacteroidia > Bacteroidales > P3 > Pullibacteroides. The sequence goes on from JAMPIH010000017.1 coordinate 16,350, forward strand.
TTCTTATACCGGAACGATTGCCCATAACGACAGGTATCAGTTCAAGATCACCAGCAGGAATCAGTGTCTGGTGGTTAAGGAAATATTGAGCGCGTTCGATACCTTGGGCGTTATCTACACCACCACCTTGTCGCCTACGCCCGATTCGCTCTGTATCGGCCACGATTTGGTATTGAAGGCTCAACCGAAGCAGGACAGCAACGTTCATTACAAGTGGACGATGTGCAACAGTTACGAACAGACTGTAATCAAATTTATCGGCGCTACGCCCGATACCGTTCACGAAACGGTATATATCAACCATGCTTCATTTGGAAAAGATACCAATACGCTCGTTGTCAAGATGCCGGCCTTGCCCACTTATTTTATGGTGGAAGCTGACGGCGGTCATGGTTGTGTAACCCGCGATACGGTTTATGTGAATATCATAGAGGCGGATACACTTTGGGCGAAAGCCGAACAGAGTCTGGATTCCTGCTATAATCCGGAAATGCTTACGCCTACTTGGGATTTTACCTCGAACGCCCTTATCCCCATGGCGGGCGGTCAGATTATCAAAGACGGCGCCCAAGGTCATGCATGGACCTATATCACGTCGCCCACCAAACTGCACGGTAACTTTATGTATCGTTACGTGATCAACGGTACGGAAGGTTCCTCGATGGTGGGTATCAACTACGAAGGCCGCAGACATACCGGCTGCAGCAACTGGTGGTACAATTGGTGCGGTTACGATGCCGATTACACCTTCTATTTGAGCTGGCAAAACAATCGCCCGATTTTGGAAATCTACGAGAGGGGCAACTACATCGCCAAGTACGGCGAATACAAGGAAGGCGATGTGTTGTTCATTATCCGTCAAAGTGGCTATATCAGCTACTATCACAACGAAAACCTGCTGCGTCGGGTAAGGGAACGTTCGCCCGAAAAGAACTTCAACCCTGAAGTTTCGATGCACTGCCCGGGAACCGCCGTTGAACCGGTGCACTATGTTGAACTGCAGGATATCGAGCTTACCAACAGCGCCGGTACCATTGCGGCTCCGATGACCCACAAGTGGTATCTGAACGGCGGCCTTGTATCGCGAGACAGTGTGCTCAAGGTTTATAACGTTAACTTTACCGGCAACCACGATACGCTGGTTTACGAAGTGAGCGGACAGACCAAGTGCGACGGCTATGTAACGGTTCGCGATACGGTGGCGGTCCGGAGTCCCAAAGGCTTTACGCCCGTGTTCCTGCAGCTCAGTACCGACAGCACCAAGTGTCAGGGCCGTGACTTTACCGTTCGCGCCCATTTGGTGAATCGGAGCGGCGATGTGCCCGATTCGGCGGTACGCTACAATTGGTACCGTGGCGATATCATGGTGGCTGGCGGTACGCGTGCCGACAGCATCATCGTTACCAATGCGGGCATCAACGAATACGTTTGGGCGCAGGCTTACGTGGATACGACCCAGCATTGTGCGTTCAACAATATAAAGAATCCGGTACGTTCCTCTTACCTTACCTTGCCGGTAGAACCCGCCAAGTCGTTGGGCGTGAATGTGGATGTATATCCCGGCGAAACTGTCTGTCTGTTCTCCGACGTGTTGTTCAACGTTACCCAGGTGGTTTCCGGTATGGCGGATGCCGGAGATAATCCTACCGTGGAATGGTATCTGAACAATCGTTTGGTAAGTACCGAACGCACCTATAAGACAGACAGCCTGCAGCAGGGCGACAGTGTGTACGCCATCGTTACCGCCAGCACCGAGGTGAGCTGCCTCGACACCAACCGCAAGCAGACCAGGGTGGTGCATATGAATGTGTTGCCCGCGCCCGTTCTTGCAGCGCACAAAGACACCATCGTTACCTATAACTCCGAAGCCAATCTGTGGGCGGAAGTGATCAAGAACTGGGAACCCGGCATTACCTACGAATGGTATCCTGCCTTCGATATCAATGAACCCTATAAGGCTACCGACAGCGCCACGGTGGTTCGTTCGAGAATTGACCACTACTATACGGTTCAGGCACGCAACTCCATCGGTTGCTACAGTAACGAGGCCTCCGTACACGTGGAAGTGCTTACCTGTCCGCAGTTTATCCTGCGCGGTTCGGGCACTAAGGCCTGCGCCGGCGACAGCGCGTTCCTCTACCTGCAGGTTCAGGGCTTCCGTCCTTACACCAACAACTACTTCTGGCAGATCTCGCACGATAACGGCGCCACCTGGCGTACGCTCGACGAGACTACCGACGCCAATTTCGGCATCCGGGTGGGCGAAAACAGCGTTACCTTGGTGTTCAGCCAGGCCTTGGCCATCTACGACAAGTCGCAGTCCATATTCCGTTGTGCGGCTGTGGCCACCGACACCATGCTTACATGCGATACGGTATATAGCCGCGAATTGTTCCTCGATATCGTGGACTACACGATTCCGGTAGCCAATATCAGCGGCGATACATCCATATGCCCCCGTTCGCCGGTTATCTTTACCGCTTCGGGAGCCGTTAATCCGGGCGATTACTATCAGTGGTATGTAAACGGCAAGATGGTTTCCGGCAACGGCAACACGCTGCAGCTCGACAGCGTGAGCGCCAATACCGAAATTTCGGTGTCCACGATTATCCGCAACGACCAGAACGCCTGTGTGGACAACGCCCATGCCACGGATACGTTGAACATAACGGTTCTTCCCAAGCCGCAGCTCGTCATGTATCCCGATACCTCGATTCATATCGGTGATACGGCTCCGGTAGGGGTTCGGGTAAGCGATGGCGTGGCACCCTACACGTACAGTTGGAACGGTTTGCCCAATACCACCTTGTTCAAGGCCAATGTGGATTCCACCGCCACCAAGAATCAGATATTCACCACAATATACACGGTAACGGTTACCGATTCCAACGGCTGTTCCGCCAAGGGCAGCATGACGGTGAACATCGAGGACACCTGCAAGCTCTACGCCTCCATTTACGGACCCAAGACGATATGTTTCGATTCTACCGCCACCTTCAAGGGGCTTGTTACCGGCGGCCTGCAGAACGGCGACCTCCACTATCTGTGGAAGTGTGAACCGGTGGCCGATACCACGGTGATCACCTTTACCGGTAAGGAATTCACGCTTACGGCCATGATGCCGGGCGAATACGAGCTTACGTTCCTGGTAATCGATTCCACCGAATACATTCCCGAATTCTGTCCGGACGAAAGCCACTCGGCTTCGGCAACCTTTACCTTTACGGTGGCACCTCCCAAAACCTTCCATACCGCCATCGACAGCCTGGGCGCCGTTTGCTTCGGAACGGGCGGCACGCTCACGGCCAAGGCGTTCGTCGACAGCCTGCCTACCCGCATTGCCGTATCCTACAACTGGAAACAGCACAACATGTTCGGCGACGTGATCAGGCAGCAGTACAGCATCAAGAGCCAGTTCGACGTCAAGAAGTGGAGCGACGGCGACTGGATCAGCCTTACCGCTGTTCTGGGAGGAAATGAATGTGAAACCGGTGTAACGGCTTACGATACCCTGCGTCCCGTCATTAATCCGCAACCCGGTCCGCTCAAGACCAACCGCATGTATGTGGGCGGTCTTGAACCCTGTACGTTCGACACGGCCTCCATCGGCCTGAGCGTTCCCATCGGTCAGAAGGGTCTGGTTCAGTTTACCATCGACGGCGGCAAGACCTGGCATAACGACAGCCTGTTCAAGCCCGTTGTTGACGGCGTATATTATCCGGGCGTGAAGTATGTCGCCACCGGTTGCGAATACATTTCCGATACAGCCATCGAGGTCACGATACCGGAACCCACCAAGATGCCCGATGTGGATGTATTGGGAGACAACGACTTCTGTGCGGGCAGTCCTATCGATGACTTCGTGGCCTCCAACGGCTCACCTGATGCCATTGTGGGTTGGTACTCGGCGCAAGACTTCGATTCGGTGCTTGTTGAAGGCGCGATAGGTCAGGATAGGGTGGCTTACATCTTGCCCGATTCCGTTAAGAACGTTCTGGGCGAGCACACGATTTATGCGGCCCAACGTGCCGGCGACTGCAAGAGCGACTTCAAGCCCTTTACGTTCAATGTACGTGAGCGCGATACGGCATTCGGCCTGAAACTGAAATACGTAAGGCGCTTCAAGTGTATCGCCGACAGCCATCCGTTGGATGTCAAGATTATGGCGTTCTTCGATTCCATCAACGTGGAAGGATCCTACGAATGGATTTCTCTCAACGATGGAGTCACCATTACCGGAACGGGCAGCGAAATCGTGGCGAGCGTGATCGACAGTACCGAGATTTACCTCACCTTTACCTATATCTCTTCTTGCGATTCCACAGTACGTACTTTGGTTCACAGCGATACCATCTCCATCAACGTGCTCGATCCGGGCAACGATCTGGAAGAAGGCTCCGTACTTTGCATCAACGAATCGAAGGTGGCCCGCTCGCTCGACCAGAGCGCCATCAATGATGAAGAGTTCTTCCACTACACCTGGTACGCCAAGCGTTACAATGCGGACGGAACCTATACCTGGAGCGCCGCCACCGGCGACAACGCCCACGAAAATTACACGGTGCTCCACAGTTACCTTGCTTCCGTTCCCGGCAAGCCCGCCGATTACAAGGAGTTGACCTTGCGCCGCATCGTGAGTGCCGACGGCTGTGTGGACACCAGCAACGAAATAACCTTCTACTACCGGCCTGCTCCCTTGGCCACGGCTACCTTGAGCGTGCTCGAAATCTGTCCCGGACAGGATGTGGAAGCCGTTGTGAACGGAACCGACCTCGGAACGGCACCCTATGTGAAGTGGTATGTGGACGGCAAGCGTAAACCCGCTTACGACACCTTGGTGGCCAACTTCGGTGCGCTGAACGACGGCGCGAAGATCCGTGCGGTGGTCTATCCGGTTTACGACACCCTCTGCACCATCGTGGATTCGATTGCCATGGATGCGGTGGTCAAGGTGGTGGATGCCATCGAGGCCGATGTCAGGGTGGAAGTTTCCGATACGCTGTTCTGTACGTCGAACAATACCTTTAAGGCGGTTTACAATGCCGCATACAGCACGGATCCGCAGTATCAGTGGTTCTACAACGGCGTTCATGTACCGGAGGCCGACGGACAGGCCACGTATTCGCGCAGCGATGTCCAGCCGGGCGACCTTGTATCCGTAACCGTTTCCGCCACCGGCGATTGTCCCGCCACGCCGACTGCAAGCAGCACGCCCGTTCTGGCAAGCCATAAGGGCGCTACCGTTCAAGGTTCGGTTCAGGCAGTGATCGATGCCGAACTGAGTAGGCTCGACAGCGTCAAGTTCCAGGCCTCCGGTGCCCAGAGCTATATTTGGCAAGACAACAACGCCACCGGCAGCACCCATGTGGTTTATGCCAAGAGCGGTCAGAACGTATATTGCGTTCAATTGCATACCGACGGCTATTGCGACACGGTATTGTGCGTGTCGTCGCTGGTTCCCACGGCCGAGTTGACCATTCCCACGGTTTGTGCCATCCAGGATGTTCAGGCGTTGGTAAGCGGCACCAATCTGGGTACCGCGCCTACGGTGGATTGGTATGTGAACGGCAATAAGGTGTCGGCCTACGACACGCTGGTCAAGAACCTGGGTCAGTTGGCCGACGGCACGCCGGTTACGGCGGTGGTTCGTCCCGATTATTCCGCCCTCGGTCTGCCGGCCGGAACAGCCACCGTCGATTCGCTTGTATTGAACGGAACAGCCACCGTAACGCCTTCGATCGACGGAAGGCTTGCCCTTACTGTAAGCGACACGCTCTTCTGTAACGTAACCAATACGTTTACGGCTTCGTATAACACCGAATACAGTGATAAGCCGAACTACAGATGGTATCACAACGGCGTGTTGATGACCGCCGCCAACGGCAAGAATACCTATAGCGCGGCTGTTCAGGACGGCGACAGCGTTTATGTATGGATTTTCGCCCACAACGATTGCCCGGCTTCCGATTCGGTACGTTCCGAAGCCTATCGTGTGGTTAAGGGACAGACGGTTCCCGCCCGCATCGATGTGGCCGTAAACGACACGCTCTGTCTGGGCGATACCCTGAAGGTAACCGCCACCGGTGCGGCAACCTATGTATGGAACGATAAATCCACCGATGCGGTACGCGACTTTATCGCGGTCAATAATCCGGCCACTTATACGGTAACGGCCCATACCGATGGTTATTGCGATACCACGATGAGCGTAACGGTGGTAAGCCGCGTGCGTCCGGCCAACACCAAACTGGATCAAAAAGACCTTACCGTTTGCGGTGCGGATACGGTACTTCTCTCGGTATCGAGGGATCCTTCGGTAAGCGTGCTCTGGAACACCGGCAGCACCGCCGATACCATTCGTTACATTGTTCCCAGCATCAAGACGAGCGACACCACCTTTACGGCCACCTTTACCGATGCCTACGGATGCGAATACGGCCCGGATGCGGTGACGGTACATATCCGCGACAGCCGTCCGGTCAACTTTATCTCCGATAATCTCGGTCTGCCTGATACGGCCTGCTGGAGAAGCAAGTTCTCGGCCGTGGCCAAGGTTCGGCCCGACGACAAGGCGGATATGTACTATACCTGGTACAGGAGCGGTGCATACTGGAAGTCGGGTTACAATCTCGACAGCCTTTCGTTGAGCGGCGTCGATTTCCCCTCGGCATCGCCTTACGTGATTACGGTTATCCTGCAGGATAACGGCTATTGCTTGCGCATGCGCCAAGACACGATTGTCGATACCATCGTGGTGGAACAGCCCAAGGAAGCCGGTATCAACATCCAGTCTAACAACCATATCGACAACGATACCCTGCGTATCTGCGTGGGTGAGCCCACCCGCCTGTTCGCCGCCGTTTCCAACGCCGGCCCGGTATTCGCCGACGGCAGCCACAACTGGTATATCGAATGGTATAAGAACGGTACGTTCGTTCAACGAGGAGATACCGTAACCTTCCCCGAACTGGCTATCGGCAGCAAGATCTACGCCATCCTGTATGTGGATACCACCGAATGCAACTACGCGATAAACAGTCCCGTCAAGTCGCGCGTGCTTACCGTGGTTTCGGTTCCGCAGCCCGACGTACGGGTTGATTTGAGCCTGAGGATCGATACCATCTGCTCCAACCGCGACTATGAAGTTACCGCTGCGGTTACCAATGGCGGCACCGATCCTACCTATCGTTGGTATGTAAACGGCTTCCTGATGACCACCGGCGACGAACGGGGCAACACCGTTCCTATCGACGGCCCCATCCTCGACATAGTCAATATCAAACAGCAGGCGGCACAGGAAGGCACCAACTACGATATCGTATGCTGGGTTAAATCCAGCATGGCCTGCGCCGCAGATAGCGTGCGCAACCAAGGAGTGGCTACATTGGTGGTGTTCCCTGCCGATACGCTTAAGGTAACCATTACCCCGCAGATCGACACGGCCTGTGCCTACGAAAACGGAGACGTGGTTGTGAACATGCACGCCGATGTAAGCGGTATGGCGGAAGGCTACGATGTGGAAGAGCCCGACCTGCAGTGGTATGTGGCCGCCGACGAAAACAGTGCCTCGACCCCGATTGCCGGCGAAAAGAACAAAGACCTGCATTACAGGACCAAGAACCTTACAGGAAACGAAGTGTTCAGTGTACGGGCGTTCAGCAAGTACCGTTGCACCTGGAACAGCTCGTTGGTGAGCGAAAAGGCCAGGATATTCCTGTGGCCCATCCGTTCGGAAGCCGGCAACAACGACACGGCGCGCAACTATGCCCCCGTTACGCTCTCCACCGACTCGGCCACCGGCGGCAGCCCGCACTGGATCACCCGCGGCGACGGTCATTTCGTGAAGGCCGACACCTCGCATCCTACCTATGTATTGGGCGCGAAGGACAAGCTTGCCGACGGCGTATGGCTGGTTCAGGAAGTCTCGAACCGCTTCGGCTGCTTGGTTGCCGACAGCATGTACCTCGTTATCTCGCACTGCGACGATTACACCTGGAAGACCGACTTGCAGGCCGTTACGGTATGCCACGACCGACCTGTATCGTTGAACAACGGCGTGGTGGCCAAGACCAATGCCCCGGATGCGGTGAAGAGCGCCGAATACGTGCTGGTGGCCCTCGCTTCGGGCTCGCGTCCTGCCGATACCCTGGCGGTGAGCGACAGCGTGGTGTTCGATTGGAGCGGGGTGGTGGATACGACCCGCAACCTGGTGCTGATAGGCCATATCAACAACACAGACTGCCTCTATACGGATACGATTCCCGTAACGGTACTGCCCAGGAATGAGATTGCGGTAGAACTTACGCAAGACGGCGCGGATACCTGCCAGAGCTACAAGGCCGATACGGCCAGCTGGGAAATCGGCGGCTGGAACATGCCCTTGCACTGGAACCTGAACGGCGGCACCCTGAACCACGTACACTGCAGCAATATGCAGCGCGTGTTCTCGGGCAACTACGGCGGCGCCAACACCACGGTACGCTACGTGGCCACCGGCAACGAGCAGTCGGCCATGATAGGCTTCAACTACGAAGGCAACCGTGCCGAAGACCTCGATTACGGCGTTTACTTCAACTACGGAACCGTCAATATCTACCACATGGGTCATGCGGTGGAATACATGCCCGTAGGAACCTACCAGGCGGGCGATGTGTTCACCATTATCCGCAGCGGAAACCAGGTGGCCTTCTATGTGGATCAGGATAACGAACACAAGCTCCTGCGTGTGGTGGATGAACCCGAATCCGGTGCGGGCCGCCGCGTAAACTATGCGCTGGCTTCCTTCCGTGTGGGCTCCACCTTCAACAACATCTGGTACGTGAACCAGCCGGCCACCAAGATCGGCAACAAGATTACGTTCGAACCCCTGCCGGGCGAATTGAGCTATGCCTGGAGCCTGAACGACAGCCTCGTAAGCACCGACAGCCTCTGGAACGCCGAGAAATTCCATGTGCAGGACGGCGACAAGGTTAAGCTCTGTGTAAGCGGCATTACCGAATGCGACACGGTGAGCGTTTGCGACAGCCTCGTCATCTCTGCCGTGGATGTTTACGAACCCATTTACCTGGCCTTGGTTCGCGACAGCGCCAACGAATGCGACGGCGATGCCTTCACGCTTACGGCCACGGCCTACAACCTGCCCGAGGGCGTTTCCGCTTCCGACCTGCGCTACAACTGGTACCTGAACGGCAAGGCGGTGGCCAAGGGCACGGCGGGCAATGTCTATACGCTCGACAGCGTTCATATCGGAGACTACGCGTATGCGGAAGCCTATGTTCCCGGCAACATCTGCGTAATCAACAACGAAAACAAACCGGCCGTTTCGCATCGGGTAACCTTCCCGCTTAAGGAAAACAAGACACTGGAAGTTGCCTTGAGCACGAACGTTACGGTGGAACCCGCCATCTGCCCCGACAGGGAAGTGGTGTTCACCGCCAACGTCACCAACGGCGGCAGCTATACGGTGAACTGGTTCGTGAACGGCGCCTTCCGTGCCACGGGCGATAACCTGAGCCTGCGTTCCGACAGCACCTACAGCGTTTATGCCCGCGTGGACGCCAAGAACGAAGCCGTATGCCTCGACAGGGATACGATCTACTCCGATACGCTTACCGTAAACGTATTGCCCGCTCCCGTAGTGGAAGCCTGGGCCGATACGGTGGTTGACCGCGGCAGCCTCGTGGCGCTCGACGGCAAGGTGGTGGCTCACGCCGATACGGCAATGACTTACCACTGGACCGGCAACGGTATCGTACGTAACGACACGCTGCATACCTCGGCGCTCGCCAACAGTTCCGGCGTTTACTACCTTACCGCATACAACAGCATCGGCTGCGCTTCCGAACCCGACACGGTATTCGTGGATGTATATGACTGTCCCGCACTTACCGGCATCGGCGTTCCCGACAAGGTTTGCGAAGGCGACAGCGCGGTACTGCGCGTGAACGTTTCCGGCTTCAAGCCCGAAACCAATACCTACACATGGCAGATTTCCACCGATAACGGTGCCGCTTGGACCGATCTGGGCGCCGGTGCGCGCTATACGATGAGCCAGGACCGTCTGGGTGCCGAGCTGCATATTGCTTCCGCAAGCACCGATATCAGCGCGGGCACGGCGGTGTTCCGCTGCGTGGTCAAGGCCTCCGACAGCGCCCTGGCGTTCTGTCCTGCCGTGATTACGCCCGAAATGAAGCTGAACGTGGATGTTTCGGCACGCAACCTGCCCACGGTTCAGATTGTGGGTCAGTCCGACTTCTGCACCGATGACGCCTCCGTGAACACGGTTTACAGCGTCAACATCACGCCGGGTTACGAAGTGATGTGGAAGCAGAACGGAAGCGGCGTTCTCGAATACGACGGCAACGACCACCGCCGCGGCTACACCGTTTCCGACGGCGACAGGGTGATCGGCGTTCTCTACAACGGCAACGCCTGCATCGACCGACTGCAGATTTCCGACACGCTTACGGTTCACTTCCACCCGCAGCCTTCGCTTACGGCCTGGAAAGACACCACGATAGCCTACGGTGACCAAGCCGGGCTACACGCCGCCCTGGCCAACGCCACGGGTTCGGCCAGCTACAGCTGGACGCCTGCCGACAAGGTTGCGGATGCCGACACGGCGCACACCCTTACCGCGAACCTGTCCGAATCCACCATCTTTACCGTAGAGGCCACCGACAGTGCTTCCTGCACCGCCACGGGCAGGGTAGTGGTGATTGTAAGCGACACCTGTGTACGCAAGGTTAAGCTGGATGGCCCCGCTTCGGTTTGCGCGAAAGAAACCGCCACCTTTACCGGTCTGGTAACCGGCGGAGGCGTGGTTGGCAAATACGATATGGTCTGGACGGTTAACCCGCCGCTGCACACCAACGACGGCAGTGTCCTCATGCCCGATGCGGGCGCCACGCTCAACATCTCAGATGCCGTTCCGGGCGATTATACGGTAACCTTTACCGTGGTCGATACGAGCGCGGCCGTAAGGACCTACTGCGATCCCGACGGCGTTATCATGAGCGACAGCATCAAGCTGCACATCGATGCGCCCGACACCCTGGCGGTAAGCCTCTCTTCGTTACGCGACAGCGTTTGCGAAGGCGAGACCATCACCCTTGTGGCCAAGGGCACGGTTAACGGCATGGCCGATGATGCCGCCGTCCTTACCTACGAATGGTACCGCATCCGCGGTGGCTACACCACCTATATGGGCAGCGCCGCCGACACCCTGCGCGTTTACGACGCCCAAGACAAGGATGTTTACTACGTGAGCGTTTCCGAAAGCGGCGATTGCCACGTGAACAACCATGCACAAAGCAATCACGATACCGTTACCGTACATCCGGTACCGCCGCCGCTCAAGCCCTATCAGGTTTACGCCCACAGCCATCTGTCCTGCATCGACGACACGGCCTTTATCCTGATCGATGCCGGCCTGCAGCAGAACCTGCTGTACAGTATCGACAGCGGCGCCACCTGGCACGCGGAAACCTTGTTCAAGCCGCTGGCCAAGGGCACCTACCACGTTATGGTCAAGGGCGAAGCGGGTTGTGAGGCGGCCGGTGTACAGACCGTATATATCGATGTACAGCCTGAATACAACTTTACCGCTCCCGATGTGGTTCCCGACTCGGTGGTTACCTGTCTGGCAGACCTGCGGCCCATGGTGGCCTACAACGATCAGGCCGGATACCTGGCCTGGTACGCCGACGCGGCCTTGACCCAGCGTCTTGCCGTAGGAGTTCAGGATGCCGATTCCATGCTCTATGTACCGGCTGTAGATACGCCGGGCCGCTATGTGTTCTACGTTAAGAAGGCCTTGGTGGATTGCGAAGGTCCCGCCACGGAAGTTCCCTACATCGCCGGCACCTGCGATATCAGGCTCGAACCTGCTCCTGCAGGTCTGTGCCCCGGTAGCGATACGCCTTTGTATATCGTGGCCGACGAAGCCACGCGCAACATTTCCAGGAACTGGATCTACCAGTACAGCGAAGACGGCAAGTTCGTCGATACCGCCACCGTGACGGTGAGCGCGCGCGACCGCATGGATACCGTATCCGTGAACAAGCCCGGCTACTACCGCATTGTCGATACCACAATCTGGAATACGGTGATGTACAGCAATGTATCCGAGGTTCAGCAGGGTTCGTACGCCGATATCGACACCGTATTTACCGTAACATATCCTATCGTGGATGCCATCTCCATGTGCCCGAACAAAGAAGCCAGGATAAGTGTCAACGGACTGGGTTCCGACTACTATGTCCTGTGGCCTGACAGCACGCGGGGTAATTCGTACACGGACAAGTATGATACCACCACGGATGTTCATGTGGAAGTGAAGAGTGTAATCGGCGGATGTACGGTTGATACCGTGATAAGGATTATCGTATTGCCCAAGCAGTTGATCCAGCTTTCTTACAATGATACCACCATTTGCCTGAAGGGTAATCAGAAAGCATCGTTAGTGATGCCTAAGATTATGGACAGCGGTGTATATCCGCCGTACACGAATTACGATTGGTTGTACCTTAACGGGTCGCGTTATACCACCGGCAAGTACGACAAGCAAGATATCGTGGCACCCAATGGCAATCCTCGCTTGAAGCTCAATAACCTGACGGCCGGTGATTATACTTTCGTGGCTCAGGCTTACTCTTTGAAGGATTGTCCTTCCATGCCCGACACGGTACGGATCCATGTACGCCGGCTCGACTTCGAACTGAATCCCGACAGTCTGGCGTTCTGCGGCGGCGAAAGCGACAGCATCAGCCTGCCGGCGGCCGACAGCATCAGCGTCAACGGTGTGTTCATGCCGTACGTAAGCAAACTGGCGGTAGGCCCCGTTGTCCGCGACAGCGTGATGGCCATCACCCTCTATAGCGATGTTTGCCGCGCCACCGATACGCTTAAGCTGCACTACATCCTGCCCGACAGCTTGGTGGCCGAGCTGAAGCCCGTGGCCGATACCTGTCTCGAAATCACGGCCGACACGATGAGGTGGAACGGATCCACGCTCCATACCTCCGCCAACGGATGGCAGAGCGTATATGCCGCCGACACCATCCGCGCCAATGCCGAACTCAACTACGTGGTGAGCGGCGAAGAAAAAGCCTTGGTGATCGGTCTCGAATACGTAGGCGATGCCCGCGGATTGTGGAACAAGCCGTTCAGCATCTACCTCTCCGACAACGGCAGTGCGGACGCCCGGAAGTTCTATCTCTACGAAAACGGTTGGGAAGTTAACTACACCGCCATGGGCGATTACAGTACCGGCGACCTCTTTACCGTCCGTCGCGAAGGCGGCGCCGTGGAATACTACCATAACGGCAGCCTGCTGCGCCGTGTGGAAGAGAGCGGATCGCTCCGCTCCAAGGCGCTCCGTGCCTCGGCCTCCACCTACCATCACGGCAGCGCCATCGCCGCGATGCGTATCGACAACCTGCCCGCTCCGCAGGTGGGTACTTCGCTCTACCACCGTTACGACGACCTGCACTACGCATGGTTCGTAAACGGAATGCCGGCGGGCACCGACAGTGTCCTTTCCGGCGACTACATCCTCGTGGCGGGCGACACCGTGGTATGGCAGGTAACTTCCTACGGCCTCTGCGACACCGCCTTCAGTGCCGACACCTTGGTGGTTGACACGGCGAACGCCTACGCTTCCATCGGCTTGAACCTTACGGCCGACAACGGATCCGTATGCAAGGGTGAAGCGGTGCCGCTCACCGCCCACATCACCCGTCTGCCCGAAGGCGTAAGCCTGAACGACCTGCGCTACAACTGGTACATCAACGGTAGTCCGGTTGCCTTGGGCTCGACCTCGGCCACCTATACGTACAACAATGTACAGGACGGCGACTACGCCCGCGTGGAAGCCTATGCCGACAGCAAGCTCTGTCTGCTCAACGGCAGGAACAACCCGGCGCTCAGCAACACGCTCTACTTTAACGTCGACTCCGCCGACCAGGTTGAGTTCGCCTTGGATGTGCAGCCCGGCGCCGTTGTCTGCGAAGGCGATGAACCCACCTTCAGCGCGGTGGCAAGCGGCCTCAAGCACGCGCCCACGGTAGAATGGTTCGTGAACGGTGTGAAGAAGGGCAGCGGCAACAGCTTCAGCCTGGCCGACGCCAAGAACGGCGACAAGGTTTATGCCGTGGCCACTTTGAACGCCGATGAAGAATGCCAGGGAGGCAAGACGCTCCACAGCGATACCCTTACCGTTACGGTGAACCCCGTTCCGGCGGTACGCGCCCTGGCCGATGTTACGGTGAACCGCGGCGATGAAGTTACCCTCACGGGTATCGTAACCTCCGGCTGGACGCCCGGCATGGCCTATACCTGGACGCCCTCGACCCTTACGGCCGATACGGTTACCAAGGTGATCGCCCATAACAGCACCACCTACACCTTTATCGCCGTGAACGCCTACGGTTGCGAAGCCGAGGCCGATGTACGGGTGGATGTGGACGAATGCGCCTACATCGCCGCCCAAAGTTCGGTTCACGCGCCGGCGGTATGCGTGGGCGACAGCACCGACTTTACCGTCAACGTTTCCGGTTACCAGGCGGATTCCTACACCTTCAACTGGCAGATCTCGGCCGACAACGGCAACACCTGGGGCGATGTCTCGGCGCCTATGTACGTGAACCGTGGCATGAGCCTGCACATACCTGCGGTTACCTCGCAGATGAACGGCAGCCTCTACCGTGCCGTGGTAACGCCCAATGCGGCGCACAGCCACTGCGACACACTCTATTCCCTGCCGTTCGCGCTTACGGTCAACACCAACGTCCGTCAGACCAATATGGATATCGACGGAATGGAAGACCTCTGCGCCAACAACGAAACCTTTACCTACCGCATGAACGCTTCCGTTCAGACGGGCGACCACTTCTATTGGTATCTGAACGATGTAGTGGTGGGTCAGGATATCAATACGCTGAACCTCACCAAGGAACAGATCGGTAAGGGCGGCATCCTGAAGTCGGTATGGAGCATGGCCGACGGGGCTTGCGCCTCGCAGGAGGCTTACGCGGACAGCATCGAGATTACGATGGGATCCGAACTGAGCGTGATCGCCGGCAACGACACCGTGATCGACAAGAACACGCAGGCGGCGCTCTTCGCGCAGGCTGTGGGCGGCACCGAACCCTACACCTATACTTGGTCGCCCGCTTTGTCGGCCACGACCACCGGCCAACGTACGCTTACGCAGCCTTTGGCCACGACCACGGTATTTACCGTAACGGCCACCGGCGCCCACGGCTGTCAGGCCCAGGCCCAGGTTAAGGTAACGGTAATGGATACCTGCCTGCAGGATGTGGTTATCTCGGGCGAACAGGGCACGGGCGACCAGACCTCCTGCCAGGGCGAACAGGTGGAACTGCAGGCCTTGGTGAGCGGAGGCATGCCGGGCAACTACACCATCAACTGGAGCATCACCCCGGCTTTGGCCGCCGATGACTACGTTCCCGTACAGAACAACAGCGACCTGTGGATCAGGCCTTCCGTACCAGGAGTATATACCATTAAGGTAACGGTGAACGACACCTCGGCCTTGTCGGCAGAACACTGCGATGCGGCCCACCGCACCGTCACCGCGCAGGTCAAGCTTACCGTAACCGGCAAGGACACTCTGGCCGTAAGCCTTTCCGAGCCCGACAGCGTATGTAAGAACGTCGAGTTCAGCCTTACCGCCAAGGCCACCGTTAACGGCAAGGCCGCCAATAATGTAAGCTATCACTGGTACCGCATCCGCGAAAACGTGCTCCACGACCTGGGTATGGGCAGCGCCACCCTGGTTCCCGCCGATGCGCTCGATGCCGACCGCTACTTCGTGGTGGCCTTTTCCAACGACAACTGCCTGGCCGACAGCGTGGCCGTGAGCGATACGGTAGAATCGGTACTCTATCCCGTACCCACGCCGCTCAAGCCCTCCGATGTCGTTTACACGCCCGCCCGCCTGTGCAGCAACGATACGGCATCCATCGAGATCAAGGGCTCGTACAAGGTTTCGCAGATCAAGAGCCGCTGGCCGCAAACGCTCTCGTACAGCATCGACAACGGCGCCACATGGCAAACCAGCGCCTCCTTCCGGCCGCTGCCCGACGCCGCCGTATACGAAATCCTCGTCAAGAACCAGTACGGCTGTCAGGATGCCGCCAACAGACTCAATATCAAGCGCGCTCCGCAGAGCACCGATGTTTGGCTGGAAGCCGGTCCCGACGACACCATCGTAGCCGGCCAGACCTTCCGCGTTCACGGCGACACCGTGGCCGCCGACGGCACCCCGCAATGGACCACGGCCGGAACGGGCATGTTCGACAATGCCAATACCCTGCATCCCGTCTATACGCCTTCCGACGCCGACATTGCCGCCGGTCAGGTTAAACTCTACCTGGGCGTGAACAGCAGCGATGAATGTCCGCTCAAAGACAGCCTTACGCTCTATATCCTCCAGTGCGGCGTTTACGAAATCGTACGCAATGCCGGTGATACGGCGGTGGCCTGCGAAGAGTCGCCTTACACGATGATTGCCAAGTTGGTAAGCACTAATCCCGCCCTGAACGTTCCCAAGGCCGATTACGAATGGCGCCTGGTTGATGAGGTGTTCGGCGGTTATACGGTTGAACATGCGGATAGCGATGCCGACAGCTCCACGTGGACCTATCAGCACACGATGCCGGGTCTGTACGAACTGTATGTAAAGACTGCCACCAACTGTATCCTTACCGATACGTTCCAGCTTGAACTGCAGCCCGTGCCGATGGGAGAGGGCAAGATAGAGGTACGCTACCCGGGCGGCGCCAATGCCATCAGTATGTGTGCCAACGATACGGCGCGTCTGGTGATTGTCGATGCAAGCGAACAGTATATCTACACATGGCCCGACGGTTCCACGAGCGACGGTATAACCGATAACGAATATCCCGTAACCGCCACCAAGGATACCTCGGTGATTGTTAAGCTTACCAGCAAGAAGGGCGGCTGCGAAGGTTACGATACCTTAGAGATCTTGGTTGACAAAGCGTTTGTAATAACTCTTACCAGCAACGATACCACGGTTTGTCCGGGTTCTGAAGTGCGTCTGCCCAAGATTTCGGTTGCCGGCTTCGGTGCGGGCGTTCCCCTTACCGACTACTGGTGGACGAACGTTCAGGGTGATACCGTGGATGCCGGAGCCTACGCTTCGCAGAACCGTCCGGTAATGAGGATCGACAGAGACACCGTTTACCGTGGCTACGCCACTACGACGGCCAAGTGCCAGAGCGCGATGGCGGAATTCAAGGTAACGGTAGATAAGTACGTTCTCGCTCTTGGCGATACCTTGGCCATCTGCAACGGCGAACAGGCCAAGATCTCCATGCCGGCCAACACGAAGGATTACACCGTAAATGGCCGCGCGTTCACGGCCGCTTCGACAGCCGCCTTCGACTTCAGCACGGCTGCGCTTTACCGCGACACTGTATTGGTGGTGACGGCCAACAGTTCCTTGGGCTGCGGTTATATCGACACCTTGCTTGTGGATGTACTGCCTGTTCCCGACATGAACATCGTGAACGCCGGTGCTTGCGCCAACCAGCCGGTGGTTCTGAGCCTGCCCAACCTGGACGATACCGATGAATGCAAGTGGGATGTACGCACCGTTTCGGGCAGCTACAGCTTTACCGGCGACAGCATCAGCTTCAAGCCCGCCGCCAAAGACAGCGTATTGTACATCGATCTGATGGTGACCAACCGTCTGGGTTGCAAATACACCAAGAAAGATACCATCGGAGTATATACGTGGCCTAACCTGAACATTCACGACACCACGGTCTGCGAAGGCACGCCCAAGGTGGAACTGATACCCGATATGGCGAAGGTGACAGCCCAGTACAGGATTACCTGGCTCGATAAGGGCTTGGATACCTCCGTTAAGTTGCCGAACGAGATTACGCACAGACTTTCTGTTGCCGATACGGTAAGCCACCGCTACTACTATGTTGTACAGAACCGTAACAACGGCTGTACGGATACGGCCTCCGTAATGGTAAACATTACCCGTCTGCCCAAACTTGAGCATAAGGTGGATGATACGCTTTGTGAGCGTACAACAAGATTTGTATATATTTACAATACATCCGTGAACTGGAGTGCGGCCGAATATCTTTCCGATGGAACGTTAAGTGTCGGGTCGTTATCTCCCTCAAGAGGTGTAAGGTCGACATACACTCCCTCTACTAAGTTTTGGAATATCGGTGGAGAGGTTCACTTGAGAGTGTCCGCACAAGGCCAGGCGGAATGTAAGGACAGAACGGTTTACGACTCGTTTAAAATTGTCTACGTTTCCCCGTTGAATGTTCCATCCATCGATCCTAAATTTATATGTCTGAGCAGCGAAGATGATGCCAGGCTGGAAGTGGATTTGACCAGTGCATATAAGAATATGGCCGGTATGGAATGGATACTCAGCAATACTGCAGTAGTGCCGAGTCTGGATACGGCCAACCAGAAGTATAAGTATACCTTGACGTACCCCAATCCGGGCGGAGATACGAATGTTGTATACAACGACACCCTTAAAGTTTGGAATGACGTAAACTGTACAATCATACGTCCTTTCCGCGTTGAATTTATTTCGGCACCTTATATTGCCCCCGATACTGTTACGATTTGTCCAGGTGATACGGTATCGCTTAAGGTATCCAACCCGAATTCCACACGGAGCGCTTATTGGTTTAATATGGAAACCGGAAAACGTGACGCGATGGGTAATGTGGTTAGCTTGCATCCTACGAAGACTACAACATATAGGGTTACTCAGTTGCAAAGTGCCAATCCGAGATGTAGCAGCACTAATGTGGAAGACACCGTAACGGTGGTGGTTCGCGACCGCATCCTGGTGGAAACGGCGGGTGACACTAATATCTGCGAGATTACCGATGTCAAGGTGGGCGTTACCAAGGTATCGCAGAACGTACACCGCTACGAATGGATCGACAGCGCCACCGGCAGCGTGGTAAGCACCGACAGCGCGTTCATGATGCGGGCCGTTTCCGAAAACCATACCTATTACCTTACCGTATGGAACGACAGTACCGGCTGCTCCGACCGCGACACCCTGCACCTTACCTATGGCGGTAACCTTTACAAGCTGAACTTCTACGACACGACGGTTTACCGTGGAACCACCATCGATGTGGTGGTGAGCGGTCCGTGGCCTGCCGACAAGCCTGCCGACTGCCCGTACGAATGGTTCAACAATACGGATACCGTAACCATCTGCAATACCGACAGCATCTGGCACCTGAAGGCTGAAAAAGACGCTTACTATACGCTTTACCTGCGTGGCGGTGAAACCGAATGCTACAATAACCTGAACGTTAAGGTTATCGGTCTGAACCTGCACGACACGGCGGTTTGCGACTACTGTCCGACCGAAATAGGCATCGATTCGGTGGAACTGGATTACGTGGAATGGATCTATCTGGATACCTTGCGCTTTACGTCCAGTCATACCGATCCAGTGGAAATGAGTTTCTGTTTCGATGATACGGTTAAGAACAAGCATCAGGTAATTACAGATTCGCTCTATTACCATGCCTATGTGATTCCGTATCCCTACAAGGTTAAGGAAAGCGATACCGTTCCCGCCGGTCCGTTCTGCGACACCATCTATTCCGAACCGCGCATCGAACTGGCATACGACGGCAAGCGTCCAGCCACCCACGGCACCAAGACCGAAGACATCGACGTCTACAAGGAATTCTTGCATTGGAACAAGGTAGAGGTGGTATGCCAAGAAGCCGCTCCCGGCAAGAAATTCGTCTGCGACACCTTGTTTGCGGTACTTACTTTTGCTGATTTTCAAGGAACAACTATTATCCGTTTAGACGAAGGGGTTCTTGTAAATTGTCGAGAAGTTGATAGCATCTGCCGGATTGTTGGAACGGAAGACCATCTGAATGATTTGCAAGGATATGATACCGTAACGGTTGTTTTGGATTGTTCGGTTGTTGACCCGCCGATAGGGAATGTGGTGGTTTGTGATACGATCTATACCTTGATCAATATAGGAACCAAGGTTAAGAAGAATTATGTTCGTGATCAAGCGACAGTAGTTAATTGTCGTGAACTAATGGAAGGTTGTGAGGTGACATATGCGGTAGAAAGGGCTATTGATAATAGTCAAGAAGTTGTTACGGCCGAAATTACCTGCAATGGATTACCAGAACCTCCGGTTCCCGGGGTGAGAATGATTTGTGATACTACGTACACACTGATCAACATCGGTACGAAGGTTAAGAAGAATTATGTTCGTGACGAGTTTACGGTTGATAATTGCCGGGAAGTAACAGATGATTGTGATGTAACGTATACTGTTGAACGCGCTATTGATAATAGTTATGAAATGGTTACGGTAGAGGTTGTATGTTCGGAAGTGGCGCCTCCGACGGAGCCGGAAAAGCCGACGGAACCAGGGGTGA
>JAMPIH010000018.1 GCA_023662825.1 Bacteroides sp.
GGTTTACGGCTGCATCGAGCATCACGACGGCCTGGAGAAGGCCTCGGGCAAGCCCGTGCCCTTCAACATCCTCGCGGTAGGGGTGCGGGTCGCGGTGGGCTTGAGCTGGCGGTAGGGTTCATTCGTTTTTTAACTATCACTATAATAATTTCTTATGGCCGAAGAGTTTTCCTTTTCCGGCAAGGATGAGGTTTGCCCGTTCTCTGTTGATAATTTCCGGCATCACCCTTTTTCAAAATAACGGCTTTGATGTAAATTAGCAGGTTATTTTGTTTGTATGAAAAGTATTTGTCAGATATACAAGATAGGGAACGGGCCTTCGAGCAGCCATACGATGGGACCCATGCGGGCGGCGCATATCTTCCGCAAGCGGTATCCCGAGGCTGCGCGTTACCGGGTCAATCTCTACGGAAGCCTGGGCGCCACGGGAAAAGGCCATCTTACCCATGAAACCCTGATGCATGAACTGGGCGAAGACAGGCTGAGCCTGTTCGAGTATCCCGAGATATTCCTGCCCGAACATCCCAACGGAATGTTGTTCCAGGCCTTCGACGGCTCGGAGCGGATGTTGGGCGAATGGACGGTGTTCAGCATAGGCGGCGGCGACATCCGCGAGAAAGGTTCGGACGGGATCTACCTGGAGGAGGGCAGTCCGTATTCGAACGAGGATATCTACGAACTTTCCACGATGACCGATATCCTGCAGTGGTGCCGCAAGAACGGCCGCACGCTTTGGGAATACGTTGACCTGCACGAGAAGCCGGGTTATCAGGAATATCTGGCGCACGTGTGGAACTGTATGAAAGACAGCGTGGAGAACGGTCTCAACCACGAGGGTATGCTGCCCGGCGGCCTGCACCTGCAACGCAAGGCTGCGCAATACAACATCAAGGCGCAGGGCTACGACCGTTCGCTCAAGACGAGGGGGCTTATCTTCAGCTATGCCCTTGCCGTGGCCGAGGAGAACGCCGGCGGCGGCACCATCGTTACGGCGCCCACCTGCGGATCGGCGGCGGTGATGCCGGCGGTGCTCTACCACTGCCATAAGAACTATAACATCACCGAGCAGCGTATCCTCAAGGGATTGGCCACGGCGGGGCTGATAGCCAATATCGTGAAGACCAACGCCTCCATTTCGGGAGCGGAAGTGGGTTGCCAGGGTGAGATCGGCGTGGCCTGTTCGATGGCCAGCGCGGCCGCCAACCAGATATTCGGCGGCACCATCTATCAGACCGAATATGCGGCCGAGATGGGGCTGGAACACCACCTGGGGCTTACCTGCGACCCGATGTGCGGTCTGGTGCAGATTCCCTGCATCGAGCGCTGCGCCTTCGCGGCCGTGCGGGCGTTCGACACCAACGTATATGCCGCCCTTTCCGACGGCCGCCACCGCGTAAGTTTCGACGAGGTGGTGAAGGTGATGAAACAGACCGGCCACGACCTGCCCGCCCTTTACAAGGAAACCAGCATGGGCGGCCTGGCCTTGATGAACCCCGACGAAGATTAGCGAGATGGACGGCGATTTCGACCTTTTGCCCGAAGACCTGATGGACTATGCCTGCGCGCATACCACGCCCGCCGACCCCTTTTTGCAGGCGCTGGAACGCGACACGTACGTAAACGTGCTTTGTCCGCGCATGATTTCGGGTTCCTATCAGGGCAAGCTGCTCGAGATGCTGTGCCGCATGATAAGGCCGATGCGGGTGCTCGAGGTGGGCACCTATACCGGCTACTCCGCCGTCTGCATGGCCAGGGCCTTGCCCGAAGGCGGAAAGATAACCACCGTGGAACACAACGAGGAACTGCGGGAGCGCATTTTGCGCACCTTTGAGCAGGCCGGTGTCTCGCAGCGGGTGGAACTGTTGATGGGGGAGGCCGAAAGCCTGTTGCCCGTATTGCCGGAGGCATCGTTCGACTTCGTGTTCCTGGATGCCGACAAGGCCAGCTACAAGGCCTATTATCCGCTTGTAAAGGCTTTGCTGGCGCCGGGCGGCTGGCTGCTGGTGGACAACGTGCTGTGGAACGGCAAGGTGTATGACGAAGCCTGCCGCGACAAGGACACGCTGTCGGTGCGCGGGATGAACCGCATGATACAGGAGGACCCCGAAACGGAGAACCTGCTGCTGCCCCTGCGCGACGGCCTGATGTTGGTGCGCAAGCTTTAACCCGCAAAAATGTACGCATGATGAAAAAGAAAGGAAACGCAGGCGCTGCGGAAATGCCCGATGTAAGCGGCGTGTTGGATTTCTTGAAAAGACTGTCGGAGAACAACGACCGCGACTGGTTCAACGCCCATAAGGACGAATACCTGCAGGCCAAGGCCAAGGTGGAAACCTTCGTGGCCTGGGTGTTGGCGGGCATGCAGAAGTTCGACAGGGAACTGGCCTTGGTCGATCCCAGGAAGTGTATGTACCGCATCTACCGGGACATCCGTTTCTCGAACGACAAGCGCCCCTACAAAGACTATATGGGCATCTTCATTTCCAAGGAGGGACGGCACGGTTCCTGCTCGGGCTACTACATCCACCTGCAGCCGGGGCAGAGTTTCTGCGGCGCGGGGGTGTATGGCCTGCCGCCCGAAAAGCAGAAGAAGGTGCGCGACGGCATCTATTTTCAGTCGCAGGCGCTCCGCAACATACTGCAGGCTCCGCACATGAAGAAGGTCTATGGCGGCACCATGGACGAAAGCGCGCGCATGAAGGTGGCGCCCAAGGGCTACGACCGCGATTTTCCCGATATGGACCTGCTCAAGTTCCGCTACTATTTCGTGTCCCGTCACCTTACCGACCGGCAGGTTTCCGCGCCTGATTTCGCGGCCGCCGTTCTGGAAAACATGAGGGTGGCCTATCCTTTTAACAAATTTTTAAATGAAACGCTCGATTTTTAGGCGGTTTTTTAAGAAAGTATTAGGCTTTTTTAACAAATGAATGCCGTAATTTTGGGCCCTGAAACAAACTGAAAAAACAAATACGCGATATGGCAAGAAAAGAGGAAAAAGAGGAGGCGACGCCTTCCGTGAACAGCGAAAAGCTGAAAGCCCTTCAGCTTACGCTCGACAAGATTGAGAAATCGTACGGCAAGGGTGCCGTGATGAAACTGGGCGACAATCCGGCCATCGAGAACATAGAGGTGATCTCCACCGGCTCCATCGGGGTGGACAACGCGCTCGGCGTGGGCGGTTTCCCCAAGGGCCGGATCGTGGAGATCTACGGTCCCGAATCTTCGGGTAAGACCACCTTGGCCATCCATGCCATTGCCGAATCCCAGAAAAAGGGCGGTATCGCGGCCTTTATCGATGCCGAACACGCCTTTGACCCCGCCTATGCGCAGAAACTGGGCGTAAACACCAACGACCTGCTGGTGGCTCAGCCCGACAACGGCGAGCAGGCTTTGGAAATCGCCGACAACCTGATACGTTCCGGCGCCATCGACATTATCGTGATCGACTCCGTGGCCGCCCTTACGCCCCGCAGCGAGATCGAGGGCGAGATGGGCGACTCCAAGATGGGCCTTCACGCCCGCCTTATGTCGCAGGCCTTGCGCAAGCTCACCTCCACAATCAGCAAGACCGGCTGCTGCTGCATCTTCATCAACCAGCTGCGCGAGAAGATCGGCGTCATGTTCGGCAATCCCGAAACCACCACGGGCGGTAACGCGCTTAAGTTCTACGCTTCGGTACGTCTGGATATCCGCCGCATCTCGCAGATCAAGGAAGGCGACAACGTGGTGGGCAACCGCGTAAAGGTAAAGGTGGTCAAGAACAAGGTTTCGCCTCCGTTCCGCATGGCCGAGTTCGATTTGCTCTACGGTCAGGGAATCTCCAAGATAGGCGAGATCATCGACCTGGGTGTGGATCTTTCGGTAATGAAGAAGAGCGGTTCCTGGTTCAGCTACAACGACACTAAATTAGGGCAGGGTCGCGATGCGGTGAAGCAGCTGCTGGCCGACAATCCCGAATTGAGCGAGGAACTGGAGGCCAAGGTGCGCGCCGCCCTCAAGGCCAAGGAGAACGGCGGCGAGCCTGAAGCCGAAGCAAGCGGGGAATAGCATGTTCAGGTTGCTTTTGGTAACGCTTATACTGGTGGCGCTTTGCGTTGCCGGTTTAGGCATACGGATATTGTTGAAGAAAAACGGCGAGTTCTCGCACCGTTGCGCCGTAAGGGAAGCGGGAGGGGAATTGGGTTCCTGCCATTCGTGTTCGGCCACCGGCCGTCATGAAGACTGCCCCAATTACCAGCTGCACCATGGCAATACGGCTTCGCAACTCGCCCAGGCCGTCGGTATGGCGGACGAAAAATAGATGGAAATGGAAAAAGAAAAGACAGCCTTGATCTATCTGGCCTGCCCTCAGGAACAGGCATGGGAAACCTTTACCGATGCGGAAAGGAACTATATAGGCGAAAAGGCCGCGGATGAAGCCGCGTATTGCGTGCTGCCCTATCCGGAATACCGCGTGGTGGCGTTCTATCCCCAAAAGAGCGCAGACGATAACCGGCGTCTGGAAGACATACGCCGCACGGCGGCCGAGATCCTGTGCATGCTGCGCAAGGAAAAGATCTTCAGGATAACGGTGGATGCCGGTGCCTGGCACAAGGAGGAAGACGTGCTGGCCTTTATGGAATCCATGTATCTGGCCGCTTACGCTTTCGACGAGTTGAAGGCCGAGAAATCCTCTCCCTTTAATGTCTCGATGCGGGTGAACGTGAGCCTGAGTGAGAAACTGCACCGCATTCAGATCGTGTGCGACGAGGTGAACCGCTGCAAGCAGATGGTGAACCTGCCGTTTACCGAACTGAACGCTGCCGATCTGGCGGAGTGGGCCAGGAAAGATGCTGCTTCCATAGGCGTGGAAGTGAAGTCCTGGGACAAGGCCGGTATCGAGGCGATGGGCATGGGCGGCCTGTTGGGCGTGAACAGGGGCAGCGTGGACGAGCCTTCTTTCACGCAGATGGAATACAGGCCTTCGGGCGCGGTCAATAAGAAACCGATTGTGCTGGTGGGCAAGGGCGTGGTGTTCGATGCCGGGGGCATGAACATCAAGACCGGCAACTACATGGAAGACATGAAGACCGATATGGCGGGCGCGGCGCTGGCCATAAGCATCGTGCGCTCCGTGGCGCAGTTGAAGCTGCCCCTGCACGTGATCGGGCTCTTGCCGGCCACCGACAACCGCCTGAACGGGAACGCGCTGGTGTGCGGCGACATAATCCGCATGTACGACGGCAGCACGGTGGAGATTACCAACACAGATGCCGAAGGCCGCCTGCTCTTGGCCGACGCCGTGGCCTACGCGCAGAAGAACCTGGATCCCGCATTGATTGTAAGCATGGCCACCCTTACGGGCGCGGCCTCGCGCGCCTTGGGCAGCGAGGGCATCGCCGCCATGCAGGAAAGGGCCGACCGCTTTGTGCCCTGCCTGCTGGAAGCGGGCGACTACACGCACGAAAGGCTGTGCTTCTTCCCGATGTGGAAGGAATACGAAAAGGAACTGGAGTCGGAGGTGGCCGACCTGAAGAACTGCGGCAAGGGAGCCGCCGGCATGGTTACCGCCGCCAAGTTCGTGGGGCATTTCACCGACGCGCCCTTCCTGCATTTGGATGTGGCGGGCGTGGAATTCCTGCACAAGCGCGACGCCTACCGCGGGCCGGGAGCCACGGGCTTCGGAATCCGTATGATGATGCGTTTTCTCGAAACCTGTTCCCTGTTTGGGAAATAGGACGGAGCCGATTTTAAAATATATTTTTAGGAAAAGATCATGGAAAAACCTCGAAGCAGAAGCATAGGACGGCCCGTGTTGAAAGGCGCAGGGCAAGTGGCGGCAGCCCCTAAGGAAACGGAAAAGACGGTTGCGCCCAAGCCGGAAACTCCCGAATTGGACATTACGCAGCGCGAGAGCGCGCCCAAGCGTTCTTCGGAAGGCCCGCGCCTGCGCGTGGGCATAACTCCCGGCGACGGTACTCCGCTGCACTACGGAGCCTTGGCGCGTCTGTTCTCCGACAGCGCCGTATTCGACGGTGTCCTGCCTTTCGTGTACGGTTCGGCCAAACTGTTGGGGCAGGCTTCCGACAAGACCGGCAAGGAAGAAATGCGGGTTCTGGTGCAGCGGCAGATTCAGGACATCAAGGGGCGGCACGTGCAGGTGATAGAGCCTGCCGATACCCCCGGAGAAGAACAGGACATATTGCAACTCCTGCAGGCGGGTATCCGGCATATGGCCGAAGGAAATCTGCGCGCCTTGGTTACCCTGCCGCTCAACGAGGAAAAGGTGCGCGAACGGCAGGCCGACTTCAAGAACCAGGCGGTAGCGGTGGCGGAGGTGTTTTCGGCCAATCCGTTCCGTATGCTTTTGGCGCGCGCCATGCGCCTCAGTTTCCTCACCACCGAGAAACGTGCGGAGATGGCATCCTATCTGAGCGTGCAACGGGTGGAACAGCGCATCCGGGCGATGTATGCCGCCTTGCAGGACGATTTCTCGATCACCACGCCGCGCATCGCCGTGCTCAGTTCCGATCAGCCGCAGATCGACGCGGAGGTGCTCAAACCCTTGGTGACCGCGTTGTTCGAAGCCGGCATGCCGGTGTTCGGGCCGTATCCCGCCAAGGATTTGTTCAGCAAGCCCGACCGCGACGCCTTCGATGCCGTGCTGTGCATGTATAAGGAACAGATGGAAAAGGTGTTCGACTTCTGCCCCAAGGAAGACTGCTGCTATTTTACGGCGGGGCTTCCGATCGTGCATCTGGAACCCATATTCGGAACTACAGGCGTGGAGGATGCCTTCCGTTCCGTTTTCCGCGCTGTCTGCATGGCGGTGGACATCGACGCCGCCCGCGCCCAGAACCGTAAGCTCACCGAGAATCCCTTGGGTTGTCATGCGGCTTCCTACCGGCGCGACGGCCGCGAGGACAACTGAGATTAAACCGATAGACGATGAAGATTGCGAGCCTGTCCGTTCAGGAAATAATGGAAGCCGTAGGCGGGAAACCTCTGCCTGGTTCGCCCGCCCAAAATATGCCGGTGGAACGGATCGTTACCGACAGCCGCAGCGCAGGCATGGGGCAGGGGCGTATGTTCGTGGCCATTGTTACCCGCAAGGGCAACGGACACGACTACATAGAACGGATGTACCGGAGCGGGGTGCGCTGTTTCCTGGTAAGCGAGAACCGTGGCGAGTTCGCCTCCATGCCGGAAGCCTGCTTTATTCATGTTCCCGACACCTTGGCGGCCCTGCAGCGTCTTGCGGCGGCTCAACGTAAGAAATTCAACATACCCGTGATTGCGGTTACGGGCAGCAACGGCAAGACGGTGGTCAAGGAATGGCTGTCGTATCTGCTGGGTGCCAACAGACATGTGGTGCGCAGCCCGCAGAGTTACAATTCGCAGATAGGCGTGCCCCTGTCGGTACTGCAGATGCAGGCCGGGCACGAGGCGGCCGTTTTCGAGGCGGGCGTTTCCAAACCCGGCGAGATGGAGGCCTTGGGCGAGGTGATACGCCCCACCTTCGGCATATTCACCAATATCGGTTCGGCGCACGATGCCGGTTTTTCCGACCGGAGCGCCAAGATTGCCGAAAAAACGCTGCTTTTCAAACACGCGCAAACCCTGTTGTGGTGCGCCGATTATCCGGAAATAGGCCGGCAGATCGAGAGGCAGGTAGAGGCGGGCATCCTTTCCCGGCAAATGCAGAAGGCCACCTGGACGCTGAATCCCGCCACCGAAGCCGACCTCAAGGTGTTCAGGCTCGAAAGGACGCAGGCCGGTACACGTATTTGCGCGCGCTACCTGCAGCAGGACATCGATATCGAGATACCCTTTGCCGACAAGGCTTCCGTGGAAAACGCCGTGCACTGCTGGCTGGCCATGCTGCTCTTGGGCTACGGCAACGCGCAGATAGCCCCGCTCATGGCGCATCTGCCCATCGTGGAGATGCGTATGGAGATGAAAGAGGGCGTGGGCAACGGATTCGTGGTGAACGACGTGTATAATTCCGACTTCAACTCGTTTTGCGTGGCGGTCGATTTCCTGTGCCAGAATGCCGGAAGCCGCCCCAAATGCGTGATTCTTTCGGACATCCTGCAATCGGGGCGTACCGAAGAGGAACTTTATGCGGAAGTGGCCGAGGTGCTTTTAGGCAAGGGCATCGACGAAATGGTGGGCATCGGGCCTGCCATGGCGCGGCAACAGGCTTCGTTCGCCGGAATCAAGGCTCGTTTTTATGCCGATACGGAGGCATTCCTGAGTGATTTCGCGTTGGAAAAGTATTACGGGAAAGCCGTGCTGTTGAAGGGTGCGCGCGTGTTCAGCCTCGAGCGTATCGCCGCCCAGTTGCAGCGGCAGGTGCATCAGACGGTCATGGAAGTGAACCTTACGGCCCTGGTGCACAACATCAATTTCTTCAGGAGCCTGATCAAGCCGCAGACCAAGCTGATGGTGATGGGCAAGGCCTTTTCCTACGGCAGCGGCAGCCACGAGATAGCCGGCACCTTGGTGTATAATCATGTGGATTACGTTACGGTGGCCTATCCCGACGAGGCGGTGGCGTTGCGAAACAACGGCATCAACCTGCCCGTCATGTGCATGAACCCCGAGGAAGAGGGCATGGAAACGGTGCTTCGTTACGGCATAGAGCCGGTCATCTACAATTTCCGCACGCTCGAGACCTTGCGCCGCTGTATGGACGGCATGGGCCTGAAGGCCAAAGACAGCGTAAGGATCCATATCAGCCTCGATACGGGCATGCACCGCATGGGCTTCGAGGAAGCCGATCTGGATGCCTTGATTTCCACGCTGAAAGCCGAGGAACGCTGCCGGGTGCAGTCGGTGTTCACGCATCTGGCCACGGCGGATATGCCTGAAATGGACAGCTACACGAAAGCGCAGCTGGAACGCTACACCCGGTGGAGCGAACGCATACTGAACGCTTTCCCTTACGGAATCATGCGGCACTGCCTGAACACGGCGGGCATTTTCCGTTTTCCCGAATACCAGTTCGACATGGTGCGGTTAGGCATCGGGGCGTACGGCGTGGGCACGGACGAGAAGATGCAGGCCTGTCTGGAAACGGTAAGCACGCTCAAGACCGTGATCTCGCAGGTTCGCACCATTCCCGCGGGCGACGCGGTGGGCTACGGCCGCCGTTTCGTGGCGCAGCGGGAAACCAAGGTGGGCGTGATCGGCATCGGCTATGCCGACGGACTGAACCGGCACCTGGGCAACGGAAACGGCAAGGTGTGGGTAAAGGGCCATCTCGTGCCGATTATCGGAAGCATCTGCATGGACATGTGCATGATCGACATTACCGGTACGGACATTGCCGAGAAAGACGAGGTGATAGTGTTCGGCAAGGAGAATCCCATTTCCAATCTGGCGGAAGCCTTGGGCACGATTCCCTACGAGATACTTACCGGCGTTTCCCAACGGGTAAAGCGCGTTTATTACAGAGAATAGAAATGAATACATTCGGCAGGACATTACGTTTGGCGAGTTTCGGCGAGTCGCACGGAGCGGCCTTGGGCGGCATGATAGACGGTTTTCCGGCGGGCGTGCCCATCGACATGGATTTGTTGCAGGCCGATTTGGACAACCGCAAGCCCGCGCAACCGCTTGCCGGCAGCGGCCGGGGCGAGGAAGACCGGATCGAGGTGCTTTCGGGCGTGTATCAGGGCAAAAGCCTTGGTTCGCCCATCGGTTTTGTCATACGGAACCGCGATGCCCGCAGTGCCGACTATGCCGAAATGGAGAGGATGTTCCGTCCCGGGCATGCCGACGATACCTATCAGCGCAAATACGGTGTGCGCGATGTGCGCGGGGGCGGCCGTGCCTCGGCGCGCGAAACGGCGGTGCGTGTGGCGGGAGGCGCGTTCGCCAAGATGCTGCTGGCCACGCAGAACGTGCAGGTGCACGCCTATACCCAAAGCATAGGTGATGTGGCGCTGCCGGATTCGGTGGTGGCGGAGGCCGAAAAGGCCTACGGGTTCGTGAGCCGTTGTCCGCATAGGGAAACCGATGAGGCCATGCAGCGGCTGCTGCAGGAAACGCGTCAGAAGAAAGACAGCGTGGGTGGGGTGGTTTCCTGTATCGCCACCGGGATTCCCGCCGGTTGGGGTGAACCCGTCTATGACAAACTGAGCGCGCGCCTGGCCTACGCCATGATGGGCATCAACGCCGCTCGTGGATTCGAGATAGGCTGCGGCTTCGAGGCCGCGCGCATGAACGGCAGCATTCACAACGACCGTTGGCTGCCGGACGGCACCACCGAAAAGAATCTGTGCGGGGGGGTGCGCGGGGGAATATCCACCGGCGAACCCCTGGTGTTCCGCGTGGCCTTCAAGCCCGTTCCCAGTATCGCACAGGAACAGGAACTCTTGGGAATGGACGGCAAGCTGCACCGCATGGCCATAGGCGGCCGGCACGATGTATGTTGCGTTCCGCGCGCGGTAAGCGTGGTGGAGGCCATGGCCGCCCTCTGCCTGGCCGACTTCATGCTGCTGGATGGATGTGTGAAAAATCAGTAAAGACGTAAATCATTTTCAGTTAAAAATGGAAGTATATAAATTCGGCGGTGCTTCGGTAAAGGATGCCGAAGCCGTAAGAAATGTGGCGGACATTCTCAATACGCAGGTAAAAGGCCCCGTGTGCGTGGTTATCTCGGCCATGGGCAAGACCACCAACGCCCTGGAAGCCGTGCTGGACGCCTTCTACCACCGTCAGGACAATCAGGATGCCCTTTTTAAAGACCTTATGGCCAAACATATCGCCATTCTCCGCGATTTGTTTCCCGACAACGCCCACGCCGTTTACGGCAAGGTGAAGAACCTGTTCGGCGAACTCTACGGCAAACTCTCCGGCATAGCCGATATGGCGTACGACCGCGCCTACGACCAGGTGGTTTCCTACGGCGAGCGGCTTTCCACCTGCATCGTTTCCTCCTATCTGAGCGAGGTGGGCATCTACAACCGTGAACTGGACGCCACCAAACTGCTGCTTACCGACGGCCGTTTCCGCGAGGGCAAGGTGGTTTGGGAAGAGACCGGAAACCGTATCCGCCGGGCGGTGGCCGAAGTTATGGATGAGCAGACGCAGATCGTGATCACCCAGGGCTTTATCGCCTGCGACACCCAGGGGAACACGGTGACGCTCGGCCGCGAAGGATCCGACTATTCGGCGGCGGTGTTCGCCTATTGCCTCGATGCCGAGCGCATCACGATATGGAAAGACGTTCCGGGTGTCTTGAACGCCGACCCCAAGTATTTCAGCCATACCGAGAAGTTAGACTACATCTCCTATTACGATGCCACGGAACTGGCCTATTACGGAGCCAGCATCATCCATCCCAAGACGATAAAGCCCCTGCAGAACAAGCATATCCCCCTGCACGTGCGCTCGTTCGTGGATGTGGAGGCTCCCGGCACCTGGGTCGGGCTCGACAACGTGCCCAACAGCAAGGTTCCTTCGTATATCTTCAAGAACAATCAGGTATTGCTGTCGATTTATCCCAAGGATTTCTCGTTCGTGGATGAACACAACTTGTCGGAGATATTCGGCTGTTTCGTGAAATACGGACTGAAAGTGAACATGATGCAGAATTCGGCCTTGAGTTTCTCCGTATGCATCGACGGTAATAAGGGAGAACTCCAGTCGGTGATCGAAGCCCTTTCGCAACAGTACGACTGCCGCTACAACGGAGATTTGAAACTGGTTACGATACGTCACTACACGCAGGAGGTGATAGACCGTCTGGTGGGCGACATTCAGGTGATGCTCGAACAGCGCAGCCGGCAGGCCGTGCAGCTGGTGCTTAAACCGTAGCGGACTTCCGCATGAAAAAGAAGAAGCTCTTTCTGATTTCGGTCGTGATGACGCTTTCCCTGTCGGGATTGCTGTCGGTGCAGTTCTATTGGACAAGGCGCATCTTCGCCATCGGGGAGGATTTCATCAACCATTCGGCGCATGCGGCCATCGAGGAAGTGGTGGCCGTTCTCGACAAAGACGTATCCTCGGCCCGCTGGCTGCGGGTACAGAACCTCCGCAGGCTCGATTCCGAACTGGATTCGGTGGATGCCGCAATCGGATCCCTGCGCTACAACTATCCGCAGGTGTTGCACGAAACCTGCGGGCTGGTGTGGAACGAAGACGGCGGCTACATTCTGGTGGACAAACGCCTCAAGAGCATGAAATGGAGCGATACGGTAAACGGGGTGGTGCTTACGGGCAGTTTCATGCAGTCCGAAGGCGATCTTCCGGCGCGGCTCCCCGACACCTTGGCGCGGCAGATCGAATCCGCCTACCGGAGCCTTCTGCAACGGCGCGACGACCTGATGTATGCGCGCCGGATGCTGAACGAGATGATGCGTTCCTCGCTCAGCCAGGCGCCCGAAAGGGAAGTGGGCGCCCAGATCGCCCCAAAGGTGCTCGATTCCATGATCACCTCGGCCTTGGTGGCCCACAACCTGAACACCGCCTGCGAATGGGGCGTTTACAGCAGCTACAGTTCCAAGCTCCTGTTGCAGAAGACCGGCAGATACGGGATCGAACTGCTGCAAAGCCCGCTCATCTACCGCCTTTTCCCTTCGCAGCCCACCGACTATCCCACCTACCTGCTGCTCTATTTTCCCAACCGCCTGGCCTTTATCTTTTCCCAGATGTGGTACCTGGTGGTGGCTTCGGTGGTGTTGTTCGTGCTGCTGATCTACATTTTCGTCTATACCGTGGTTTCCATCTGGAAACAGAAGAAGCTTACCGAGATGAAGAGCGATTTCATCAACCACGTTACCCACGAGATAAAGACGCCGGTAAGCACGATCGCCCTCGTGTGTGAATCCTTGGACGACCCCGACATGCACTACGATCAGGAGGGGCTGAAAGAACTGTTCCGCATTATCCGCAACGAGAACCAGCGGCTCCAGTCGCTCAGCGGTCAGATCATCCAGATCTCGCGCATGGAAAAGGGCGACTATTTCCTCAACAAGACCGAATTTCCGCTGCACAAGGCCATCGAGGAGGCGGTCAACAACACCGGTTTCCAGGTAATGCACAAAAACGGAAGCATCGTAACGCATCTGGAGGCGCATAACGACCTCGTTACCGGCGACCGTACCCATATCGTGCACATTATCTCCAATCTGATAGACAACGCCAACAAATACTGCACGGAAAAACCGCTGATCGAGATCACGACCCGGAATGTGGAGGGCGGCATCCGCGTGGATGTAAAGGACAACGGCATCGGCATCGCCAAGGCCAACCAGAAGAAGATTTTCGACAAGCTTTACCGGGTGCCCACCGGCAACCTGCACGATGTAAAGGGTTTCGGGCTGGGCTTGAGCTATGTGGCTTCCATCATGAAGCAGCACGGCGGACGGGTGTGGCTCGAAAGCGAGCCGAAAGAAGGCTCCGTGTTTCATCTTTTTTTCGTGCAGGAAAAAGGTTAATTTTGTAAGTTTGGATGATTTTCAAATCCGGGGTACGCCCCGCAAAACAGAATAAGAAATGAAGACAGCTTATGTTTTTCCCGGACAGGGAGCGCAATTTTCGGGTATGGGCAAAGACCTGTACGAAAAATATCCGCAGGCCAAGGAAATGTTCGAAAAGGCCGACAGCATCCTCGGTTTCAAGATTACCGACATCATGTTTGCCGGCAGCGACGAAGATTTAAAGCAGACCAAGGTTACGCAACCGGCCGTGTTCCTGCATTCGGTAATCTGGGCGGCCTGCCTGCCCGATTTCAAGCCCGATATGGTTGCCGGGCACTCTCTCGGTGAGTTTTCGGCTTTGGTGGCCAACAAGACCCTGAGTTTCGAAGACGCTTTGGTACTCGTTTCCAAACGTGCCAACGCGATGCAGAAAGCCTGCGAGATGAATCCCTCCACGATGGCGGCCATCATCGGCCTTCCGGATGAAAAGATCGAGGAAATCTGCGCGGGCATTGCCGGCGAGGTAGTGGTTCCGGCCAACTACAACAGCCCCGGTCAGCTGGTTATCTCGGGCAGCATGAAGGGCATCGAGGAAGCCTGCGAACAATGCAAGGCCGCCGGTGCCAAACGCGCCCTGCCGCTCAAGGTGGGCGGTGCTTTCCACTCGCCCCTCATGGAACCGGCCCGTGTGGAACTTTCGCAAGCCATCGAGGCCACCAGGTTCAACACCCCCGTCTGTCCCGTTTATCAGAACGTGGACGCGCAACCCTATACCGACCCCGAGAAGATCAAGGCCAATCTGATAGCCCAGCTTACCTCGCCCGTGCGTTGGACCAAGATTGCGCAGAACATGCACGCCGACGGCGCCGGCCGCTTTATCGAAGTGGGTCCCGGAAAGGTGCTCCAGGGTCTGGTGAGCAAGATCGTGCCGGGCGTGGAAGTGATGGGAGCCGAATAATAATTTCTACAGTGCGAAGCCCCCATCTCGGAAATTCTGATTCTCTAAACCTTGAAAATAAAGCAGATATGAAAAAGATATTTCTTTCCGTGATGATGGGGGCTCTCTTTACGGGACTCACGCACGCCCAGACAGCCGAAATCGACCCCGCCGCGTACACCGTGCTGTCGGTAAGCAGCCAGTCGGCAACCGATACGGTGCAGAAGGCTTTCGACGGCGATACGGCCACGTGGTGGGCCTTGGGCGGCGATACGCCGATTCCCGCCGTGCTGGTGCTGGATTTGGGGCAGGAACACAGCGTTTGCGGCATCCGCTATCTCTGTAATCCGCAGAACGATGGCGACAAGTTGAAATCTTACGCCCTGTATGTGGGCGATGATACGGTTGCATGGGGCGAAGCCCAGGCTTCCGGTGATATTTTTTGGGACTCCGCCGCGGACGTGACCTCCAAAGACCTGCTTTTCGGAGCCGTAAAGGGGCGTTTCGTCAAGATCGTCTATTTAGACAACACCAACACGTGGAACAGATCCATCCAGACGGCCGAATTGCGCGTATTGGATAACGCGGACGCCACGGACTTCCGCAAGAACCAGTTGCTGCGCACCGATTCGCTGCCTGTGTCGGTTTCTTCGTTGGATACCGTTTATCTCAGGGCCACGGCCTCCTCGGGGCTGCCCGTAAAATTCAATGTGCTTTCGGGTGCGGCCAAGGTTATGGAACGCAACGACAGCTGCTTCCTGATTTCAGACGGACTGAATGAGCCGACGGCCACCCTCGTGTTGGAAGCCGTGCAGGAAGGCAATGAAGAATATTATCCGGTGCGCCACGTCTTCGGCCTGCAGATGGACAATCCCTTGTTGTACGGGGTACAGCTCTATACCCCCTTGGTGGAGTCCGAAATCATCGCCATGCCTTCAGACACGCTTACCTATCCCTTATGGGCGAGGGCGGAAATCGGCTCGGCCTTCAATCATATTACCGAGGTGAATGTCGAGGTGGAAGGCGTTTCCGTTAAACACTACTGGGATGCCGTAACCAACACCCTCCGCGCCGATTTTGTGCCGGGTCGTTACGGCGATTTTACCGTCAGCTTCTATGCCGCCGCCAGCAACGGCCGCGACACTTCCTTTACACGTACCGTTACCGTAGATAGCGTGGAAGAATCGCGCACGGTGCGCGCCTTCGAACACATGCTCATCAATTTTCCCGATCCGGGGCGTACCAACGGCGGGGTGTTCGTGTTTCCGCAGCATGTGGGCAGCTACCAGCGCATCATCGCTAAACTGGATATGCGGTGCCCCGATATTCCGGGCGGTTGCGACGATTGGGACCGCGTGGCCTGGGTCGAGATGCAGACCCCCGACGGGCAGTGGCGTGAGATTATCCGCTACACCACCGCCTACGGCGTTCCCTGCCGGCACGAATTGGATGTCAGCGACTTTTCTTCCTGGCTGCAAGGCGAGGTGCCCATGCGTATGTTTATCGATACCTGGGGGTCGGGCGGCTACGACATCACGCTCGATTTCGAGTTCGTGAAAGGCTTGCCGCAGTATCTCTACAGTGCCGTCGTGCCGCTGTGGAACGGCAATTTTCCCTTCGGCGACCCAGCCAACCTGCAACCGATGGACACCTTGCGCTTGGAAACGCCCGAAGGCGCGGCGGCCCTGAGCCTGAAAGTGGTTACCACCGGCCATGGCTGGGGCGAAAACAACACCTCCAACGCCGCCGAGTTTTATGATGCCAAGCATATCCTTTATGCCAATGAAACCTCATTTCTGCACGAACCTTGGATGAGATGCAATCCCAATCCTGATGGCTGTACGGGGCAGCGTGGTACATGGCGGTATAGTCGTGCCGGCTGGTGTCCGGGCGCGATTGCCCCCGGTTACAACTACAACCTGGCCGCGCAGTTAGGCAGCAGGGAACTGGAAATGAAGTTCATCATGCAGGAAGACTATATGGATAAATGCCACCCCAACAATCCCGATTGCGTGAGCGGCGTTACCTGTAGCGACTGCAAGGATACCTACAACCCCCAATATTACATCGCCTCCTATCTGATCGCCTATTACGACAAGATGTACGACTCCCTCCCGGACGTGGCCAACGAACAGATTGCCGAACGCGAGGAACTCAGGTTCTCGGTCTATCCAAACCCGGCTTCCGACCGCTTTTTCGTGCAGACCTATGGCGAAACGGGGCGCGGCAGCCTGCAGGTGTTCAATATGAAGGGCGAAACCCTGCGGAGCACCGTGTTCAACAGCGGCGAAGAACTGAACGCCCGGGCGTTCGACGTACGCGATTTCCCCGCCGGGGTATATTTCGTGCGCATCCAGACCCTGCACAGGAACGGCATCCAAAAAATCATCGTACGATAAATGGAAACGGCACAAAAATATAACCTGAGCATCGTGGTGGCGATTGCCGCCAACCGCGCCATAGGCATGAACAACGACCTGCTGTGGCATCTTTCCGACGACCTGAAGCATTTCAAGGCTTTGACCTCAGGTCATACAATCGTGATGGGGCGCAAGACCTACGAGTCCTTTCCCCGTCGTCCGCTGCCCAACCGCTTTCATATCGTGTTGAGCGGAACCGCCCGTTACGAGGAAGAAAGCGTAAAGACGGTGCGGACACTGGAAGAGGCTCTGGCAGCCCTGCCTGCCGGTGAGGAATCGTTCGTGATAGGCGGCGGGCAGGTGTTCCGTATGTTCCTACCGTATTGCCGCAAGGCCTACATTACCGAAGTAAGGAAAGATTTCGAGGCCGATACGTTCTTTCCCGAACTCGCATCCGACCAATGGCGGCCCGAGGAAACGGGGCCATGGCTCACGGACGGGGCTTCGGGCTTGGAATACCGTTATGTTACCTATGTAAGGAAGTAAGCAAATGGAAGAAAGAACCCTGTATCCCTTAAAGTTCATTCCCCTCTTCAAGCAGAAAGTGTGGGGCGGGACCGCCATCAAGGACGTGTTGGGATTAGACTACGGCAAGATGGACAAGTGCGGCGAGGCCTGGATGCTGTCGGGCCTGGAGGGTGAGGAATCGGTGGTGGCCAACGGCTTTCTGGAGGGCAACACCCTGCCCGAATTAGTGGAAGTGTATATGGGCGATCTGGTGGGTGAGGAAATCTACAGGCGTTTCGGCCTGCAGTTCCCCTTGCTGTTCAAGTGGATCGACGCCACGGCCGACCTTTCGGTTCAGGTGCATCCCGACGACGAGTTGGCCATGGAACGCGAAGGCTGTCTGGGCAAAGACGAGATGTGGTTTATCCGGCAGGCGGAATTGGGGGCGAAGCTGGTTTGCGGCTTCAAGCCGGGCGTGAACCAGATGAAATACCTCAAGGCGCTTAAAGACGGCAAGATCGAAGACATACTGCGGCAGGAAGAGGTGAACCGGGGCGACCTGTTCCATATTCCGGCGGGCACGGTGCATGCGCTCCGTTCCGGCATACTGCTGGCGGAAATACAGCAGAGCAGCGACCTTACCTACCGCATCTACGATTGGAACCGTATGGGACTGGACGGAAAACCCCGCCGGCTGCATATCGAGCAGGCGCTCAAGGCACTGGATTTCGGCGACGGGCCACAGGGCAGGAAACCTGCGGTGGAAGCCGGCAGGATGCCTTACGGACGGGTGCTGAACACCACCAACCCCATGCTCGACAGCCCGCATTTCAGGGTCAACTACCTGCCCCTGAATCAAGGCGTGGAAAAAGACTTTACGGGCACGGACTCTTTTGTAGTCTATATGTGCACGGGCGGCGGCGGCGTATTGAAGGCCGACGGCAAGGCGGTGGAGATAAAGCAGGGCGAACTGGTGCTGGTTCCCGCCTGCTGCGACATTATCGACCTCTTCCCCGACACCCACGGCATGGAGTTGCTGGAAACCTACCTGCCGGAATAAAAATTGAACAATCATGAATGTAGATATCGCACTGATATTTTTTGGATTGCTTGTGTTTTCGGCGCACGTTTTCGCCTCGCTGTATAACCGCAAGAAAATTCCGGATGTATTGCTGCTTATCCTGATCGGCTTGCTGGCCGGGCCGGCGCTGCATCTGGTGGATGTGGCCAATATGGGTGTGGGAGGGCCCGTGTTCGTGGCCATTACCCTGGTGGTCATCCTGTTCGAAGGGGGAACCTCGCTTTCGATCAAGGTGATGCGCTCGGCATGGAAAAGCACCATGTCGCTGACCGTTTTCTGTTTCTTCCTGTCGATGTTGCTGACTGCCGGCATCGGTATGGTGTTCGGCATGGACGCGCTCAGCGCCCTTACCCTGGGTGCCATTCTGGGCGGCACTTCCTCGGCGGTGGTCATTCCGCTTGTGCGTATCTTGGATATCGGCGAGGAATCGCGCACCGTGCTGGTGTTGGAATCGGCGGCCACCGACGTGCTCTGTATCGTGTTCACCCTCTCGTTCATGCACGCCATGGAAATGGGTAAGCTCCAGGTGGGGTCGATCGTGGGCAATATATTGTCTTCTTTTGTGCTGGCGGGTTTGCTGGGCTTTGCCGGAGCCTTGGTCTGGTCGCGCCTGCTTACCCAGATCCGCAAACTGCAGAACTCCATCTTCACCACGCCGGCCTTCGTGTTCGTTATCTACGGTATCGCCAATATGCTGGGCTACAGCGGAGCCATCGCCGCCTTGGTTTTCGGCATCACGATGGCCAATATCGATACCATCAAGAATAAATTGCTCATCAAGGTGATGGGCGGTCCCGGACACCAGTTGAACAAGACCGAGATGGTGTTTTTCGGCGAAATCGTGTTCCTGCTCAAGACCTTCTTCTTCGTGTATATCGGCATCTCGCTCGAATTCCACGACTGGCGATCCATTCTGGCGGGACTGGCCATTACGTTCGCGTTGTTTTTCGGCCGTATCTTCGCCGCCCGTTTCTTTTCGCCCAAAACGGCCGGGCCTTTCGACAAGACGGTTATCTCGATGATGATTCCCAAGGGGCTTGCCGCCGCCGTACTGGCGGGCTTGCCCTTGGCTGCGGGGCTGCCGGAGGGCGCGTTTATCAAGAATGTAACCTATTCGGTGGTGTTCTTCTCGATCCTGTTCGTTTCGTTGATGATCCTGCTGGTGGACAAGTCCCGTTTCGTGCGCCATACCTTCGAACGCATGCTGGGTACGAACACCGATTCGGCCGACAGCATTTTCATGCACGATGTGGAACGTTACGGCGACCAGGAGGAAGACGCTCTGTCTGAAGACGCCGATGAAGTGCTGTACGAACGTTCCCCCTATGTTTTCTTGCACAAGCACGAGAAAGAACATGTGGCCCGTCAGGAAAGCACCGCAGGAAAATCCGAGGTCAAGAAGGATTCCGAAACTCCGAAGCCGGAAAATCCGCTACCGGAACAGCTTTAGTATATCGTTGGCGAAAACGAGGATGATGAGCGCGAAGAGAAGCGCCATGCCTATCATCTGCGCCTTTTCGAGCACGCGGTCGCTTACCTTGCGCCGTGTAACCATTTCGTAGAGCGTAAACATCATGTGCCCGCCGTCCAGGCCGGGAATGGGCAGGATGTTCATGAACGCCAGCACCAGCGACAGCATGCCGGTGATATACCAGAACCGCGCCCAGTTCCATACCGAACCGTAGATGGTGGCGATGCCGATGGGACCCGAAATGCTTTCGCTGGCCTTTTCCTGGCCGCTCACCACTTTCCCCAATCCACGTATGTTGGTCCACACCATGTCGAGGGCGTCGGTGGTGCCGTAACGGAGCGCGCTGCCCGCCGTGTAGGCTTTGGTCTGCAGGGGCGAATGCGAGAGGATGCCGATGGTTCCGTTGCTGTCGGTCTGAACGCGAAAGAGCAGGGTGTCGGTTCCGCGCAGGGCGGTAAGCAGGATGCTGTCGTTCTTATGCCCGGTCACGATTTCCTTGAACGCCCCGAAAACGGGGGTGGGAGTTCGGTTCACGGCCACGATGAGGTCGCCTTTCCGAAGTCCGGCTGCATAGGCGGGATAGCCCGCCACGGCGGTGTCCACCAAGGTGGGGTAGTTGGTGATGTCGATAAAGGGAAAACCCGAAGAATCGGCGGCCAATCGCTTGTATGCGTCAGACGGAATCTGAACCGCTACCGTTTCACCGCCCCGCATCACGTTCAAGGTGCCGCCCAGAAGCAGGCTGCCGGGAACGGCGTCCGAAAAACGTTGGGGTGCCTTGTGTTTGGTGCCTATGATCCGGTCGCCGGTCTGCAGTCCTAATTCCCGCGCCACGGGGTAGGCGTAGATCCCGTTTTTGTTCACTTCCGCGGTGGGAAGGTAGGTCTTTTGGTTGTGGAGCAGGAGGCCGGAAAAAATCAGGATGCCCACCACCAGGTTCATGAACACGCCGGCGGTAATCACGATAAAACGTTTCCACGCGGCCTTGCTGCGGTATTCCCAAGGCTGGGGCGCTTTTTTGAGTGATTCCTTGTCCATCGACTCATCGACCATGCCGGCAATCTTGCAGTAGCCGCCCAAGGGCAGCCAGCCTAAGCCGTATTCGGTTTGTCCGATGCGGAACCGCAGCAGGCGGAAGCCCCCGGCATCGAAGAAAAGGTAGAATTTGTCCACGCGTATGCCGAACATCCGGGCGGCTAAGTAATGCCCCAGTTCATGTACGAAAACCAATATGGAAAGGCCAAGCACCAACTGCCCGGCCATAACGAGTGCGTTCATCGGATTATAGTTTTTCGATACAGAAATTCCGGCATTCGAGGTCGCTGGCTTCTAATTGTTCCAGGTCGGGGCGGGCGATGAACGCCACCCGTTCCATGGCTTTTTCTATAAGGTCGGCGATGCCGGTAAACGGAATCTTTTCCTGCAGGAAGGCCTGTACCGCCACCTCGTTGGCGGCGTTCATGATGCAGGGCAGGTTGCCGCCCTTTTCGATAGCGTGGTACGCTAATTTAAGGCAGCGGAAGGTGTCGGTATCGGGCTTTTCGAAATGCAGCGCGCCGATGGCCGTCAGGTCGAGGCGCGGCAGTTCCAGCGGCAGGCGTTCGGGAAAAGTGAGCGCGTACTGTATGGGCAGCCGCATGTCGGGCAGACCCAGCTGCGCCTTTACCGAACCGTCGGCAAACGAAACGAGCGAGTGGATGATGCTTTCCGGATGTATCACCACCTCGATGTCCGAGGGCTGGACGCCGAAAAGCCACTTGGCCTCTATCATTTCCAAGCCCTTGTTCATCAGCGTGGCCGAATCGATCGATATTTTCCTGCCCATGTGCCAGGTGGGATGCTTGAGTGCCTGTTCGGGTTTCACGTCCTGCAACTGTGCGGCTTTGCGTCCCCGGAAAGGGCCGCCCGAACCGGTCAGGAAAATCTTTTCCACGCGGTTATTCACCTCTCCCGTAAGGCATTGGAAAATGGCGGAGTGCTCCGAGTCGATGGGGTTGATATAGACATGGTTCTCGCGCGCCTTGCGGCACACGATCTCGCCGCCCGACACCAAGGTCTCCTTGTTGGCCAAGGCGATTTTCTTGCCCGCCTCGATGGCCCGCAGGGTGGGGCGCAGGCCGGCCGAACCCAAGAGGGCGGTCACCACGGTATCCACCGTATCGCAGCCAACGGCATCCGTAATCGAAGACATGCCGGCGAACACCTTTACATCGGTTTTCGCCAAGGCCTCCTTAACCTTTGGGTAGTGGGCTTCGTTGCCGATCACCACCATATTGGGTTGGAATTCTTTTGCCTGTGCAATCAACAGCTCGGCCTGGTTCCATGCCGTGAGCACTTCAACGGAAAATCGGTCGGGATGCGCCCTTACCACATCGAGCGTCTGGGTGCCGATGGAACCGGTGGAACCCAGAATCGCCAGTCGTTCGGCCTTGCTCATAAAATCATGTGTTTTTCGGGATCCACGGGCGTTCCGTTGTACCAGAGTTCAAAGTGCAGGTGAACCACTTCCCCGTTTCTGGCCGACTGCCCGGCAATGCCGATGGCTTCGCCCGCCCGAACGAATTCGCCCGTACGCTTAAAGAGGGTGGCCGCCGCCGTGTAGATGGAAATGATCTTGCTGTCGTGTTCGATCACCATGATATGGCCGCGCTCGGGACTCCAGGTGGTAAGCACCACCGAACCGTCGAGCACCGACTTGATCACGCTGTTGGGCTCCACCTCGAGGTCGATGCCGTAGTGCCGGGTCTGGTGGTCGAATTTTTGATACACCGAGCCTTCGGCGGGCACGTAAAACAGGATGTTGTCGGCAAAGCTGGCGTTTTTGGGGTCGCCACCGCTCAGCTGCACGGCGTTCAGGTCGAGGGTGTATTTGTCGGAACGTTCTATCTCGAGCCGCAGCAGCGAATCGGCCAGGCTGTTGTGGTATTCGATATTGCTGTAATCGCGCAGGGAGTCGCGGATTATCTTGGTGTCGTCCATGGGGATGTTGCCGGTAAGCACGGCGTTGAGCGTGCGCAGCATCAGGCTCTGCGTTTCAAGCTGCAACTGAAGCGAATCCAGCCGCATGCGGTCGCGCACGGTCTGTTCCACCAGGTCTTTCTTAACATAGCCGGGAATGAATTGGCGCACGGGGGTGAACACCACGATAAACACCGTGAAGGCGATCAGGATAATGCTGCACAGGGAAACGATGGTCCAGAAATTGAGGCTGGAAAGCCGGAAGGAGAACTTTTCGTGGAAGTTCTCGTCGGTAATCGAAAACCGGTACTTATGCCTTACGTTGGTAAAGGCATGTTTCCAGATGTTTTTCAGTATGTGTCTGTTCCTTTTCAATTTGCGAACGGATTGGCATAAACTACAAAGATACGCTAAAAAGACAAAAGGGCATAG
The DNA here is from genome assembly GCA_023662825.1 of Bacteroides sp. Classification (GTDB taxonomy): domain Bacteria; phylum Bacteroidota; class Bacteroidia; order Bacteroidales; family P3; genus Pullibacteroides. The sequence goes on from JAMPIH010000018.1 coordinate 23,156, forward strand.
TTGGCCGTGCGTGGATTTTATTTGTAGGTAACTTGTTTAAAAAGTTGTATCTTTACAGAAAGAACATTGCTACAATGCCTAAGATATTTGAATATTTCGGTTTTATATTCTTTTTCTATTCAAGAGAACACGAACCCATTCATGTACACGTGATACATGAAGATTGTGGACTCATTTTTGAATTGATTATGGAAGGAGGAGAATTAGTGGAAGTTCGGCAGAGGAAAGCTCATGGTTTCAACCCGCTTTCCGCTAAGGACGCGAACGTGGCGAAAGAATTCATTCAAAAATACCACAAGAACATTGTAAAGAAATGGGTGGATTTCTTCTTGTTGAAAAAAGTTGTCAGATGTACCAATATTAAAACCCGTTTGTAGCTATGGCTATGCAATTATATATATCCCGGGCCGAGTATCTCGGAGGCTTGGCTGTAAGGCTGTCGTTTAATGACGGTGTGGTTCAGGATGTGAATTTCGCTCCGTTCTTTGAGAAATACCCACATCCTCAATATAACAAGTATCGTGAACCCGAAAAGTTCAAAAAATTTTTCATCGATCACGGCAATATCGTTTGGGGAAAGAATTGGGATATGATTTTCCCGATAGACGCCTTGCATGCCGGAAAGGTAGAATAAACAACCAAGAGAAGTTGGAATTCGTGTTGTATTTTATACTTTTGCCGACTACCTATGCAGTTCGTAAATCCCACAAGTCTGTACTTCCTTTTGGCTGCGCTGATTCCCGTAATCGTGCACCTTTTCCGTTTGCAACGCTACAAACGGATCTATTTCTCGAACGTGCGGCTGCTGCAGGAAATCCAGACCGAGCAGAAACGCAACGCCCGCCTGCGCGAATACGCCATTCTGGCCGCCCGCGTGCTTACCGTGGCATGCCTCGTGCTGGCCTTCGCCCAGCCCTACCTGCCGCCCAAGGACACCGCCGGGGTGGCGGGGGCCTACACCCGGGCCAGCATCTATATGGACAATTCCTTTTCGATGCAGGCACCCGCCGAGCGTTCAGTCCTGCTCGACAAGGCCAAGGCGCAGGTGCGCCGCATCCTGCAGGCCTTTCCGCCCGATGCCTCCGTGCAGTTCCTCTCCAACAGCTTTCAGGGCGAGGAACAGGCCTTCTTGCCGCCCGAAAGGATTCTGGAAAAATTGGAACAGACCGAATACAGTCCCGTACCCCGCAGCCTTTCCGAAGTGCAGGCGCGGCAGCAGGCGCTTTTCGAACAGTCCGGTCAGGGCGCCGCCCGCCGCCTTTGCTATTACGTTTCCGATTTCCAGCAGCGGAACTTCGACCTGAAGCCCGGCGGCGATACCGCGCTCTGGCAGGTTTTCGTGCCGGTGAGCGGGCTGGACTACGCCAACATAAGCCTCGATTCGCTCTGTCTGGAAACGCCCGTCTTGCAGGCGGGCAGGGAAGTGTCGCTGCGGGTTTTTGTGAACAACCGCTCCGATAAGGAGCAGTTGCGGCTTCCCCTGCGCCTGTTCGTGGAAGAAAGGCAGGAAGGCGCCTATCCCGTGGACTTGCAGCCGGGCGAGAAGAAGGAAGTGCTCCTGCCCCTGCGCCTGGAACAAAGCGGCGCGCTGCAAGGCTACGTCGAAGTGGCCGACTATCCCATGCAGTTCGACAACCGCCTGTATTTCAGCCTGCGGGTGCAGCCCCGCATCGGCGTGATCCACCTGTATCAAACGGATTATTCGCCGGCCATCGCCAAGGTGTTTGCCGGAGATTCGGCCTTCGACTACCGCATGGTGTCGCTCGGCAACATCGACTACGGAAGCCTTAAGGCGGCGAACCTGATTATTGCCGATGCCCTGCGGGACTATCCCTCGGCCCTGGTGGGCGAACTGGAGCAGTTCGTGCGCCAAGGCGGCAGCCTGCTCTCGGTTCCCTGCGCCCCGCCTGATGATAATGCCGCGTTCATTCCCGACGAACAGCTCTGCCGCAAGCTTGTCGGCAACGCCCGCGCTCCTTTTGTAACCGAAGACCTGGCGGTAAAGGGCATGGCCGTGGAACATCCCGTTTTCTCGCTGGCCATCGCCTCGATACAGGAAAACGCCTCCCTGCCCGCTACGAAGGCGCGCTATCCCTTGCCCGCCGCCGCGCAGGCGCCCGTGCGCAGCCTTATGTCCTTCAGGAGCGGAAACAAGGTTACGGAGGCCGATTTCCTGCAGGTGTATCAAGTGGAAAAAGGCCTTTTTTACCTGCTGGCAAGCCCCCTGCAGGCAGCGTTCACCGACTTTCAGGAACACTACACCTTTGTGGTGGCCCTGCTCAATATGGCGCTCTGCCGGGGCGGTTCGGAAGACCTTTACCATATTCCCTCGGAACGGCATGGCGTCTATTTCCCCTCGGCCCTGTTCCCTCAGGGATCGGGCGAGGAAGTGTATCATATCGTGTCGGCGAAGCCTGAGGGTTTCGACCTGATACCCTCCCTGCGCCGGGCCGGTTCGGAAACCGCCTTCTTTCTGCACGGCGCCCTTGCCGAGGCCGGCAACTACCGGCTCACCGACCGCAAGGCGGTAAATATCCCGCTCTCGTTCAACTACAGCCGCACCGAATCCGACAAGGAATGCCTTGCCGAGGCGGCCTTGCGCGAACGCCTGCACGGGCTCCGCATCCGGCACGGCTTCGTGATGAATCCCGACCGTATAGACCTTTCCAAGAGTGTGGAGCGCATGAACCGGGGGCGGGAGTTGTGGAAAGTTTTCCTTATTTTCGCGTTGGTTTTCGCGCTGATGGAAACCTTGTTGCTACGTGGCGGAACAGCTAAGCGAGCCTTGTTCGGAACCGCCGAAAAACATTAACCGATGCCTGAGATTAAAGAAGAGGATGCCGGACGGATCGTTTCCATTCCCGGCTTGTTTAAGAATTGGTTTCTGGATTACGCTTCCTATGTTATCCTGGAGCGTGCCGTGCCTGAACTGGCCGACGGCCTGAAGCCCGTTCAGCGCCGTATCCTGCACTCCATGCGCGAGCTGGACGACGGGCGTTACAACAAGGTGGCCAACGTGGTGGGCAACACGATGAAATACCACCCCCACGGCGATGCCTCCATCGGAGACGCCTTGGTGCAGCTGGGGCAGAAAGACCTGCTCATCGACTGCCAGGGTAACTGGGGCAACATCCTTACCGGCGACTCGGCGGCCGCTCCCCGTTATATCGAGGCCCGTCTGTCGAAGTTCGCGCTCGAGGTGGCGTTCAACCCCAAGACCACAGAATGGAAGCCTTCCTACGACGGCAGGAACCAGGAGCCGGTGGCGCTGCCCATCAAGTTCCCCCTGCTGCTTTTCCAAGGGGTGGAAGGCATCGCCGTAGGCTTGGCCTGCAAGGTGTTGCCGCATAACTTCAACGAACTGATCGACGCCTCCATCAAGGTGCTGCGCGGGCAGGACTTCGAGCTGTATCCCGATTTCCCCACCGGCGGCAGCATCGACGTGGCCAACTACAACGACGGCCTGCGCGGCGGCAAGGTGAGGGTGCGCGCCAAGATAGGGCAGATCGACAAGAAGACCCTCGTGATTCAGGAAATACCCTACGGCTGCACCACTTCCTCGCTTATCGAGAGCATCCTCAAGGCCGGCGAGCGGGGCAAGATCAAGATCCGTAAGGTGGAGGACAACACGGCCGAGAAGGCGGAGATTCTGGTTCACCTGCAGCCCGGCGTGTCGCCCGACACCACGATAGACGCCCTCTACGCCTTTACCGACTGCGAGGTTTCCATCTCGCCCAACGCCTGTGTGGTTTCCGAACAGAAGCCCTGTTTCCTGGGCGTAAGGCAGATGCTGGAGATTTCCACGCACAAGACAATGCAGCTGCTCGGCAAGGAATTGGAAATACGCCTTTCCGAACTCAAGAACGAGTGGTATTACACCTCGCTCGAAAAGATATTCTTCGAGGAACGCATCTACCGCCTCCTGGAAAAAGACAGCCGCAAGTGGGAAGAACAGCTCAAGGCCATCGAGAGCGCGTTCAAGCCCTTTGAGAAGAAATTAGGGCGCAAGGTTACGCCGGAAGACGTGAACCGTCTGGTGGAAAAACCCGTGCGCAAGATCTCCAAGTTCGACATCAAGAAGGCAGACGAGAAGATCGAGGAAATCGAGCGGGAAATGGAGCAGGTGAACGAGAACCTGGCGCATCTGGTCGATTACACGATCGCCTATTTCCAGAACATCAGGAAAAAATACGGACAGGGGCGCGAACGCAAGACCGAACTGCGCAATTTCGAGAACATCCAGGCCAATATGGTGGCAGCCACCAACGAGAAACTCTACGTGAACCGCGCCGAGGGCTTTATCGGCACCGGACTCAAGAAAGACGAGTACGTGTGCGAGTGTTCCGACATCGACGACATCATCGTGTTCCGCCGCAACGGCATCTTCAAGGTGGTCAAGGTGGGCGAGAAGGTGTTTGTGGGTGAGGACATCGTGTATGCCGGCGTGTTCAAGCGCAACGACGAGCGCACCATCTACAACATGGTGTATAGCGACGGCAAGGACGGCGTGGCCTACGCCAAGCGTTTTGCCGTGGGCGGAGTTACCCGCGACAAAGACTACGACCTCACCAAGGGAACCAAGGGCTCGCAGGTGCTTTATTTTACAGCCAACCCCAACGGGGAGGCCGAGGTGGTGCGGGTGCAGCTGCGCTTCAAGCCTAAACTGAAGAAGCTTACCTTCGACTACGACTTCAAGGACTTGGCCGTGAAAGGTCGCGGCAGCATGGGCAACATCCTCTCGCGCAACGCCGTAAAGCGCATCGAGCTTAAGGATGCCGGCGTTTCCACCCTGGGCGCGCGCAAGATATGGTACGACGAGACGGTAAAGCGCCTCAACGTGGAGGAACGCGGCCAGTATCTGGGCGAGTTCAAGGGCGAGGACCGCATCCTGACCCTGATGGAGACGGGCGCCTACCGCCTGATGAGCTTCGATCTGGGCAACCATTTCGAAGAAGACATGATTCAGATAGCCAAGCATTATCCGCAGCGGGTGCTTACCGCCGTCTACCGCGAGAACAAGACGGGCTACTGGTATATAAAACGCTTCCTGGTGGAAGAAGGCGACAAGCGGCAGAGCTTCGTGGAAGAAGAAAGCAGCCGTTTCATCAGCCTGAGCCTCGATGCCTATCCGCAGTTGCGCGTGGTGTTCGACGCCAAGGCGAACAAGAAGGAAATCGAAGACCTGATTGTGGATCCGGTGGAATTTATCGCCGTAAAGGGATTCAAGGCCAAGGGCAAGCGGCTTTCGAACTATGCGGTAAAGAGAGTGGAATGGCTTGACCCCCTGCAGCCCGACCCCGACTACGAATTGGCGCAGAAGCAGGCGGAAGCGGAACAGGGCGGCGCGGAAGCCGTGAATGTGGATCCCAATCCCGATGCCGACCCCAACGAACAGCTGAGCCTCTTTTAACGCCATGCGGACGCTGGGGCAGCTAAGGGAGGATTTCCGTGCAAGCCTGTCGGAAACCTGCGGCAGGGCAGAAGCCGACGCCCTTTTCTACTGGGCGGCGCAGGAAATACTGCACCAAGACAGGATGCGGCTGGCGGCAGGCCTCCCGCAGGCGGTTCCGGAACAGGAAGACTCTTTATTCGCCTCCGTCTTGACCCGTTTGCAGGCAGGCGAGCCCATACAGTACATTTTCGGCAAGGCCTATTTTCTCGACCTGGAACTGGAGGTGAACCCCGGAGTGCTGATTCCGCGCGGCGAGACGGAAGAACTGGTGCTGTGGGCGCTTGAGAACATCCGCGGAATCAGGAACCCGAAGATTCTGGATCTGTGCACCGGCAGCGGCGCCATCGCGCTGGCTCTTGCCTCCGCCCGCCCCGATGCAGGGGTGTGGGCCTGCGATATTTCTCCCGAAGCCCTGCGCACGGCCTCGCGCAACAACGAAAGATGCCGCACGCGGGTCAATTTCTTTTTGCAGGATATATTGCAGGAGGAAATTCCGGAAAATATAGAAAAAACCGCTTTCAACCTTATCGTTTCCAATCCGCCCTATGTGAGGAAGTGCGAGCGGGCGCAGATGCGCGCCAACGTGCTGGAACACGAGCCGCATATCGCCCTTTTCGTGGACGATGACGACCCCCTGCCGTTCTACCGCCGTATCGCCGCGCTGGGCTGGGAACACCTGGCCGAGGGCGGGTTTGTGATGGCCGAGATCAACGAGGCCTTTCCCGACGAATGCCGGGAACTGTACGAAAGACAGGGCTTCTCCCAAGTGGAGGTGCGCCGGGACCTGCACGGAAAGGCGCGCATGCTGTCGGGCTGCAAAATCGCCTCAAAAACCGTATCTTCGCGGAGTTAATTTTATGTGATGATAGGAATTGTAGATAGCGGCGCCACCAAGACCGAATGGTGTTTCCTGAACGGGAAAGGGGAGGAGAAGCGGGTCGTTACCGGCGGCCTGAACCCTTATCTGGTGGGGGCGGAAGAAATCAGGAACTGTCTGGAGAAAGACCTCTATCCCTTTATCGACAACCAAAGGGTAAAGTACCTGTTCTTTTACGGTTCGGGATGCGCCGACAGCGTTAAGCGGGGCGTTCTGCAAAGCGAGCTGGAAGAGTTTTTCCCCAAGGCGGAAGTGAACATAGGCAGCGACCTTTCGGGGGCGGCCCTGGCGCTCTGCGGCAGGGAACCCGGCATGGTGGCCATTCTGGGAACGGGTGCCAGCACCTGCTTCTACGACGGGGAGAACATCAAGACCGAGGTGCCCTCCTTGGGCTATATCTTGGGCGATGAGGGCAGCGGCGCGCGTATCGGCATGCATTTCCTGGCCGATTACCTGCGTGGCGGCATGCCGCAGGACTTGCGCGGGCAGTTCGCGCCCCTGTGTCCCTATCCCGTGCACGAGATTATCGATACCGTGTATCACGGCACGGGCGTTTCCCGCTTTCTGGGCGAGATGGCGGTTTTCCTGGACGGCAGGATGTCCCACCCCTACGTGCGTGAGGTGCTTGTAAGGCAGTTCACGGCCTTCTTCAAGACGCAGGTGTTGCCCTATGGCGAGAAGGCCGCGAAATATCCGGTGAACCTGGTGGGCTCCATCGCGTATTTCTCGCAGGAACTGCTTGAGGAAGCGGCCGCCCCGCTCGGCATCAGGGTGGGCAGGGTGTTGAAGTCGCCCATGGACGGCCTCCTGGAACACTACCGCCCCATGCTGGCCGACCTGTTGCGCGAAGCCCCTTTCGCGGCCGATGATTTCAGCTAAAAAAAACAGATCCGAAATGAAAAGAATATGGATGCCCTTTGCCATGGGCTTGATGATGGCAGCATTTTTTAACCCTAAAACAAACGCAATGGAAGTAAAAGACACGGCAAGTTATCTGGTGGGATTCTCGATGGGACGCAATATGCACGATATTCCCTATCGTTTTGATGTGGAAAGCTTTCTGGAAGGCGTGAAGACCGCCCTCGAAGGCAGGCAGAGCGGCTACTCGCAGGCCGAGGTGCAGCGCATCCTGGGCGAATGGCAGCAGGGGCTGCAGCGCCAGGCCTCCGAAAAATCGCTCGAAAACAAGGTAAAGGGCAAGGAGTTTTTGGCCGAAAACCTTAAGAACGACAAAGACGTGCGCCAGACCGCCAGCGGCCTGCAATACAAGGAAATCGTAAAGGGCAAGGGCGCTTCGCCCAAGGCTACCGACGAGGTGCTGGTTCACTACACGGGCAAGCTGCTCGACGGCACGGTGTTCGATTCGTCGGTGGAACGCGGCGAGCCGATCTCGTTCCCGCTCAACGGAGTGATTGCCGGCTGGACGGAAGGCCTGCAGCTGATGAAGGAAGGCGGCAAGACCATCTTCTACATTCCCTCCGACCTGGCCTACGGCGATGGCGGCAACGGCCCCATTCCCGGCGGCTCGACCCTCATCTTCGAAGTGGAACTGCTCAAGGTTAATCCCAAGAAGTAAAAGGCTTCCCCAAAAGACGCCCGATTTAAGCATTGTTTGCAAACGGGCATATTTAACTACTTTTTGAATCATAAAATACCGCCTTTGGGGCGGTATTTTTGTTTTTATCTAAAAATCAGTATATTTGCCCACTCTCCGTTTTGATAAGGAGGCGTGTGGAAACTTTAGTATCGTTATAAAAGGAAACATAAAACAGAGTATTCATAAAAACGATTGTCATGAAAACATTAATGCGTTGCATACTTTTAGGGGTATGTATTTGGATCGGGATCGATTTGGTGAAAGCGTCAAATCAAGTGTCGGCCGATACAGTTCTTGTGTGCTGTAAACAGGGAGAAGCCATTCAAGGAAAGGATGTCAAGTCTGCGTTTGACGATTTTCGAAAGAGGGATAGTCTGTTGAGTCTGGAGCAGAACAACGATGTTGTTTCACGTAGCGTGTCATACGGTGATGTTGAACTGAAAGTTTCCGGAACACTTGTGGATTTTGAATCACCGATAGGTATCGCCACGACGGATTGGAACGACCAATATATACGGTGTGTTGTTTCATACACCCGGGAAATCCGTTTCGATACAGCCGGTTTGGGCGATGTTTTCGATTCGGAAAGTTCCATTCAGCCGGATGATTTCTTTGGTGTTCGGGGCGGAGGCTATCCAGAATTTGTACTGAAAAGCCGGAGGGAATGGCATGCCGTTATACGGATTCGGAAGCAGTTGCCATCTGATGGAACGTTTGATATCGAGGGAGACACCTGTATGGTGAACGGCAAGACAACGATACATGTACCTGTAGAATACAAGGGTTTAAAGTTTCAGTGGATAAGTGTGAATGGTGATGATATTTTGAGCGATGGCACAGCAGATACAATAACGGTTACAAGAAAGAACGCTACGGCTCTTGGAACAACCGTTCAGTGTACGATTACCGATGGCTGTTCAAGTCAATGGAAACTTAGGGGGGAGATTAAACTTCTTCCCGACCAGACCCCGGCATCCACCTTGACTTTCGATGAATGCCTGCCCATTGGCGCCGATCATCTGGATATAGTCGCGACCAATCCGCTTGCTGGTGTTAGTTTCCGATGGAATGCTACCCCTGAACTGGCATCTTCAACATGTTCATCTCAAACGATACGCTACCCTGTTTCTGAAACCAACACGGCCGGATTCACCGTTAAATTGACAACCGAAGGAGGCTGCAAACCGAATGAAATAACGAAAGTGGTCAAACGAAAGTTAAGCGATAATGTAACGTTACAGATTCTTGACACCTGTCTTGCCTCCAAAGAACCGTTCCGGGTGGTAACGGAGCCCCCTTTGCCGGTGATGAGTTTGCGATGGATGTTAGGTCAGTCTGATTATACGGTTGCGTTGATGGAACGAAACAGGGCTGATAGGGTGAAGATTACCAGAAACAAGGCGGAGGGCGGCTTACAGAAGATAGAAGTGATGGATGCCGTTTGCCATGGAAGTATATCGGTGCTGAACTTTATCTCGGAAGCCTATACGGACTTTGTGGCGAAGACGGCAGACGGCCAGTTATTGAAAGATGGAGATAACGTATCGCCGGGTGCACAAATAACGATAACGGCGCCCCAACATAGTTCCATTACGGGATCATATTCGTGGGGATCATTAATATCAGGTTTGGGTGATCCTTTCGGTACATTGGGAAATGCATGGAAAGGAACGTCGGAAACTACGGTGACGGCACCGAATTCGGGTTTGTCCATTACGATTTCTGTGTCGTACGTTTCCTGCCGTGGAAAAGAAAGCAAATCAATCGTGCTGCATTCGCGGTAATGTGCAGTAAACAAAGTTTTTTAAGTAGAACTTAAGATATAGAACGATGAAAACGGAAATCATATATACAATACTATTCGCCGCATGCGCCTTGTTTTGCCGGGCGTTTGGGGCGGGAAACGCTGAACCGATTTGGGATACCACTATCTGTGTACAGAAAGGTGATACCGTTGCTATGTATAAGTACGAAGAGCAGATACGGCAATTGTTGGAGACCAAAGAAAAGGCAATTTGGGGTGGATGTTGTGACATAGTATCGGTGGAGTTGAAAGGTGTGCCAACTCTTTACCCTGATGATATCGATGGAAGACAGATTAGAAACGTTAATGATTGGCCTGCTGTAATCATAAAAGGAACTTCAACATTTAGTTTAGAAGTAACCTATATACGGCGATTAATGTGCACCGATATTCCACAGAGCGAAGCAGCCGCTAAACCAGGAGCACCTTTGGCTATGTGGAATCTTTTCGGTCAACTGCTTTCTGAAACAGAAACGGGGGCGACAACGAAAATATCTGATACGGCTTTTATAAACACGGTACATAAAGTGGAGATGAAATACAGAGTTGGTATTTCATTTCCTGAAGAAGATATTCCGTTCAAAATCATAAATGAAGTTGGAGACGATTTTTGTTTTGATGGTAGCACTATGTCTTTGAATGTTTCTGATGAGTATAGTTCATGTATTCTAAAATGGGAATTGCCGAAAGGGATAAGTTTTTACAATTGTACAGATACTCAAAGTTCCGTAAAACTTAAACGTACGACCGATAACTATGCCTATCCTATTGTGTGTCGAGCGATTTCTTGTAGTGGAGATACTACATATTCCGATACTATCAGAATCGGTAAGCCAACGCCTACGCCTGAAATGGAAGACTTGCCATGTGTCGCGGCAAACGAAACCTCGTTTGATGTCAAGGTAAAAGAACCTGATGGCCAATTGTCCTATCATTGGTCTGTTGAGGATTTGGCGAGAGGGGAAATTGTAGATACCCAGCAAGGCGCATCGGTTATCATGAAGGTTCCCCAAAATGATTCAGTAAGATTGAAGTTGGTTTCTACAGGTGGATGCAAGGCCTCGGATACCGTTACACAGGTGTTGCACCGCAGTGTGGTGGATGGAAGAAACATTTATCTGCAAGGCGATGCCGATTGTCTTTTCAAAGGTGATACTTTGCGTCTATTGTTGCAGAACGCCCCTCACGAAGACTTGGTATGGAAATCGGGTGGGGGATATGATACCTTGCCGTGGAATAAAGATTTTGTAATTCAAGGAAAGAATTCGGTTTATAGGATGTCTGTCTTTTCCAAGTTTTGTCCCGATATTGTCGATTCCGTGACTTTCAACATTCGAGAGGACTTTAAAGTTTCTCTCGGTTCAAGCCCGCTGTGTGTCAGTGTACGTGATAGTAATGTGATTAGGCTAATCTCCAACGGGATAAGTCCGGAGGTGCATTGGTCTGGCAACGGCGTAGTAATAGATTCCATTACATACTCAAAGAAAGACAGCATTTTGATGCGCTTAGTCAAGCCGGGAGACCCGAATCTGTATGTGAAGGTAAAGGCAAAAGAATGTGGCAGGGAAAGAGATACTTTGTTGGTTTTGCGCCCCCGCCCCGAGATGCCAAGCTTGGATACATTGTGGAACGCTTTAACTCCCTGTATTCCGTTGGGTATAGCAGACACGATAGAACTCCGCGTACAACCGCAGGAGGGCGTAAACTTTGCATGGGGTTGGTCGGAAAATGGCAAGTTCCAACGAATAACGAAGGTTGACAGTTCTTCCATTTTTGTGGCGACTAATTTTGGTTTGTTAGACCCGGAAGAAGACAAAACTATAAATGTTAACGTATACGCTTATACACTGGGATGTACCGATAGTGTGGCTTTTCCGACAACTTTGTATGCGAGAGGAGCAGGATTGGATGAAGAATGGAAAATTGGCTCAAAGTCACAGCCTATTGGCTCAGCAAACATGCTTACAGTTGGTTTTTATCAAAAGGTGGAGACAGAAATAAAAACGCAACGCGCAGAATTGGATTCCTTTGCATTTTCATGGAACAGTAGCATTGCGGCTAATGTGAGTACGAAAAGTCAAGCTTTGGTATTTAGGAACAATAAAATATTTCCATTTTATGTAAACTGTCTCTTGACGAATAAAAACACATCCTGTTATTCCTACTACAGCCAAACGATAGAAGAAGTGTCCACCCTGCAGAATATTGCCACTTCATCAAGTACGGAAATCGCTCAAAACGGTACGGGGAACGAGAATGTGCAAGGTATGAGTTATGCGGCCCCGCCGCAGGAAGAGAAGTATCGTGGCGGCTTCTTGCTTGCCCCGAATCCCACCCACGGAAACACTCTGCTGTATCTGGAGAGAACTATGGTGGACAGACGAGCCGTCATAGAAATCCTTACGGAACAGGGCGTCTGTCTGTATCGTCAAAAAGCCGATGCGGACGTGGCGGAACTTCCGACGGCAAGTTTCCGGAGCGGCCTTTATTTCGTAAGGGTACGGGTAGGGGATGAAGACATTGTCGTTAGAAAACTGATTGTACAACAGTAAATATTCAATGATATGAAAAGGCTTTTGATGGGATTCTTCCCGCTATTGTTTGTAATGGGAGGTTGCCAATCCGTGCAGGCACAATGCCACAACCAATATGAAAGGGGGAGTATCATAGGCGATTCCTCCTGCATAAGCGCCGATGACCAGGCGGTTCATACATACCGTTATGTTTTCCCGGCATCCATTGATACGGGTGATGTGATTGGAAGCGGATGGAGTGCTTATGGAGCCTTGGAGGTGGTGGAACAAGGCTATGACT
>JAMPIH010000019.1 GCA_023662825.1 Bacteroides sp.
GCCGCCAAATCCCTAATGTGGGACATCAGAGGTCTCTTTCTGGCGTAGAAAAATCGCCGTATCTTACTGTCAATCAATTTCTTACAAAGGTTTTTCCAAGTTTTCGGTTGCAAAAACCGCTTTTGCAACGGGCAAAGATTTTGCCGGTTCCCGTATTGTGCTTTCATTCTGTCAGTTACAGAGGCCCGAAAATCCTTTTCGCGTTTTATTAGGGATTTTCGGGGGTGCGGATTTTTCGCATATTTCGATTTTAACTGTTTTGCTTCTTTATTTCTGTTTTCGACAATATATCACGATAGAATAATTTTTAAAAAATATATGGAATACATTTCGCGAAAATCATCAGATACTGCGCTTTTTCTTACTTTCAGAATTTAAGATACAGCACGTATTTTTTCAAGCCTTTCCATTTATATTCATGTATCAAACGTGTATTTATTATATTTCGCTAAAATTGATTGAAATCTTTCGGAGAACGATTTTCGGAATCGGGCGGGAGGGATTTTTTTGAGGGGAATTTCGGAAATGGAATTTTCGGGATTTTTTTCGGAAAAAATTCCAGGAAGAGTCCGGGATGAGGGGGATTTTTTCGGAAAAACGGGGCGCGGAGGAAGAAAAATCCAAAAAGTAAAGGAAAAAAACGGGGCGCGGGGGATTTTTTTCGGGAGGGCGACCAAAAAATTCAGGGGCGTGGGAAGTTCTTTCGGGAAGCGAGGGATTTTTTTTGGGGAAACCGGGAGAAAAGGAAGAAAATTCGGAAGATGAGGTCAGGTCCAGGTATGGGTCAAAACTATGCCGTAGATAAAGATAAGTATCGATGCGTGATTCTAATGATATTATAACAATATGATTCTGTGTATATTGACTATGTATCACATTGCTTTGCGAAGAGTACCGCGCATAAAGGACATATAAGACAAGAAAAAGAACTAAATTTGCCCTCACCAATTTCGATAAAGATGGACTTAGAAAAAATCCTTACGATTCCTACCAAGCCGTCGCTCTACAGGCTGGTTAGCCAGAGCAAGGTATCGGCTATTGTTGAAAGCCTGCAGGACAAAAAGCGGATGCCCGTCTTCGGGCTGGAGAAAGTCAGCTCCCTGGCCGAGATAGCCATCTACACTCAGGACGGCGAGATGAGCCTGCCCAACGTTTTCCGCGCCATGCACAAGGCCTTGGACGGCAAGAAAGCGCAGGAACCGGCACAGATCAAGAACCTGAAGGAATACTTCGCGCAGTTCGTGCCCGATTTCGACACCGAACACGTGTACGACAGCAATATCAAGAAAGTGTTGGCCTGGTACAACCTCTTGGTTGACAACAACCTGGTGGATCAGGAACTTTCCGAACGCGAAAAGGCGCAGATAGAGGGTCTGGCGCAGCACGAGGCCGAGGAAGCGGCCGCCGCCGAAACGGAAGAAAAACCCGCCGCCAGGAAGACTGCGGAAAAAGCGGAAGAAAAACCCGCCAAACCCGCTGCCAAGGCCAAGAAAGCCGAACCTAAGGCCGCCGCCAAGCCCGCCGCCGAAAAAGCCGCCAAGAGCACGGCCAAGCCCGCCGCCAAAGCCGCTGCCAAGCCCAAGGCCGCTTCTGCCGCAGGTTCCACCAAGACAAAAGCCACGGTTAAGAAAACTTCGGCCAGCGCGAAATAAGCCGACAGAAACAACAGCATATTGAAAAACAAGAAAATAGTTGATTTTATAGTGCAGCGCAACCAGGCGTTGGGCTATAACTTCACACGTCTGTGGTTACAGACGGATTGCGAACTGCCCGAGATTGCTCCCGGGCAGTTTGTGCAAGTACAGATACCCTCTTCGGTTCACGGGTGGCTGCGCATTCCTGTCTCCGTTCATTTCGCCGACGCCGCCAAGGGGCAGGTATGGCTCCTGGTGCAGAAAGTGGGCGACGGCTCCCGGAAGATAGCCTCCTTGCAGGAAGGCGGGAAGGTGAACCTCGTGCTGCCGCTCGGACAAGGCTTCGCGCTGCCGCAGGAAAACACGGCAAACGGCTCCGAAATCCTGCTGGTGGGCGGCGGTTGCGGCATCGCGCCCCTATACTACCTCGGCATCCGGCTCAAGGAAAGGAACCTGCCGTTCCGCTTCCTGACAGGGGCCAGAGACAGGGAACGCCTGGCGCTTACCGAAGAACTGGCGCGGATGGCCCCGCTCGAAATATGCACCGAAGACGGCTCGCAAGGATTCAAGGGCCTGGTGACCGGACACCCGCTGTGGAAAGAGGCGAACATAGGCCTCGTCTATACCTGCGGCCCCACGCCCATGATGAAGGCCGTGGCACGGAAGGCTGCGGAAAAAGGTGCCTACTGCGAGGTGAGCCTCGAGAACACGATGGCTTGCGGCCTGGGCGCCTGCCTGTGCTGCGTGACCCCCATGGCCGACGGGCACAACGCCTGCGTCTGCACCGAAGGCCCGGTATTCGACAGCCGCAAGCTCGGCTGGTAATATTCATCTTATGGAAACTCGAACGAACATAGGCTCGCTGGAACTCAAGAATCCCGTGCTCACGGCCTCCGGCACTTTCGGCTACGGCCTGGAATTCTGCGATTTCGTGGACCTGAACGCCTTGGGCGGCTTCGTGGTGAAAGGAACCACCGCATCCCCGCGCGAAGGCAATCCCTATCCGCGCATGGCCGAGACCCCGCTGGGAATGCTGAACGCCGTGGGGCTTCAGAACAAGGGGGTCGATTACCTGATCGAACACATCCTTCCTCAGATCAAGGAGAAAATCGACTACACACAGGAAATCCCCACCCGCCTTATCGTGAACGTGTCGGGCTCCACGATCGACGAATACGTGGAAGTGGCTCAGAAACTGAACGCCTGCCCGGAGGTGGACGCCATCGAGGTGAACATTTCCTGCCCCAACGTAAAGCAGGGCGGCATGGCCTTCGGCACGGTGCCCGCCATGGCGTCCGAAGTCACCTCGGCGGTACGCAAGGCGTTTAACCGCTGCATGATCGTGAAGCTCTCGCCCAACGTCACCGACATCGCGTCGATGGCCGAGGCCGTGGAGGGCGCGGGCGCCGATTCGGTGTCGCTCATCAACACGCTCCTGGGCATGGCCGTGGACGTGGAGAGACGCAAGGCCGTGCTGAGCACCGTGACCGGCGGCCTGTCGGGTCCCTGCGTGAAGCCGGTGGCCCTGCGCATGGTGTGGCAGGTGGCCAAACGGGTCAGGATTCCCGTTATCGGCATGGGCGGCATCCGCTGTACCGCCGACGCGCTGGAATTCCTTATGGCCGGGGCGAGCGCCATAGAGATAGGCACCGCCAACTTCGTGAACCCCGCCGTAACACAAGAGGTTGCCGAAGGATTGCGGGAATACGGCGGAAAGCATAAAATAGTCCGTTTACAGGACATCATCGGAATTATTTAAAATTTAAAATGAGAAAAAAGAAAATTTCAGGAAATTCGCATAAAAACAATTCTCCTAAAAGAAAACAGGGCGAACGCGAGGCCAGGCGCCAGAGTTCGCGCCAACATCAGAGCAACCGCGACAGGCGGGACAACCGCCGCCGGCACATTCCCGAAAGCCTGCGCAGCTACATCACCGGCACGGTGGACATGAAATCGACCGGAAAGGCCTATATCCTGCCCGACAACAAGGAACTGGAAGACGTGCTGATCATGCCCAACAACGTGGGCCACGCGCTGCACGGCGACCATGTGCGGGTGCTGGTGTTCCCGCAACGGAGCAGCATGCGCCATATCGAGGGGCAGATCACCGAGGTGCTCAAGCGCAACAAGCAGAATATCGTGGGCACGGTGGAATTCGAGGGCAAGTACGCCTATCTGGTGCCCGACAGCCAGAACATGACCGTAAGCGTGATCCTTCCGCCCGACGCCCTGCACGGCGCCAAGGCCGGACAGAAGGCGGTGGCGCGTATCGTAAGCTGGCCGCAGCACCTCAACAGCCCCATCGGCGAGATTGCGGCGGTATTGGGACAGCCGGGCGACAACAACGTGGAGATGCAGAGCATCCTGGCCGAGTTCGACTTTCCGCTCGAATACCCCAGGGAAGCCATACGCCAGGCGCAGAAGATGAGCGGGGAGGTTACGCCCCAAGACCTGAAGGAGCGCCGCGATTTCCGCGACATCTACACCTGCACCATAGACCCCGCCGACGCCAAAGACTTCGACGACGCCCTTTCCTACCGCAAACTGCCCGACGGCAATACCGAAATCGGCGTGCATATCGCCGACGTGAGCCATTTCGTAAAGCCGGGCACGCCCATCGACCGCGAGGCCTACGAACGCGCCACCTCGGTCTATTTAGTGGACCGGACCATTCCCATGCTGCCCGAACGGCTGTGCAACGACCTCTGCTCGCTCAACCCGAACCAGGACCGGTTCTGCTTCAGCGCCGTGTTCAAGATGGACGAGAACGCCAAGGTACTCGACTGCTGGATCGGCCGGGGCATCATCCACTCCGACCGACGGTTCACCTATGAGGAGGCGCAGGCCATTATCGAGGAGGCGGGATTGGCCGCCGAAGCCCCGAAGTCAGGACCGGCGGCCCCGAAAGCGGAAGTCAGGAAGACAAACGGCAAGAAACGCGATTCCAGGCAGGACACGGAGGCGGTTACCGAGATGTTCAGGCTCTCCAAGATCCTGCGCGAGCGGCGGTTCAAGACCGGCTCCATCAATTTCCACTCACGGGAGGTGCGGTTCAGATTGGAACCCGAAACCGCCAAGCCCCTGGGCGTTTACATCAAGGAGAGCAAGGAAAGCAACCACCTGGTGGAGGAATTCATGCTGCTGGCCAACCGCTACGTGGCCGAGCGGGTGGGCAAGGTGCGCGGCAAGGAAAAGGCCAAGACCTTCGTTTACCGCGTGCACGACGAGCCCAATCCCGAAAAAGTGTCGGCACTGTCGCTGTTCGTGGGCAAGCTGGGCTACAAGATGAACCTCAAGACCCGCGCCGGGCTGGTGAAGTCGTTCAACAACCTGCTGGAAGACATTCACGGCAAGGCGGAACAGAACATGATCGAGAGCATCGCCATCCGCACGATGGCCAAGGCCTGCTACTCCACGCATAACATAGGGCACTACGGCCTGTCGTTCCCGTTCTACACCCATTTCACCTCGCCCATACGCCGCTACCCCGACCTGATGGTTCACCGTCTGCTGGAGCGCTATCTCGCCGGAGGCCAAAGCGTGGATCAGGAAGAATACGAGGAATACTGCCTGCACAGCTCTGACATGGAGAAACGCGCCGCCGATGCCGAACGGGCCTCGGTAAAGTACAAACAGGCCGAGTTCCTTTCCGACAAGGTGGGGCAGGTGTTCCCGGGCGTCATCTCGGGCGTGAGCAAGTGGGGGCTGTATGTCTGCCTGGACGAGAACTATTGCGAGGGCATGGTTCCCCTGCGCTCGCTCAACGACGACCACTACGAACTGGACGAAGACAACTACCGCGTGGTGGGGCTGCACACGGGGCAGACCTATATGCTGGGGCAGCCGGTAAGGATACGCGTGCAGGAAATAGACATGAACAAGAAGCAGCTTACCTTTTCGTTTGTGCGGGAAGCCGTTCCGGCACCCGCGCCGGCCAGGAGGGGCGGCAAAAAGAGACTATAGGCTGCGGCCGGAGATGCGGCTGTCGAGCGCCTGCCGGTAGGAATCCGACACGGGCACGGCCTGCCCGCCGGCGAACACGACACGGCTTTTCTCGATGCTCGCCACCCGGTTCAGGTTCACCAGAAAGGAACGGTGGACCCGCACGAAATCTTCCTGAGAAAGTTTTTCCTCCAACACCTTGAGGCACTGCAGGGTCATGACGCAGAACGGGGAACCGGGCGTGTCCTGCCGCGACCTGCCCTCGGGGTCGAGGTGTATCTTCACGTAATCCTTGTCGCTTTCCACGAACAGGATGTCTTCGACCCGGATATGCACCCAGCGGTAGTCGGCGCGCACGAAAAAGCCGTCCTTGTGCGCCGAATCGCTGCGGAAAAAGGCGTTCTGCCCGTCGTTCTGACCCGCACCCGCATCATCGCTCCCGAACCAGGCCTGCGCCCGTTTAACGGCCCGCATGAAGTCGTCGTAGCTGGCGGGCTTGAGCAGGTAGTCGAGCGCATTGGCCTTGAAGCCCTGCAGGGCGTACTGCTCGAAGGCGGTAACGAACACGACGCGCAGCGGCCGGTCTTCGAGAAGCGTGCTCAGTTCCAGACCGTTGAGCCCCGGCATCTGAATGTCGAGAAAGGCCAGTTGAACAGGCTCGGAACGCAGGAACTCCAGGGCCTCCGCGCTGCTTGAGAACGCACCGCACAGTTCCAGCCCCGGCGTCTTCTCCACATAGGCGCACATCATCTTGAGCGCCAAGGGTTCATCGTCCACCACTACACATCGTATTGTCTGCATACGCTCTCCTTTCCGGGTTTAATCGTATTCCAGGGGTATCGCGAGAAAAGCGGTGTAGATACCGTTTTCCTGCTTTACATCGAAGCGGTAATCATCGCCGTAGATATACGCCAGCCGTTTCCTGAGGTTCTCCAGCCCCACGCCCGTGTCCTGCTGCAGCAGCGGAGGTCCGTCGCTTCCGGATTGCCCAGCCACGGTGTTGCGGCAGGTAAAGAACAGGCGTTTCTGTATCCTGTCGAGTTCGAACTTGATCGAGATCCCGGATCCGGCGGCGCCGATGCCGTGCTTGAACGCGTTTTCCACCAGGTTGATGAACAGCAGCGGCGGAACCGTGCAGTTGTGCGTCTTCTCCTCGCCGGGAAGCTCCACGCGGAGCGCGGTCTTTTCGTCGATGCGGAGCTTCATCAGCCCGATGTAGTTCTTCATGAACGCCACCTCGTCCTTGAGCGGGACGCGCTCCCGCTCGCTTTCCTTGAGCACGTAGCGGAGCAGGCTGCCCAAGTCGTACACGGCGCCCTGCGCCTTCTCGGGCTCGATCGCTATCAGCGCGTAGATGTTGTTGAGCGTGTTGAACAGGAAATGCGGGTGCAGCTGGCTCTTGAGGTTCTTCAGCTCGGCCAGGTTCCGCTGGTTGGCCAGGGCCTGCCGGTCTATCTCCGACTTGTACCAGCGGCCGGTGAGCCGCAGCACCAGCGCCACCACGGCCACCATAAGCAGGTTCATGAAGTTCTGGAAGATGAAGAACCAGCGGAAACCGCCCGGCGGACGCTTGCCAGGAGGGGCGCCGTAGATGCAGTCGATCACGTTCTCGTGCCAGAAATGGATCACCGCCATGCCCGCCAGCAGCAACACGAGGTTCAGTAGGATGAACCGGCCGGTGCGGTGCTCGAAAAAGTACTTGGGAATCCAGCGCGCGTAGTTGATGTAGAACACCCCCACCGAAAGGAAGGGAAAGATGAGGTAGCGCACGTAAAAGCGCTCGAACTTAGGTGTCTCGCCCTGAAAGAGCAGCCACGGCCAGAGAAAGAAGAACAGCCACGCGGCCACGTGCACCGCGGCCACGGCGAAGCGCCTTCTGTCGGGATTCATTCCCTTGCCCGTAAGTGTGTCTGTGTTCATGGCATTCTCCTATTCGTAACGCAGGGCGTCGATGGGGTCGAGGTTCGCCGCCTTCTTTGCCGGGTACCAGCCGAAGAAAACCCCCGTCACCGTACAAACGGCGAAGGCCAGCAATACCGACCACGGCTGCACAAAGATAGGCCATCCCGCCATATATTTCACCGCCATCGAGGCCAGGATGCCCAAAAGCACGCCCACCAGGCCGCCGCTCACGCTGATGAACACCGACTCGATGAGGAACTGCCACAGGATATGCCGCCCCTTGGCGCCGATGGAGAGCCTCAGGCCTATTTCCTTGGTGCGTTCGGTAACCGACACATACATGATGTTCATGATGCCGATGCCGCCCACCAGAAGCGAGATGCCGGCGATACTGGCCAGCAGCACCGTAAGCAGGTTGGTGGTGGAGCTGAGCATGTTGCTGAGCTCTTCCTGCGAGCGCACCTCGAAATCGTTGTCGGCGTCTTCCTGCAGGCGGTGGTTGCGGCGCAATATGGCGGTGATCTGTTCGATGGCCGCCTCGCTCTCCTCCTCCTTGACCGCGCTGGCGTACAGCCCGCGCAGGTAGGTCACCGCCAGGATGCGTTTCTGCACCGAGGTGTAGGGCGCCAGCACCAGGTCGTCCTGATCCTGCCCCATACTGTTGTATCCCTTTTTCTTGAGGATGCCGATAATCTTGAAGGGCGTGGCGTTGAAGCGGATGGTCTTGCCTAAAACTTCCTCGCCTTCCTCGAACAGGTTGTCGATGACGGTCTGCCCCACGATGCACACCTTGGCCAAGGAGCGTATGTCTTCCTCGCCGAACATCTCGCCCTGCTCCACCTCCAGCTTGCGTATCTCCAGGTAGTCGGCGTTTATGCCGTAGAGCGTGGAGGGCGTGTTCTTGGCGCCGTAGATAAACTGCCCGCTGCTGCTGGCCATGGGCGAGACCCGGCTCAGCAGGGTGGCCTCGTTCTTCACGTCCTCATAGTCTGCAAGCTTGAGCGTCTGCATCTCGCTGGCGCTGAGCCTCACCCCGCCCGCCTTTCGGTTGCCGGGAAAGACCATGATCACGTTCGAGCCCATCTCGGAGATCTGCGCCCGTATGCTCTGCTTGGAACCCTGTCCGATGGCCAGCATCGTGATGACCGACGACACGCCGATGATAATGCCCAGCATCGTGAGGAAACAGCGGAACTTGTTGCTCTTGAGCGAGCGGAACGCCATCTGTATCAAATTCTTCCAATTCATCTTTCGCGGATTAAGGGATCTGATCGTCTTCTTTGGGAAGCGATTCCAAAACGGTTTTGGCCGAACGAACATCGGGATTGCGGCGGTCTTCCACCACATGGCCGTCCTTGAGCACGATATTGCGGCTGCTGAAACTTGCCAGCTCGGGGTTGTGGGTAACGAACACGATGGTGCGTCCCTCGGCGTGCAGGTCCTGGAAGAGGCTCAATATCTCGTAGGAGGTGCGGGAGTCGAGGTTCCCGGTGGCCTCGTCGGCCAGGATGAGCACCGGCTCGTTCACCAGGGCGCGGGCAATGGCCACCCGCTGCTGCTGCCCGCCCGACATCTGGTTGGAACGGTGCGCCATGCGGTCGGCCAACCCCACCTTGCGCAGGGCTTCCTCGGCGCGTTTGCGGCGCATGGCCGCGTTCACCGACTTGTTGTAGAGCAGCGGCAGTTCCACGTTCTCGAGCGCGGTGGTCTTGGAAAGCAGGTTGTACGACTGGAACACGAAGCCGATCTTGCGGTTGCGTATGTCCGCCCGCTGGTTCCGGTTCATGCTGCGCACCGAAATCCCGTCCAGGCGGTACTCGCCCGAAGTGGGCGTGTCCAGGCAGCCCAGCATATTCAGCAGCGTGCTCTTGCCCGAACCGCTGGTGCCCATGATGGTAACGAACTCGCCCTCCTCTATCTCGAAGCTTACGCCGCGCAGGGCGTGCACGGTTTCCGCGCCCACCTTGAAATCGCGGCGCAGGCCGGCCACTTCTATAATCTTTTTCAAAGCCATCTCCCTGCTATTTTTTGCGGTTGTTGCCCCGACCCGGAGGTCCCGGCATAAAGGGGCTGCGCTGGGCCGAACCCGTTTCCATGGACTTTCCGCTGGCCGAACCCATGCCCACGCACACCTGCTCGCCTTCGCGCAGCCCGCCCAGCACCTCGTAATAGATGCGGTCGGAAACCCCCACGCGCACCTTTCTCGGCTGCAATACGGGCTCATCCGAGCCTTCGTCCCTGCCCATCACGAAAACCAGCTTCATATCACCGGCGGCGGAATCTTCCATAGAAGGTCTTTCGCCATGGGGGAACGGAGGCCTGTGCAGCGAATCGCTTGGTTTGGGGCCGCGGTGCGGGCGCATCGCGGAGTCCTTGGGGAAGGGCGGCCTGCGGTGCAGCGTGTCGCCTTGTCCGGGACGGCCTTTCGGCTCCGGCCTGTCCTTGACGTCGGGTCTTTCGGCAGGCCGGAACCTGGTGGCCTTTACCGGCAGCCGCAGCACGTTCTGACGCCGCATCGAATAGATGTTGATGTTGGCGGTAAGCCCCGGCTTGAGCTTCAGGCCGGGGTTCTCGGCATGGATCACCACCTCGTAGGTAACCACGTTGGTGGTGGTGACGGCCTCCATGCGCACCTGGTTCACCTTGCCCTCGAAACGTTCGTCCGGATAGGCGTCCACGCTGAAGGTAACCTCCGCGCCTTCCACCACCTGACCTATGTCGGCCTCATCCACGTCGGCCACCACCTGGATGCGGTGCAGGTCGTCGGCAATGGTGAAGAGCGTGGGCGTGCTGAACGAGGAAGCCACCGTCTGCCCCACCTCCACGGCCTTGGAGATCACGATGCCGTCGATGGGCGAATAGATGGTGGCGTAGCCGAGGTTGGTGCGCGCCTTCACCTCCTGCGCCAGCGACTGCTCGTAGGCAATCCTGGCTTTCCTGTAACTGTATTCGGCGGTCTCAAACTCGCTGTCGCTTATCAGTTTCTTTTCGTACAGCTGCTTGTTGCGCCTATAGTTCTTTTCCTGATAGTTGAACTCGTTGCGGTTCGACTCCACGCTCAGCCGCGCCGTTTCCAGCTCGGCCTGCAGCACGGTCTTGTCCAGTTCGGCGATCACCTCGCCTTTCTTCACCTTGCTGTTGTAGTCCACGTAAATCTTGTCGATGATGCCCGACACCTGCGTGCCCACCTCCACCTGCTCCATGGGTTCGACGGTGCCGGTGGCGGTAACGCTGTTCTCCATGTCGCCCCGGCCGATCACCTGGGTCTCGTACGCGAGTCTGCCGACGTTCCCGCCGCTTTTCCTGACGATAAGAAAAGCCGCAATGGCCACCACAATCACGATTCCCGTCCAGATTAATACCTTTTTTCTTTTCATCTCCTTTATTTTTCAATCATCATTCTTCCGTGCCGGCTAAAACGAAGCCGGACGGTTCATATAAAAATCAAGCAGGCGCAAGGAAAGCACCGCCTGGTATTTGGCCTTCAACATTTCTTCCACCGAAGCCAGATAGGTGGATTTTTCGCTGAGCACGTCCACCAAGGTCTTGCCGCCCGCGCCGTATTCTTCCTGCACCAGGTTGTAGCTCGACTGCGCCGCTTCGTACTGACGGCTGGCGGCCTCGTAGCGCGACTGCGCCGAACGGGCGTCCTGCCAGGCCTGCTCCACTTCCTTGAGCAGCTGTTTCTGCTCGGTCTGCAGGTTCAGCATGGCCTGCTCGGTGTTGATCTTGGCCGTCTCAACCGACGATTTGGCCTGACGGCGCTGGTAGATGGGGATATTGATGCCCACGTTCACGTTTTCGTTCAGGTTGTTGCGCATCTGGTTGAGGAAGGCGAACTGCGCCGTGGTGTAGTAGCCCGTTCCCACCGAGGCGTTGAGCGAGAGGGAAGGTATCATCTGGGCACGCGCGGCCTTGCGGGCATATTCGGAAGCCGAGATACGGAGCTCGGAAGCCCTGATTTCCGGCATGTTCTGCAAGGCGGTCTCGTAGATTTCGGCGGCCGGAGGCATGCGGCGGAGCAGGTCGAGCTGTTCGGCGGCGGGAACGGCCACGTCCAAGGCTTCATCGGGCCCGAATTCCAGCAGCTGTTTCAGTTCCAGCTTGCGGTTGGAAAGGTTGTTTTCGGCCACCACGTAGTTGTACCTGTCCGTTTCGTACTGCGCCCGGATGCTGGAATATTCGCTCTGGCGTATCGCTCCGGCCTCGTAGCGGGCCTGTGCCTGCTCCAGCCGGGCGCGGGAATTCTCCAACACGACGGAATCGGTGTGCAGGGTCTCCAGCGCGTAGAGCACCTCCAGGAACGAGGCGGTTACCGAGATCTCGATGTCGTTGCGCGCCTTTTCCACCAGAAAGCGGTTGGCTTCGTGCAGCACTTTCTGCTGCTTGATGGTGTTGTTAATCTTGCCGCCGTTGTAGAGCGTAAGGCCGGTCGATAAGGCGTAGGTGCCCGTATATTGGGAGGTCGTTACAAAGGAACCGTTGCCGTCGTTGAACTTGCTTCCGTTGGTGAACCCCTGGCTGGAACTGAAACTCAACGAGGGCCAGCGCGAAGCCTTGGCGGCCTTGAGTTCCACCTCGGTGCCTGCAAGGTCCAACTGCGCCGACTTTACCTGCAGGTTATTCTCGCGCGCGTAGTCGATGCAGTGCTGCAGCGACCACACGACCGGTTTCACCGCAGGCAAAAGCTCCGCGCTGTCGGTCTGCGCAGGCAAAAAGCCAAGCAGGAAGAAAGCACCCGCAAAGAAAGCCGTTTTAAGCAGGTTTTCTGTAGATTTTTGATGCCGAACCATGAATGATGCTGTATTTTTGATACCCGGCGAAATTAAAGGTTCGGAGCGTGCCAGACAAGGCTTAGACACGTCTGTAGGGCGTTTTTTCGGCAGAACACCCGATTTGTCCGACCAACGCGCGCTACTTATCGGCAAAAAAAGCGGTGGCCTGGGATATAAAAAAACCGCCGCGATTTCTCGCGGCGGCTCTATCAAGAAACGGCCTTGAAGCCGTGTTTTCCAGCTTACTTCGCTTCGGCGGCGGCTTCGGCAGCGGCGGGAGCGTCGGCAACCGCGTTGCGGGTAGCCTTGATGGTCACCACGGCGGCGGTCATGTCTTCCATAATCTTGTACTTGTCGCTGCAGAGATCCTTCACCTTCACTTCGTCGGCGATGTCAAGCTTGGTGATGTCCACGGTGATGTTTTCGGGCATGTCGGCGGGCAGGGCGCGCAGACGCAGGCGGCGCATGCGTTTCAAGAGCTTGCCGCCCTTGAGTACACCTACCGAGTTACCGGTAACCACCAAGGGAATGGCCATGGAAATGGGACGGTCGTCGCGCAATTCCAGGAAATCGACATGCATGAGGCTGTCGGTAACCTTGTGGAACTGTACTTCCTGGGGAATGGCCTTCACCTTCTGACCGTTGATGTCCAGTTCCACGAAGCATACTTCGGGTTTGTTGAACAATTCGATCAGGTCCTTGGCGGCGGCAAAGAAACGGATTTCCTTCTCGCCTCCGTAAACCACGCAGGGAACGTTGCCCTGCAGACGAAGATCACGCGCATCTTTTTTCCCTACGTTCTCTCTGGGAGAACCGCTCATAGATACAACTTTCATGATTCTTTTTGTTTTTGATGTTTATAAAAAAGCCCTTGCCTCCTTTCGGAAACAAGGGCGCAAAGGTAGCATTTTATTGCCAATCTTACAATGTGTAGAGATTGGATATGCTTTCGTACGATTCGATGCGCTGGATCACTTCGGCCAGCAGCTTGGCCACCGACACCACGGTGATCTTGTCGGAGGGACGGCTGGTGGGGATGGTGTCGCTCACGATGAGTTCGGCCAGGTTCGACTTCTCGATGCGGTCGATGGCGTTGCCCGAGAGCACGGGATGGGTAACCACCGCGCGCACGCTCTTGGCGCCGTGCTCCAGAATCAGGTCGGCGGCCTTCATCATGGTGTTGCCCGTGTCGAGGATATCGTCCAGCAACACCACGTTCTTGCCTTCCACGTCGCCGATAAGCTCCATCCGGTCAACCACGTTGGGTTTGCTGCGCTGCTTGTAGCAGATGGCGAAGCCTGTGCCGAAAATCTTGGCGTACATGCTGGCGCGGCGGGTTCCGCCCGTATCGGGAGAGGCCACCATGAGGTTGTCTAAGTTGAGCGAGCGCAGGTAGGGCACGAACACCGAGGAGGCGTAGAGGTGGTCCACCGGCATTTCGAAAAAGCCCTGGATCTGGTCGGCATGCAGGTCGATGGTGATGATGCGCGACACGCCGGCGGCCGCCAACATATTGGCCACAAGTTTGGATGTGATGGGAACGCGGGGTTTGTCCTTGCGGTCCTGACGGGCGCAGCCGAAGTAGGGAATCACCGCGATGATGCTGCGGGCCGATGCCCTCTTGGCGGCATCGATCATCAGCAGCAGTTCGAACAGGTTGTCGGAGGGGGCGAAGGTGGACTGCACGATAAAGACATCCTTTCCGCGCACGTTTTCTTCGTACGAGGGGCGGAATTCGCCATCGGAGAAGATGGCCACGTCCGACTGTCCGAGCGGCGCCCCGTATTCCTTGGCGATTTTGTCTGCCAGATAGCGGGTGGCGCGGCACGAAAAGATTTTAACCTGCGGTTTGTTTTCCATTGTATGTTGGGTTTGAGGGTTTTCCTTCAAGGCTGATTCCGTCTGCGAAAGTACTTTTTTTCCCCCGCGCGTGCAAATGAAATTATCAACGCATTATAAACATGCGAAACCGGCACAAAAGGCTATTTTGCTTGATAAGCGGGATCCTTTGCCTTGCACAGCACACGATAATTTTGCACATTACGGAAATTTGTAGTACCTTTGCACCCACATTGCGGGGTAGAGCAGAGGCAGCTCGTCGGGCTCATAACCCGGAGGTCGTAGGTTCGAATCCTGCCCCCGCTACTAATCGGAAAGGCTTGCACAAGACGTTTGGGCGAGCCTTTTTTTGTAAATGCCACCTCTCATGCGTAACATCGTAGCCATCGTGGGCAGACCCAACGTGGGCAAATCCACCCTGTTCAACCGCCTTATCCAGAGCCGTCACGCCATCGTTGACGAAACCAGCGGTGTTACGCGCGACCGCAACTACGGCACCGGAGACTGGAACGGCAAGGAATTCTCGGTAATCGATACCGGCGGCTATCTGCTGGACAACGAAGACTCCTTCAACGGCGAGATCCGCAAGCAGGTGGAACTGGCCATCGACGAGGCCGACGTGATTCTCTTTCTGGTGGACGGCAAAGACGGCATCACCCCCATGGACGAAGACGTGGCGCAGCTCTTGCGGCGCACCGACAAGCCGGTCCACCTGGTGGTGAACAAGATAGACAGCCCCGACAAACTGGGGCTTTCCTCCGAGTTCTACGCCCTGGGCTTCGACACCCTCTTCTGCCTCTCGGCGGCCAACGGCGGCGGCACCGGCGACCTGCTCGACGAAGTGGTGCGCGACATGGGCGAACCCGAAGAGCCGCTGCAGAACGACGACCTGCCCCGCATTACCGTGATAGGCCGACCCAACGTGGGCAAATCGTCCATCATCAACGCCTTTATCGGGCAGGAACGCAATATCGTGACCCCCATCGCCGGCACCACGCGCGACACGGTGCTTACCCGCTACAAACTGTTCGACTTCGACTTTTACCTGGTGGACACCGCCGGCATACGCCGCAAGCAGAAGGTTACCGAGAACATAGAGTTCTACTCGGTGATGCGCTCCATACGCGCCATCGAGAACAGCGACGTGTGCATCCTCATGCTCGACGCCGAAAGCGGCATCGAGTCGCAGGACCTGAACCTTTACGCCCTCTGCCGCCGCAACAACAAGGGTGTGGTGGTGGTCGTGAACAAGTGGGACCTGGTGCAGAAAGAGAACAACACGCTCAAGAAATACGAGGCCGCGGTGCGCGAACGCCTCGCCCCCGACAACGACATTCCCATCGTGTTCACCTCCGTTGTAAACAAACAGCGTATCTACAAGGTGCTGGAAATGGCCAAGCAGGTGCATGAGAACCGCTCGCGCCGCATCTCTACCTCCGACCTCAACGAGACCCTGCTGCCCATCCTCAAGCAGACCCCGCCGCCCGTCTATAAGGGCAAGTCGGTAAAGATAAAGTACATTACCCAGCTGCCGGGGCAATACCCCATGTTCGCCCTCTTCTGCAACCTGCCCCAATACGTAAAGGAACCCTACAGGCGTTTCGTGGAGAACCAGCTGCGCAGGCTGTGGGATTTTACGGGGGTTCCGATGAAGGTCTTCTTCCGCGAAAAATAAAAGAAACGGATTCTAAGGGCGACCTGCTTCCGCAATCGAGGGGGCGCACTTCGGTCACGTACATAAGTACGCTCCCTCAGGCTCACCCATCGATTGCGTTGCATCTCATCCCTTAGAATCCGTTTCTTCCCACCTTCGGGCAAGGTGTACTTAGTGGGTTTCTTGGTATTCCTCCCACACTAAGGTTGCAAGGTATTTGTCGCTCCGGCACTGCAAATCGGATACCCCTTCCTCGATAAGCGCGGCGGTTTCCGATTCGTAAAAAATATCTGTGGCCCGCTGGAGGGAAACACCAAACAATTCACTGATACCCATTATAATCCCTGCACATTTATCCCCCCTAAGCACAAGTTTGCTCTCCTCTGTCATAGCCGTATGCTTTCTATGTGTTTTAAACAATTGTCTATCAATTGTTGAGAACGGATACAATACTGAATGTTGGGTTTTTCGTATTGCAGGAGGCCTAAGGTTTGTTGAACCGAAAGTTCTCCGGCAAAGAAACGGTCAAGCGTTCGAATCACTTTATCGTTGGCTATACCGCCTATAACGATATCGTAGTCCGTAGTATCCTTTCCTGCACGACAATTGGCAATAAAATCAAGCCATTCCTTGTTGTAAGAATCAAATGCAAGCACCTTCCAGGCAGAAGGCTCAAACTCAAATTCGTAAACATTCAACCACGCCTGCTGCTGCCTGCGAACAAAACGTTGGGCATACTTCTCCGCTTGGTCGCGGATAGACGTAAGGTAGAATCCTTTTCCGAAATCAAGAAACTCCCTGGAATGAATAGTATCGGGTGTTTCTACCGGTTGTATTGACGAATGATACAGTTTCATAACTACAACACTCCTTTCTTCCGCATGAAATCGGTTAAGTCCTCCATCAGATAGCGGGAGCCGAACGTATGGAGCACATCGTATGAAGGTACGATATAATCGTACAAGATTCCCGACTTATTCAGCCGGTGATAGACCTCCCCCTGCGAAAGGTTCAACAACTGCGCAAGCTTGCTTATGCAGTACGTTACAAATTCCAATGTGTTCTTATCCATAATCCATGTTTCATTTTTATCCCTCCGCCATAGGAGCGCCGTCCGCGCGCAAGCGCGAAAAAACCTACCGCCCGAAGTGCTTATAAAAAGCACGTATCGTCTCGATTCCCCGATAAAAATTATCCAAGAGATAGCTTTCGTTCGGCGAATGGATCGCGTCGGCCTCCAGGCCGAACCCCATCAGCAGCGACTTGATGCCCAGCACCCGCTCGAAAGCCGCGATGATGGGAATGCTGCCGCCGCTGCGCGTGGGAATGGGCAGCTTGCCGTAAACGTCCATATAGGCCTGCTCGGCCGCCTTGTACGCCTCCGACTTCAAGTCAGCACCGTAGGCCTGCCCCCCGTGCAACAACTCCACCTCCACCTTGACGCTCTTGGGCGCGCGCGCCTGCAGGCAGTCGGCCACCTGCTTCCCTATCTTCTCCCAGTTCTGGTTAGGCACCAGACGCATGCTTATCTTGGCGTACGCCACCGACGGCAGCACCGTCTTGGCACCCTCGCCCGTGTAGCCGCTCCACATGCCGTTCACATCCAGCGAAGGCCGGATGCCCGTGCGCTCGATCGTGCTGAAGCCCTTCTCACCCTGCGTCTCCTCGATATCCAAGGCCTTCCTGTAGGCCGCCTCGTCGAAAGGAGCCTTGGCCATGGCCGCGCGTTCCTCTGCAGAAATCTCCACCACGTCGTCGTAGAAACCCGGCACCGTGATATGGCCGTTTTCGTCGATAAGCCCCGCGATCAGCCCGGCCAGCACGTTGGCCGGATTGGCCACCGCCCCGCCGAAGATACCCGAATGAAGGTCCTTGTTGGGCCCCGTAACCTTTACCTGTACGTAACTCAGGCCGCGCAGACCCACGGTGATGCTGGGCACGTCGGGCGCGATCATCGAGGTGTCCGACACCAGGATCACGTCGGCCTTGAGCATTTCCCTGTTGTCCGCGCACCATTTCTCCAGCGATGGCGAACCTATCTCCTCCTCGCCCTCGAGCATGAACTTTACGTTGCAGGGCAGGCAGTTCTCCCGCACCATGTATTCGAAAGCCTTGGCGTGCATGAACGACTGCCCCTTGTCGTCGTTCGCCCCGCGGCAGTACAGGCGGTCGCCGATAATCTGCGGCTCGAAGGGTTCGGTTTTCCACAGTTCCACCGGATCCACCGGCATCACGTCGTAGTGGCCGTACACCAGCACCGTCTTGGCCTTGGGGTCGATGATCTTCTGCCCGTACACCACCGGATTTCCTTCGGTGGGCATCACCTCGGCCTTGTCGGCGCCGGCCTTCAGAAGCTGTTCCTTCCAGTATTCGGCCGCCCTCACCATATCTGGCTTGTGCGATGCCTCGCTGCTGATGGAGGGAATGCGCAACAAGCCGTAGAGTTCTTCCAGAAAACGTTCCTTGTTCTCCTGGATGTAATCCTTTATGTCTTTCATGGTTATTTTGTATTAATATTTTTTAATCTATATTCCATCGACGCTGCCTTTCCGCGCGGTTTTCGGCTGAACCTCTTTCGGTCGAACCTCAACGGCATTCCGCGAGTCCCTTTTGCAAACGGCACAGCGCCGGGTGAACCCAAGGCAGGCGGCGAACGCCTCCTACTCCGCCTGGTGCTGGGGGCGCAGCAGGTCGTTCACCGTCTTTACGGGCGTGAACACGCTGTCGGGCACTTCCACGAAAAGCGTGATCCAGCGCGCCATGGCCCCGTTCCACAGGCCGGGCAGCTCCATGGCCTTGATGTCGGTGCCCTGCACCGATTTAAGCGAGATAAAGGCCGTCTGCGGGTCGATGAACCGCGTAAGGTCGAATTTATCGTGCCGGTAGTCGTAAGGGGCGCAGATCAGGTCCACGGGGTTAAAGAAGCCCGAGGTCTCGAAAATCCTCTTCTGCTCCGGGTCGTTCATGTCCACCTGCGAGGATTCCACGATCTGCAGCGAGGGTGCCCCGTCGCCCTGAGAGAGCACCCAGAAGGGCCCTCCGCCCGGCTCGCCGGTGT
Organism: Bacteroides sp.; assembly: GCA_023662825.1. Lineage (GTDB taxonomy): Bacteria > Bacteroidota > Bacteroidia > Bacteroidales > P3 > Pullibacteroides. The sequence continues at coordinate 18,805 of JAMPIH010000019.1, forward strand.
TCTTGACCACACCGCACACGCGCATGGGCCGGTCCAGCGCCTGCCGAAGTGCCGCAAGCCTCTCGGAGGCGGGGCGCGAAGAAAAACCCTCGGCAAAACGCAGGCTCAGATTCCGGCGGGCGAAGTCTTCGAGCTCGCGCAAGAATTCTTCGGAGGGAGCCTCGCCGCGCTGCTGCATGTCCTCGATCCGGCGCAGGTAGGCGAACACCCTGTCGCGGCGTTCCACCAGCACGCCCGCCAGCAGTTCCTTGTAGGTTTGGGTGTCGGCGCGCAAGGCCTGCGTGGTTATGTTGTCAATGTTCTTGATAAACACGATGCCGGCCTGCTGTTCGTTCAAGTTCTCGATAAGCGCGCCGTGGCCGCCGGGGCGGAACACCATGCGCCCTTCCGCATCGCGGAAAATCTCGTTGTCCATCGTAACCGCCACCGTGTCGGTGCTTGATTTCTGCTCGGAAACAGTGATGTCGTAGCGCAGGCCGTACCGTTTCTCGTAATCGGCCTGCACCGCGTCCAGCCGCGCCGAAAAGGCTTCCCTGTGTTCGGGCGAGAGGGTGAAATGCAGGTGGCACACGCCGTCGGAGGCCGCGTAGAGCGCCGCCTCGGCCAGGTGTTCCTCCAAGGCCGTCACCGCGCCCGTGGCGTAGCGGTGAAACAGCAGCAGCGCCTTGGGCAGGTGCCCGTAGCAGAGGCCTTTTTCTTCCAGCAGGCATTCCAGCACGGGGGCGTATTGTTTCTGCGCCACGGCTTCCTCTATGCTTTTGCCGGTGTTCCTCTGCACCGCCTGCTGCAGGTCCCGGTAGAACGCGAAGCGGGGCAGGTTGTCGAAAAACGCCTGCACGTCGGCCTCGGGAACCGCGTTCCCGTCTTCCCGGCATTTCTGATAGAAGGCGTAGAGGTTCTTGAACATGCGCGTGGCCGCGCCCGAGGCGGGCACGAACTTCAACACCGTTTCTTTTTTGGCGGCTTCCCGGTAGAGCCGGCGGTAACGCTCGGTCTCGGACGCGGAAAAGGTCTGCACGCCCTTCCCCACCAGGGCGGGCGCCACCAGCCGGGCAAAGGGAAATCCGGTCTTGAAGCCGTCTAACTGCTTTTGAAGGCTTTCTTCCGAAATGCCCTTGCGCTGCATCTGTTGCCTGTCGGCGGGAGATAGGTTCTGCATGGTGTCTTTCTTTGGGTGAACCGCGTACGGCCCGCGTTGAGCGCGTACGGCGGCAAAACTCTCAAAGTTACGATAAATAACACAAAAAAAGCCCCCGACAAAAGCGGGGGCTTCAACCGAAACACAACTATTTAAAACAAACAGCAAAAGCTGTTCACCTCATAGCCTTATTTCTTAACGATTTTCGTAATGTAGCTCTGTCCGTTGGCCAAAGTAACCTTTACAAAATAGATACCGCTTTGGAAGTTAGCCATCGGCAGTACCTGCTCGTTACGGATATCCGAAAGAACGACGCGACCGGTCATGTCGATCAACGACAGGGAAGCATATTCACCTTCGATATAGAGCACATCCTGCACCGGGTTGGGATAGAAAGCAACCGGGCAAGCCGTTTGGTTGTCTTGGTTTGCTGCAGAACGGTCAACATATACGGGATCCGACTTTTCTTCCTTACCATCGGCATAAAGGGCACTCACTTCATACGTATAGCTGCCCACAGCCATACCGTCTGCCACAAAACTCATCGAAGTAAGCACTTCGTCGTTTAATTTTTCGTCGTCGCGGTAAACGTAAAAGCCTTTAAGCGCATACTTTTCGCTCGTGCTCTTGACGCTTTCGATAGGATTAACCGCACCCAATCGGGCGGGAACCGAAGAAAGACGCATCGCCTTGCTTTCGATATAAGCCTGCGGGTCATTCGATTTGGCAGCCTGTTCCATATCGCGCTGACGGACAACGAGCGCATTGATGGCCAGGTTAGCGTTTACTCCGGATTGGGCGGCCGAAGCATAATCCAAACCGTCGGGAGAGATAAGGTCGGATTTTCCGCTGAAGGCAACCGGACCTGCATCGAAAGTAAGGATCGCTTCGTTCATCGCTTTCAGCTGTACCATATAACCTACAGCTATTTCTTTCTCCTGCTTCATCGGAAAGTTCTTGGAGAAATAAACCTGAACCCATTCGCGGGGACGTTGACGAGTGGTGATAGGCTGGTTATACACCATTTTATCATCTACATAAACAACGCTATTCCAGCCGACAACCTCACCGCTCAACACAAATTCCACACCGACCAGATAAAGGTCATCGAACATATCCATTTGATCTGCAGTCCAGCCGACAACGGCATAAATGGTGGTGGTACCGTCGAAAGATGCAGAATATCCGGCAGTTCCGCAGTAACCCATCGCCATAGGTTCTTCAAAGAAAGGAAGTTCCCAGGCAACGGTATGGGTATTGGTCGTCTTTCCTTCTTCCGGAATAACGTCAACATGAACGGCGGCAGGAGGCATCGGTTTTCCTTCGAAAGTGATTTCGATTTCCATCGTGTCGGCAGCCCGGCAGGAATTATCGTAGAAGGCTTCAACGCTATAATTATGTTTACCCTTTGTCGGGTTTTGATCCACAAATCTTTCAGCATCCAGACCGTTGGCGATTTCTGCACCGTCGCGATAGATGTTGAAACCCACGAGACCGGCCGAACTTTCGGGCCATTCCCACGAAATCACTGCCATTTCGTTAGATTCGACAACATTCAAAATCCGGGGAGCGTCGCATCGTCCTATCGGATAAATCTCCACTTCCACATTGTCGGATGTTTCCGACATCGCTTTATATCCTTTGCTGGAAACCACTTCTACGGAATACGTATATGTACCGGGTTCTGTAATGTCTTCCGTATAATGACGGGCTTGTAAAAGTTCGGCATTCAGTTTTTCACCGTCTCGGTAAACATTGTAACCGGAGATATCGGGAGAACTTTCGATTTCTACGGTAGCTACATAATTGTAGCTTACGAGAGGCTGTGTCATACATTCGAGTACCACTGTACCGTTTTCGAGTTCGCCTACGGTAAGACCCGCCATAGAAAGGTCATAGCTAGGATAATCTGCGATTTCCACGATTTCGGGGAAAGATTCTGCCAGATTGCTGCTGAAAAGGTGTTCACCCGTCGCGAAATCGAAAACTTCCACTCTCGGCGTATGTCCCAATTCGGATTGATTGGCGAAATAAACACGACCCTTGTAGTAAGCACTGCCGCTTATCGACAATTCGCTTATATCAAAACGTTCAGCAAGTGCCGAAGCGCCGTCCACCGTATCACCGGAACCATCGGTCTTATAGAAAAAGATATTGTCGTATCCACCCAACATCAACATGTCGTCCTGACCGTTTTCTCCTTTGATATAAGAGATGTGGCTAAGCCTTACATTTTCATCAAGAACAGTCCAACGACGGGAAAGCGAAAGCGTGGTGGGGTCTTGCGGGTCTCTCAACCTTATTTCGGACACATGTTCAGTATAACCGACACAATAGATTATACCGTTATGATAAAACATATCGTAAACAAGTCCCAGACCCGGGATTTCTACAGCAGCTTCCTTGGCTCCGCTCAAGGTGTTGAAAACGGTAATGGCGTTGTTGCGGTAGTCGGACACATAAAGGTAGTCTCCAACCAATACGGCCGCCGATGCGCTTTCGATATTGGTATTGAACGAAGATATTCTATCCAGATCGCCTTGGGCAATGTATTTCGCATCAGCTTTTTTCGATACGGAAGCAGCATGTTTCACAACTTCTTTGCTGCCGGGTTCAAACTTGGCGGAAGCCTGGTCGGTATTGCTGACGATAGAAGAAGGCAGACCCCATGCAACCCGTACCGTACGGTTATACTGTATAGAGGCGTTGATGTCCCTAACCGGCAAGCACTCGCCATCGCCGATTATTTGAATCTGTATCTTTTCCGTCAATTCGGAAACACCGCCATCGGTATAGATTGCCTGCACCTGATATTCATGCCTGCCGGCTCCAACACCGATATGCGCGTACGTATAGTTCTCAGCATTGGTGGCGGGAATGGTACCTATGGCCGTTTCCGATCCATCGCAATATACCTTGTATTCCTTGATGGTATAGTTTCCCTTTAAGGCCGCCTGCCACCTTATTTCGGCATTCACCGTGTTGCGGGGCTGACGTACGGAAACCGAACGGGGCATAGCGTAGATCTGTGTCGGATTCAAGAAAATAGCGTACGGAATCCATACGCCGTTATCGTAGGTCGTTCCGGTAATGATGTTGGCGTCTTTACTTATCTTTCCGGGCGAGAACATCGGATACTGGGGTTCCATACTCAATCCATAGAGGTTTTCAAGGTATTCGTTAAGATATACCTTGCGGTTCTGTTCGATAAAGTAAACCCATGGGTTACGTGCAAAAACATCTGTGGTTGCCTTTTGGTCGAAACCAAGCACAACCTTGTTTTCCACGCACACACCGTCGCTCACTTCATTACCGGGTTCGGGTAAGATTTCCTTTATCTCATAGGTGTGGGCCTCTTTATCATATACAACATAAATGGCCACGCTGTTCCTTTCGCCCGTCAGATAAGTGCCGTCTTCATTCGCAGCATTCAAGGTGCCGTCGGTTTTGCCGCTCAAGACATCGGCCAGCGAAAACGTTTTGTCGATATTCCTATCCCAGAATGCAGGCGAATTGTTGGAGAAAGCCCCGTTAACGGAACTCTTGCCGGCACCTATCCTGCCGTCGGCCGATATACCCCAAAGATAGGAACCGTGGCCGGTCGTCAACTCCTTTTCGAAATGCGGCATGGTATCAATCAGATTGCCGTTCCTGTCAAAGACCACCGCAGTGTAAAGACTGTGAACCACCCCATTGAGTTCTTGAGGAATATAGGTTGACATGGAAATGACGTTCAGGTCGCCGGACGCACACATGGGCACGCTACATTTCAGACCCTGGGTCTTGTATTCGATTGTATTTCCGTCACGTACAATCGACTTGGAGGTGACGTAATTGTCGAAGTCTATTACCTGGCCTACCACACGGTCGTTAAAGAACACGCTCTTGCCGGTGGCTATTTCGTAAATAAAACTGGTTCCCGGTTCATCCGCGCTTTCGTCTGAACCTCCATACAAGAACCTGCCGTTGGCAGACAAATACGTATAATCTGCCAATCCTGCGTATTCCTTGAATATAACCACCTTACCGGCTTTACCATTAATGGTGTCGGCTACCGTGGGGTGCTGTTCTCCGGGCTGCACTTGCGCCTGAAGTCCGCAAACGGCCATCAACAGGCTCGAACCTGCAATCGCCAATGTCTTGAATAAATTCATATCTCTTATTTTTAACGTTTTACAATATTACATAATTACCGTCTTGGCAACCGCCCGTTCACCGGATTCGCCAAGCACTTCCACCAACACGACCCCTTGGGGCAAATCGGTCTCGACAAACACATTGCCTCCGTCGTTTACCGGATAAGACTTCAGGCGGCGGCCTGCCACGTCATAAATGTTGATGGTCTTTATATAAAGGTTGTCGGGATTATCCACGACAATACGGCGCTCATAGGCCCGGATCCGCAGGGATTCAGCATAATCCGCACCTTGGTTGGCAACACCGCTGGTGTTGAATTCCTGCGTTGCCGTTTCGTCGCCCAACAGATAGTCGTCGTGAAGCGGCTGCAGAAGCCATTTATAAACCACGTTCTTTTCGAGATTCCTCAAGATATACGATGTGGCTTCCGTAGCCACGGTGTCATACTTCTCTCCCGCTTTTCCGTAGTAGATAAGCATAAAGTCGTTGTTCTGTCCGGGAGTCCAACTGATTTCTGCCGAACGAAGGGTAGCGTTGTAGGTGGACTTGAGGTTGGTCGGCGTACCGATCTCGGGGTAATCCGTTGTCCTGAAAATAATGGGTTCCGTCCAGACACTGCTGTCACCGGGACCGCAAACGGAACGCAATTTTACGGAATACGGATAATCGACACCGGCCACATGCAGACCGCGCAGACGGAGTGTATCTCGACGAGAGGTCCATTCCATAACGGTATTGACGTAGTATTCCACCACCTCACCTTCGGATTTAATGTGAATAAAACGGGTATTGTCGCTATGCCCGGTAATTCTCGCACCATCCCAGAATGTCTGTATAACGGCGAAACCTGTAGGTTCCTTACATTCGGCAAGGGTCTGGAAATATACCGCGCTACTTTTTTGACCGGCAACATCCCCGTAAATACCGTAAATATAGCATTCGTAACGGGTTCCCGACAGCAAGCCCGTCAGATCTATATGGCTTGCCTTCGTGCCTACCGTATCGAACTTCTGCTCCGAACGCGGCTTGTATATCACCACAACTGAATCGGCCGAACTTGTCCAGGAAAGGGAAATGCTCGTCTTTCCAAGATTTTCGGTAAATATGTCGGTTACGGCGGGATAGATAATCGTACCGTAATCTATATCGATTCTATTGATGGAAAGATTGTTTCCGTTAACGTTCTCCGCATCTGGATCCGAATCGATTCCGGGAACATAGAAGGCAAAGAAATACTTCTTGCCTGCCCGAACCTCGAACTCAAACGTTTTTTCGTTGAACTTCTGACGGTAAGATTTGAAACCGTCTTCTTCAACCGTATCACAAGCGAATTCCAGATCTTTCAACACAATAAAGCCTATCTCGCGACGGTCTGCCCTTGCAAACTCTCCCGTTTCAGACATAAACATCCAAAGGGTGTCTCGATTATCGGGCTTTACAAAAGAATTGTAATCCTCAGGATCCCTTCCCCAGTTGAAGATGTTGACCTTTGCCTGGGCCACGGCGTCCTTTTCGGAGAACACCACCGGAAGCATCAACCATGTGTTGGCTTCGGTAACTAAAGAAAGGTTCAACATCGGATAACCCATTCCGTCTCCGGACATTACCCATCCTTGAGCCATATCCTCATCGCCTAACGGCTGCAGGTTTCCATCCAAACCTCCCCGGTAATTCTTCAATTCGTCAGGGAACGCGGGATCTTCTCCGATTTCTCCACTCATTTTTTCAACATCAAGCAGATAGGGAAGCACATTGAAAGTGGTGAATCCGGCGGTCTTTACCAAAGAAACACCGGCAGCTTCCGCACAAACCGCCTGAATCCTGATGTTGTAAGTGGTTGCGGCATTCAGTTTTTCGAACACATATGCGGCATCCCGGGTTTCCACCGTATCCCAGTCGGTCTCGCCCTGAGCCTGATACATAAGCTTGAACGATTGGGCGAACGGACGATTGTTGTCTTCCCAGGTCAGTTTGGCCGTGGTGGCGCCCAATTCACTTTCAACCACAGTGATGTCAGTCGGGTACTTGCAGGGCAGGTCTTCTTCCACTTCCAGTCCCTGAACGGCGAACATCACCACATTTTCCGAGTTGGCTTCTGCCGTGCGGTAGTAATCCACCTTAAAGCGGAAGTTTCCGTTGGGTGTAAAGGCGGGCGTGGTAACGGCGGCGAAACCGTCGTTGTCCCAAGCCGTATGTTGATCCAGTTTCACCAAACGGTGCCATTGGCCGGCTTCTTTCGTGCTCGCCCAGGAAATAACGGCGGAATCTCCGTCCTGAGGCTTATAGGCACTTTCGGGAGAATCCCACGATACTCTTGTCAGAAACGCCACGTTAAAGATACCCGCAACCGTGGCAAACGAAGCCGTGTCGAGAACGGGGCTGATGGCGTAGGCACTCATGTTCCGGGTTTCGGGCGCATGGTCATCGTCGGGAATGTAGTCTAACTGGCTTACCAACATTTTGGCATTCGCCCCGGGAGCCGCCTTGGCCGCAAGGCCCAGGCCGATGCCGGGGTCGTCGGGAAATCCGGGTTCATCATCGACCGCCTCGTCTGTGGCGTGGTAACTGCGTACTTCGAAACCGTTTTTGCCGTCTTCACGGCTGATGGTCCATCCACGAACCGGCCCGGAAATTTCTTCGCTTTCGAAACCGAAGGTTACGGGAACTTCCGAAACCGTGCGCTGGCCCATATAGGCGTACCCGTACGAATATTCAACAGCGGTGCCGCTGCCTTTCATATGCCAAACGGCAACATAGTAGGGGGTGGCGGCCTGCAGGCCTTCCACCGTAAACTCGCCTGCACCGACATTCACGCCCTTGACGGTAAACAAACCGTAATCCACGTCTTGGCCTGCGGTGTATTCCGTGCCGTTATCCAACCTTGCCAAAAAGTTTCCCTCGCCGTCGAGCAACGATTCTTCGGATACCGCCACCACATACGAAAGACCTGAGGCGGGTGCGGGCAAGGTCATCTTGAACGAGGTTTCCGCTACAGATCCCATGCTGATCTTGTCGGTCTCGGGAGCGCCCATCCTGGTAGTGAACGGTTTTGTTTGAGGCGTTCCGTACTTCACGCCGCCGGAGCAAGCATCGTTGTAGGCGAACGCATGGCAGTAATAGACGGTGCCCGGCTCCAGATTCCTGAAAACGCCATTTACACCGATTCCGTATTGGTCCCGGGTTCCCACGCGGGCCACACCGCTGCCGATTTCGGCGCCATCGGCATACACGATACCGTCTTTGGGCAGGTTGTCGCCCGAAAGGGTCGCTTCTTTCGAAAGGATAAACAAAACCTTTTCTCCTTTATCCGCCGAAAGCACAGCCCCGATATTTACCTCAACATCCGTTACAGACGAAAACTGTTCGTCCCATGTCATGGTAAAGCTTTCTATCTTCTCGCAGGGGGCTGGAGGGGCGAAAGCATAGGTTCCGTCAACGGCTTCGGCGTTTACGGAAAGTTTCTTTTCGGCGGAAGCCTTCAGTGCCTCGCCCGTCCATGCGTTCAACCAAAGGCCGTCCGTCTTCACCCCTGTCATTACATCGAAGGTGGAAGACCCGAACAGGGAGAAAACGTATTGGAACTTGCCTGCCTCCAAGGAAGAGAAGTCCTTTATCTGCAATTCCACGTTGCCGGAAGCCAAATCCAGTTTATAGTTCCACGAAATGGCCTTGGCATTACCTTCCTTATCGCAAAGGTTAACATTCTCGTAGCAGATGTAAACGACATCACCGGATTTTTCATAACCGATCCTGGTGTTATCCCCTCCCTTGAGTATGGCAGTCTCCCATACAGGAAAGTCCCCGCCGGCCGAGGTAAGGAAACCGGAATAGATGAAATCCTTACAATCCGAGAACATCGACATAGTCGAAGCCACGTTGATAAGGGCAATTACAGAGTCGGCCGCATCGCCGGTGGCAAGCCGGCTTCCGAAGAACACGAAGCCGTCGGCGGTCATGGCCAGGCTGGAGAATTTACCGTTGCCGAAAGAAAATTCTTGACTCAAAGAGATGCCGGCGGGATATTTGCCCGCTTCATAAGCGGAAACCCGAACCCTCTCGCTTTCCGACACGAGGAGTTGCCTGTTCAGCGTATCGTTGGCTCCGGGACTCCATAAGGTTACGGCACCTTGCCCCATTTGATGGTAGGCATCGCCCGTTGCGGCCGTAACACCATAGGTGGCAAGCGGAGCCTGTGCCCATGCCGGCATAGAAAGGCCCGCCAAGAGCAGGAAACCGGTCAGGATAACAGCTAATCTTTTCATTATTCCTTTGTTTTTGTTTCTTTTGTACACGTTCAGCACCCGAAACCGGATGCCATACGCGGTTGTCCCACAATTATTCTGTGGCGATTTTACACAATATTACTCTGACCACATAGAAAAAGACCCAAACATCTTATTCTATGAAGGTTTACACACAATTACAGTTAATCTTAAACAATTGTATTATATCGTATTATAATGACAAACAAGGCAAAAGACAAAAGACTTCCGATTCCATGCCGATCCAAGGGATTCCGCCAAACCGCAAAAAAGACTGATTTCATATCGTTTTACACATATTAACCCTCTTTCAATCTCCGTATCGCACGCAATCCTCCTCAATCACACAAAAAAATATATTTTATTGTAAATAAAGTTTTTACTATGTATTGTGATTTTTTGTTACACCCGAAAAACCACCCACAAAACAGGGCATCGTTATTTTTTTACCCGCCTCTTGCAAGGTTAACCACAGAGGCGTAACTTTGTTTGGGTGTGTACCCAAAAGCACCCATTGCTAATAAAAAGATTTTTAATTAATTAAAAACAAACACTTTATGAAACGCTTTGCTTGTTTAACGGCTCTGCTGCCGTTGCTGCTTGCCCCTGTTTTCGGACAGGTGGTGTTTCAAGACGATTTCCAATCCGCCGACCTGAACCGCTTCATGGCAGGCGGCCTCAATACGGATTGGACTTTGTATAACGATAATAACAAACCAAGTACGAGTCCCGACCTGACTTATTTCGATGATGCTTGGAAAGTTATCCGTTCTACCGATGGAGAAATGTTTGCCGCCTCCCTGTCGTTGTTTACCAATGCCCAGACCGCCGACCGCTGGATGGTGACTCCCGCCATAAACCTCACCCAACTGCAGAACCCCACGCTGAGTTTCCGCGCCAAAGCGATAGATGCCCAGACCCGCGACGGATTTGAAGTAAAGGTTTCGGTAGACGGTATCGAAAAAGAAGACTTTAAAACCACTCTTACTCAAGTTCCCCACTGCCACGCCATTTGGACCTATTACAACATCGACCTGTCGGAATACAAAGGGAAAAGCGTGTATGTCGCCTTTGTACAAAACTCCAAAGACCAGTATATTATCGGCATCGATGATGTTGTTGTTTACGACAAGGGGAACCTGAACGCCTTTGTAAACGGTTTTTCCGCACCCTTTACGGTGATTTCCAACCAAGACCGGGCCGATGTAAAGACGAATGCCCAATTGTTCAACGCCGGCTCGGAAACCATTACCTCCTACCGGCTCTGTACACAGGCCGACAATGGTCAAGTACAAAAAACGGATGTTTCGGACATACAGCTGGCTTCCGGATCCACACTCGTTCTGAACGCCACGGTTTCTGTTGACGGCACCGGTTTCCACACGCTCGACATGTGGGTCGAAAACATCAACGGACAAGATGTTTCCACATCCAAAACAAGTATCCGGATCCTTTCGGCCAACAACAACAGACTGCCTAAGAAAAACTTTCTGCTGGAAATATTTTCGAGCGGCATGTGCACCGCCTGCGAACCCTGGAACAGGTATCTGCACGGAACCTTCCTCGAACAGCATGCCAACGTACCAGATAACAGAGGTAACTTCTGCATTGCCAAATACCAGATAAACATCCCCGCCGTGGGAGACCCCTGCGTTACCGAACAGACCCTCGCCAGAGGAAACTTCTACAACATCAATTCGGCACCCTCGTACTATGCGAACGGAAGATCCATCCCGTTGACCATAGGTTACGAGAACGTAGCGAAAGCCATCGTGGACTCCATCTACGCCACCAACCGCATTACCGTTCCCACCGGCATCACCGCATATCTGGAACGGGAAGAAAACACCTTCAAGGTGCATACCGAGATTACCGGATACCTGCCCGACCCCAATACCTACAGCCTGGTGGTTTGCCTTCTGGAAGATTCCATACACCATAACAGAAGCATGCACAACGGCGAAACCGACTTTTACTACGTGGTGCGTCAGATGCTGCCCGGGGTAACGGGAGTGGACGTGGTGGCCGACGAGATTGGAAAAACCGTCACGAAAGAGTTCGAATATACATTCGACCTGTCGAACCCCAAAATATTCTCAAGCCTGGACAATATGGGCGCGGTGGTTTTCCTGCAAAACAAGAATAGCCGCGAGGTCGTGCAGGCCCGCTACCTGGCACCGGGGTATAAGGATAACAGCGTTTACGTAAACAACGAGCGCCCCGAACGCCTGCAGCGGCAATTGCGCGTTTATCCCAACCCGGCTTCCGAGTACTGCCGGATCGTCTTTACCTCCCCCGCCAATGCCCAGGCCCGCCTGGAAATAATCGACCTGCAGGGAAAAACGGCCGCAGGCAGGAACATCACCCTTGCGGAAGGTGAGAACTTCTTCGAAGAAAACGTTCAGGACCTGGCAGCCGGAATGTATTTCGTTCGAATTACAAATAGGCAGGGTGTATTCGTACACAAATTGATAAAACGATAAAAACGATACAGTTATGAAAAAATATTTGCTTTCGGGAGCTTTTGTCCTGGCGGCCTTTTCGTTCGCCACGGCACAAACAGGCACCGAATATCAGGAAGACGCCCTGTATGTGCGTTTTCGTCAGACGGCGGCTCCAAAAATATCCGCCAATTCGCAAATCCTGCCCATCTCCCGGGTGGAAGCCCTCGAAAAGCGTCAGGCGGCCTACGGCCTGCACCGGGAAATGGCCTCCATGCGTACCCTCGGCAATCCAATTCTGGAACGCACGTTCCAGCTGCGTATGGACAGCACCCGCAAGATTGAACAGCTTTTAGAGGAATTGAGGAACGAGAAGGGTATCGAGCTTGTGGAACGCATTCCTATCTACTACCTGCAGGGAGCGGCAGTTCCTCAACAGGAACCGTCGGCCGAAACGGAAACGCCCGACCCCTTTTATACGAAAAACGACCCTACGTCAACCTCCAGCTGGCATCTGAATATGATTAACGCCGAAGATGCCTGGGCCATACAGACGGGCAGCGACAAGATAAAGGTGGCCGTAGTGGATAACGCCGTCTGGGGGAACCATCCCGACTTGCAGATTCTTCCCGAAAACCAATACAACGTGGTGTCGCAGAACCTGGGTAACTCCGCTCCCCCCTCTTCCGTACGGCAGGATGCCGAATGCGTGAACGCCAACAACTGTCCTTCGCTCAACTGGTCGCACGGAACCCATTGCGCCGGAGCCGTGGGTGCCATACGCAACAACGGGATAGGCATCGCCTCCATCGGTTCGGGCGTTACGTTGATGGGGGTTTCCTGCCCCGGCACGGACGCTTCGGGGCTGGCGGTAAGCAACACTTTCCAAGGGGTGGCTTGGGCGGCATCGCACGGTGCCAAGGTCATAAGCCTTTCATGGGGCAACACGGCCGTTTCCGAAACAGACCGCGCCATTATCCAATCCTGTATCGACAGCAACATTATCGTGGTAGCCGCCGCCGGCAACGAAGGCCTGAAAGACAGCCCCCTTTATCCCGCTTATCTGCCGGGGGTCATTTCGGTGGCTTCGGTGGATAACAACCGACAGATCTCCTCCTTTTCGAACAACGGGGAATGGGTCTGCATCGCTTCTCCCGGGGGAAAAATAATCCAAGGAGACAGAGAAACGCAAGGATGTATCTTCAGCACCACTTACTGCACCTCGCAACGTTATCGTCTCGGTGCGATATCCTTCGCCAACGGAGAGTATTACGACGGAATGTTCGGAACCTCCATGGCCACACCTATCGTAAGCGGTCTTTGCGGATTGATCCTTTCGGCAGACAGCACCGTGGATCCCTACCTTATGCGCGAAATCCTGGTCAGCTCCGCCCAGCCTATCGCCGAAACAGCCGGTAAGAACATCGCGCCCAATTCGGGCATTATCGATGCCGCTGCCGCGCTTCGAAGCCTTCCGCGGATCAGGATTCCGAGAGTACGTAACCTGACGGCCGAACGCAACGGTCTCGATATGGTGCTGCGTTGGGAAAAACCGCAAACCGACAACGAAATACAGACCTATCAGGTCTTTCTGAACAATGTTCTGCTCGGAGAGGTTTCCGGCGAAGAGCTTTCGTTTTCCCATAAGCTCAACAAGGTTGCATCGCTGAACCACTATGGGGTTCGCGCGCTCTATGCCAATAAGGACACTTCCATGCGTGCCGCCCTGGATGTAAACGTTCCCGACCTTTATACGATAGAAACCGTTGTGGAACCTGCAGGATGCGGAACGGTAACGGGTGCGGGTGTATATCCTGCCGGAACCATCCGCCTGACGGCACAGGCCGCCGATGGCTGCAAATTCTCGCGTTGGATGGAAGAAAACGATGTATTGGGCCGTACCGCCGAATTAGATTATACGGTTGAATTCAACGCGCAGATACGCGCCATTTTTACCGGTACGCCCACAGGTAACAGCGTATTCGAAAGCGATATTCCGGTAAACGTATATCCCAATCCAACTTCGGGGAAGTTCGTTATCGAAACGGAAGGAAATGACAATCTGATAGAAATCTTCTCTATCGACGGTGTTCGGGTATCCCGCCACGAACATATCGGCGAAAGCCTTGAAATCGGCCTGCACGAATCGGGTACCTACGTGATAAAGGTAAGCAGCCGCAATGGAAGCACCGTCCGCAAGCTTGTCGTGAGATAAACCGAGAGACGGATAAAAAAAAGACCTGCCTTATGAAGTGAACCCCGAAAGTTGGACAAAAAACTTTCGGGGTTTTTTATGCGCAAGA
>JAMPIH010000001.1 GCA_023662825.1 Bacteroides sp.
CGGAAAGAAGAAAGTTCAGAGCGGCTCCATCACCATTTTGGGTACGGCGGAATAATTTACGGACATGTTCGATTTCGGTTCACAGGAAATAGAATACCTCAAGGGGGTCGGCCCGGCCAAGGCGCAAGTGCTGAAGGCCGAGGCGGGCATACGCACCTATTGGGACCTGCTGAACTATTTTCCGTTCCGCTATGTGGAAAAGGGAAACTTCATCAAGATCGGACAGATACGCGACGACCGGAACCCAGTGGCGCTGCGGGGACGGATCCGCGCCATCGCCGAAAAGGGCTTCGGCAAAAGCAAACGATTCACCGCCCTGCTGGGTGATGAAACGGGCAGCATAGAACTGGTGTGGTTCTCGGGCATCAAATGGATTTCGCAGAAGGTAAAGACCAACGCCTTCGTAAGCGCCTACGGCAAGCCCAGCATCTTCAACCACCAGCTGAGCATAAACCACCCCGAAATCGAGGTGATCGACCCCGACAAGCCCGCCGTGGAAGAGGGTTTGGGCATACAGCCGCTCTATCCCTCCACCGAAAACATGAAGAACCGGGGATTGACGGCCAAGGCGATGGCGAACATCACGCAGAACCTCTGCCAACAAGCCTACAAGAGCATTCCCGAGATCATTCCGCAGCCGGTGGTGCAACGCTACCGCCTGCTCTCGCGCGAAGACGCCTACCGCCAGATACACCACCCCAACGACCTGGCCTTTGCCGAAGCCGCGCGCCAACGGCTCAAGTTCGAGGAACTGCTGCTGTTGCAGCTCAAGATACTCAAGCAGAAACTGCGCGCAAGCAAGGTGCGCGGCCTGGTGTTCGACAAGGTGGGCGACAACTTCCTGTACTTCTTCAACAACAACCTGGCGTTCGAGCTTACCAGTGCGCAAAAGCGAGTGGTAAAGGAAATACGCGGCGACACCCGCACGGGCTATCAGATGAACCGCCTCCTGCAGGGCGATGTGGGCAGCGGAAAAACCATCGTGGCGCTCATGTGCATGCTCTTGGCGGTGGATAACGGGTTTCAGGCCTGCCTGATGGCGCCTACCGAAATTTTGGCCAAACAGCACTTCGCGAGCCTCTCGAAAATGCTGGCCAAGATGAACGTACGCATAGGCCTGCTTACGGGTTCCACCGCCAAGAAAGACCGCGACATACTGCTGAACCTGCTCTCCGACGGGCAGATGCACCTGCTGGTGGGCACGCACGCGGTGCTGGAAGACCCGGTGAAGTTTCAGAACCTCGGCCTGGCGGTAATCGACGAGCAGCACCGCTTCGGGGTGGCGCAGCGCGCCAAACTCTGGGCCAAGGGCAAGGTGCCCCCGCACGTGCTGGTGATGACGGCCACGCCCATTCCGCGCACACTCGGCATGACCCTCTACGGCGACCTGGAAGTGTCGGTGATCGACGAGCTGCCGCCCAACCGCAAGCCCGTGAAGACCGTGCACCTTACCGACCGCGACCGGCTCAAGCTGTTCGCCTTCATGCGGCAGGAAATCGCCAAGGGACGGCAGGTGTACATCGTTTACCCGCTGATCCAGGAATCGGAGAACTCGGATCTGAAAGACCTGATGGACGGCTACGAAAGCATAAGCCGCGCCTTTCCCATACCCGACTATCAATTGAGCATCGTGCACGGCAGGATGAAGCCCGAGGCCAAGGAGTTCGAGATGCAGCGGTTCAAGAAAGGCGAAACGCAGATCATGGTGGCCACCACGGTAATCGAGGTGGGGGTCGATGTACCCAACGCCAGCGTGATGGTGATCGAGAACAGCGAGCGTTTCGGGCTGGCGCAACTGCACCAGCTGCGCGGCCGCGTGGGGCGCGGGGCGGAACAGTCGTTCTGTATCCTCATGACTTCCGACAAGCTGAGCGAAGACGGCAAGGAACGCATCAACACGATGGTGGCCACCAACGACGGCTTCAAGATTGCCGAAGCCGACCTTAAGCTGCGCGGCCCCGGCGACCTGCAGGGCACGCGCCAGAGCGGACTGCTGGCACTGAGGCTGGCGGATATCGTGCAGGACGAGAACATCGTGCGGGCGGCGCGTTATACCGCCACCGAGATACTTCAGGACGACCCCGACCTGGTGAAGCCCGAACACCAAGGCCTGGCAAGGGAACTGCAGAAAGAGGGGAAAGAAAACTTCTGGGCAAAAATAAGCTGACATGGAAAGCAAACACCTGTCCGTATATGGAGCGCGGGCGCACAACCTGCAGAACATAGACCTTACGCTGCCGCTCAACAAACTTATCGTGATTACCGGTCTGAGCGGAAGCGGCAAGTCGTCGATAGCCTTCGACACGATTTACGCCGAGGGGCAACGCCGCTATATGGAAACGTTCTCGGCCTACGCCCGACAGTTTATCGGCACGCTGGAACGCCCCGACGTGGACAAGATCGAAGGCTTGAGCCCGGTTATCGCCATCGAACAGAAGACCACCAACAAGAACCCCCGCTCCACGGTGGGCACCGTTACCGAAATCTACGACTACCTGCGCCTTCTCTTTGCGCGTATCGGGGAAGCCTATTCCTACGTGAGCGGCGAAAAGATGGTGAAGTACACCGAGGAACAGATACAGGAACTGATCTCGAAAGAATACGAGGACGAACGCATCCTGCTGCTGGCGCCGCTTATCAGCGGACGCAAGGGACATTACCGCGAGCTGTTCGAGAGCGTGCGCAAGCAAGGCTACCTCAGGGTGCGCGTGGACGGCGAGATAACCGACCTTACGTTCGGCATGTACCTTGACCGCTACAAGACGCACGACATCGAGGTGGTCATCGACAAGATGACGGTGAACGACAAGAGCCGAAGCCGGCTTTCCCAAGGCATCAAGGCCGCGCTCAAACAAGGCAAGGGGCGGATCATGGTCTATAACGAGGATACGAAACAGGCGCACCACTACAGCAAGACACTGATGTGTCCCGTTTCGGGCATCTCCTATCCGGAACCCGAACCCAACACTTTCTCGTTCAACTCGCCCTACGGAGCCTGCCCGACATGCAACGGCCTGGGCAAGGAAGTGCTGCCCGACATGGACAAGATAATTCCCGACCCCAACCTCTGCATCAACCAAGGCGGCCTGGCACCCATCAGCCTCGACAAGAAAGAAAGCCATCTGGGTGAAGGCTGGATCCTCTCGCAGATAGAAATGATCGGCAAGGTATATGGCTTCGACCTGCGCACGCCGATCAAACAGATAAGCAAGGAAGGCCTGAACGCCATACTGAACGGCGAGCGCAAGTGCGTGGAGGAGAAGAACAAGACCTTGGGGGTCACGCGCAAGATCGACATTGATTTCGACGGCATCTTCTCCTACCTCAAGCGGCTTTACTCGGAGGGCGGCCCGCGCGAGCAGAAATGGGCCTCGCAGTTCATGACCACACGCACCTGCAGCGAATGCCACGGCGAACGCCTGCAGAAGATATCGCTGCATTACCGGATCGCGGGCAAGAACATCGCCCAGCTGTCGGCCTTAAGCCTGGACGAACTGTACCAATGGGTATCGGACGTGGAACCCGAACTGAGCGAAAACCAACGCAAGATCGGCCACGAGATCCTGCGCGAGATAAAGAACCGCATCGGATTCCTGTTGGACGTAGGCATCGGCTACCTGTCGCTGAGCCGCGAAACGGGCGGGCTCTCGGGCGGCGAGTCCCAGCGCATCCGCCTGGCCACCCAGATCGGCTCCAAACTGGTGGGCGTTCTCTACATTCTGGATGAGCCCAGCATCGGCCTGCACCAGCGCGACAACCACAAGCTGATCGAGTCGCTCAAGCAGCTGCGCGACATGGGCAATACCGTAATCGTGGTGGAACACGACGAGGAAATGATGCGCGAGGCCGACTACATCGTGGACATAGGCCCCGGTTCGGGCCTGCAGGGCGGCAAGGTCACCGCCTGCGGAACACCCGAAGAATTCCTGAAGCAGAAATCCATCACCACCGACTACCTGAACGGCCTCAAACAGATAGAGGTGCCCGAGAAACGGCGCCCCGGAAACGGCAAACACCTCGTTCTGGAGGGCGCTTGCGGCCACAACCTCAAGAACGTAAGCCTGGATATTCCCTTAGGCACATTTATCTGCGTTACCGGCGTGTCGGGAAGCGGCAAATCGTCGCTTATCGGGCAGACGCTGCAACCGGTGCTGAGCCGCCACTTCTACCGCGCCCGGACCGAGCCCCTGCCCTATCGGGAGATCAAGGGATTGGACAATATCGACAAGGTGATCGAGGTGGATCAGGCACCCATCGGGCGTTCGCCGCGTTCGAACCCCGCCACCTACGTGGGCGTTTTCGACGACATACGCCAGCTCTACGCCGAACTGCCCGACTCGAAGATACGGGGCTACAAGGCCGGCCGTTTCTCGTTCAACGTAAAGGGCGGACGCTGCGAGAAATGCAGCGGCGCGGGCGTGGAAACCATCGAGATGAACTTCCTGCCCGACGTATATGTTACCTGCGAGGAATGCAACGGCAAACGCTACAACCGCGAGACGCTGGAGATACGCTACAAGGGCAAGTCGATCAACGACGTGCTGGACATGAGTATCTCGCAAGCGGTGGAGTTTTTCGAGAACGTGCCCTATATCGTTTCGAAACTCAAGACGCTCAACGAGGTGGGCTTGGGCTACATCACGCTCGGCCAGCCCTCCACCACGCTTTCGGGCGGGGAGGCGCAGCGTATCAAATTGGCCACCGAGCTGTCGAAAAAAGACACCGGCAACACGCTCTACATCCTGGACGAACCCACCACCGGCCTGCATTTCGAGGATATACGCATCCTGCTCTCAGTGCTGCAGAAACTGGTGGACGCCGGCAACACGGTGCTGGTGATCGAGCACAACCTGGACGTGATAAAATGCGCGGACTACATTATCGACATGGGGCCCGAAGGCGGACGGGAAGGTGGGAAAATCGTGGTGCAGGGAACCCCCGAAGAAATAACCTCCGATAAAAAGAGCCATACCGTGAAGTATCTGGCCCCGATGTTGAACCCAAAGAAAAAAGATACAAAATGTCGCAAATAGAAATCATCTGCAAGAACACGGGAATACGCAAGGAATATCCCATGGGCGTTACCTTGGCGCAGATAGCCGCCGACCAGAACATCGTGCTGCAAGACGATATCCTGGGCGCCAAGTGCAACAACAAGCTGCGCGAGCTCTCGTACGAAATCTACAAGCCAAAAACGGTGGAGTTCATCGACATACACGACCCGATCGGCTACGCGATGTACCTGCGTTCCATGGTGTTCATCCTCTTCAAGGCCGTGCGCGACCTTTGGCCCGAATGCACGCTCAAGGTGGAACACGCCCTGCCCCTGGGCAGTTACTGCGAGATTATAGGCCGCACCGGCCCGCTCACGCTCGATATGGTGCTGAGGCTGCGCCACCGCATGCAGGAAATCGTGGATGCGAGAATCCCGTTCCAGCGCAACGTGCTGCCCACCGACGAGGCCATCGAGATCTTCAAGAAGAACCGCCTCAACGAAAAGGGGCTGCTGTTCCAGACCCGGAGCGAGCTCTACACCACCGTCTATACATTGGACGACGTTTCCAACTATTTTTACGGCTACCTGGTGCCCGACACCGGCTATATCAAGCGGTTCCACATAGATCGCTATTTCGGCAACGGCCTCATCGCCATGCGCCCCGACGTGCAGGAACTTATCAGCAAGGATGCCAAACTGTTCATCAAGACCCTGATCAAGGACGCCATCAACGGCGGCAGCAAGCTCTTCAAGACCTATCAGGAACAGAAGGAATGGCTCGACATCATGGGCGTTCCCTACGTGGGCAACCTCAACAAGGCGGTGCTGGAGGAAGGCCCGGGACGGATCATCAAGATTTCGGAAGCCCTGCAGGAAAAGAAGATCGCCAATATCGCCGACATGGTGGTGCAGGATCCCGACCGCCGCATCGTGCTCATAAGCGGCCCTTCCAGTTCGGGAAAGACCTCCTTCTGCAAGCGCCTGTCGATACAGTTGCAGGTGCTGGGCTATCAGACGGCCGAGATTTCGTTAGACGATTACTTCGTGGACCGCGAGAAAACCCCTCTGGACGAGAACGGAGAATACGATTTCGAGTGTATCGAGGCCATCGACCGCGACTTCTTCAACCAACAGCTCGACCAGATGCTGGAGGCCAAGAAAGACACCGAAATCAAGCTGCCCACCTACGACTTCAAGGACGGGAAACGCAAGTTCTTAGGCAAGAAAGTAAAGGTAACGCCCAAGACTATCCTGATTATCGAAGGCATCCACGGGCTGAACCCGGCCCTGACCACCATCGACAGCCGCTATACGTTCAAAGTCTTCGTTTCGGCGCTCACCCATATCAGCATCGACACGCAGAATCCGGTGAGCAGCACCGACAACCGCCTGATACGCCGTATCGTGCGCGACAACAACTTCCGGGGCAACACGGCCCTCGACACGCTTAAACGCTGGGCCAGCGTGCGCCGGGGCGAGAACCAGAACATATTCCCCTATCAGGAAAACGCCGACGTGATGTTCAATTCCGCGCTGCTTTTCGAATTGGGAGTACTCAAGAAACACGCCGAGCCGCTCTTGCGCGAGATTCCCGAAAGCTCGGAACACTACGGCGAGGCGCACCGCCTGCTCAAGTTCCTGTCTTATTTCGTATCCATCGACGAAAAGGAAATCCCGCCCACTTCCATCCTGCGCGAGTTTCTGGGCGGCAGCAGTTTCATGTATTAACGACCACAACCAATGACATCATTCAGTTCGGACAAGGAGATCTTCGACCTTTTCCTCAAACACCGGCAAATCTGCACCGACACACGTAAGATCGTGCCCGGCTCCATTTTCTTCGCGCTCAAAGGCGAGAATTTCGACGCCAACACCTTTGCCCGGGACGCCATAGCCAAAGGCTGCGCCCACGCGGTGGTGGACAATCCTGCATATGCGGGCGACCGCTGCCTGCTGGTAAAGGACAGCCTGGAAACGCTGCGCAACATCGCCCTCATGTACCGCCGGTCGCTCGACATTCCCGTTATCGGCATCACCGGAACCAACGGAAAGACCACCACCAAGGAACTGGTACGCTCGGTGCTTTCGGTAAAGTTCAAGGTGTATGCGACCCAAGGGAACCTAAACAACCATATCGGCGTGCCTTTGAGCCTGCTGTCCATTCCCGAGGGAACGCAAATCGCCGTTATCGAGATGGGTGCGAACCATCCGGGCGAGATCGCCGAACTGTGCAAGATCTCGCTGCCCACCTACGGCATCATCACCAACGTGGGCAAGGCGCACTTGGAAGGCTTCGGTTCGTTCGAGAACATCGTGAAGACCAAGACCGCCCTGTACGAGGCGGTACGGCAGAACAAAGGGAAGGTTTTCGTGAGCGAGAAAAGCCGCATCCTGATGAACGCCAGCCAGGGAATGGAAAGGTTCCTCTACGGCGAATCCACCGAAGTTTACCTACGGATGAGCCAGGAAGAGAATCAGGGAACCTATCTGTCGTGCCTGCTGCATGCCGAAAGGGGGGCTGCGGAGACAGAGGTGCACACGCATCTGGTGGGTTTCTACAATATCGAGAACGTTTCGGCGGCCGCCTGCGCCGGACGCCACTTCGGCATGAACGACGAGGAGATCAAGCAGGGGATAGAAGGCTACGTGCCCACCAACCTGCGTTCGCAAAGCATCCAGGCCGGCGGCAACACGCTGATCGCCGACACCTACAACGCCAATCCCACCAGCATGGAGGCGGCCATCGGGAATTTCGCCGCGCTGACGTTCCAAGGTGAAAAAACGGCCATCCTGGGCGATATGCTGGAACTGGGAGAAGCCTCGGACACCGAGCACCAACACGTTGTTGAACTGCTTATCTACCACAACATACCCGAAGCACTATTGATCGGAGCATGTTTCGCCAAGACCAAGCATCCGGAAAATTTCCGCAGCTTCATTTCGGTGGATGAACTGCTGGAACACTTACAACAACACCCTTTTACGCAGCGTTGCGTACTGATAAAGGGGTCGCACGGCATACATCTGGAAAAAGCCGTGGAATTCCTGAAAAAAGAAAAACGGCAGGCTTAGGATTCCCGCACGAACACCCTTGTGGCGCGTTCAAAGATGCCGCTTGCCCAAGCCAGGGCCATGCCGTAGTTGGCCACCGGCAGACCGGCATCCCGCAAGGTCTTTACGCGCTGCGCCAGCTGCCGCCCGGTGGCCATGCAGCCGCCGCACTGCACGGCAAGGGCAAAGCCCGAAAGGTCTTCGGGCAGCGGGTCGTTTCCCGACACGAAACAGAATTCCAGTTCCTTTCCGCTTTTCCTGCGGATGGCCGCCGGCAGCTTGACCCGGCCTATATCGTGGCAATTCACCTGATGGGTACAGGACTCGAGCATCAGTATTTTCTGTCCGTCGGCGAGTTTGTCCAATTGCCGCGTTCCGTGCAGATAGGTGTCGAAACCTCCTTTTTGCCGAGCCAGACAGATGCTGAATCCCGTAAGGGGCTGGCTGTCGGGCAAGAGTTCCTCCACCTGGGCGAAGGCCTGGCTGTCGGTAATCACCAAAGCGGGCGCGATAGGCAGCGAGGCCATTACGCCCGGCAATTCCTCCACGCGGCAAAGCACCGGCACGGCGTGAAAGTCCAGACACTGGCGCGCCAGCATCACCTGCGGCAGGATCAGCCGGTCTTTGGGCGCCTCGGC
Source organism: Bacteroides sp. (assembly GCA_023662825.1). GTDB lineage: Bacteria > Bacteroidota > Bacteroidia > Bacteroidales > P3 > Pullibacteroides. Next base: position 8,686 of record JAMPIH010000001.1, read on the forward strand.
ATCGATCGGACAGACCAGCACCACCCTGTCGCCCGGCTTCACCAGACCCTGCAAGGCCAATACCGAGGGGGTATCCGGAGTGTTGCGCGCCATCAGTTCCCTTAGCTTCTCCACGATCTCCACCACCGCATCGTACCCTTTTTCCCTTTGCTTCCGCTGTCTTTCTTCCGCCAGCGCCACACTGAAATCCAGCACTCCGCATTCGGGATAACGGGTCTGCAACATGGCGCGCAGGGCGGATGAAAGCGGCTTGCGGTCGGCCTTGTTGTGCAGAATCAGAAAGGGAACATCTTCTTTTTTCAGGCCGTCGGCAAAGGCCTGCTCGTCGGCGGCGAAAGTGTTGTCGGAAATCACCAGCAAGGCGGCATCCAGTCCCTGCACGGCGGCGAAGGCCTTGGCCGCACGGCGACCGCCCAGTTCACCCGTATCGTCGAAACCCGCCGTATCTATCAGCACGCAGTTTCCCAATCCGAAGAGTTCGCACGATTTCTTTACCGGATCGGCGGTGGTGCCGGGCGTTTCCGAAACGATGGAGGTCTGTTGTCCGGTAAGGAGGTTCATCAGGCTGCTTTTGCCTTGATTGCGCTTTCCGAACAAGGCGATGTGTAAGGGCTGTCGATTTTTCATGGCGGGGCAAAATTAAGCAAGTTCGCCATACGAAAACAGAGTCATCTCCCTTAAATTACCCCTATGCTAACATCAAATAACCTTTCAGATGGAGAAATTCAATTTCCGAAAAGTCGCCAGCCTATGGCGCGAAGAAAAACGAGAGCTTGTAAAACGTTCCACCATGGCGGCCTATTCGCTGATTCTCGAAAAGCACCTGCTGCCTTCGTTCGGACGGATGCCGCAGCTTACCGAAAGGTCCGTGCAGGATTTCGTGCTGCGGAAAATCAAAAACGGCCTGAGCCAGAAGAGCGTCAAGGATGCCTTGTTCGTACTTAAAATGGTGACCCGCTTCGGCGAGAAAAAGGGCATGATGCCGCACCACGAATGGGACATCCGGTTCCCCACCGAACAGTCTGCCAAAGAACTTCCGGTTATAAGCGTGGAACATCAACGCAAGCTCATGCGCTATCTGCTGAACCATTTCAGTTTCCGAAACCTCGGCATCTTCATCTGCCTGCACACGGGAATGCGCATCGGCGAACTGTGCGCCATGCAATGGCGGGACATCGACCTGGAGCGGGACGTGATCACCGTAAGCAAGACCATCGAACGCATTTACGTGGTGGAGGGCCGGCGCAAACACACCGAGCTGATTGTTTCCACGCCCAAAACGCCCCTTTCCCAACGCGAGATTCCGATTTCGAAAGAGTTGCGGAGAACGCTTAAACCCTTGATGTGCTTTGCAGAACCCGATTTCTACGTGCTTACCAACAAGGCCACGCCCACCGAACCGCGCACCTACCGGAAATATTACAGGACGCTTATGGAAACGCTCCACCTGCCCGTCATCAAGTTCCACGGCCTGCGCCACAGTTTCGCCACCCGCTGCATCGAGAGCAAGTGCGACTACAAGACCGTGAGCGTGATTTTGGGTCATTCCAGCATAGCCACCACGCTGAACCTCTACGTGCACCCCGACATGGAGCAGAAAAAACGCTGCATAGAACGCATGAACAAGACCTTGGGGCGGTTGTAAAAGCGTTATCTTTGCGGTATGGAACAGCATGAGATTTTATTGGGCAAGAGCCTGGAGGAACTGCAGGGGCTTTGCGCGGAATTAGGGTTCAGGAAGTTTACCGCCAGACAGATCTGCGAGTGGATCTACCGGAAGAAAGTGCGGAACGTAGCGCAGATGACCAACCTTTCGCTCAAAGACCGCGCCATCTTGGAACAGGCGGCTATCATCGGACTGCACGAGCCTTTGCAGGCACAACAGTCGGCCGACGGCACCAGAAAATACCTCTTCGCCAGCCCCGGTGCCGAAAGCCGTCCGGGGCAGTCCGGATTCATCGAGTCGGTTATGATTCCCGACGGCGGACGCGCCACCCTCTGCGTGAGTTCCCAGTCAGGCTGCCGCATGAACTGCGCCTTCTGCGCCACCGGCAGCCAAGGCTTCAACCATCATCTGCCGGCGAACCAGATACTGAACCAGATTTGCTCCGTGCCCGAATCCGACCTCCTCACCAACCTCGTGTTCATGGGCATGGGCGAACCTTTCGACAATCTCGACAATGTGCTTAAGGCACTCCAGGTGCTCACCTCTCCATGGGGCTGGGCGTGGAGCCCCACCCGCATCACGGTTTCCACCGTGGGCGTCACCCCGCAGCTGCCGCGTTTTATGGAAGAATGCCGCTGCCACCTGGCCATAAGCCTGCACAATCCCTTTGCCGGCGAACGCGCCGAACTGATGCCGGTGGAAAAGGCCTACCCCGTAAAGGAACTGGTGGAACTGCTCAAGACCTACGACTGGTCCGGGCAACGGCGGGTTTCGTTCGAATATATCCTGATAGACGGGTTCAACGACACGCCCCGGCACGCCCTGGCCACCGCCCGGCTGCTGCATGGTCTGCCCTGCCGCGTGAACCTGATCAACTACCACGAGGTGCCGGGCAAGCCCTACCGGAAATCGAGCCCGCAGAAAACGGAAAGTTTTCAGAAGATATTGCAGGAAAAAGGCATTACCTGCACCCTGCGCAGGTCGCGGGGAGAAGACATCATGGCCGCCTGCGGACTGCTGGCCAAAACGAAGGGCGGAAAATAAGAGAGGAAACGCGTTACCGGCTTCTCAATCGGGCCAAGAAATCGGGGGTCTTGTCCTCGCTCTCGATGTTCAGTTTCTTGCGTATCTTGTAGATGGTGGTTTCCACCGTGCGCACAGAACGGTTGGTTAGTTCGGCTATGTCTTTGGTGGTCATGCCCAACGAAAGCAAGGCGCAGAGCCTGAGTTCGTAGGGGGTCATCTCTTCGGAAGAGGTGCTTTCCAACTTCTGCCAGAAACCGGGATGTATCTTTTCGAAACAGTTCTTGTATTCTTCCCATTCGCTCTTGGCATCCAGCAACTTGACAGCCGCCATCAGTTCGGAAAGCTTTTCCTTGCGCGAATCGTCGGTCTTGGCCGCCGCCACCTTCTTGATGCCGTCGGTAAGGGTCAGCAGCAGTTCATGGCTCTTGAGGAGCAATAACTGTTCGTCGGCGTTCAGTTCGGGAAGTTGCGCGGAAACGGCTTCGGGCTTAACTTCGGGTTCATGCTGCCGCTTCGGTTCCACCCTGGCCGCCGGTTTGGGTTCGGGCATCAGCACCGACTGCAATCCGGCTTCCTCCACCGCCGGCTTTTGCTGTACGGGAGCCGGCTCGGGCATCTTCGCTTCCGGCTCGGCCACGGTTTTCTGCACGAAACCGGCAAAAGAGGCCTCCTGTTTCTTTGCGGGTTTGTCGCGCTTGTAATCCCAACTGGTATAAGGGCCTACGGGTGTGGCCTGCACTGCGGGATCCACCTGATGGAACACCGGCAGCACTTCTTCTTCGGGTTCATCCTCGGGCTCGTCTTCCCGGCCGTGAAGCGTATCGAAACCGAACGAGAGGTCGCGCATCTTGTGCACCTTGCCGTCGTTTATCTCGAATCTTTCCTTGTTGCGCGTACGGCGCGACTTGGTGGTCAGCAGCACGATGCCGGCCACGATAAGCGCCACACAGAGGCCGATGACAATCCAGACGTACACCGGCATTTCTTCAAGCTCGATTAAATTCTCACCCATGGCTTATTTTCTTTTGGCGGGATTTTCCAATTGCAGTTCGGCCTCGATTTCTTCTTTCGTGGCCTTGCGCACGCCCAGCACCTTTCCCATAAAGTGCAAGGTTTCGCCCGCCAGGGGATGATTGAAATCGAGCGTCACTTTGCCGTCTTTCTTCTTGAGCACCACAGCCTGGTATTCGGCTCCGTCCATATCCTCGATCGGAATGATGTCGCCCTCCTGGATTTCCACTTCCTCGTCTTCGGGAACGGCCGCCATCAGTTCGGTCTGCGGCACGGTAACCACCTTTTCCTCATCGTATTCGCCGTAGCCCTGGCCTTCCCCGATAATGAACTCGAAACTGTCGCCCTCCTGCAGACCCTGCAGGTTCTTTTCGAGCACTTCCAGCATCACGTCGTGCCCCATCAGGGTTTCCATCGGTGCCTTTTCGTCCACTTGCTCGATAATGTCGCCCTGTGCATCGTCGTATCTGAGCGTATAGACCAGCGTGGCTATGGTGTCTTTTCCTATTTTCATCGTTTTCTCTAAGATTTCAAGGGTGAACGCCCTCCATCGGAACGTTTTCCCACAAGGGGCAAATATAGTTCAATTTTGGCTTTTGAACCAATCAATCAGGGGTTTTGAGAAGCGTTTTTTGTCCCCTCTTGCATTTTAAAGCCAAAAAGCGTACCTTTGCAGTCCTTTTGTTGCAAACAATTAAAAGTTAAACAATATGCCGAGCGGAAAGAAACGTAAGAGACATAAAATGGCTACGCACAAACGCAAAAAACGTTTGCGCAAGAATCGTCATAAGAACAAATAGTCTGGAAACAGGCTGTTTGTGGTCGGAAAAAAGCCTCGCATGGATGCGGGGCTTTTTTTTATCCGTATCTTTAACTGCGTTGAAGATACTCCGCTTCGGCAAAGGGTCCAAGGGGCAAGGGGGGGACGGAGAACATCTTTAACTGCGTTAAAATGCCCTCCGCCGCCCCCTTGCCCCTTTAGGAAAAATAAATTTTTCCTTTGCTCTCGACTTATTCGTATCTTTGTAGTTTGCGGTTGTCGCAATTGTTTTCCGGTTCTTGCCATGCAACTTAAAAGCCTTGCCAAACAAACGGTTATCTACGGGTTGCCCTCCATTGTGGGACGGGTCCTCAATTTCCTTTTGGTTCCGCTCTACACCCATGTGTTCGCACCCGACCAATACGGCATCGTTACCGAACTCTACGCTTACGTGGCCCTCCTTCTGGTGCTGCTTACCTACGGTATGGAAACCACCTTTTTCCGCTTTATGCAGAAATACAAGGGCGACCGAAGCGTTTACAGCACTGCCGTGTGGTCGCTGGCCGCCACCACCGCCGTCTTCCTGAGCCTTGTGTTCGGGTTTCACGACCGGATCGGGCAGAGCATGGGCTATCCCGAAGCCGGGCAATACATCAGCTGGTTCGGCATCATCCTGGCGGCCGACGTAATGGTGTCCGTGCCGTTCTGCCTCTTGCGCGAACAGAACAAGGCCCTGCGGTTTGCCGTTCTCAAGTCGCTCAACATCGCCGTAAACATCTTCCTGAACCTGTTCTTTATCCTCTACTGCCCCGCCCGCCTGCACGCCAACCCCGATTCGTGGCTGCACCTTATCTACAAGCCCGACATGGGCGTGGGCTATATCTTCATCAGCAACCTTATCGCCAGCCTGTTCACCTTCGTCTGCCTGGCACCCGAATGGAAACAGCTCCGCTTTGTATTCAACGCCAGAATGTGGAAAGAAATGATGGCCTATACCCTGCCCATCATGGTCTGGGGCATCGCCGGCATTATCGACGGGACGTTCGACCGCATCCTGTTCAAGCACCTCAGCCCCGACCCGGCCTCCGCGATGGGTCAGTTGGGAATCTACGGCGCGTGCAGCAAGCTGGCCATCATCATGACCCTTTTCGTGCAGGCGTTCCGCTTTGCCGCCGAGCCCTTTTTCTTTAAGCAGATGAACGCCGCGGATGCCAAGGAAACCTACGCCAAGGTGATGAAGTACTTTGTGATAACCTGTGCCTTCATCTACCTGGCCTGCGTGCTCTTCTTAGACCAGATCATGTATTTCGTGGGCGCGGACTACCGTCAGGGCTCCGCCGTGGTTCCCGTCCTGTTGATGGCGAACCTGTTCCTGGGCGTGTTCTTTAACCTGTCGGTGTGGTACAAGGTAAGCGACAAGACCCGCATCGGCATGTACATCTCGCTTATCGGCGCGGCCATCACCATCGGCATGGACTGTCTGCTGATTCCCGTTTTCGGCTACCACGGCGCGGCCTGGACCCTGCTTACCTGCTATGTGGCCCTGAGCGTGATTTCCTACTTCTGGGGCCAGAGATACTACCCTGTTCCCTATCCGGTAAAGCGGATACTGCTGTATCTGGCGGCAGCCGTGATCATCGGAATACCGGGGCTGTTCATCCCCTTCGGCAGCCTGTGGGGCAAACTGGCCTACGGACTGGCCGGCCTGATTGTTTTCGGATGGCTCGTGGTGAAGAAGGAACCCGAACTTCCCGCCCTGGGCAAAGGAATCCTGAACCATGCCAAGGGCATGCTGCACAAACGATAAAACAACACACCATGAACAATAACACCCTTACGGTACGCATCGTGAACAAATCCGGACACGCCCTGCCCGAATACGCCACCGCCGCCTCGGCCGGCATGGACATCCGCGCCTGCCTGGAAAGCCCCGTCGTGATCGAACCCGGCCAGCGCGCCTTCGTGCCCACCGGCCTGTTTATCGAACTGCCCATGGGATTCGAGGCCCAGATACGCCCCCGCAGCGGCCTGGCCGCCAAACACGGCATCACGGTATTGAACACCCCCGGCACCATCGACGCCGACTACCGGGGCGAAATCAAGGTTATTCTCGTGAACCTCTCCCAAGAGGCCTTTACGATAGAGAACGGCGAGCGCATCGCCCAGATGGTGGTGGCGCGCCACGAACAAGTGCAATGGCAGCCTGCCGACAGCCTCTCCGACACCGAACGCGGCGCGGGCGGCTTCGGACACACCGGAAAAAACTAAGAAAATGAAGATCATCATCCCCATGGCCGGCATGGGCAAACGCATGCGGCCCCATACGCTCACAACACCCAAACCCTTGATCCGCCTTGCGGGCAAGTCGATTGTGGAACACCTGATAGACCGGATCTCGCAGGCCGTGGAAGAACCCATCGACGAAATCGCCTTCATCACCGGACATTTTGGGCAGAAGACGGAACACGACCTCAGACAGGCCGCCAAAAACATCGGCGCCAAGGCCTCCATCTACTACCAGGAGGAAGCCTTAGGCACGGCGCACGCGATACTCTGCGCCGCCCCCTCGCTGCAAGGCCCGCTCACGGTGGCTTTCGCCGACACGCTGTTCTACAGTTCCTGCAAACTCGACACCACCCAAGACTCCGTTATCTGGACCAAGCACGTGGAAGACCCGAGCGCCTTCGGCGTGGTGACCACCGATGCCTCTTCCCGCATCACCGGCTTCGTGGAGAAACCCAAGACCCCGGTGTCGAACCTGGCCATCATCGGCATCTATTTCTTTAAGGACGGCGAAAACCTGCGCAACGAGCTGCAGTTCCTTATCGACAACAACGTGCGCAAGGGCAACGAATACCAGCTTACCGACGCCCTGCAGAACATGATGGAGAAAGGCCTGCATTTCTACAGCGCTCCCGTGGACGAATGGCTCGACTGCGGCAACAAGCAGGCCACCGTGCAGACCCACGCCCGCGTGCTCGAACACCAGGGAAACTACGTGGACAAGGGCGCGGAAGTACGGCAGTCGGTTATCGTGCCGCCCTGTTACATCGCCCCCGGCGCGCATATCGAAAATTCGGTAGTGGGGCCTTACGTTACGGTGGATGCCGGCAGCCGCATCGAAAACGCGGTGGTGGCCGACTCCATCATACAGAAAGACGCCCGCATCTGCGATACCGTGCTGCACCATTCGATGATCGGCAACGAAGCCTGTGTAACGACCGCCGCCCGCAACCTCAACCTGGGCGATTTTTCGGGTATGGAAGCCTAAACGCCATGAGATTCTTGAAAAGCGACATCATTGGACTATTCCTGGCAAGCTACCTCGGCGCGGCCTTTCCCGAGGGGCTTTCCGCCCAGACGCAACGGGAGCAGTACCACCGCGACAGCCTGTTCCTGGAAGCCACCTCGGCCTACATCACCGACCGTCCGCAGCAGGCGCTCGACATGTACCGCGCCCTCTTGGAGAAAGACCCCGACAACGCCACGGCCGCCTATCAAGTAAGCAACATCCTGGCCGAAAGCAACAAGTTCTCGGACGCCCTGATCTACGCCGAAAAGGCCTGTCTGGCCCAACCCGAAAACGAATGGTTCCAGCTCCTGCGCGCCCAGCTGTACAAGACCACGCGCCAGTTCAAGAAAGCGGGCGAGGTGTTCGCCCTCCTCAAGCAGCAGTTTCCCGCCAAGTTGGAATACGCCTACGAAGAAGCCAACATGGCGGTGATGCAGGGCGACCTGGCCGCCGCCATCGCCGTTTACGACGACCTGCAGGCCCACTACGGCTTTAACGACGAGTGGAGCATGCAGAAGTACAAGATGTACATGGGCGTGAACAACACCAAGGCCGCCCGCGCCGAAATCGCGAAGATAAGCGAGGCCATGCCCGCCCAGACCAAGTATCTGGAAATGCTGGCGCAGGCGTGCATGAAAGAGAAAGACTACAAGCAGGCCTACCGCTACTTCAAGAAGATACTGGAGATAAAGCCCGACGACCCCTACATCCATATCTCGCTGGCCGATTATTACCGCAACACAGGCAACTTCAACGAAGCCTACCGCTCGCTTGAAAAGGCGGTGGCCAACCCGCAGCTCGATTTCAAGACCAAGCTGAACGTATTGCAGGCCTACTACACCGGCAAGGACGACTTAAAGCCCAAGGGCGACGTGCTCACGCAGGCGCGCAACCTGTTCGAGCATCTCAACAAAGTGCATCCCGACCAGGCGGAAGGCTTCTTCATGCACGCCAAGTTCCTGATCCTGCTGGAAGACATACAGCCCGCCGTGCCGCTGCTGCAGAAGGCCGTGGCCTTGGACTCGAACGTGTTCGGATCCTGGGAACTGCTGCTCTACGCCGCCCACCAGAGCGTGGACACCGCCCTGATGGAAAGTGCCGGCAGACAGGCCTGCGAACGCTTTCCCGAACAGGCATCCCCCTATATGTACCGCGCCGTGGCCGCCCTGCTGCAAGACAACTACGCCCTGGCGGTGGATCTGGCCGAAAAGGGCAGGAAACGCAACATGGGGGCCAATCCTTTCGTGGAAAAGGTACTGCTGCAGATTCTCGGCGACGGGTATTTCGCCCTCGGGCAATACGACAGAAGCCTGCAGGCCTACGAACAGTTGTTCAATTCGGATCCCGACGACCGCTACGTGCGTAACAACTACGCCTACTACCTGGCGGTGATCGGGCGCGACTTGGCCAAAGCCGAGGCCATGGCCGGAAAACTGTGCCGGGAAGAACCGCAGAACGCCACGTTCCTGGACACCTACGCATGGGTGCTGTTCCGGTCAGGCAACTACGCCAAGGCGCTCGAATATGTGGAAAAGGCGCTTAAACACGGGGCGGACAAGGATGCCACGGTATGGGACCACTTAGGCGACATCCGCCACCGCATAGGCGATACCGCCAAGGCCGTGGAGGCATGGAAAACGGCACAGAAGCTGGCTTCCGGAAAAACGAAGGAAGACATCGAACGTAAAATTGAAAATCCCGCCCTCGCCGATGAATAAGACGATAAAGAAAACAATCCGTCACGCGGTTTTCCTGTGCTGCTGCGCAAGCCTGCTGCTGGCATCCTGCAGGGAAGACCGTCAGGATACGGGCTGGAGGAACCAGGATTTCGTGCTGGACGAAGACCTGGTGCGCCAGTCGCGCGATTCGGTGGACTTTATCCTCCGCAAGGCCATGTCGCGCAACACCCGCTTCTCCACCTTCGCCGCCAACCTGGATATAAAGCTGAACGTGGAGTCCTACAGTATCGGCGTAGGCGGACAGCTGCGGATACAGAAAGACGAAACGATCTGGATCAGCTGCCAGAAACTCGTTTTCGAACTGTTCCGCGCCAAGATCACGCCCGACACGCTGGCGTTCTACAGCAAGATGGCCAACAGTGCCTCGGTGTATATCGACGACTTGGCCAAAGACCTGCTTCCCAAATCGTTCGGCCTGCTGCAGGCGCTCTTTACGCGCGGGGTCGATTCGGTGATGTTCGACGGCGAACGCACCCTGGGCGCCGACTCAAGCAGCTGGATTATCGGCGGCGCGTCCGACTCCGTGGCCTGGCAGCTGCACGTGGGCAAGGAAAGTTTCCGCCCCGAAAGCATCGACATACAGGTGGCGCAGGGTGAGGCCGCCCTGCAGATTGCCGTGGTTTACCAGGATGAGAAAGGCTTCGAGATCCGGATTTCGGAAAACCGGAAACTCCTGGTGCAGGCACGGATTTCGTACAGTAAACCCCGCTGGAACGAGAACATAAGTTTTCCCTTCTCGATTCCCTCCGGCATAAAGACCGAAGTGAACCACGGGCTGCTGCGGAGTCTGGAGAAAAGCCGCGACAGCGGTTTGATGATGGAATAAAAAACGCTTGGAGAAATGAGAGCCATTGCCCGTAGATACTTACCTTTATTGTGCATGCTGCTGTTGGCGGCAAGTTTTTCGCATGCGCCGGCGCAAGACCGCAAGACCCTCGAGGCCAACAAGAAAAAGCTGGAACAGGAGATAGCGCAGACCAACAAGCAGCTGAGCAAGACCAGCAAGCAGAAAAAGGCCACCGTGGCCGAACTGCAGTTGGTAAACAGCAACATCAACAAGCGGCAGCAGCTCATCAAGGGGCTCAACCAGGAAGTTACGCTTACCGAACGCGAGATAGGCCGGCTGCAGAGCAAGATAAACCGCCTGAGCACCGACATCGAAAACCTAAAGAAAGAATACGCCAAACTGCTCACGATGGCCAAGCGGCACCGCAACCAGTATTCGCTGCTCATGTTCATCTTTTCGTCCGACAACTTCAACCAGGCCTGGCGGCGGATCCGCTACATAAGCCAATACGACGACTACCTCAAGAAACAGGTGGCCATCATCACCGAAAAGCAGCAGGTGCTGGCAAGCAGCCGCAAGACCCTGGAAACGGAACGCAACAGCAAGCAGCAGCTGGTGGCCTCCCAGGTAAAGGCCAAGAAAGAGTTGGAAAAGGAACAGAAGAGCAAGAACCAGATGGTGGCTCAGCTCAAGAAGCAGGAAAAGACGCTCCGGAACAAACTGCAGACCCAGCAGAAGAAGGTGAACCAGCTCAACGACCAGATCAAGAAGAAAATCGAGGCCGAGATACGCGCCTCCCGGCAGAAAGACACACAGAAGAAACCTGCCGGCGCCAACACTTCCTTTGCGCTGACCCCTGAAGAAAAGACCCTTTCCTCGAACTTCGAGAGCAACAAGGGCATCCTGCCCTGGCCGCTCGAACGGGGCACCATTTCAGGGCATTTCGGAACCCATCCCCACCCGGTCATCAGCAGCCTTACCGTCACCAACAACGGCATCGACATACTTACCGAGAAAGGGGCCTGCGCCCGGGCGGTGTTCAAGGGCGAGGTATGCAACATCGAATCGGCCTACGGGCTCAAGTTCGTGATGGTGCGCCACGGGGCCTATATGACCGTTTACGCCAACCTGGATCAAGTGTACGTTAAAAAGGGACAGACGGTAAATGTCAAGGACAAGATAGGACGGGTTTATTACGACGCGGACGAAAACAAGACCGAGCTTCAGTTCCAGGTGTGGAAGAACACCACCAAACTGAACCCCGAATCCTGGATCGCCCGATAAAACGAATCAGACGATGAATACACGAAAATATATCTGCGTTTACTGCGGTTCCTCGATGGGCAGCGGAAACGCATTTGCCGAGGCCGCCGCCGAAACGGGCCGCATGATCGCCCGCTTGGGATTGGGATTGTCTTACGGCGGAGCCTGCTGCGGCACCATGGGCAAGGTAGCCGACGCCGCCATGGAAAACGGCGCGCCCGTACACGGCATCATTCCCGATTTCTTTAAAGACTACGGCTTCGAGGTGATCCACACGGGGCTTACGGAGCTTACCCGCGTAAAGACCATGGCCGAACGCAAGGAAAGGCTCATCGAGGTTTCCGATTGTTTTCTGGCCTTGCCCGGTTCCTACGGCACCCTGGACGAGTTGTTCGAGACCTTGGTTCTCGTGCAGCTCAAGCAGATCGACAAGCCCGTTTTTTTACTAAATTTGAACGGTTTTTACGACCCCATGCTGGCGCAGCTGGACACGATGCAGCAATGCGGTTTCCTGCAGGAAGAGAACCGGCACCTGCTGCAGGTGTTCAACACCCTCGGCGAGCTTGAAGCCGCCCTGCGCCGCCTTGTCTGATGTCGAACCTTGTAAAAAACGAAACGATGAAAAGATATCTCCTCTCCTGCCTCGCGCTGCTGCTCGGTGCGGGCGTATTCGCCCCGCTCCGGAGCGCCAACGACGGTTACGAAATCAGGGTAAGGATCAAGAACTACCCCGACTCGCTTAAAAACGAGATCTATTTGGGATACTACAACTGGCAGTCGCAATACATCGCCGACACCGCCCGCTACGACGCCAAGACCAAGTCGTACCTGTTCAAGGGCAACGAGGCCAAACCCGGCGGCATGTATATGCTCATCACTTCCGACAAGCGCTATGTAGATTTTATCTTCGACCAAGACCAGCATATCGAGATCGAGGCCAACTATCCCGACCTGTTCGACGGCATCAAGTTCCGCAACTCGCCCGAAAACGAGGCCTACCAAGCCTTTGCCGCGATCGGAACGGCCGATTACAGGAAGATGAACCAGCTGCAGAAAGACTACAAGGAAGCCGAGGCGGAAGAAAACAAGTCTAAGATGGACGGTCTGCGCGAACAGTCGGAACAGCTCCGCAAGAAGATGGAAGACGACCGCGAACAATTCATGCAGGAAAATCCGGGAAACCTGATGGCGGCCATCTTCAAGGCACAGAAAGACGTGCATGTGCCCGACGCGCCCGAATCCGTTCCCGATTCGCTGGCGGCCAACTGGCAGTACGAATACTACAAGAACCATTATTTCGAGAATTTCGACCCCTGCGACGACCGGCTTATCCGCACGCCTTTGGTGCACCAGCGCATCAAGTCGTTTCACGAAAAGGTGCTCAACATGCAAAGCCCCGACAGCATTAAATACGCCTGGGAACGGCAGATCGAGCGGGCGCGTTGCGACAGCGGCAAAGGCGAGTTCTTCAAGTACCTGATCTGGTATCCGGTAGATGCCTACCAGCGTTCGGAAATCATCGGGCAGGATGCCGTTTGGGTATATCTGGCCAAGAAATACTATTTAGGCGGGGATGCCTACTGGGCTTCGAAAAGCATCGTGGAGAACTTCCGCAAGCGTATCGAGCGCGTGGAACCGCTGCTTATCGGCAACAGACCGCTTGAATTCTACTGCCCCGACACGACTATCGCGAGCAAGGGCGACCAGCACGACTGGGTTTCGGTGTTCTCCTCGCCCAAACGCTACTCGGTAATCATCTTCTGGTCAACTTCCTGCGGTCACTGCCGCACCGCCATGCCGCAATGGCACCAGCTCTATCTCGACAAGAAAGACGTGCTCGACTTCGAGGTGTTCGCCATCTGCAAGGATTTCGACGTGCCCGAATGGATGAAATACATCAAGGACCACAACCTCACGGCCTGGATCAACCTCAACGGCAAGGAGTCGAACCTCGACTACAACGATGCCTGGGACATCACCACCACGCCCACCGTCTATGTGCTCGACCGCGAGAAACGCATCGTCACCAAGAAGATAGATTCGGCATACCTGAGGGATTTTATCCTAAACTGGCAGGAGACCTACTATCCCGACGAAGCGCCATTAGACCAATAAGCACTCACCCCTTCTAACGAACCTCCGCGCCGGCATAATCCCTGCCGGCGCCATCTGTTTTGCCGTGACCCTTGACGGGTGAGATCACTTACAAAAGTAAACTCCCCCCAGCCTCGCCTCACATCTCACCCCTTCCAACGGACCCTCGGATGGAATAAGGCCGTATCGAAATATTTATCAATTCATTCATAGCGAGTTAATCAAAAAATTATTCCAAAACGCAAACTTTGTGATTTCTGAGGAATGTTTTGTCGGTTTTTTGTTGTAATATTGTGTCCGCTTGCAAACACTGAGCCGTAAAAGAAAAAAGGCAGGCTTCCAGACAAGGTTGCCCGCCGGGTTTCAAGTGTTTCAAGTAACTAATAATCAACCAAAAACACAAAACAATGAAAAGGTTTTGCACACTCTTGTGCACCGCCATGTTGCTTCTATGCAACGGAATTGGCCGTGCACAAAAATCAATCAATCCATTACAAATTAGAAAACAGAGGCCTTCCTTGGAGGCGCCCGGGCAAGCGGAAGCCAAATCTGCCGACAAAGCCACCATCATCCTTCAGGTGGATCGCTATATATACGATGGAACTGGCTATCAAATACTCTTCGACAGTGATAAAGACACTTATGGAAGCCTTTATCCGGGCAACGGAACCTTGGCAAGCGATATCGACTACAGCGAACATTTTGAAGTTTCCCTTCCCTCCGGAGCCAGGCCAACAGGTCCTTGGGTGGGAATGGACGAAATAGGGACAATAGAACTTGAGCCCGGAGTATATGACTATTGCGTGGTTCACCCTACCGCGACAGGAACGATTTATGTTTCGAACGGCGGCGAGGGTGACGCTACCGGTGATAATGTTGAGTTCAAGTCAGGTATAACCTATAAGTTTACGGTAGATCAAAACGATTACGGCGACTATGTTGTTTTGGAAATCGTAAATCCCTACGATTTGGCATTGACGCAGATTACGGCTCCTTTTCCGATAGGAACCGACCGTGGAGAGGAAGAAATCACTGTAGGCTACCAGAATAGAGGTGCCGGCGACATCACGAATTTCAAACTTTCCTATCAGCTAAACGATGGAGCGTGGGTAACGGAAAATGTAACGGTAGATGCCCTCTCTTACGGCGAAACGGGAACATACACCTTCAGTGCCAAAGGCGATTTTTCGACGGAAGAAACCCACCTCACCATAGCGGTAAGTTTGGAAAACGACGGCGAAGCTGCCAACGATACGTTACGCACCGTTATTTATAACACGAAACCGCTGGAACTTCCCTTTGTCTGCAACTTCGTGGAAAAAACGGATCTCGAGAGGTGGTTTTCCTACGGCCCCAGCCGCTGGGGTTGCGGTGCTTACGGTTCAGCGGATGAGGAAAGCAACAATTGTGCCTATATCACAACCATGACATTGACTGCGCCTCAATACCTCATCACGCGCCAATCACTTCACATGGAAGAAGGGAGCCATCATTTTTCTTTCTACAATAAAGGTTATTATGGAGGATCCATCGAACATTTCACCGTGATGTACGGCACCTCGGCCAATCCCGAAAACATGCAGGTTCTGCGCGACTATCCCGATGTTGACAACACGGATACCGAATGGAATAAAAATGAATTCAACTTCGATATCGAAGCCGAGGGCAACTACTATTTTGCCATTAAGGCTCAAAATGGAACTCAGGCCTATGTTATTTTGCTCGATGACGTTACCATAGAAAAAGGAAAGGTTTACGGCGTGCCCGACATGCAGACCAATTATATACTGCCGCTTTCGTCCTGCGATTTGACCGAAACGGAGAAATTGGTGGCGAATGTCAGCAATATCGGACTCGGGGATATTTCCAAAATCCACGCAGTGTATAAGGTGAACGGAGAGACGCAGGAAGCGGATATCAACGTGGATTTACGGATCGGAGAATCGATGGATATCGCCATCGCCGATATTTCCCTTTCCCTTAGCGAAGAAAACGAGATCGAACTTGCTCTCCGCATTGTTCCGCAGGCAGAAGAAGAGAAGACCGAAACCGACACCACCAACAACGACATAAGGTCAACGGTGGTAGCGTGGACGCCCATGAATCTGCCCATGAAAGCAGATTTCAGATATAGAACGGGGTTGGAGAATTTGATTTGGGTGAACGGTGCCTGGGGCATCAACGAAGCCATGGACGGAAACGCCTACACCGCTTTCTCCAAGCAGCCCATGTACACGCGTTGCATGAACCTGAAGAAAGACGTCACCTATCGTGTGGAGATAGACTACAAAAACGGGTATTGGGATTTCTACAATGGGGCTATCGTGGACACTTTTAAAATCGTTTACGGTAAACTAGGCACGGATATCGACACTTGGACCACTTTGGAATCCGGGCAAACCTATACTGAGGATTTGTTCGTACAACGCAACCTGGAACTCGTACCCAAAGAAGATGGTATCTATAACATGGCGCTCGTCACCACATCCAACTACAAGGCTTTCTGTATCCGTGAGTTCTCGATTTCGGAAGTACTCGACTACGATGTGCGGATGCATGCTTTCGGCTTACCCAAGCAAATGCCTTTCGACCAAATGAATGCCGCCTATAAAATACCCGTTACGGTGATGAACGCGGGCAAACAAGTTATTTCTGAAGTGAAAGTAAGTGTCCAGGCCGACGGAACCGAGGCTGGAGAAAAGACGTTCCCGCTCGGTTATGCCGGTGCGGCGGCTTCTTCGGATGTGGAACTTACGGTAAACGGCAAAAAGCCGTCCGACAAAGTTGTTTTCGAGGCTGTGGCCTCCATTACTGAGCACGAAGCCGATGACACCAATCCCGACAACACGCTGCAACGCACCGTTCTGGTTACCGACGATGTGCTGGCCTATGATAATTTAGGAGAAAACCTTACCCTTAACCGCTATGTGGTGAGGGTTGACGGCACCACGCCTTTGACTTACGCAGTACCTATGTATTTCCCTGTTCGTGACACCCTGACCGGTATCAGCATCATGCTGGAAGAAAGCGTTTCCTATACGGCGAAAATCGCCATCTGTCAATGGAACGAAACCTCCGGCGAAATGGGTCCGGTGCTTTACACCGACATGGTCCGTGTGGACGGCGAAAAAGGCACCAAGCGTTTTGAAATTTCATCCATGTTATTGGATCCCGGCCACTATCTGCTGGTTTTCGATATTTATGCCATGATCTGCGACGGCAGCGAAAATATGTTCTATAACCTTAAAGATGGCGAGTTAGCGCCTCTAACCGCATACGGGTATCCGGTTTGGCGCGCCATTTTCGGCCACGACGGAGAAGCCTTTGCCAAAGATGCAGCCGTCTTGGCCATCACCCAACCCGAAGAAAAAGGATATTTCTCCGCCTCCGAAAAAATCGTGGCCACCGTGGCCAACCGCGGCCATCAGGAAGTTGTCGTTCCCGTGAAGGCTTCGGTGAATGGAATAGAATTGGAAAGTCAAACCGTAACCTTGCCTGCCTATGGACAGAAAGAGGTAACGTTTACCGCCGACCTCTCCGCGCCGTCCACCACCTATAAGATTGTGGTCATGGCGGCTTTGGAAGGTGATGAAAACCCCGCCAACGACACCTTCTCCAAAGAGGTGATTTCTTTCGAACCCGCCGATCCTTATGTCATGGATTTTGAATATTGCCGGGATTTTGCCATTGCCGATTTCACCCCGGCCTGGCAATCAGTAGATAAAGACGGCGCGAACACCTACGACTGGGCCGAAGTCAGCTTCCCCGGTTCAGGCAGTGATTTCGGGTTCATGGCCTTCAATCCTTCGGCCACAACCCCGGCCATCGACAATCAAATGACCGTTCACGGTGGCAAACGGGTGGGAGTCAGCTTTCCCTCCATCGGTACGGACAACAACGACTGGTTGATTTCGCCCAAATTGAAAATGGCGGAAGATAAGGCCGGCATGGAAATGTGGGTTTCGGGATTCGGCAGCAACGCCGCAAGCTTCAACGTTTTGGTCTCCTCCTCCGACAATATCGATGATTTCGAGGTGGTTTATTCGAAAGAAAACGTCGAGGTGGGTTGGAGCCAGATAACGGTGGATCTCTCCAGGTATAACGGCAAGGAAGTGTACGTGGCCATTCAATGCACCACGAAAGAGCAAGCCGTATTCATGGTCGATGACATCGTGGTTAAGAAACCTGCCGCCTCCAATTCCGTTTCCGAACTCGCTTCGCAACTTTCGCTCTATCCCAATCCTGCCAGACAGACGGTGGTAATCAACTCCAACTCCGTGCAGATTGAGCAAATCAGTATATTCAATGTTTCCGGCATGCAGGTTTACAGCTCGACTTCGCTACAGACACATCAATTCCGCTACAATGTGTCGAAATTGAACGCCGGGATGTATTTTGCCCGTGTAAAGACCGACCAAGGCACCGCTGTCCTTAAATTCATGGTGGAATAAGCAGTCTTGCCTTATACCTAAGAAGGGCTCATCAAGAGGACTCTGAAAGTTCTTTTGATGAGCCTTTCTTGATTTCTTGATATCTCCTAACTACGAAAAAACCTCTTTAAGCACGGCCAGCGACTTGAACGTGCCTTCTATGCCCGATTGCAGCTGACAGTAACGGGTAAGCGCCTGCAGCAGCGCGAAACGGAGGGTGGACGGAAACAGCACGACGCTGGGGAACTCGCCCTGGGCGTTGCGTTCCTGCAACAGCCTGGCCAGCCCCCGGGCGGCTTCGGCTTCTAAGAACTCGCGGTGAACGGGCGGAAAATCGCAGAAACAGCCCTCGCGCAAGTCGAAATACCTGGATCCGCCCTCCATGCGCGGACAAAAGCCCAGGTTGGAAGCCAGTTCCAACAGAAAGAACAGATGAAATTCGGCTATGTTTTCCTGCCGGCCGTCGAACTCGCGCAAAGACCGCGCCAGTCTATCGTAAAAAAAAGGATCTTGCTCGGACTGGGTGATAAAGCGCGCCATGACCTCGGCCAAGAAGAAGGCCACGCTGCTCTTGCGTATATCGGAATACATCTCCCGATAGGGATGCGCCAGCCTGACTTCGCGCAGGAAAGGCATCCCGGCGTTTTGCTTGCCCCGGCTGTAGCCTATCTCCACCTGACTCAACGGAAAGAAACACGAGGCGCGGAACCTGCCGCCCGCCTTCTGCCCGCCCCGCACCATAAACGACTGCATGCCCTCGCTGCGGGTGTAGATGTTCACCACCAGCGCATTGTCGCCGTAGCGGGTCTGACGCACCACGATGCCCTCGGTGGAGAGGTTCATCGCACGTAGAAAATTTTGCAGGCCAATTTTTCGTTGCCGCCGTCCGGACAGGCGAACACAAACAATACGCCGCTATTTGGGCGTTTGCCGTTCAAGGCGTAGCCGTCCCATGAAATCTGACCGCCGGTGGCCTTGCCTTGATAAATCAGCAGACCGCGCGCATCGGTAATCTTTACGATGGCGTTCTGCGGCAGCCCGCGAACACTGATAAAACCTTGATAGCCGGGACGCACGGGATTGGGGAAGGCGCGGGCTTCCTCTTTGGGCTTGCCTTCGGTGACGGTGGCTGTGCCCCGGTAGCCGATAATACCTAAATCGTTGCCGATAAAGACTTCGCCAGTCTTGTCATACACGGAAATGTCGGCAATATTGTCCGACAGAAGCGGTGAATTCTCGGTGGTAAAATGATGTATTTCCTCCATGCCGTCAGCCGATACCAGATAAACACCGTCTCCATTCGTACCGATCCACTTCCGGTTCGCTCCATCCACGGCAATCGCCCTCACCTGAGAGGTATTGAGCAATTCTATCAAGAAACCGTCTTTAGGCACTTTTATCGTTTTGGCGTTTACCGAAGATATTCCGCCTATCGGACTGTCGAACATCTTAGCATGCTGGTCAATCACTTTTACGCCACGGTTGGTTCCTATCCACACATGCCCCAATTGGTCTTCCACCATACAGAAAACACGGTCTGTTTTCAAATCATTCCCCCTGTTCAAATCAACCGCCAATCCCTGCACGGAATTTCCATCTGTTTTAAACACGGACAATTGGCTATTATTGAATATAATCCACTTTGTCCCCCAATAATCTGCCATAATCCGCCCCGGACGCTCGTCCTCATTGCCTGCCACACGCAAATCGTACGATTTCCAAGTTCCGTCACGCATTCTGCCAACTAAACCCTCCGGTGAATAAGCGTTAACCATCCATAAATTTCCGTCCCAATCGAATGCCAAATCGTTTACACGACAATCTAAATGGTTGACCCGATTATTTTTCAACGGAGAATTGCTCGAATCATAAGCGAACCATTTACCGTCTGCCGTTTTTTCAACCAACCCGTTAATTGAAGACGAAAAAAACAGGTGGTTGGGAACAAAAGGATCTTCCAATATTCTGGTAACCGACCTGATATTCGGATTGATATTTCCCTCCACTAGATTTCCATGGGAGTATGTGTACCACGATTCATTATAAAAATATCCGGCACCAAAATTTCGGGATATAGGCGCAAATGATTCATCGTAACCTCCGGCAGCCATCGTCAACCCTCTCCCTGACGAAGCCAAACGGAAACACTCGTTCCCTCCAGGTCCCCTCAAGACATACGTATCGGTTTTGCCGGCGCCAATACTATAATGTACTAGATCTCCTACGTCCAAACCGATCCAAAAAGTTCCGTCTTCATCCCATAAAAATGTACGGATGGTACGGAAATTGCCGATGTTGTATTCTATTTTACCATCCCGATTTAAAATCAAACCAACACTATACGATTCCACCGTATCGGCAATACTTATTGCCAAAAAATCCGCAGAGCCTTCCATAGCGGTAATCGTTCCCAATACAGCATCCACTTCGTAAAAAAGCCTCCAACCGGTACAGGCACTCCCCTCGTATATCCTGCGTCCATCACTCACCAAGATCGTTCCAAAAGAGCCAATACAGTAAAACTTTTCCATACCGGCAAAAAGCGTATCTGTCTTCCATGCAGCATAATCATTCAGATTAGAAGCAGAAATCTCGGCGTATTTCAATCCTTGCTCAGTAGCCGCATAAAGATATTTTTCATCGGAAGCCATCTCGAAAACAGACAGATAGGAATTGTCCGTTCCAATAAAATACGTTTCCTTAATCTCCTGTTTCTGCAAGTCCACCATCACCACGCCGAACGGCATGCTCAAATAGGCATAACGCCCTTCTACCATGATATGCCGTATAGCCTTTCCCCCGTTCAGATCTTTGTCGGCAATGTCATAAATGGTAAATACATCGTTGTTTCCATACACGAAATCCAACCTTCCGTCAGAATAACCCACTAACAGTATGTCGTGAAGCGCGCTATACGCAACCGAACTCAATCCAGTTCCACTCAATCCGTTTACCAGATTCAACTCCGAAAGCCTGTTGTCGATTTTATCCACACACATCAGTTCGGTGTTCATCAATCCGAAAATCTCGTTGTGCCGGCGCGCCATTTGAGTTATCGCAGCCGGTGCGAAATGCGTGCGCCACTGACCCACGGCCACGCCTTCCGCCATCAGGGTTTCAACGCCTATGCATAGGAATACCGACAAAATCCACAGTCTCTTTATGTTCATCGCAATTTTCATCGCAAACAGTCTGTATTGAAGTGTAAACTCGCGAAGTTAACGATTTTCCGCCTATCTTCGCGATACAAAAAAACAAGGCCATGAAACAACGCGACGTCTTCTATAAGTTTCCCTGCTGGCTGCAGCTTATCTGCCTGTTCCTGCTTATGTTCGGATGTTTGCTGGTGTGCGCGAACATGGCTTCCTTGTTGGTGGTCTTGGTATCCGGCGCGGATTCGGCGGGACAGACCCTGCCGCTGCTTTTCGTGCAGGGGGCGTCGGTAACCGGGGGATTCCTGCTGCCGTCGCTCTGGTTCATGCACATGCAGAAAGCCGGCAATCCGGATTACATTTCGGTGAAAAAAGGCGTCGGATTAAAGATATTGGGACTGGCAGTATTGGCCTACCTGCTACTCTGCCCGTTTATTTCGGCCATTCAGGAATGGAACATGAACTGGCATTTTCCGGAAAGATGGCAGGCTTTGGAAGCCTATTTCCGCAACAAAGGCCTGCTGGCCGACCAATTAAGCCGGCAGATGCTGCAAACCGACAGCTGGGGCGTATTTATCTGCTCGCTCTTGGTGGTGGCGGTGGGCGCGGGAGTCTGCGAAGAATTTTTCTTTCGGGGCTGCCTGCAGAATATCTTCAGGAACTGGTTCAAGAACACGCATGCGGCGGTATGGGTGTGCGCGGCGGTGTTCAGCCTTTTTCACGGCGATCTGTTCGGCTTCCTGCCCCGGCTGTTCTTAGGGGCGTTCCTGGGATATCTGTACGTTTGGTCGGGCAGTATCTGGACTTCGGTTATCGTGCACACGCTCAACAACAGCCTGCTGGCCTTCGTCTATTTCCTTAATTACAACGGCCACCTCGCCCTATCGCCCGAAAATCTCGAGAACGCCCCGCACTGGCTCATCGTACTGCCCTGCCTGCTGCTCTGCACCGGCACCTGCCTTTTATTGTCCCGAAACGCAAAATAGCACCGGCTTGTCTATGAAATCCATGAAGAACAAATCAAGGTTCCGGTGCTTTCTTCGTATGGGCATTACGATTAGTTAGTGATTCCCCACCTCCTTTTCAGGCCACCCCCTATCTACACATTAGGCCACGGCCGTCACACCTCTTGATTAAAACAAAAAAGGTTGCAACTTAATAAGTTACAACCTTTTTGCGGTACCTGAGATCGGAATCGAACCGATACGAGTGTTACCTCATTGGTGTTTGAGACCAACGCGTCTACCTATTCCGCCACTCAGGCGAAAGTGCCCTCGCGGAGACTCGAACTCCGGGCCCAATGATTAAGAGTCATTTGCTCTACCAACTGAGCTACGAGGGCTTTTCCCAAACGGGAGTGCAAAGGTAGTATTTTTGTTTGAAATTCCAAAACCCGATAAAAATTCTTATCTTCGCAACCCCTTAAACGCATAATACAATACGCGATATGAACATTACAAGAGAAAACAAAGACGCCTTGAGCGCCTACCTGAAACTGGAATTGCAGCCTGCCGATTACGAAACCCGGGTGGCCAACGAACTTAAAAGCTACCGTCAGAAAGTGCAGATGAAAGGTTTCCGCCAAGGTCAGGTTCCCCCCACCCTCATCAAGAAGATGTACGGCAAGGCCATCCTGATGGAACAGATCAACGCCCTGATGGCCGAAAGCGTGGATAACTACATCAAGGAAAACAAGCTCAACATCCTGGGCAACGCACTCTTGGTTCCGCAGGAAGAAAAGGAAAGCGTGATGGATTTCGACAACCCCGGCAACTTCACCGTATGGTTCGAAATCGGCATCGCGCCCGAATTCGACATCGAGCTCGAAAAGATCAGCGTGGACGGCTATCAGATCGCCGTTTCCGACGATATGCTGGACAAACATCAGGAATCGCTGCTGCGCCGCTACGGAACGGTTACCAGCCCCGAAGCCGCCGGTGCCACCGACACCTTGGGAGGTGAACTGTTCGAACTTACCGAAGAAGGCGAAGTGAAAGACGGCGGCATCAACGTAACCACCTCGATCGCCATCGACCTCATCGCCCTCAAGACCATTCAGAAACTGTTTATCGGCAAGGGCGTGGGCGCCACCGTGGATTTCGAGATCCAGAAAGCCTTCAAGAACAAGACCGACCTGGCCTCCATGCTGCGCATCAAGGAAGACGAACTGGCCGATATCTCGCCCAAGTTCCGCTTCCGCATCAACAGCATCACCCACGTGGAACCCGCCGTATTGGGTGAAGACCTCTACAAGAAGGCTTACCCGCAGGAAGACATCAAGGACGAAGCCGGTTTCCGCGAAGCCATGCGCAACGATATAAGCCGCTACTACGTACAGAACACCAACCAGAAGCTGTTCGTGGACACCGTGGACAAGATTATCGACTCCACCAAATTCGACATGCCCACCGAATTCCTTAAACGCTGGATCCTCTCGGAAAGCAACCGCCGCGCCGAAGAAGAAAAGAAGGAAGCCGTGAACGACATTCCCGCCGAGGAAATGAAGCAGATTGAACGCTCCCTGCGCTGGGAACTGATCCAGAACAAGCTTACCGAAAAATACCAGCTCAAGATCGAGGTGGAAGACCTGCGCAGATTCTACAAGGAACGCGTGCTCTCGCAATACTTCCCCACCAATTCCGGCGACGAGGAAATGAACAAGCGCATCGAGATGTTCGTGGATTCGATGATGAAGAACCAGGAAGAAGTGAAGCGCGTTTACGACATGGTGTTCGAAGAAAAGCTTACCGCCCTGTTCCGCGAAAAAACCAAGATCAAGGTAAAGGAAGTAAGCATGGACCAGTTTATGGAAGTGCTCAAGAAAGACAACGAAAAGAAGAGCAAATAGTTTCGCCATGCAGAACGAATTCAGAAAATACGCCACCGGCCATCGGGGTATCAGCAGCCTGGCATTAGACAGGTTCAACTCCTATACGATGGACTACATCTCGCCCTCCATTATCGAGGAACGCCAGCTCAACGTGGCGCAGATGGATGTTTTCTCGCGCCTGATGATGGACCGCATCATCTTTTTGGGCACCGCCATCAACGACGAGGTGGCCAACATCATCCAGGCCCAGCTGCTGTTCCTCGATTCGGTGGATCCGAAAAAAGACATCCAGATTTACCTGAACACGCCCGGCGGTTCGGTATATGCCGGATTGGGCATCTACGACACGATTCAGTATGTGTCGCCCGACGTGGCCACAATCTGCACCGGCATGGCCGCCTCGATGGGATCGGTGCTGCTCTGCGCCGGCGCCAAGGGCAAGCGCACGGCCTTGCGTCACTCCCGCGTGCTGATTCACCAGCCGCTGGGCGGGGCCGAAGGCCAGGCTTCCGACATCGAGATCACCGCCCGCGAGATACTCAAGGTAAAGAAGGAACTGTACGAAATCATTTCCGAACACAGCGGCCAGCCCTACGACAAGATTTACCACGACGCCGACCGCGACTACTGGATGACCTCGAAAGAAGCCCTTGAATACGGCATGATCGACGAGGTGCTCGAAAAACACAACAAATAAACACGCCGCCATGGGTTGGATTCTGCTTGTAATCGTTTATAAACTGCTCCTTTGGCTCTCCTTGCAGGGCGTTTTCTCCGCTTACGGCAGGAATCCTTTGCTGAGCCTGGTTCCCTTTTACGGGGAATGGCTCTGGATAAAGCTGCTCAAGGTAAAATGGTACGCCTATTTTCCCTTTCTGTTTATCCCCTTCATCAACGTGTTCGTGTTCTGGCTGCTCTGCGTGGAAACCACCTACGGATACAAACGCCGCAAGGTTTGGGAATGTTTCTGCGCCTGCGCCTTTTTCTTCGTCTATTTTCCCCTGCTTCACTTTAAGGACAGGGAAGTTTTCGTCTGCGCCAAAGACCTGCCGGCGGTAAAGAAATCGTCGGCAAGGGAATGGCTCGACACGATTGTATTCGCGCTCACGGCGGTGCTCATCATCCACGCCTTTTATTTCAAGGGGTATGTGATTCCGTCTTCGTCGATGGAAAAGTCGCTCAACGTGGGCGATTTCCTGTTCGTGAGCAAGGTGGCCTACGGGCCGAGGGTGCCGCAGACGGTCATCTCCTTTCCGTTCGTGCAGCACACCCTGCCCCTCACCAAAGACAAGCCTTCGTACCTCACCTGGCTCGAACTGCCCTACCGCCGCTTGCCGGGTTTCAAAAAGGTGGAACACAACGACGTGATCGTGTTCAATTTTCCCGACGGCGACACGGTTTCGAGCGTCTATCAGAGCAACATCAGCTACAACACCTTGGTTAAGGAAGTGGGACGGCAGCGGGTCTGGAACGACAGGAATGCGTTCGGCCGCATCACCTACCGCCCCGTGGACAAACGCGAGAATTTCGTGAAGCGCTGCATCGGCCTGCCGGGCGATACGGTAAGGATCGTTGACCGTCAGGTGTTCATCAACGGCAAGATGGCCGAGAATCCGGCCAACCTGCAGTTCAACTACCGCGTGCTGCCTTCGCCGGCGGTGGTGGGCAACCGCACCTGGAAAGAACTCGGCGTGTCGAGCGACGACCTCAAGATGCTCTTCCATCCCGACTACGGCTCGGTGCCCCTGACTTCCGAAATGGTTAAGAAACTGGAATCGGTGCCGGGCGTGGAAAGCGTTCAGGCGCTGATAGAACCCGAAGGCCTGGGCGACGGACGGCTGTTTCCCTACAGCCCCAAAGACTACGCCTGGAACGTGGACAACTATGGCCCTGTCTATATTCCCGCCAAGGGCGACACCCTGCGGTTAGACGCAAAAAACATAGCGCTCTACAAACGGCTCATCACGATTTACGAGAACAACACGCTCGAGATCCTTTCCGACAGTACTTTCCGCATCAACGGTGTGGAAACCGACACCTACGTGTGCAAGATGGACTACTACTGGGCCATGGGCGACAACCGCCACAATTCCGCCGACTCCCGTTTCTGGGGTTTCGTGCCCGAAGACCACATGGTGGGCAAGGCTTTCTTCGTATGGTTTTCCTGGAATAAGGATGCGAGCGGGCTGAAGAAGGTGCGCTGGAACAAGTTGATGCGGGTCATTAAGTAAAAATCGATTTGGCGGCGGTCTGCCGCGTTGGAAGGCCAAGCTTAACTCGGTCACGTACGAAAGTACGCTCCCTCGCAAGCTTGGCCTTCCGCCTTGCATCCCATCCGCCAAATCGATTTTTACGCTCACGCACTACCCTCTTACACCAAAAATCTGCCGCATCGGAAGGCTAAACTTAGCTCGGACACGTACGAGTAAAGGAAAAAAGCGTTCTGAATGGTGAGATGCGAGCCGAAAGCCGTATGGACGCGCGGGAGCGTACTTTAGTACGTGACCAAGCGAACATACGGGTTTCGGCGAAGCAGATCACCGTTCAGAACGCTTTTTTTGTCGGATTTCGCGATTCTTCTGCCGCTCCGCCTTCCTCTCCGCCCTGCTCAGCCTCGGCGAGGTCCCGTGCAGGAACTCCTTCGCGTTGTCGAAGTCGCGCTGAAACACGATACTCACACCCTGGGTGTAGGAATTGACGGGCTTGGTGAGGTCTTCGTCGTTGGAATGGTTGAAGCCGCGCAGACGCAGTTCTTCGGTGAACTTCCATTCGATATCCACGTCGCCCACCACGGTGGTGGCGCTGGATGAAGTTCCCGCCATATTGTCCGAGACCCCCACGTTACCGTTGATCACCAGACGGTCGTTGAACAACTGCCCCGACATCATGACCTGAAATTCCGAATTGCTGGTGGTACTGCCCGGCTTGTAGTTGATGCCCACGTTGAAGTCGTTGCTGAGACGGGAAAGGAAGTTGTTGAACTGGCTGAACAGCATTTCGGATGAAGAGGCCAGGGCAGAACTGCCCACCGAGGTGGAACTGCCGCTTTCCACCGCCATAAAGGAGTTGAACATCAAGAGGGAGAAGGTCTGCTGCAGCATCTCGTCCTCGTTGTTCTTGCGCACCAAGGCCCAGAACTTGTCTTTGGTGTCGTCGTCGGCATTGAGCAGGTCGATATCGAACGAAATGTCCGGATTGAGCAGGTTGCCCGACAAGGCGATGATGCTTTCCACATTCACTTTCTGCTTATATCGGCTTTCGTCGGGATCGAAGGCCGACAGAACCGGATACAGGCTGGCCTTGGTCTGGTAACCGGCGCGCACGTCCACCCTCGGCTCGCCCGCGTTGCCGAGCCAGGAAACCGTGCCGCCCTCCTTGATCTTGAACCTTTTGTTGAGCAGGTTCACCATCGAGAAATCGAAGCCCCCGCCGCTCACGGTATAGGTGCCGAAAAGTTTCGGATCATTATCGTCCATATACAGGCGCAGCGAACCCTTCCCCGTGGCGGTCAGCAGGCCGTCCATCGCCGAGTTGCGCAACCTTACCGAAACGGCCAGGTCGGGAGTGACCTCCAGGTTGAAATCCAGCGTAAGCTTTCCCTTCCGCCGGAACGCCGCCCTGTTCCGCGCGTAATATTGCTCCAGGGTCATACGTCCGCTATCGACCGCCAACACGACAGGTTCCTTGAAAGTGATGAAGTTGGCGCCGTCGCCGCCCGTGGGATTGGAGAAATCGAAGGATATATCCGAATTTTCGTCCGTCCTGGCATTCAACTGCAGCACGATATCCTCCACCGGCCCCTTGATATCCAACCGGCCGGTGGCGAACACCGTTCCCCAAAAGGGCAGGTTCGACTCGCGCGTGGTGCGCAAGGCCACCAGATTATTGAACCCCACACCCAGATCCAATCGGATATCCTTGAAGTTACGGTGTGTGATATGCCCCCCGAACGTTCCCTCCGTATTGAACACCTCATCCACAAAAGGCGCGGTGGCGAATTCGATGCGGGAAGAGGTCAGTTTTATCGGCACCTTCTTGAACAGATAGCGGGTGCGCAGCATGGAAACGGTAAGCCCGAAATTCTTGCAAGTGAGGTCGGCAAAGAGTTCGGGGGAACGCAGGGTGCCTCCCAGGCGGAGGTTCCCGCTCGCCTCACCCGAAAGATCCTTGGCCACCGACGACAATATCCTGTCTAAGAAGTTCACGGGGCAATCCCGCGCGAAACCCTTGAAGTCGATTTCCCCGTTCCGTTTCGGATAATAGCGTCCGTCCAAAAAAAGCAAGGTCTTCTTGTCGTCCTGCAATATGTTGCAGGAAGCCTGCACTACATCGTTCTTGCTGAACGAAGCCTCCACATTGCCCCGCCCGTAGAGTCTGTCGTTGATGGTAAGGTCTTTCATCATCAGGCGGGCGTTGAACATCAGGTCGCCATAGAAATCGCGCATTTCCGCGATGCCGTCCACCCGCGTCTCTATCTTCATGGGAACCTTCCGCAAGAAAAATTCCAGATACGAGAGGTCGAAATCGCTGAACTGCACCTTCAAGGTCGAGGCTGGATCACGCGAAACACTTCCCTCCACGCTCACCCCGTCGTTGGATTGCATGGAAAACATCCCCACATGGTAAATTTCCAAGCGTTGGGGGGCGAACAACACATAGCCGTCGGAATAACTCTTCCATTCCGTATTTTTTGTCTGCAGCCTGAAATCCTGCAATTCCAGACGCATTCCGCCTTCGGGCAGGAAATGGAACAATCCGGCGAACCGCCCGTTCGTACTCTGCCGCGTAATTCCGTCGTTGCCCCACGAAAGATTGTAAGCCACCGTATTGGTGTCGCTCTTGTCCACTCTTACCGCAAAACGGTTCATGCTCACGCTGTCGTTCAGATAGAATCGGTCGGCGGTCGTTTCAAGCCGCACGGCACGGCCGTTCACCGCCAGGTCGAAATAGCCGTCCAGATAGGCAAGGCTTCCCAACTGCACGTAAGGCACAGCCATCTGCATGCGTCCCCGGTTCACTTCGGAAGCGTAGCGCAGGTTCAGTTTCATACCCAGAGGCAGCGAAAGCGGCGGGTAAAGGATACTCATCAAGGAGTCGGCATTGTTTACGCGGACACGCAAATCGAAGTCCTGCGCCGAAACCTCCTTGTTCTCCAAATCGACATTCCGCATAAGATGGTTCCCCAGGTGCGGCAGACAGGCCTGCACGGTGTTCAGGAAAGAATATTTCAGGTCGGCAAAACTCCACTGCCCGTTCAAGTCGGCATCCATCAGCCCCGAACGCAGCCACAGAGTCCTTTCCAGACTGTCTTTCGTAAGCACTTCCGCCTGCAGGTTGTTCAACAGGTAGGTGTGCGACAGCCTCCGTATTTCCGTGCCGTCGATACGCAGTTTTCCCTGCACGGACTCGCCCCGGCAATCGATATTGTCCAGAATCACATGCGTCTTGACGGTAAACTCTCCCGTATCTCCCAGCAGACGCAAGGGCCGCAGGTCGATATTGCGCATATCCAGATTGCAGTTCAACCACGAAGTGTCATTCTTCTTCTGCCACTTCCCGAGCAGGTCGAAGTCGAAGTTTGGGTCTGAACATTCCACGTCGGCCCTGAGGAAATCGCGCTGCCAGTCTATATGGAAAGGTATTTCCTTCAACACCTTATTGTCTATCTCCAAATCGAACACCCGACCCTTGGCATGACAGAAGAGCGCTTCTTCCTCCTGCTTGCTCAAGCGGAAATCGGCATCCACCGCCACCTTTCCGAACAGGCTGTCGTTGTTGAGCAGTTTATCTAGACGTATATTCCGTGCCTGAATGTTCCCCGCCATGATGTCCATCCCGTCCGCCGTATCACGGGCGGCATTGGTAATCACGATATCCCCTATGTCGGTGCAAAGCTCCAGATCGACCGCGAACTGCCGCTGTCCGCCCGAGAAAGACCCCTTGGCCTTGGCCCAATGCAACGACTGCAAGGCTTCCGGCAGCACAAATGGCTTGCCGTTGGGCAGTGTCATTCCTTTAAAGTCTTCTGTATTGAGGCGCAGGCCGTCGAGCTGCAGTTCCAGACGCCCGTCTTTCAGCCTGGGAATGCCCGCCAGCGTAAAATCGGCGTTCAGGAAGGAGTGCCGCCCCGTATGCAACCGCAATCCCTTCAGATCCAGATTATCCACCGTACCGCTCACCCTGCCTTCCGCCTTTATCCTTTGCGACATTCCGGCGAATATCCGCGCGAAATAACCTAAATCGGAGAGCGTCACTTCCGAGGGGTGCAGATCCGATTCCATCCGTACGTTATGGATAAAATCCTTGTACAGCTGCCAGTTGGCAGCCGTAAGATGATAATCTAAATGCACCGTGCTCTGCGGGGTCTTGACATGGGCGTCGGTAAAATGCAGTTCCCCTTTGTTCAGATAAAGCGAAGTGGAGAAATCATCGACCCGGAATCCCGTCTTTTCGTTGCACTCCACGTGCTGCACCTTGACCAGCACAATACCGCAGCGGCTGTAGAAATCGGAGGCCTCGGCATATACCTTGCTCAATCCCACGTGTTTGTAATCGATGATTCCCTCCGGCGAATGTTTGGCATCCTGCGCCTCGTAGGTAAAGGTTCCGTTGAATACCCGGCCCTTTTCGATGCGGAAAGGCTTGCGCAAGGCCGTGTCCTTCTTGGGCAGGGCGGCTATTTTCTGGATAACGCGCTTAAAGTCGGAAACGGTGTCGCCCTCATACCGGGTAATGTGTATCTCGGGGTCGTACAGTGCGATGGAGGCTAAGGTAAGGTTCTTGAAATCGTAGTTCTTCAGGGATGCCATGGCCTCGGCCACGAACACGGTGCGGTTGTGGCGGCAATCGAACACCTCCACGTTGCGCAGCGTAGCCGAACGCTTGAACAGGTTGAAATCCAGCTTTCCGACTTTTACCTCGCAATCCATGAAACCGGAGGCGAATCCAGACGCCTTTTGGGCCAGAAAGCCCTGTACGGGCGAGGTATGCAGCATGCCGCCTAAAAAAACAAGGAACAGCACCACACCTCCCAAGGTGTAGCCCGTTATCTTTCCCGTTTTTTTAAGCCACTTGCTTTTCATCCGTTTTGCGTAAATTTGTCGCCCTGCCGTTTGGGCAAGGACACGATACCTTGCAAATTTACGCCAAGTTATGGCAAGTTTGCAACCGTTAGAAAAATTCATTTTACATTAGAGATGGCATATCTGCTCGCGATAGAATCTTCGTGCGACGACACCTCGGCGGCCGTGCTTAACGACCGTCTGCTGCTTTCGAACATGATAGCCGGACAGAAGGTGCATGAGATGTACGGTGGCGTGGTGCCCGAACTGGCCTCGCGCGCCCATGCGCAGAACATCGTGCCGGTGGTGCATACGGCGCTCCAGTCGGCGGGTATCGAGAAAGAACAGCTCGACGCGATTGCCTTTACGCGCGGTCCGGGGCTTATGGGCTCTCTGCTGGTGGGCGTTTCGTTCGCCAAGGCCATGGCGCTGGCCCTGAATATCCCCATGGTGGAGGTGAACCACCTTCAGGCGCACGTGCTGTCTCATTTCGTCAAGACGCCCGAATACGACCACGCGCCCGAATTCCCGTTCCTCTGCCTGCTCGTTTCGGGCGGGCACACGCAGATACTGCGGGTCAACGCGCCTTTCGAGTTCGAGGTACTGGGCGGCACCATCGATGACGCCGCCGGCGAATGTATCGACAAGGCGGCCAAGATCATGGGGCTTCCCTACCCCGGCGGCCCGGTGATCGACCGTCTGGCCAAGGAAGGCGACGACACGCGTTTCAAGATTGCCAGACCCCATATATCGGGTCTGGATTACAGTTTCAGCGGCCTCAAGACCTCCTTTCTCTATCTGGTGCGCGACCGCATCAAGGAAGACCCCGACTTCGTGCAGAAAAACATAAACGACCTCTGCGCCTGCGTGCAGAAGGCGATCATAGACTGCCTGATGGACAAATTGGCCAAGGCGGTAAGGCAGACCGGCATCAAACAGGTGGCCATCGGCGGCGGGGTCTCCGCCAACTCGCTCTTGCGCAAGACCTTACAGGAATACGCTGACCGCCACGGCTGGCAAGCCTTTATCCCGCCCTTTTCGTTTACCACCGACAATGCCGCCATGGTGGGCATCGCCGGCTATTTCAAATGGCAGGCGGGGCAATTCTGTTCCTTGGATGCCGTACCCTACGCACGTGCCTGACGCTCACTTGCCAATTTCTGGTAGATACCCGGCTTCAATCCCGTAAATTTAGTGAAGGCCGCGATAAAGGTGGCCTGCGACTTATAGCCCACGCTCTCGGCGATTGCCTTGATGGTAAGTTTACCGTAACGCTCGGTGTCACCCAAGCGCAACATGGCCTTCTTGATTCGGTATTCGTTGAGCAGGGTGCGGAAATTCTTGCCGAAAACCTCGTTCACCACCTCCGACACATAGCGCGCGTTCGAACCGATGGCGGCGGCCAGTTTATCGATACTGTAGTCGCTGGCACAATAGTCTTCGGTACTCTCCAGAATGCGCCGGATGTCCGAGGCGATCTTGTCGCGCTGCTCGCCCTGCACCACCGTCTTGCGTTCCGGAACCTCATCCGGATCCAAAGACCCGGGTTCAGACACCGCCTTTAATTCCTCTATCGTTTTCTCAAGATACTGTATGCGCTGCCGGTTGTTCAACTCCTCCTCCAGTTGACAGCGGTTACGGTCATACAACTCCACCCATGCCGCCTTCAGTTTCCGTTTCTGATAATACAATATGGCTATCAATGCAATAAACACCGCCATGGCGATACTCAGCACCCAAAGCCCGCTCCGCTGCAGAGTCTTTACGGCGTTAAGCCGGTGTATCGTGGAGGCGTCGCGCTCCAGCTCGTAGAATACCTGTTTATTCTTTAAACTATTGAACTCCTTTTGATTGAACACCGAGTCGGAGAAATCCAGGTACTCCGATTTATAGTCCAAGGCTTTTTCCCGCACCTGCAGTTTGTCGTAGATCCGCGCCAGGTCCTTGAGCGCCGACAGCAGCAGATCGTCGGCTCCGGGCGTCCGGCGGGCTATCGCCTCGTTGGCGTGGAGATAAACCAGAGCGGAATCCAGTTGCCCTTCTTCCTCGAAGAACTGGGCGATACTGGAATTGACCCCGGCGATATACAGCACCGACATGCCGTTCTCCTCGATGTAGCGGATCGCTTTCTTGGCATACAGCTTGGCCGAGTCGTTCATTTTCCTGCCGTTAAACAAAATGGCGCGGTTCAGGCATATATCGTATTCATAACGCTTATCCCTGTAATTCAAGTCCTTGAATTCCTTGAAATAACGTTCCGCAGCCTCCATATCACCTTTATAATAGTTGGCGGCCACCAGGTTGTTCGTAAGCATCGACTTGACCCGGTCGTTTCCGAACTTTTCGGCATAGGCCAGCCCTCGCCCGTAAAAATTTACCGCGCTCTCGAAATCGTTGTTGGAGGCATAGATATTGCCGATATGTCCAAAGATGCTGCCGAGAAGGTCGTCGAAACCGTGTTTTTCGGCAATCCGCTGCGCCCTGAGATAAAAATCCATCGCCTCGGAATAATCGGCGGCTCCATAGGAGATGTTCCCGTTCTTGTCGAAACTCTGTGCATACAGATACTGGAGATCCCGGCCGTCGGCCTCGTCGTAGCGGGAGCAAAGCACCATAAAAAGCTGTGCAGCCTTTTCGTGATCGCCTTGTTTATAAGCCTCTTCCCCTCGTTCATAGAGTTCGCGGGATGCGTACCTAGACAGTTTTTCGAAATCGGAAGACTCCAGATGCCCGCCCACGAAAAACAACCCGCAAGCCGCAAAAAACAAAAAAGCAACAGACAATAAACGTTTTAGCATAAACCTACCGGCATTCCATTTCAAAAACAAATGTACGCAATAGCAGCTAAATTGTTTCGATTTCGCGAATTTAAAACAATTGCCACCCCTAAAGATTGGAGATACATACAAATGGCGTTTAAATTTGTAACTCCTGAGAACAAGTATTCACTAATACAAGTTAAAAACATGAAAACGTATCATTTATTAAAATCCTTAAGCAGCCTGACGCTTTCGGCGCTGCTTCTGTGCGGAAGCCTCGCGGCCCAGAAACCCGAATCGCCAAAAAACCTGAAGGTGGATACCGTGATCGGCCATCAGGTAAGCCTGAATTGGGAAAATCCCGACGAAGGGGAAATCCTTTTCGAAAGCGGTTTCGAAAAACAGAACGCTGCCGACAGCAACTCCCATGCCTTTGAACAAGGGTGGACCGTTAAGACGACCAACAATTCCCACTACGCCTGCTCCTGGTTCAACTACCCTTCCGACGAGTTTTGGGATATGGAAGACTATACCTTATTGATCCATAACGGCAAAAAGAGCGCCGCCATCTTTCCCGACCCCGAAGAGGGAGGTCATCCCATGCACCAGGACGAATGGCTTATTTCGCCCACCGTGCCGGGCGCCGCTTACTTAAAATTCTATCATTTCATAGACCCTCAAGTACTTATCGATGGAGCAAACCCCGATTTCCCCGACCACTACACGGTAATCGTAAGTACCGACGGAGGCGAATCATGGAGCGAGCCTATCTGGGATGCCCGCTACGATGCCTCTCCCGAAGGCGGCTGGCAGGAGGTGAACCTTTCGCTGGCGGCCTATCCCACCGACAAGATGAAAGTTGCTTTCCGCGCCTACGGCGACTTTAAGGAGTACGAAGACGGCGACACCGTAAACCAAAGCCTGTATGCCGTCTGGGCCATCGACGATGTACAGCTCATCAAGGCAGCCCGACAGGCTAGCGCCGACGTTTTATTCAACGACAATTTCGAAAGTGCGGACAATGACGACAACGAAAATCCGGAATTCGGGGAACAATGGAGCCTGAAACAATACGAACTCTCGGAAGAAGACGCCGCCGATGCCGATTTTACCCGTTCCTGGTTCAGAAATCCCCTTACCGGCAATGAGGAGATAGACGAAATGTTCGCCTCAATGACTGTTAACGGAGAAAGAAGCGCCATGATCCTGCCGGATAATGCCGGACTGCCTCAAGATGAATGGCTTATTTCGTCCACCATTGTTCCTCAGGCAAACAAGAAACTCAGCCTGCAATTTTCGTATATGAGCAATGCCGTATATTCCGAAGAAGATGAAGGAAGCAACGAAACATTCGTGTTCGGCGAAGGCAGCGGAAATTTCGTAGTTCTTTTAAGCAAGGATGACGGAACAACCTGGCAAGAAGAACCTATTTGGAATATGGCGGATGACAACAAAGGATCCATGAAAGATGAAATGTTCTACATCAACGACATAAGTCTTACCATCGACGCCCTACCTTCCGATAAGGTAAAAATCGCTTTCCGGGCCTATGGAGACCAAATGGAAGAGGAATCCGGAGAAAAAGGCCTGACGGGCTTGGCTGCCATCTGGGCCATCGACGATATCCGCATCGTTTCCGGTGAAGGCACTCCCCTTTCCACCATCGACCATTACAAAATAACCTTGGACGGCAAGGAACTGACGGATATAAGCGGTATCTCCTTCGTGGATAACAGCAAGAAAAACGCCGGCGAACACACCTATGCCGTCTATTCGGTAACAAAAGACGGCACCGAATCCGAACCGGCAACCGTAAGAGTGAAACTTGACTCGCTCGTTTTCGCCGCTCCCGAAAACTTTACCTGCATTTCCACCTTGGAGGAATCCACCGGAAAATACACGGTAACCATGACCTGGGACGCCCCCGAAGGAAAATTCAAACCTGTAAGCTACACCATATATAATGGAAATATTCTGTTTGCGGTGGACCAGACGGATGAAAACGGACAAGAAGGCATCGGTATGACAGGTTGTTTCGGCGTATATCAGTTCAGCATCGTGGCCCTCTATGAATCGCCCGACGGCGAATCCGAGCCCGTGGTTCAAAATTTGGCCTTGGGTGTACGCTTCGGGGTTAACGGCCTTCAGGCTGAACAGAACGGAAAAGATGTCGTTTTAACTTGGAATGAACCTTACGAAAGTGAATTCAAGGTGGCTTCCTATACGGTTTACCGGGGTGATGAAAAAGTGGCCGACGGTATAAAGGATCTTACTTATCGCGATGCTGCTGTGGCCGATGGACTGTACCAATACACGGTGATTGCCGTTTACGAGGACAATGTGGAATCGGTTCGCGCCAGCGTATCGCAACAAGTGGGAGAAAAAGTACGTGTAAGCCTGCCCTACGCCCAGAACTTCAACACCACGTTCTGCCCCGCCAACTGGCAAGTGGTAAACCACAGTATCCGTACGCCCGACAGATACGGTTGGTACTTCGACGACCGGAGCCGCTTAGGCGTTAAAGGTGATGATTTTGCCGGCTGTTACGCAGCCATCGACTGTCTCGATGCCAAAGGGTACACCCGCGATGCCTCCCTTGAACTGCCTCCTATCGATTTATCATCGGTGCAAAACCGTGGAGACATCACCCTCTCGTTCCACTATAGTTATGCCACCGGCGGCAGTTTCAAAGCTGGAACGGAATGGTCTGTAGACGGTGAAGAATGGTATATTTTGGAAATGCTTGATAAGGAAAACGGGTTCATTCCCGGCGATGACGGAGATTTCCACATCCAACGGGCAAACCACTGTATCGGAGCAGACGAAGCGATTAAAGCCACCGTCGACACGGCAAAAACGCTCTATCTGCGTTTCCACTACACCGCCACCATGTCGAACTTCCTGGCCATCGACAATGTTCTGGTATCCGCCGATAAGGTTGCCATTGAAAAGAATGCCGAAGATTTTATTGATGTTACAGTTTCCTCCTCCAACGGCCTTATGTCCGTTCGTGCTTCGCATAACATCAAACATATTGAAGTATTTTCCATACAAGGCATCCGTATGGCCGATTTAAATATAAATGCAGGCAAATACTTTACCATGCCGATACCGCAAAAGGGCGTTGCCATCGTTCGGGTAAGCACCGAACGCGGATCCAAGGTAGTAAAGGTACTGCTGTAAACAACCGTCAACCGAGACACAGGCCAAGAGGTCGGGGAAATACGTCCCCGGCCTCTTTGTTTTTCTGTCCCGCAAAATTTATGTATCTTTGGTTTTGGTCTATGTTCAAAGCAAGGCCATTGCCCGATGAAACACTTTTTGGCTTTATTTATTTCGTTGATATTCTGCATAGGAACGATTCAGGCGCAAACTTATCCCGAGCCCTCCATGCGGAAAAGCTATTCGGTTCTGGCTGCCGGACAAACGCTCAAGGTGGCCGTAACCCAGGATGCCGTCTATAGGATCGGTTACGAAGATTTGGTGCGTCAGGGTTTTATTTCCCAATCCATCGCTTCTGAAAAAATAGCCCTTTACGGCAATGCGGCGGGCATGTTGCCGTTCTTTAACATTGCCGGCATCTACGACGATTTGAGCCCGCTCCCCGTCGATATGCACGATGGCGGCGACGGTTCATTCGGTCCAGGCGATTATTTTCTTTTTTACGGTCAATCCCCTCACCGTTGGGTCTACAACATACAAAACCAAGAGTTTGCATTCGTACGTCATCATTTTTGCGACACTTCTTTCTATTTTGTAAGCTTGAACGCCGAATGGGAACACCGGGTAAGTACAGCTTCCCCAACAACATCCTCAGGCAACCGCATCACCTGGTTTAACGAACACATTCATCACGAAAACGATTGGACGAACCTTTGCAGCGGTGGATTAGATTGGTTTGGCGAAAGCTTTACCTTTTCGGGAAATAGCCGAAGCATAAACCTTGCCACCCCCGATCCCGTATCAGGGCAGAACGGAATCCTTTATGCCGCCACCGGTGCACAAAGTGTAGATGGAACCGCATCTTTCCAGATTCGACTGAATCAAACAACACTGAATCTTTATCATTCGGGAGGAGCAGACTATAGTGCAGCCGCTACAAAAGGCAATGTTCAAGTGGTTTCCGGAACCAGCACAGCAAATATTTCCTTTTCAAAAACAGGGAGCACCAACAATGGCTACCTGGATTACCTGTCGTTGGTTTATCCACGCCAATTGCGACTCAACGGGACAGCCTTGTTTTTCCGTCATACCCAAGCCATACTGGAAGAAGTGCTCTTTAGCGTAGAAGCCGCAGCCAACACGCTGATTTGGGATGTTTCCGATGTATATCACATTACGGCCATTTCACCTCATTCGAGCAACGGTCGCCTGGAATTCGGCACCGAACCCGACAATACGCTGCACGAATATGTGGCATTCAGCATTGACCGCTGCCCATCTCCTGATTTCAAAGAAATTATACCGGGGCAAAACCTGCACCAATTACAGAACATCGACTATGTGGTCGTTACTCACCCCCTATTTCTCGAACAAGCACGGGAAGTGGCTCGCCTGCATAGGGAACGCGACGGTTACACCACTTGCGTCGCCACCACCGAACAAGTGTATAACGAATTTTCTTCGGGCAGCAAGGATCCATCGGCCATACGTATGTTCTTACGGCATCTGTATATCCGTTCAGATTCGACACACAAACCTCTATATCTACTACTCTTCGGAGCCGCATCATACGACTACAAGAATATCATGGGATCTCGCACCGATTTTGTACCCACCATGCAAACCACTTCAAAATCGGCAGAACAGAACGACCCGCTGGAAGACGCCTTCGGTTATTTGGCCGATGGGGCGGGCATGAACCCAAACGGCATCAGCAGTATAGGTAGGTTACAAGTGGCCATCGGACGTTTACCCGTACATACCGAACAAGAGGCAAACGATGTATTGGAAAAAATAGACATCTACTCCAATCCGCATTATCTATCAGATCCCACCCAACCCGATCTTTCGGGCAATTTCGGGAATTGGAGAAACGAAATCGTGTTTGTTACCGACGACGATTTTGAGCAGTCTATGGAAAACGAGATCATACAAGGCAACTATATCCAGAAGAACCTCCCATCTCTACACGTAAATAAATTATATTCGGACAATTATGAAAGACTCTCGTCTTCTACCACCGCTCGTATTCCCGCCTTGGAAAACGCCATCAAGAGTTTTGTGGAGGACGGATGTTTGTTTTTAGGATACCTGGGGCATAGCGGATGGGATGCATGGTCGGATGAAAAGATAATAACCAACACTTTGATTGACAATTGGAAAAAAAGTTTCACCTATCCCGTTATCTTTGCCAGTTCATGTACCTTTGCCTATTTCGACCAAATAGAAAAACTTTCAGGGGCGGAACGCTCCGTACTCAAGGCTCACGCTGGAGCCATTGCCACCATTGCTTCCACCCGTCAAGCCAATACCGGAGATATCGAAGATATACAGAAGCGTTTTGCCGAAACTTTCATCAGCCGTACCAATGGAAAAATAAATACAATCGGGGAAGCTTTCCTCTATGCCAAAACCACATCCACCGATAGAGCTCTGTATAAATTCGTATTGTTGGGCGATCCCGGCCTCAAGGCGGCGCTTCCCAAAAACGAAGTCCAGACCCTGCACGTAAACGGAAAACCGGCCGACGCCTCCGGGATAGACACCTTAAAAGCACTTTCTCCCATCTCCATCGAAGGACGGATTATTAGTAGGAACGGAGATCCGTTAAACAACTTCAATGGAAAGTTATCCGTAAAGTTTTATGACAAACCAATCACAAAGCAAACCTTAGGGCTTTATAATGCCAGAGAGAACGCGTATAACAAAGTTGTTTCCTACACCGACCAGAGCAGCATTATCTTTCAGGGCGAGACGGAGGTCAAGGACGGATACTTCAGCTTCAGCTTTATCGTGCCCAAAGACATTCAGTACAACTACGGCAACGGTCGCATCAGTTATTACGCCTATAACGACGAAACCGACGCCAACGGCAGCTTCGACGGCATTGTGGTGGGCGGCATGAATCCAAACGCGGTCATCGACACCACGGCACCCGTGGTTGACCTGTACATCAACAAGAACACCTTCAGCGGCGGCACGGTGGGTGCAGCCCCCTCGCTGTACGCCGAGATAAGCGACGAATACGGCATCAACACCACCGGCGCCGGCATAGGGCACGACATGACCTTGGTTATCGACGGCGACTACAAGAACTCCATCGTGGTGAACAACCAATTCCGCTACAGCACGGGCAGCTACAAGAGCGGAACGCTCACCTACCCCTTGGAACTCAGGCCCGGCAAACACACGGCCCAGCTAAAGGTCTGGAACATCAACAATATCTCCACCACCCGGACCATTACATTCAATGTAAACGCTTCCGACAAGCTCAAGATCTTCAACTTCAAGGTGGTGCCCAACCCGGCACGGGACGGATACGTGGATTTCTACTTCAACCACAACAGCAAGAACGGCGGCATAGAACGCTGCACGCTGAGTATCTTCAGCCTGCAGGGGGCGCGTGTGGCGGAATTCAACTACACGATGAACGACCTTTCGGGCTACACGGTGGGGCCCTTGCGCTGGAACCTGTGCGGCAACGGCGGCAAGCGCGTGCAGGCCGGGGTGTACGTATGCTACATCAAGGCGGTGGATGCCCAGGGGGGCACGGTGCACAAAGACCTAAAACTGATCGTGGTCAACTAAGCTATTCCGCCAATTTTCCCAAGAGCGTGGCGGCGGTGCAACCGCTTACATCGGCACTTACATAATCGCCCACCTTCACCTTGAATTCTCCGTCGGGCAGCAAGGGATTGTCGAACACGACCACCTTGTTCTGCGAGTTCCGGCCAAAATATTGGGACTCATTCTTCTTCGACCTGCCCTCTACCAGAAGTTCGAACCGCTTGCCTACGTCGCGGCGGTTGCTCTCGTGCGAGAGTTGCTGCTGCAGGTCGATGATCTGGTTGAGGCGGCGCAGCTTCACTTCTTCGGGCACGTCATCCGCGTAATTCTTATGGGCGAAGGTACCGGGGCGGTCGGAATACTTGAACATAAAGGCGAAATCGTAGCCCACCTCGCGCATCAGGCTCAACGTCTGCCCGTGGTCCTGTTCCGTCTCGCCGCAGAAACCGGCGATTATGTCGGTGCTGATGCCGCAATCGGGCACCTTGGCGCGCAGGGCGGACACCCTTTCGAGATACCACTCCCGGTCGTACTTGCGCTTCATCCTGGCCAGCATGGCCGAACTGCCCGACTGCACCGGCAGGTGGATGTTCTTGCAGATATTGGGATAGGCCGCCATCACGTCGATAAGGCTGTCGGAAAGGTCTTTGGGATGGGAGGTGGAAAAACGCACGCGCAAGGCCGGGTCTATCTCGGCCACCTTGGCCATCAGGCCCGCGAAATCCAACCCGTCGGCACGATAGGAATTCACGTTCTGCCCCAACAGGGTAACTTCCCTATAGCCCTGTTCAAAGAGTTTTCTTGCTTCGGAAACGATGGTGGTCGCATCGCGGCTGCGTTCCTTGCCGCGCGTATAGGGAACCACGCAATAAGCGCAGAAATTCTGACATCCGCGCATAATCGAGATAAAGGCCGACACCTTGTTGGAACCCAAACGCACCGGTTCTATGTCGTGGTAGGTTTCTTCGGTGGAAAGCAGCACATCGATGCCTTTCTGCCCCGCATGCACTTCCTCGAGCAGATTAGGCAGGTTGCGGTAGGCGTCGGGACCCACCACCAGGTCGATGTTCAGGTCCGAATGCAGCAGTTCTTCCTTGAGCCGTTCGGCCATACAGCCCACCAGCCCCACCTTCATGCCGGGACGTTTCTTCTTGAGCGAGGCAAATTCCTTGAGGCGGTTCAGCACCCTCTGTTCGGCATGGTCGCGGATCGAGCAGGTGTTCACCAGAATAAGGTCGGCCTGTGCATAGTCGGCGGTGGTATCGTATTGATCCTTCAAGATGGAGGCCAGGATTTCGGAATCGGCGAAATTCATCTGGCATCCGTAGGTTTCTATAAAGAGGAGCGGCTTCATCGTTTTCGAGCGAATTTATTGCGCCGGGAATCTCCGGCAAAAAAAAAGCGGAGCCAGTTGCTCCGCCTCTTTCTTACATCGCGCTGTTTTCGGCTTTCGTCTGCAACTGCTGGATGTAAATGGCCTTTAGTCTGCGTTCCCGAGCTACGACCGAGGGTTTGGTAAACTTTTGACGGTTTCTCAATTCCCTTACAACACCCGTCTTTTCAAACTTTCTCTTGAGTTTTTTAAGCGAGCGTTCAATGTTTTCGCCTTCTTTTACAGGAACAATAATCATACTAAATACCTCTTCCTTTCTAAAAAGTGTTAATAATTTGTTTATTCCCCCATACAGGCTCTCGCCTGCACAAGGGCTGCAAAGGTAGATTTTTTTTGCCAATTTAAAAAATTTGGGTACTTTTGCCTCTCTTTTAGAGACAGGGTCTCATGGCCGAGTGGTTAGGCAACGGTCTGCAAAACCGTGTACAGCAGTTCGAATCTGCTTGAGACCTCAGGGAAGCGTTGATGGATGTCAACGCTTTTTTTGTACCGAATGATTTTTGCACTCTTGCGGGTGCTATTGAGTTTAAAACAATAAAAACTTTCAGAAAGTGCCCGGATGCGAGGCTTTGCCTTGCAAAGTTGAGGGAGTTTACTCTTGTAAGTAACCGAATCTTTGCAAGGCAGTAACGAAGCAGACGGGGGCTTTCTGGAAGCCGTAAATACCAATTATTGCCATGGACTTGTTTGAACAGATCAACACCGACATCAAAGCCGCCATGCTGGCGCACGAAACCGTTAGATTGGCCGCCCTGCGCGGTGTAAAGAAGGAATTCCTGGAAGCCAAGACCTCCAAGAACGCCAACGGGGAACTTACGGACGAAACGGCCGTGAAGATCCTGCAGAAAATGGTGAAGCAGCGCAAGGAATCGGCGGCCATCTTTACCGAACAGAACCGCGCCGACCTGGCCGAAAACGAACTGGCCGAAGCCGGCTTTATCGAAGCCTACCTGCCCAAACAGCTGAGCGCCGAAGAAATCGAGGCCGAAGTAAGGAAAATCATGGAACAGACGGGTGCCTCCTCGATGAAGGACATGGGCAAGGTGATGGGCGCGGCCTCCAAGGCATTGGCAGGCAAGGCCGACGGCAAGGTAATCTCGGACATCGTCAAGAAACTTCTCGCCTAAGCGTTACGGCCATGCATTTCTCGCTTCTTTCGAAAACGGTGCGGGTTGGCAACCTCCTGATGGGGGGCGAAAACCCGGTGGTGATCCAGTCGATGACCAACACCGACACCATGGATACCGAGGCCACCGTGGCGCAAAGCCAGCGTATGTTCGACCTCGGATGCCAACTGGTGCGCATTACCGCGCCCGGCCTCAAGGAAGCGCGCAACTTGGAAAACATCAAAAACCGCCTGGTGCAGAAAGGCTACAACGCCCCTCTCTGCGCCGACATTCATTTTCTGCCTGAAGCGGCAATCGTGGCGGCGCAGATCGTGGAGAAAGTGCGCATCAATCCCGGCAATTACTGCGACCGGAAAACGGGCAAGACCGATTTCACGCAAGCCGAACAGCAGGCCGAACGCCAGCGTATCGGCGAGCGTATCGCCCCCTTGCTGGAGGTCTGCAAGAAGCACGGCACGGCCATCCGCATCGGGGTGAACCAAGGCTCGCTCTCGGAACGCATGGTGGGG
This sequence comes from Bacteroides sp., assembly GCA_023662825.1. Classification (GTDB taxonomy): domain Bacteria; phylum Bacteroidota; class Bacteroidia; order Bacteroidales; family P3; genus Pullibacteroides. Next base: position 52,314 of record JAMPIH010000001.1, read on the forward strand.
CTGTACGGCAACACGCCCCTGGCCATGGTGGAAAGCGCGGTGGAATTCACCGAGATCTGCCATACCTTAGGCTTCGACCAAATCGTGGTGTCGATGAAATCGAGCCGCGTAAAGGTGATGGACGAGGCGGTGCGGATGTTCGCCGCCCGCATGAAACAAAACGGCCTCGTTTACCCGCTGCACCTGGGCGTTACCGAAGCCGGAGACGGACAGGACGCGCGTCTGCTGTCGGCCATCGGCATCGGCAGCCTGCTGGCCGACGGTATCGGCAACACCATACGGGTATCGCTTACCGAAGCGCCCGAAAACGAGATTCCGGTGGCGCAACGCATCGTGAAGGCCGCCGAGAAATTACAGCAATTGTCCCAAGCCGAATTGGCCGAAAAGCATTTGGAATTGGCGGGCGACCCGCTTCCTGAAGAAGAAAAGATCCAGGCGGCCATCCGCTTGGGGCGGCTCATGCTACAGGGAGAAAAAGAAGGCTTCGCCATCGATGCCCCCGACGCGGCGGCGGGCAAAGCCTTGCTCAACGACATCTTGCAGGCGGCGGGAATCAGGTTTCATAAAACCCGCTTTATCGCCTGCCCTTCTTGCGGCCGCACCAAATACGACATTCAGAAAGCCCTGGCGCAGGTAAAGGAAATGTTTCCGAACCACCCCAACCTTACCATCGCCGTAATGGGCTGCGTGGTGAACGGCCCCGGCGAGATGGCGGGCGCCGACTTCGGCTACATCGGCTGCGGGGGCGGCAAGGTGAACCTCTACAGACAGGGCGTGGCCGTAAAACTGAACGTTCCCGAAACCCAAGCCCTCACCGAACTCAAACACCTTATCGAGGAATCCTCCATAGACTAAAAAGGGCACACGACACCGTGCGCCCTTGGATTTGCAATCAACCCGGCTTTTTTAGAACAGGCCGCTTTTCTGCAGTTTTTCCAGTTCGGGATAGTCGGTCCAGTCGAAGTGGAAGGGCGTGAGGGAGATATAACCCTCGTCGAGATAAAACAGGTCGTGGTCTTTTCCGTTGTCCTTGTTCACGAAATCGCCCATCAGCCAGTAGTATTTGCGGTGCGAGGGGTCGGTGCGCTCCACCGCGTCCTCATCCCAGTAGGCCTTGGCCTGACGGCACACCTTGATGCCTTTCAGTGCCGGAATATCGGGGCAGTTCACGTTCCAGCAGATATCCCTGCGTCCCGATTCGATGCAGGCTTTCATGATTTTTTCCACATAGGGCAGGAAAGGCGCGAAATCGGCCTTGAGCGAATGGCTGGTAAGCGAGAACGCCACCGAAGGAACACCGGTAAGGGCGGCTTCCATCATGCCGGCCACCGTGCCCGAATACACGGCATTCGACGAAGCGTTGCTGCCATGATTGATACCCGAAAAGATATAGTCGGGGAGTTGTCCTTCGTAAACCACCTTGATGGCCAGTTTAACGCAGTCGGCCGGGGTGCCGCTGCAGCTGAAATAGCGTATATTGCCTTCCTGTCCCGTTTCGTTGAGGCGCAGGGGCGTAACCAAGGTAACCGCGTGCGACTGCCCCGAACGCGGGCTGTCGGGCGCCACCACGACCACTTCGCCGAACTTGGCCGCCACCGAAGCCAGATGCTTGATGCCCGGCGCAAAGATACCGTCGTCATTCACAACCAAAATTCTCATCTCTTCTCTCCTTTCTTGTTAAACTGCAAAGATACGAATAAGCCGAGAGCAGAGCCAAGCCGAAAGTTCACTTTTGGATGGGCTTTGCCGAGGCGGAGTATCTTCGGCGAAGCCCAAGATACGAATAAGCCGAGAGCAGAGCCAAGCCGAAAAGGCTAAGACGTGTATTTTATCCGGAATTTGTCGAGCAGCGTCTTGAACTGATCCTGCGCCGTAAGGCAAGTGTCCATCAGATAGCCCTTAATCCTCGGCCAGTTCTGCAATCCCCTGTAATAAAACATTTTCAATTCATCCGTAATAACGAACGGCACATAATCCCAACGGAGGCATTCGCGAAACATAATGAGCCTACCCACCCTTCCGTTGCCGTCCTGAAAGGGATGTATAGCCTCGAAACGGTAATGAAAGTCGATGATGTCCTCGAGGCTTGGTCGCTTTTTAGCATGATACGCCTGCAAGAGCGATTTCATTTCCCGATGCACGTTTTCCTGAAGCGCCGTATCGTGGCCGCCCACCTCGTTGGGCAGTTTCTTGTAATCGCCCACCCGGAACCATTCCTTGCGTTCATCCGAGGTACCGGATTTCAGAATACGGTGCAGCTGTTTGATATAGGCTTCGGTGAGCCGTTCCCCGGTATGGGTGATGATATGGTCGATGGCTCGGAAATGGTTGGTGGTTTCGATGATATCGTCCACATTTACCGCCTGGTCGGAAAGCACTACGGTATTGGTTTCAAAGATGTAGCGTGTCTGGTCGTGGGTCAGGCGGCTGCCCTCGATATGATTGGAATTGTAGGTAAGATCCACTTGTACACGATGATAGATGCCACCTTTAAGCCGACTTGCCTGTTGTTCCCGCAGGGCTTGCAGCAAAGGCGATACCGTAACCTTTCTCTTGCGCTCCGGCAATCCGGCACCGGCAGGGATATTCCAGGTCTTGCCCACCAAATAAGCCCCGTCAATATTACCCTGCGCGCAATAATTACGCGCCGTCCGCGCCGAAACACCATGCGTTTCCGCCCACGCCTGTACTGAAATATAATCCATCTATCGGCAAGTCTCCGCTAAAATTCACCCGTAAAAGTAATATATCTTGCCGATATCGGCAAGATTTTAGTAAACGTTTTCTGTAACCTCACTTTCAATCGACTGTCATTTGTAAGGAATGCGTAAATTTGGCCTATTTATTAACCGCTGATTCACAACTTCATGAAAAAGATTGTTCTTGTGGCTTTGTTATTGACAGTGTCTTTCTACGGATATTCACAAAATAGTGTTCGCTTGGACTCCTTGAACAGGGAATATGACAAAGTAGATATACTTATTGATAGTCTGTTGCACGTATATTATGCCGATACTACCATGACAAAAGCAGAAGACTCTGCCATGAGGAATGTGATTGACAGAGTCTTTGAAGAGCGTAAAAAGATTGGGAATATGGTCGAAGAAGAAAAGCGGTTAATTAAAGAGCGCCGACCAGCGGATGAGAAGATTTGGGATGCATTCAGAGATATGAAAGACGATATGGATTGTCCGGAAAATTACAAACTATATCCCACGAAAAATATGTATATATTCTTGAAATTGGATACCCGAACAGGGTGCATTTATCTGGTTCAATATTCGGTGGAAGGCTCACGGTATCGGTTTGAAACCACGTTGAGTTCCGATATTCGTGTGGGATATGGTGAGGAAAGGAAGCCAGGGAGATTTGAGTTATACCCTACGCAAAATATGTATAATTTCATTATGCTGGATAAAGTAAAAGGAAGAACGTGGCAGGTTCAATGGGATACCGAGGAAAAGGGCCGAATGGTTTTGCAAATCGGATATTAATCGTTATGGTATGGCTTTGATACTTGTTCTTATTCTTGTTATCAGCCTTGTTGTTGTCCATACCTTTAAATGCAGAACTCTTGTTTGGAGCAAAGGGAAGGTGGGCGAAAGGAGGGTGGCGGCCATTCTTAGGCAATTGCCGAAAGAGGATTATTTTGTCTTTAACGACCTCATTGTAAAATTTCGTAATGGAAGAAGTTCGCAAATCGACCATGTTGTAGTATCAAGATTCGCTATATTTGTTATCGAAACGAAAAACTACAAGGGTTGGATTTTCGGCCACGAAAACTCGGAATACTGGACACAGAATATTTATGGACACAAATACCGCTTTTACAATCCAGTCAAACAGAATGCAGGACATATCCGGGCATTAAGAGAGGTTTTTGACTCTTCCAAGCCTCTGCCTTTTATTTCTATTGTGGCATTTTCGCCGCAAGCATCCTTTAAAGTTACTGCACCGAGCGTAAATGTGGTGGATTGGTTCGGTATCCTGCCTCTGATTCGCCTTCATTCACAAGAGAAGATTACTCCTGATATAGTGGAAAGGTTTAAAGAACGGTTAAACAGTTTGCCAATAGTAGAAGGAGGGCATCGAGAGTATACAAAAGCCGTCCGTTCCCATATAGAGAAAAGGAAAGAAATGATTAATAGCGGAGTTTGTCCCAAATGCGGGGGCAACCTAGTGTTAAGACAAGGTAAATATGGGTCGTTTTTCGGGTGTTCCAATTATCCAAAGTGCAGATTCACTTTATAACACGCTTATTCCGAAACTCTCCTAATTTTTTCAGATTTCGCCATCATTCTATCGAAAAATTTTGTGTAATTTTGCATACTAACTATTAAAATTACACAGAAATGAAACGCAGCGGATATATCGAACGGAGTATCAGTCCGGCTATTTTAGAGAGCCTGGAATATTATCCGGTCATCACCATTACCGGCCCCCGGCAATCGGGTAAATCCACGCTGGCACGCCATCTGTTTGCGGATTATTTCTATTGCAGTATGGAAAATCCCGATGAACGCAGCCGCGCACAACGCGACCCCCGGAATTTCCTGAACCGGGAAACCGGAATGATTATCGATGAGGTGCAACGCACGCCCGAATTACTCTCTTATATCCAAGGCATCGTAGATGAAAACCCGGACAGGAGATTTGTCTTGACCGGCAGCGCGCAATTTGCCCTCTTAAAATCCGTAAGCCAGTCGCTGGCGGGGAGAGCCGCCGTTTTCGAACTGCTTCCGTTTTCTTTCCCGGAAGCCCGCACGGAAATGAGCCAATCCGGAATAGACGATATTTTGTGGAAAGGCGCTTATCCGGCCATTTGGAGCGGTGCCAAACCGGCATCGAGTTTTTACCGCAATTACACCATGACTTATCTGGAACGCGATGTCCGCCAAATCGCATCCGTTAAGGATTTAGACAAGTTCCACGCCTTTCTCCGTCTGTGCGCTTCGCGTGCGGGAAGCCTGTTCGTGGCTTCGGAATTATCGAACGAACTGGGTATCAGCCACAACACCGTACAAACATGGCTGGGCATCCTTCAGGCTTCCTATATCGTCTTTATGCTGCCTCCATTTTTCGGAAATATCCGCAAACGCCTCACCCGGACGCCCAAACTCTATTTTACCGACACTGGACTGCTTTGCTATCTGCTTGGTATAGAAAACGCTTCCCATATAAGTTTCGACAAGATGAGAGGGCATATTTTCGAAAATTTCGTGATAACGGAAGCCCTGAAACAACGCTTTAAAAGAGCGAAACAGAGCAATCTGTCTTTCTATCGGGATTCTCACGGCAACGAAGTGGATTTGCTTCTTCAAAAAGGCAATGCGTTCCGCGCACTGGAAATCAAGTCTTCATCCACCTATCATCCTCAATTCTCAAAGGGACTGGACCACATAGAAAAAGTGCTGGGCGACCGCATCGAGCAAAAGGCCGTTATCTATACCGGAGCTTCCGACAAAACAAATTTCCAAGAACAGTTGTTGAATTACAGCGATCTATACGATTTTGTGCAATTTTGATGATCTATTGACAAAATTGCACAAAACAATTTTGGAAAGGTGGAAGCAGTCTGATTCTTCGCTTTTCCAAAAGTGTTTCCGTTCCGTCGTGTTTTTCCATAATTCGATTAACTTTGCATCCTGTGTGCTTCCTTTTTCGGCAGCACGGAGGTTTTACCCTTAAATACAGACAAAAAATGAGCAAAGTCCTGATTATCGGTGCCGGCGGCGTGGCTACGGTGGTAGCCCACAAGGTGGCATCGCACCCCGAGGTTTTCTCGGAAGTCTTGTTGGCCTCGCGCACCCAGTCCAAATGCGACAACATCGTCAAGTCGCTCGAAACGCGCGGCTTGAAGAAAGCGCAGTGGCAAACGGCGCGGGTGGATGCCGACAACGTGCCCGAACTCACCGCCCTGATGGAGAAATTCAAGCCCGAACTGGTCATCAACGTGGCCCTTCCCTATCAGGATCTGCACATCATGGATGCCTGTCTGGCCGCGGGCGTCAACTATATGGACACGGCCAACTACGAGCCGCTGGACGAGGCCAAATACCAGTACAGCTGGCAATGGGCCTACCACGACCGCTTTAAGGAAGCCGGCCTCACCGCCATCCTCGGCTGCGGCTTCGACCCGGGCGTAACCAGCATCTTCACCGCCTACGCCGCCAAGCATCACTTCGACGAAATCCAATACTTGGACATCGTGGACTGCAACGCCGGCAACCACGGCAAGGCTTTCGCCACCAACTTCAACCCCGAGATCAATATCCGCGAGATTACCCAGCGCGGCAAATACTGGGAAAACGGAGCCTGGCACGAAACCGACCCGCTGAGCGTTCACAAGGCACTCAACTATCCGCGTGTGGGCGCCAAGGAATCCTACCTGATGTATCACGAGGAACTGGAATCGCTGGTAAAGCACTACCCTACCCTGAAACGCGCCCGCTTCTGGATGACCTTCGGCCAGGAATACCTGACCCACCTGCGCGTGATCCAGAACATCGGCATGGACCGCATCGACCCCATCGACTACGAAGGCCACAAGATCGTGCCCATCCAGTTCCTGAAGGCCGTGCTGCCCAACCCCGGCGACCTGGGCGCCAACTACACGGGCTGGACGTCGATCGGCTGCCGTATCCGCGGTATCAAGGACGGCAAGGAAAAGACCTACTACATCTTCAACAACTGCAGCCACGAGGTGGCCTACAAGGAAACCGGCACCCAGGGCGTAAGCTACACCACGGGCGTTCCCGCCACGGTGGGCGCGATGATGCACCTCAAAGGCCTCTGGAAACAGCCGGGTGTGTTCAACGTGGAACAGTTCGACCCCGATCCCTTCCTCAAAGAACTCGGCCCCAACGGCCTGCCCTGGGAAGAAATCGTAAACGGCGACCTGGAACTGTAGGCGTTTACACAGACAAAAAAAGGCTTCCGCATGGAAGCCTTTTTTGTGAATTTACCAGAGAACCTTAGAGATCCGTTGTCAGGAAGTCCCGCAGATGCACGTGGCGGATGCCCGGATATTCGGGCAACTCGCCGCTTACAGGATCCATCGAAACCACATATTTGGCATAATTATCCTTGATGGCCGCCAAATGTCCGAATTCCCGTTGAATGGTTTCCTGCGAACCGAGCAGATACGTTGCCTGAACATAGACGGTCTCATCGCCACGGGTCGCCACAAAATCGATTTCGGCACTGCGGAGAATACCCACCGTTACCCTAAAACCCTGTTCCGACAAATAGTTCCAGACCACATTCTCGATTATCTTCTCAATACCTCCACGGATATTGAAACCGCAAAGAAGGTTACGCAGCCCGTGGTCGGCGAAATAATATTTGTAGTTCTGCTCAAAAAGCCGCTTTCCATGAATATCGTAGCGGGGCACCGCCGAGATGATGAACGCGCCGCACAAATGCCGGATATAGGCCGAGGTAAGCATATCGGTAATCTTCTCCCCGTGCGATTTCATCGTGTTGGCGATATTGCGCATCGAAATAAGCTTGCCCGTGTTCTCGGCGATAAACTTGGAAAGGTTTTCCAGAAACGACACATTCCGCACTTCCTCACGGGTTACCACATCGCGCATCATCACCGTATTGTAAACCCCTTGAAGATAGTCTCTTATCTGATCTTCGTCCTTAAGGTCGAAATGCCGTAAACCAGGCATGCCGCCCACCTTAAGATAGGAAAGGAGGCTCTTGTCGTTGTTTTCCAACTGATGAAAGGTGAGGAATTCCCGATACGACAGGCTGTGGATGGGAATCTCGATATATCGCCCCGAAAGCCGCGTACTCAATTCAGTGGAAAACACATAGGCGTTGCTGCCAGTGGCCACGATCTGGCAGCGTTTTTCGGCATGCAGGCTCCGCAATGCGTTTTCGTAAGAATCTATATCCTGCACCTCATCAATCAACAGATAATTCTTACCCTTGGCCGGCAGTTTCTTTATTACATAGTCGTACAAGTCGTCGGAGGTTCGGATACTCCGGAATTCCTGCAATTCCTTGTCGATATAAAGGACCTTGGAGCCGGCGGCGTTCTTCTTTAGCCAAGATTGAAGTTGCTGCAACATATAGCTCTTGCCTACCCGGCGCTGTCCCACCAAGATAAGCATCATTCCCCGGTTCAACCGCTTGACGATATACTCCAGATAAGAAGAACGGACTATCACAGACATAAGCCAATCTTTTCCGCAAAAGTATCAATTTATACTTTACAAAACAAGAGATTTCACAGAAATGCAAAGTATATCTATACACTTTTTACAGATACAAGAAAATGCAAAGTATATTTTGCATTTTTAAAATTATGTAAAATCTGCAAGATATATCTTGTATTTCATCCCATTGGCGGCACAAAAAAAAGCGCCGTGCAGTCAAGCACGGCGCTTTATCCGATTACGCGGCGAACGCGGCAATATCCACTATATCCTGTTGTCGCTGCCCAGCACGTTCACGATCTTGTGCATGTAGAGTTGCTTGAGGCTGTCGCGGGCAGGGCCGAGGTATTTGCGGGGGTCGAACTCGGAAGGCTTGTTCACCAGCACCTCGCGTACGGCGGCGGTCATGGCGATACGGCCGTCGCTGTCGATATTGATCTTGCACACCGCCGAAGAGGCCGCCTTACGCAACTGGTCTTCGGGAATGCCGATGGCGTCTTTCAGATCGCCGCCGTAGCGGTTGATGACCGCCACCAGGTTCTGCGGCACGCTGCTGGAACCGTGCAGCACGATGGGGAAACCGGGAATGCGTTTCTCCACTTCTTCGAGGATGTCGAAACGCAAGGGAGGCGGAACCAACACCCCGTCGGCGTTGCGCGTGCACTGTTCGGGCTTGAACTTGTTGGCCCCGTGCGAGGTTCCGATGGAAATGGCCAGCGAATCCACGCCCGTATGCTTCAGGAAATCTTCCACTTCTTCGGGGCGCGTGTAGGTGTGGTGCTCGGCCTGCACCTCATCCTCGATACCAGCCAGAACGCCCAACTCGCCCTCTACCGTAACATCGTACTGGTGCGCGTATTCCACCACCTTCTTGGTAAGGGCTATGTTTTCCTCATAGGGCAGGTGCGAGCCGTCGATCATCACCGACGAGAAACCGGTCTCGATGCAGTCGCGGCAGAGCTCGAAGCTGTCGCCGTGATCCAGATGCAGCACGATGGGCACGTTCACGCCCAATTCCTTGGCGTATTCCACCGCACCCTGCGCCATATAGCGCAACATGGTCTGGTTGGCGTACTGACGCGCACCCTTGGACACCTGCAGGATTACCGGCGACTTGGTTTCCACGCAGGCCTGCACGATGGCCTGCAGCTGCTCCATATTGTTAAAGTTGAAGGCGGGAATGGCATATCTGCCCTCCATCGCCTTGCGGAAAAGTTCGCGGGAGTTCACCAACCCCAATTCCTTGTAACTTGTCATATCCGTTTTATTTTTTGGTTTTATTCTTGCTTGTCTTTTTAGCGGATGCCTTGGCTGCGGCGACACTCTTCTTAGCCGAAGTTTTCACGCAAGCCTTCTTTTTGGCCGCCGGCTTGTGGGTCATGATATCGAGAATCACGGGATCGGCCTCGTTCATAGCATCGGAAGCGATACGGCCTATGTTGCGGATGGTGCGTTCCACATCGTCTTCGATAATGCCGTTGGTACCCGGCACGAACACATCCCTCCGCGCCAGGATGGCCGCCTGCATGGCCGCGCTGGTGCCTGAGGCCACCTTGAGGGCGCAGCCCAACTTGGCGCCGTCGCACACCATGCCGGTAAGGTTGCCGATCATGTTCTTGATGGCGTATTTAACCTGCTCGCAACTACCACCCACCAGATAGCAGACCCCGCAGGCCGCGCCGGTGGAGGCCACCACGCAGCCACAGGCCGCCGAAAGACGGCCGAAGCCGTGCTTGATATGGATGGCGGTAAGGTTGCTCAGGATAAGCGCCCGCGCCAGTTTCTCGCGGCTCGCCTTGGTCTTCTCGGCCACCGCGAACACCGGAACCATGGCCGTGATGCCCTGGTTGCCGCTGCCCGAATTGCTCATGGCCGGCAGCAGGGCGCCCGACATACGGGCGTCGGAAGCGGCGGCGGTCAACGCCATGGCGTATTCGGTAAGGCAGTTCGTGCCCGAGAGCTTGCGTTCCTTCATCCAGTCGAGCAGCGTGGCGCCGATGCCCATGCCGCTCTTGTGCCTGAGGCCGTAGTCGGAAAGCTTCTTGTTGTATTCGCCCTCGGCGATGATGAACTCTATCTTGGAGAACGGCTGCTTGTCGGCGAACTCGTAGATCTCGTCCATCGTGATGTCGTACAGCTCGTCTTCGCACTGTTCGCCCGCCTTGGCCTTCTTCCTGGCGAAAACCTTCTTGCCGTCGACTTCCACGAGCACGATGTTCTGATGCGTCTCCTCGATCACGGCGCGCGCCTGATGCCCCTTTACCGAGCATACGGCCTCGGCATACACCTTGTTTACCTTGCCCGTGGCCTCGATCTCCACCCCGCCCTTTTCCACAAAGGCCTTGGCCGTTTCCACATGGGCGGGCTTCACGCCCGAGAGCACTTCCAATTCCTTTTGGGAATCGCCGACGATGGCACCCAAGGCCGAGGCGATGTACAATCCCGTCATATCGGTGCCGGGGATGCCCACACCCATGCCGTTCTTGTAGATATTCAGGCTGGTCACGATCTTGATCTTTTCGGGGAGCAAGTCTTTCTTGCCCGTTACCTGCCGCAGGGTCTCGGCGGCCTTGGCAACGGCCAGCGCCACCGCGATGGGTTCGGTGCAGCCCAGGGCGGGAACCACCTCTTTCTTTAGGAGGCAGTACATATTGTTCAGCTTTTTCGCGCTCAACATGGTAGTATCTTTTTTATCTTTTCCTTAAACTCTTGACCCTACATCGGCGTAGAGCCTACAAACTTACTAAAATTGCAGGAATGGCGGTTACCAAACCACCGTATCCAGGTATCCGGCCACGAACCGCATGGTCTGGTGCGGACGTTCGTACATGCCCATATGCCCCACCGGAAGCAGCTGCACGCAGGCTTCCTTGGGCAGCAGGGTCTGCGCCATAAGCTTGGCCTTGTCCATGCGCTCGTCCTGCGTACCGATGATGAACAGGAACGGAACATCCAGTTCATATACCGACAGCCGGCTCTCGCGTTCCAGCATGCCGGCCTGGGCCGCGGCGATGGCCTGCGCCCCCATCTTCTTGGCGTTCTCGCGCAGGAAGCCGATCTGTTCCGCATACTGTTCTTCCGTACCCGGCGCGAAGAGCGTGTGCATGGTGTCGGTAACGAAACTGATCCTGCCGGCACGCAACAGCTCCAGCGAGCGGCGGCGGTTTTCGGCGGCCTGCGGGCTGTCGGGGCCGGGATGGGAATGAAAGAAGCCGATGCCCTTTACCATCTGCGGATAGAGGCAGCCGAAAGCCGCCGCCACGTATCCTCCCATGGAATGGCCTATCACCACAGCCTGCGCGATGTTCTCGGCTTCCAGCACCCGCTTGGCGATGCCCGCCTGCAGATCCATGCCGTGCACATCCCCGAACATATCCGTCTTGCCGTGCCCCGCCATATCGAGGCAAAGCACGTCGTAACCGCGTTCACACAAAAAGGCGGCCAGTTCCTCCCACACGAAAACGGCTTCGGTAAAGCCGTGCAGCAGCAGAACCGGCTTCGATTTTCCCATGGTGCCCTGCCGGAAGGTGTAATGCACATTCCTGCCCTCTACCGATATATTCCTGTCTTGACAAGCCATCATGATTCAAAACGATTAGCGTGGTTATTTCTTAAGGTTCATCAGTTTCTCGCGCTCCCGCATTTCTTTGGGCGTAAGCTCCTCTTCGGGTTCTTCCATCTGCCGGCTCTGGCTGTAGGTGCGCCATTTCTCTAACACGGCCTGCATGTCGGAAGGCATTTCCGATTCGAAGCGGATCATCTTGCGCGTGGTGGGATGCACAAAGCCGATGGTGGCCGCGTGCAGCGCCTGCCGGGGCAGGATATTAAAGCAATTCTCCACGAACTGCCTGTATTTGGTAAAGGTGGTGCCCTTCAGGATGCGGTCGCCCCCGTAGGTGGTGTCGCTGAAAAGCGGATGCTTGATATAGCGCATGTGGCAGCGTATCTGATGGGTACGCCCCGTTTCCAGCACGCATTCCACCAAGGTGACGTAGCCGAAACGTTCCACCACGCGGTAGTGCGTAACGGCGGGCTTGCCCTTGTCGCCCTCGGGAAAGACCGCCATTACCTTGCGGTCCTGCACACTGCGGCCTATATTGCCGGTAACGGTGCCTTCCTCCTCGTCGAAACCGCCCCACACCAGGGCGCGGTACTTGCGTTCTATGCTGTGGTCGAAGAACTGCCTGGCCAGGAATGTCTGCGCCTCCTCGGTCTTGGCCACCAGCAGAAGCCCCGAGGTGTCTTTGTCGATGCGGTGAACCAGAAAGGGCTTCTCCCCCTTGAGATGGTGCATGAGCGCGTTCACCAGCGTGCCCGTAAAATTGCCGAAACCGGGGTGAACCACCATGCCGGGCGCCTTGTTGACCACCAGCACGGCTTCGTCTTCGTAAACCACCTCGATGGGAATGTTTTCGGGCGCCAAGTCCACGTGTTGGGGCGGATTGGGCAGCACGAGCGTAACCACGTCGCCGGGCTTTACCTTGTAGTTCGATTTCTCGCCCTTTCCGTTTACTAAGATATTGCCGGCCTTGGCGGCGTTCTGTATGCGGTTGCGCGCCGTACCCGACAAACGGTCCACCAGGAACTTGTCTAAGCGCAAGGGGGTCTGGCCGGGATCGGCCACCACGCGGAAATGCTCGTACAGACCCTGTGCCTCCTCGTCTTCGTTCTCGTCGGGTTCCCTGCCGTCGAGCGGCTTTTCGTCAAATTCCCGTACCTCCATCACACTTCCCCCTGCTCGTTGATATCCACGTCTTCGTACAGAGGCAGGTCTTCATCGTAGGTGTCCTCCTCCATATATTCCTCCTGTTGCGCCACGGTATCCTGCACCACCGGCAACTTGCCCTTGCCGTCGCCTATCTGCAGGTCGATGGAGGAACCCCGCCGTATCAGGCTGCCCGGTTCGATTTCCTCTCCTTGGTAACGCTGTCCCACCACCGCACCTTTCACGATGGAGGGAACGGTGGTCTTGCCTCCCACTTTCAGGCCGTAGGTCTCCAACAGCGCCTCCGCCTGACGCAGCGAGAGGTCTTGCAGGTCGGGCATCTGCACCGAGGCCGGAAGCGAGGCGGCCACCACCACGTAGAACGTGCGGTTCTTCTTTACGTGTTCGCCGGCCTGGGGCGACTGGGCGATGATCTCGCCGGGTTCCTTGTCGGGGTCATACACCGAATCGCGAATCACGAACTTAAAGCCGAATTCCTTTGAGAAAGGTTCCAGATCGCGCAGATACATACCGCGTATGTCCGCCACGCGTATGTCTTGCCCGTGGTTGGTAAAGAACCTCAACGAAAGCAGTACGCCGGCCACCAGCAGTACCAGAATCACAATCATCAACAGGAGCTGTTTCCAGAAATTTCCTGTCTTTACATAAGACCAAAAACTCATTTCACTATTAAATTTTTCCGGCGAACCGGATTTCTCGTTCATTAAAATTCTAGTGCGCGTCCAGCCAATTGGAGGCGCTGTTCACTTCCACCTCCACGGGAACGCGCATGGGCAGGGCGTTTTTCATTTCCTCCACCACCAAGGCCGTGAGGGTGTCCACTTCAGCTTGCGGCACATCGAACACCAATTCGTCGTGCACCTGCAAGATCATGCGGGCGGCCAGGCCTTTCTCCTCCATCCTGCGCTGCACGGCAATCATGGCCAGCTTTATCATGTCGGCGCTCGAGCCCTGCACGGGCGCGTTGATGGCGTTGCGCTCGGCATACGAGCGAACCACCGAATTGGCCGAGTTTATGTCGTTTAGGTAGCGGCGGCGGTGCAGAATCGTCTCCACATAGCCCTTTTGCCGGGCTTCCTCCAGAACGCTGTCCATGTAGGTGCGCAGTTTCGGGTAGTTGGCGTAGTATCTCTCGATAAGCTCTGCCGCTTCCTTGCGCGGTATCTGCAGGCGTTCGGCCAGTCCGAAAGCCGAAATGCCATAGACGATGCCGAAGTTCACCGTCTTGGCCTGACGGCGCATCTGCGGCGTAACCTCCTTGGGCGAAACGCCGAACACATTGGCCGCCGTGGCCGTATGCACGTCTTTGTGACGGGCAAAATCGCCCAGCATGGTCTCGTCTCCGCTCAGATGGGCGATGATGCGCAGTTCTATCTGCGAATAGTCGGCCGCCAGCAGCAGGTTGCCGGGTTCGGAAGGCACGAAACAGCGGCGTATCTCCTTGCCCAGGTCGGTGCGGATGGGAATGTTCTGCAGGTTGGGGTTCTGCGAGCTGAGCCGCCCCGTGGCGGTCACGGCCTGATTGTAGGTGGTGTGAATCTTGCCTGTCTGCGGGTCGGCCAATACCGGCAAGGCATCCACGTAGGTGGACTTGAGTTTGGTAAGGCTGCGGTAGAGCAGCACCTTGCTCACCACCGGGTGTCTGTCCACCAGTTTCTGCAACACGTCTTCGGCGGTGCTGAACTGTTTGGTCTTGGTGTGCTTGGGCTTCTCCACAATCTGCAGCTTCTCGAACAACACCTCGCCCAACTGCTTGGGGGATGCGATATTGAAACGCTGCCCCGAGAGTTCGTAAATCTCCTGCTCGGTCTTGCCTATCTGCTCCTGCAGTTCCCTGCCGTATTGGGCCAAGCGTTCGCGGTCCAGCCTGACGCCCGCGCGTTCCATGCCGCAAAGCACCCGGCAGAGGGGCACCTCCATGTTGCGGAACAGATCCTGCGCCTGAACCTCTTCCAATCCCGAACGGAATTTAGGATAGAGCTCCAGGGCCAGCTTCGCGTTCTGAATGCAGTAGCGTATGTCTTCGTCGGTGGCAGCCGCGCCGCCGCCGAACAGGTTCTCGCCGAACGAATAGTCTAAGTAATTGGCGGTGAGCCTCGGCAGGTCGTGCGGCGATTCGGGATCCATGAGATAGTGCGCCAGCATGATGTCGAAAGCCGCAAAACCGGCTTCCACCCCCAT
Organism: Bacteroides sp.; assembly: GCA_023662825.1. Classification (GTDB taxonomy): domain Bacteria; phylum Bacteroidota; class Bacteroidia; order Bacteroidales; family P3; genus Pullibacteroides. The sequence continues at coordinate 67,389 of JAMPIH010000001.1, forward strand.
GTTCTTCAGCAGGTGCAGCTGGGTCTTGAGGTCGTGGCACACCAGGTTTTCCAAGGGACGCGGAGCGGCGAAAAAAGCCTGCAGGGCGGCGGTTTCCTCCGCACTATATACCGGCAGGTAGTAAAAGGCCGCCGGAACGGAGGTTTCGCCCGTTTCGGGCTTGCGGCAAAACGCCATGCACAGGGTCTTGGCCTTGCGGATATGCGGTGCCTTGGCGGCGCACAGGTAAAAGCCCACCGGCCTGCCTTCCGCCAACAGCCGTTCCAAGCCCGCCTTGAGCGCGGATTCATTGACCCACAAGGCCACATCCGCGTCGTCCTTGCCACGGCAGATCAAGGCCTTGCTTTCGGGCAGGTTCTGCGGGTCGAACAGATCGAGCGTGTTGTCCTGTATCTTGCCGGCACGCGGGCTTGGGCGCGGGGCGGAGGCCTGAACCGGTTCGGGCCGCTGCACCGGAGGCACGGCGGCGGGCGCGGGGCTCATCCCTCCCGCTTCCTGACAGTAGAAAGACGAAAGCCGTGTGGCCAGCGTGCGCATCTCCAACTCGTCCAACAGGCTGAAAACGGCATCGAAATCGGGCTGACAGAGCGCCAGCGCATCGGGATCGAACTCCACCGGGGCATCCAATATAATGGTGGCCAGCATCTTCGACTCCAAGGCCTGGGCCGCGTTCTTCTGCACCTTGTCGCGCAGTTTCTCGTTCTCTATCTCCGAGGCCTTCTCGATCAGGTTCTCCACCGAGCCGAATTGAGCCAACAGCTTGCGCGCCGTTACCTCGCCCACACCCGGAATGCCGGGAATGTTGTCGGCCGCATCACCCCACAGGCCCAGCATGTCGATTACCTGCAAGGGATTGGAGATGCCGAACTTTTCGCACACTTCCTTAGGGCCGAGAATCTCGATATCGTTACCCATCCTGGCGGGACGGTACATAAAGATATGGTCGCTCACCAACTGCCCGAAATCCTTATCGGGCGTTACCATATACACGGTATAGCCCTCATTCTCGGCCTTCTTGCTCAAGGTGCCGATCACATCGTCGGCCTCGTAGCCGTCGGCGTAGAGGATGGGGATGTTCATACCCTGCAGGAGCTGCTTGATGTAGGGAATGGAAAGGGCGATGTCTTCGGGAAGCGGCGGGCGGTTGGCCTTGTATTCGGTAAACTCCAGGTGACGCGCGGTGGGAGCCATGGTGTCGAACGCCACCCCCAGGTGCGTGGGCCTCTCTTTTCTGAGCAGTTCCAGCAAGGTGTTGGCAAAGCCGAGGATGGCCGAGGTGTTGAGTCCTTTCGAAGTAATGCGCGGATTCTTGTTCAGGGCGAAATACGCCCTGTAAATCAGCGCCATGGCATCCAACAAAAACAATTTCTTCTCTTGCATCGCTCCTTCCTCCCGATGTGGAAACCCTCAGTTTCAGTAGTTCTCCTTATAAAACTTCTCGTAGCCCGTTTCGTCGTTCGCCCCACGCAAGAGCTCGAGGTTGTCGCGCGTAATCACGAACGCCTTCTTGTTTTCGAGCGTTCCCAGCGCATAGTCGTTCTTCAGTGCCATCTTTACGTATGCCTGCGCCACCTTGGCCGACGAAAAATCGGACACCAGCACGAAATACCTGTCGCCCTTGGGAATCAGCTCCAGCATCATCTCGCTTTCCGAGTAGAATTTCTCGTTAAAGCCCTTAAGACGCAGGCGCATCACTTCCGGGTCGCGTTCGGCAGAAGAACATACGAACAGGGCGAAATGCCGCTCCACGCCTTGGGGTTTGGTATATTCCTTCGGCTTTTTCGGCTCTTCCTTCTCCGGGGTTTCTCCAGCGGTTTCCTCCGGCTTTTCCTCCACCTCGGGCGCCACCGCCACGGGGTCGGAATCAGGATACAGGATATGTTTCTTCATATCCTCCTTAGCGCGGGCTATGGCCGCCTGAACCTTGGGCAAGAGCGGGCTTTCGGGATACGAACCCGTAAAGTTCTCGGCCAAAGGCAGCATATGCTTGTAGCCGGACGTATGGGCGGTGGAGAAAATCTTGAGGAAGAGGAACTGCTCGCGGTAGGCGTTGATGGGATAGCCCCTTTCCACCTGATCGACCACGTTCAGCACCCCGTTGAAGTCGTTGCGGCTGAATTTGTCGAAAGCCTGGGTGTAGAGGTTCTCCACCGTCTTGGCGTTCGCCGCCAGATCCTTATAATAGTTGGCGTTGTTGACCCGTTCGTTCTGTTCGGTTCCCGGATAGCGCTCGGCCAGGATATCGGCGTATTTCCGGAACTTGCCCATCTCTCCCGACTGGCGGTAGATCTTGCACAGCGTCTCGCAGGCCGAGGGAATGTAGTGCGATCCCGGATATTCGTTGATGAGCCGCACCAGATACTTCTCGCCCTCCTCGTTCTCGCCCATCTTCTCGCTGTAGATCGTACCCACATGATAGAGCGAGGGTTCTATAATCGAGTCCAGACGCCGGTATTCGCTCTCGCTCTGCGGCAACTGCTGCAAATAGTAATCGGGATCGGCCTGCGTAAGCACCTGCGATGCCGCCTGCATTTCCTCGTCTTCCTCCATCTGCTTGGACGAACGCAGCACCGCCGCCTTGGGCTTGGAAGAAAGGAACCAAAGGTCTTCCAACGTACGCCGGCCCCACTTGCGGTTAAACTCCGCCAGACCCGCCGTCTTGGTCTGTTCGTTGTAGAAATACCAGTTGGAGCGCGGCGCGAGGCTGGGCGCGTTGCCGCTGGTCTTGGCCAGGCGGGCGGCTTCCTGCTGTTTCTGAAAATCCTTGGCCTTCTGTTCCGCGTACTTTTTCTGGTCTTTCTTGTTCATCCGGCCCACCTGCCGCAGGGTATCGGCCTCCACCAGGCTGTAGTAATGCCCCGTAAGTTCCGAAAGGCTCTTGGCGCGGCTCACGATATCGTAGTAGTCGGGATCGTCGTCCCTTACCACCTGTGCCGCCGCCGTATAGTATTTGTGCGATTCGATGTATTTCTTGTTCTCGTAGAAGTAGGTGGCCAGTTTCTTGGCCGCCATCAGCGTCCGTTCGGGGTCGCCCTGGCTGGCGGCGATGCTCTGGTCGAGGTAACGCACCGCGTTTTCCTCATCGTGCCGGCGAAACGACATCTCGCCCATCACATAGTAGATACGCCCGAAATAGGCTTGGTTCTTGGGGTCTTTGAGCATACGCTGCAAGCCCTTGAAGATATCCTTGGAATTGATGTTGCTGCCGTCGTAGCAAAGGGCTATGTTCAGACGGGCGTTGAACACCAGGTCTAAGGGCGGGTTCAGGTTCAGGCATTTCTTGTAGTATTCGTAGGCCTGCAGGTTGTTACCTTCCCGTTGCTCGATCTGCCCCAAAATAAAGTTGAGGCGCGCCCGCATATCGCGGTCCCTGCACAGTTGCATGCCGCGCTGCAGATAGGGAATGGCCTCCTGATACTTTTCCTGCTGAAGGCAGAACTCGGCCTGCACCAAGGGCAGGTCGCGGTAAGTCTCTTTCATCAGGCTGCCCTCGTTCTGGGCCTCCACCTGGCTTATGAACGAAGAAGCCATGCCGAACTCTTTCTCACGCATATAGGTTCTGGCAATCCAGAGCATGGCTTCGTAGCGCTCCTTGTTCTGGGCGAACTCGGACAATACGAAATTGAACACCGAACGGGCCTTCGAATAATCCTGCTGGTAGAAGAAGCCCTTGCCCAGCAGCAGGTAGGCGTTGTCTATCGTCTTTACGTATTCCTTTCCCCGAATGGAAATGGAGTGTTTCTTGATGGTCTTCAGCGCCTTTTCCTTGATACGCGCCGTCTGCTGCGAGATCAGCGCGGTATCCTCCGCGTTCCCGTACTTGAAAACGGGAATCACGTTGAAATAGTTGTCCACCGACTTTTCCTTCATCAGGAAGTCGGCGTCCTCCAAGGCCTGCGTTCCATTCCAATACACGTTGTAATACGACGTAAGGTTATGAAAGTTACGCGTAAGAAAGGTATTGCGCTTGGTCGAACAGCCTGCCGCAAGAAGCAGGCAGGCTGTCAACACCGGCGGCAATATCCGGCTATGGAAAAAAGAGCCGGTTTTACTCAACTTTGTTTTCAATGGCGGTATTGTAAATATGCTTGTAATCCTTAACGTTGCCGAAATTCACCTCATCCACGAGAATGTTTCCGTCCGTTACCTCGCCCAGGTAAACCATAGGGGTCTTGGTTTCCAGCATCAGGTCTTCGAACTCATCCACCGTGGCCGGATCGATCGACACCACCACGCGGCTCTGGCTCTCGCCGAACAGGAAGGCGTCCAGACGGATGGAATCGTCCACCATAAGCGTGAATCCCAGTTCGTTCACCATGGCGCTTTCCAAAAGCGTGGTCATCAGACCTCCGTCCGACACGTCGTGCACCGACTTGGCCAGGCCCGACTCGATCAAGTCGAGCACCACCCTCTGCAGGTTGTATTCCTCGTCTAAATCGAAGTAGGGCGCGGGCGAAAACTTTTCGTTTCGGTAGCTGTAAAGATACTGCGAACTATTGATATCTTCGCGCACCTTGCCGAGCAAATAAATCGAATGGCCTTCTTTTTCGAAACCGATGCCCATGTGGTGGCGTTTTTCGAGCAATCCGATCATGCCGATCACCGGCGTGGGATAAACGGCTTCCACCGTGCGGCCCTCGCTGTACTGGTTGTAGAAGCTTACATTGCCGCCCGTTACCGGCGTTCCGAATTTCTCGCAGGCCATGCTCATGCCCTTGATGGCGCCCACAAACTGCCAATAAACCTCCGGATTGTAGGGATTTCCGAAGTTAAGGCAGTTGGTGATGGCCAACGGACGGCCACCCGAACAAACGATATTGCGCGCGGCCTCGGCCACCGCAATCTGCGTACCCACCAAGGGGTTGGCATATACGTAGCGCGAGTTGCAGTCCACCGTCATGGCGATGGCGCGGTCGGTGTGCTTGAGGTTCACCACCCCGGCGTCCGAAAGCTTGTTCGTACCCATGTTCTTGGTGCCCACCATGCTGTCGTACTGCTCGTAAACCCAGCGTTTGGAGGCGATATTGGGATGGGCAGCCAGAAATTTCGTCACCTTCTCGGCTTCTTCCAGGTCGATGTCTTTCACCGTGTGGATATCGAAACGCCTGCATTTGGCAAAGGCCTTGTGTTCCTTGTACTTGCGGTCGTAAACCGGCGCGCCGCCGCCCAGTACCAGCGTGGATGCCGGCACATCGGCCACCAGCCTGCCGCCGCGGTAGAACATCAGGCGGTCCTGGTCTATCACCTCGCCGATACATTCGCAGCTAAGGTCCCATTTGTCGAAAATGGCCTTCACTTCCTTCTCGCAGCCCTTCTTGACCACGATCAGCATACGTTCCTGCGATTCGGAAAGCAGGATTTCCCAAGCCTCCATATTGCTTTGGCGCAAGGGAACCTTGTCGAGGTCGATGCGCATGCCGCTCTTGCCCTTCTCGCTCATTTCGGACGTGGAGCAGATGATGCCCGCCGCGCCCATGTCCTGCATGCCCACCAAGGCCTTGGTCTTGGAGAGTTCCAGCGAGGCTTCCAGCAACAGTTTTTCCTGAAAGGGGTCGCCCACCTGGATGGAGGGAATGTCGTCGGCGGAATCTTGGGTGATGTCGGCCGAGGCGAACGTGGCGCCGTGGATACCGTCTTTACCGGTGGCCGAACCTACGATGAACACAGGATTTCCTTTTCCTTTGGCAATGGCTGAAACCAAATCTTCCTTGTGCATGATGCCCACCGACATGGCGTTTACCAGCGGGTTGGCGTTATAGCAGTCGTCGAAGGCCACTTCGCCGGCCACGACGGGTACGCCGAAGGCATTGCCGTAATCGCCGATGCCTTTCACAACGCCTTTCAACAAATGTTTGGTATGGTCCGAGTCGAGATTTCCGAAACGGAGCGAATTGAGTTGCGCGATAGGACGCGCCCCCATCGTGAATATATCGCGGTTGATGCCGCCCACGCCCGTGGCCGCGCCCTGATAAGGCTCGACGGCGCAGGGATGGTTGTGCGATTCGATTTTAAAGACGCAGGCGTAACCGTCGCCCACATCCACCATGCCCGCGTTTTCCTCGCCGGGAGCCACCAGCATCTGAGGACCGCTCTTGGGCAGGGTCTTGAGCCACTTGATGGAGTTTTTGTACGAAGCGTGCTCGCTCCACATTACCGAATAGATGCTCAATTCAGTAAAATTGGGATTGCGTCCCAGAATAGCCTTGATGCGGGCATACTCTTCGGGCAGCAATCCCAACTCCTTGGCCGTTTTTTCGGTAACTACCTCATCGGTACGGCCTTTCGTCACCTTGGCTTCGGGGGTGTTTATTTCCCCATTATTTTTTTTTTAGCAGCGGTCTTGGCGGCAGTGGCTTTGGCGGCCACTTTCTTGATACCGGCCTTCACCGCCTTCTCGGCTTTCTTGCCGGCTTTCACCGCTTTCTTGCTTTCGGCTTTCAGAACCTTTTCGGCCTTCTTGCCGGCCTTCACCGCCTTGGCCACGGTTTTCTTGCCTTCGGCTTTCAAGACCTTTTCGGCTTTCTTGCCGGCCTTCACCGCCTTGGCCATCGTCTTCTTGCCTTCGGCCTTCAGAACCTTTTCGGCCTTCTTGCCGGCCTTCACCGCCTTGGCCATCGTCTTCTTGCCTTCAGCCTTCAGAACCTTTTCGGCCTTCTTGCCGGCCTTCACCGCTTTCTTAACCGTCTTTTCAGCCTTGGCCTTCAAGGTTTTGGCAGCGGGCTTGGCGGCTTTCTTGGCCGTAGCCTTCACAGCGGGCTTGGCAGCCTTAACGGTTTTCTTGGCCGTGGCTTTCGTTGCCGTTGTTTTCGCGGCGGCTTTCTTAGCCGTGGCTTTTACGGCGGGCTTGGCGGCAACCTTCTTGGTTGCGGTTTTCTTGGCAGCCGGTTTAACCGCAGCCTTGGCCGCGGTTTTCTTGGCAGCAGTCTTTGCAGCCGGTTTGGCGGCTGCTTTCTTTGCGGCGGGCTTGGCAGCCGTCTTCACCGCAGCTTTCTGAGTCTTAGCCATTTTTTTTGTTTTTTTCTTCCATCATGTAATGATGCAAGTGCGAAGTTATTATTTGTATTGCTTTTTCGTTGGCGCCACCTTCGGGCACGATAATGTCGGCATACCTTTTGGTGGGTTCTATAAACTGCATGTGCATCGGCTTTACCCATTGTTCGTAATGGGTAAGCACCTGGTCGTAATTGCGTCCGCGTTCGTGAATGTCGCGGCGGATAATGCGCATGAGGCGTTCATCGCTGTCGGTGTCCACAAAAATCTTGATATCCATGCGCCGGCGCATTTCGGGATCGGAAAGAATCAGGATGCCTTCCACAATCACGACATCGGTAGGCTTTATCTCGATGGTTTCCTTGGCACGCGCGCAAGTGAGGTACGAATAGACGGGCATCTGTATCGTCTGCCCGCCGCGCAGCATATCCAAATGTTTTACCAACAACGAAAATTCGATGGAAGAGGGATGGTCGAAATTTATCTTCTGCTTTTCTTCGGCGGAGAGCCCGCCCTGGTCTTTATAGTACGCGTCCTGCGGAATAACCGTAACCGATTGCGAACTGCAGCCGGCAGCTATTTTTTTCACCACTGTTGTCTTGCCGGAACCTGAACCTCCGGCAATCCCGATAACGAGCATACTATAAACTTGTTTCGCTAAGCCGCAAATGTACGAATTTTTCATAGATTTGTATTCAATAAAAGACGATTGGAAATTCACAATCGCGTGTTAATTTCAATCCGTACAAAAACAAGATGGAATCAAACGATATTTCTTCCCGCAAGACCCTCTCCGGATTAACGCAAGATCAAGTAAGGGAGAGCCGTCTCAAGCATGGCCCGAACATCCTTACGCCTCCTGAGAAAGTGCCGCTCTGGAAACGCTTCCTCGAAAAATTCGGCGACCCGCTTATCCTGATCCTGCTTATCGCCGGCGCGCTTTCGGTGGGAATTGCGTGCTACGAGTTCTTCGGCGCCGGTAAAGGCGCGGGCGTTTTCTTCGAGCCCGCCGGTATCTTCATCGCCATACTGCTGGCCACCGGACTGGCCTTTGCCTTCGAGCTGAAGGCCGACCGGGAATTCGCCTTGCTCAACCAGGTAAACGACAACGAGGCGGTAAAGGTGATACGCGGGGGCAACACCACGCAGACAGCGCGAAAAGACGTGGTGGTGGGCGACATCGTGCTGCTCGACACCGGCGAGGAAGTGCCTGCCGACGGCGAGCTGCTGGAAGCCGTCTCGCTCCACATCGACGAATCCTCGCTTACGGGTGAACCTCTCTGCGCCAAGACCGCCGACCCGGCACAGTTCGACCAGGAGGCCACCTTTCCGTCCAACCACGTGCTGCGCGGAACCAAGGTATTGGAAGGCCATGGCATCATGCGTGTTCTGGCCGTAGGCGACAAAACCGAGAACGGCAAGGTGTTCGAGGCCGCGCGCATCGACAACAGCGTGAAGACCCCGCTCAACCAACAGCTGGAAGGCCTGGGTTCGCTCATCTCCAAGATAAGCTATGTGCTGGCCGGCCTCATCATCGCAGGGCGCATCGTGCTGTACCTCACCTCCGCCTCCATCGACTGGAACAGCATGGATTTCTGGATGCCCTTTACCGCCTACCTGCTGCAAACGCTCATGGTGGCCGTTACGCTTATGGTGGTGGCCGTGCCGGAAGGCCTGCCGATGGCCGTTACGCTGAGCCTCGCCTACTCGATGCGGCGCATGCTCAAGACCAACAACCTGGTGCGCAAGATGCACGCCTGCGAGACCATGGGCGCCGCCACCGTCATCTGCACCGATAAGACCGGCACCCTCACGGAGAACCGCATGCAGGTTTACGAAAGCAATTTTTACGGGAATACACCCCGGGAAATCCTGTACGAAAGCATAGCCCTCAACACCACCGCCCGTCTGGATCTGCAGGGAAGTTCTCCAAAGGTGTTGGGCAATCCCACTGAAGGCGCGCTTTTGCTTTGGCTACACAAACAAGGGGCGGATTACGCGGCCTTGCGCCGGCAAGCGAAACTAATCGAGGAACTGCCGTTCAGCACCGAACGCAAGTACATGGCGACCCTTGTGGAAACGGACAGCGGCAAGCGGCGGCTTTACGTAAAGGGGGCTCCCGAAATCGTTTTCAGCCTTTGCCAAGACATTCCGCCGCAAATCGATAAAGCGGGATTGGACGAACAGTTGCTGGCATATCAGAACCAGGCCATGCGCACGCTCGGCTTCGCCTACCGAGAGGTGCAGGAGAACGGGATCCTTTTTGAAAACGGAAAACTAACGGCCTCCCGACTCACCTTCCTGGGCATCGTGGCCATTTCCGACCCGGTGAGGAAAGAGGTTCCGGATGCCGTAAGGGAAGTGTTGGACGCAGGCATACAGGTAAAAATCGTTACCGGCGACACGCCCGGCACCGCCAGGGAGATAGGCCGACAGATCGGGCTTTGGGACGATGCCTCCGACGGGGCGGAAAACCTGATTACAGGCGTGGAATTCGAGGCGATTCCCGATGCGGAACTGCCCGCGCGCGTGGGCAACCTGAAGATCATCGCCCGCGCCCGCCCCATGGACAAGAAACGTCTGGTGCAGGCCTTGCAGCAGAACGGCGAGGTAGTGGCCGTTACCGGCGACGGCACCAACGACGCCCCCGCGCTCAAGGCCGCGCAGGTGGGGCTTTCGATGGGCGACGGCACCTCGGTGGCCAAAGAAGCGTCCGACATCACGATTGTGGATAATTCCTTCTCCTCCATCGGCCGGGCGGTCATGTGGGGGCGTTCCCTTTACCAGAACATCCAGCGGTTCATCCTCTTTCAGATGACGGTGAACGTGGCCGCCTGCCTTATCGTGCTCTTCGGGGCATTCATGGGCACGGAATCGCCGCTTACGGTAACGCAGATGCTTTGGGTGAACCTGATCATGGATACCTTCGCGGCCATGGCGCTGGCCTCGCTGCCGCCCTCGGCCTCGGTGATGAAAGACCGGCCGCGTTCGCGCCAGGCCTTCATCATAAGCCGCTCCATGTGGACGAGGATCATCGGCACGGGCGGCGCGTTCTTCCTGCTCTTGCTGGCCCTGCTCTACTATTTCGAACACACGGACATCCGCTCGCTCACCCAGATCGGTCGGGCGCCCTGGGGCGGCGGCAGCGGGCTTTCGGCCTACGAACTCTCGCTGTTCTTCACCCTTTTCGTGTTCCTGCAGTTCTGGAACATGTTCAACGCGCGAACCTTCGCCACATCCCGTTCGGTGTTCCGTTCCCCAAGCGGCAAAGGCTTCGGCTTTATCGCGCTGCTGATCCTGGCGGGGCAGATCCTTATCGTGAGCACAGGCGGCGGGTTCTTCAGCGTTACACCGCTGAAGTTCACCGACTGGCTGATTCTAATCGCGGCCACTTCCCTCGTGCTGTGGATCGGCGAAATCGGCCGCATCTTCAAACGTAAATAATCATGGATATGAAAACCCGATACCTTGTCTTCGACTTCGACGGAACCTTGCTCGACACCACGCCGGTAATCCTGGCCACCATGCGTGCCACCGCGCAGGCAATGGGACTGCCCGAAAAGACGGAAAGCGAATGCCGCGCCACCATCGGCCTGCGCCTCAGGGACGTACCCGCCAAGCTCTATCCGCAGCATCCGGGCATCGAAGACAAATACGTGAACGTTTATCACGATATTTTCAACGAACAGAAAACGCGCTACAAACCGGTAATGTTTCCCGGCGTGCCGGAAACGCTCCACACCCTGTCGGAGCAGGGCTTTCCGATGGCGGTGGCCAGCAGCCGCACCCGCAAGTCTCTCGTGGAATTCTTAGACGATTCGGAACTGGCGCCGCTCTTTGCGATGGTGGTGGGCGGCGACGACGTTGCCCACGGCAAGCCCAATCCCGACCCGGTGCTCGCGCTATGCGGGGCGCTCGGCTGGAACCCGCAGGAAATACTGGTGGTGGGCGATGCCGACGTGGACATCCTGATGGGCAAGGCGGCCGGCTGCCAGACCTGCGGCGTAACTTACGGGAACGGCACCTTGCCCGAACTGCAGAAAGCCGCCCCCGATTTCCTGATAGACCGCTTCGGAGAGTTGTTGCCCATTATCCAAAGGTAAAAAAACGTACTGAAGTACGTGACTGAACATGCCGAGGGGGACACGCAGATTGAAATGCCTCCCCCCTTTGGCCCGAGTAAATGAGGTTCGTCTTATCTTTGCCATATTGTTATCCAAAAGTGGATGTTCTTCAAGTTTAAAAGCAACCGCTAATGTACTAAAAGATATAGGGCTATGAAGGATATAAGATTATGGCAAGGCCTATAGCAGAAACCCCGATCTTGACAGGTGAGGACGCCATTCGCTTCGAAGAAAGTTCCAATTTATTGATTACTGCGAAGTTGTACGAGTAATCCACGTTCTGATCACCAAGAATCCATAGGTAAGGAATTACGCTAAAAATCATAACCTAATCCGTTATAAACCAGAAGAATTTCGAAAATATCTGAGGTTGGCGTGAAATAACCAACGCTTCCTTTCTTTAATTTCAGAAAACTTCCTGAACCAACACCAATCTAATGTAAAATGGAATTAATGAATGCCATTACGGCTGTATTGCACTTTCTTCAGGCGCCTCATTCTCTGGACTTTCAACATCCTCAACATTAATTTCGAAGTTAAGCCTAATAGAAACTGGTTTGGTAAAACAGTAACATTGTTGGGTTCGACTATAAGAAACTGGGACATTGAAACTTTTCAATATCTCAAGATAACGGAAAAACGTACTTTCAGAAATCCCCAACTTTTGTGCGTACATAGCCGGTGTTCCTCTCCATTGCATCTGAATCAGATGAATGAGATATTCAAGGGTTTCTTTTTGCTGTAACATCTTCATGTCTCAAAAATCAAGTTACTATTAAGTGAACTGCATCAATGGCAAACATCTTACTAACAATCTTTCGTAAAACAAAACTACAACTTTTACAAAAAGTTGTTCCGTGCAGTCTTGTTTCATATTATCAGCAAAATTGCTTTCACTATCTCAAGAAGTGGAGCAACAGAGTAAAACTCTGTAAACGATACAATTCTTGTTAAACAAAGATATTTCGCTTCACTCTCAAAAAACGAGAATAAACAAAAATACCTTTGTGTGTACAAACTGCATTAGTTGAATACTATCCTTTTTAGGATTAATACCCATCAAGGCAACTCATGCAGACAAAGAAGGAAACCAATGGAATGCAAAGTTAACAGACGGTTGGCCCTCTATGGTAAAAACAATTTTGAGGCATCTGCCCTACTGTGCAGAACAGTAGGGCGTAATCCTTTTGAACCAAAACAAAGAGTTTATAAACACATAAAACACAAAGCAATGAAAAACCTGAAACAAAACAATCTGGAAAGAAACGAGATAACCTCTCGTGAACAAGCTCAACTTCGTGGCGGTGCAGGCGACCAGTCATGTGGCTGTAAATGTAGCAATGTCAATAATGGCCAAGACCGGATCGACAATGGTCAATCCGCCTATGACAGAGGTGTCACACCTAGTTTAGACGGAGTTGTTTTTATGCCCCCTGTCATCATACCCGCGCCTATTAAAGGCGGCCTAAAGTAAACAATCAATTCCATAGTTGTATGATGCCGCTTATCCACTTGACATCATACAACTATGGAAAAGTTTATCTATTAGATTCATCATGAACAGCCGCAGAATATCCGAAGATGAAATCTTGCAAAATTTAGCAAATCTGCCACAAATCACTTTTGAGGTAACAGATGCCTGTAACCTCGCCTGTAAGTATTGTGGTTACGGAGAACTCTACGATTGGTATGACAAACGAACAAATTCGTATTTAACATTCTTGCAAGTAAAAAAAATCATAGACTATATTGTAGATCTATGGTCAGAATATCCGAATGAGTCCATTAATCCTGTAACTTTTTTTAGTTTTTATGGAGGAGAACCTCTCCTGAATATGCAGTTCATTAAAGAGACGGTAGCGTATGTAGAATCTCTGCAGCTACCGAAGAACATCTTTTTTTCCATGACAACCAATGGCTTACTCCTCGACCAGGCAATGGATTATTTGAAGGCCAAAAATTTTCGATTGCTTATAAGTTTGGATGGAAACAAATATGCCAATGGATACCGGGTAGATAGACAAGGTAAGGAATCTTTTGATCGTGTCATTCACAATATTGAATTACTACGGAACACCTATCCGTCTTATTACACCCAGAATGTCAGGTTCAACGCTGTTTTACACAGCCGCAATAATGTGAATGATATCCGTAAATTTTATAAAGAGATACTGGACAAAGAAAACATAATGATATCCGAACTCAACACGGCTGGAATCAGGCATTCCCGCAAGAAATTGTTCGAGCAAATTTATCGTAACAAAATGAAAGATTTGTTGTCTTCAGAAAATCGCATTGATTTGTCCGATGATTTGGCGGATAACCCTGCAAACCATCAATTATTGGCCTTCCTGCAAAAATACAGCGGCAATATATTTGACAACTACATTGACCTCTTCATGGATCCTAAAGAAAAGCAATACACCCCTACTGGAACATGTATTCCCTTTTCCAGAAAAATGTTTATAACTGTTAATGGGAAAATTTTGCCTTGTGAAAGGATAAATCATCAGTTTTCTTACGGAATGGTTGATGAACATGGATTGGATTTTGATATTTCACAAATAGTGAAACAGTTTAATCATTACCTAGATCAAATGCAACCTCAGTGTACCGCATGTTACAACAAAGAAAGTTGTGCCGTATGTCTTTATAATATGTTGCAAGACGGAAAATTGCATTGCGATAAGTTTTTATGCAAAAACGATTACCAACAACTTGTATCATCTTCTTTTTTCTACTTAACCCAGCACCCGCATTTGTACAAAAAGTTGATGACCGAAGTTATCGAGGCGTAACTAATAAAGAAATCATGAAGGTGTTAACCTTGAATCCCGACTCATTCCTGTGGCTTAAAAAAGGCGAAGGGCTTTTATACAATGCCGCAAACTACTCCGTTTACGAATTTCCGCTAACGCCATCCGTTCAGGAAATATGCGAAACAATGCTGGATATGGAGCATTTATACAGTGTTCCTTATATGGAAGAATCCGCAGATGATACACTTAAAGATTTTGTGTTGTACATCACATCGAATGATTTTGGATTCATTCAAGATACAGAATCTCAAAGTCGTATTATATCCTTTCCTCCTTTATTAAAGATACGCCATAGTTGGACCGACTCCAACAATGAAATTTTGTTAGATTCTTTATTACGAAATCTTTCTTCCTTTACCATCTATACTGGCGGTATTGGATTGCCTGGAAACTATTATTTACAGGCGAATTATCCTTCCTCTTTCGACTCTGTTCTTTCCCCGCAAGACTTGATGAATTTCATGAAACGATTTGACATCTGGAACTTGCGAAATGTTGACATAATATTCTCGAATATGGAGAATATGGACAACTTAGAGGGAACATTACATTTTCTAGATGAATTTTCCGTAAACATCAAGGTTGTTCTTCGTGCCGCAGAACTTTGTTGTGATAGAGTTGTAAATTTATTAGCCAATCGTAAATTTTTAATCGAAATCATACACACTCCATCTGACAATGATGTAATTTCTGAAGTCTGCAGGACACTTTCTCAGACCTCCCATGTTTTTTATGTATTCTCAGAACAAGATTATCTGAATGCAATACAAAAAGCGCAGAACTACCCCAACAGCCAGATTCGACCTTTATTCAATGGAAAAAATCATGCTTTCTTCCATAAGAAGGTTCTTCTGACACGTGAGGATTTCAAGAAAACCCAATTATCACGAAGAGCGGTTTTTGCACATCAGGTATTAAATACAAACTACTTTGGTAAACTTATCGTATTACCGAACGGTAAAGTGTATTCCAATCCCTCAATGCCTCCATTGGGAAATATGTCTGATCCCATATCGCACATAGTGGCTCGTGAATTTAAAACCAATAATGCCTGGCGTGTGATTCGTAATACGAAAAGGTGTCAAAAGTGTTTATTTCAGTATCTTTGCCCATCCCCAAGCTTTTATGAAAAGCAAATGGGCATAACCTGTATATGCACCGATATGAATATGTGAAATTCAAACAGCAGAAAGGAAGCAAATGAAAGCAAAAAAAGTTTTAAATCAATGTATCGTTTGGGTACTTTCCGTGCTTCTTCCCTTTATTGTTCCGGCACAAAATCTAAGCCATACACGAACGTATGTTTTTCACTCAAAAGTGTACGGCAAGGAACGTTCTTTCCGCATTTCAGTGCCTTCCAATGCCCCGACAGGAGTGAAATTCAATCTTCTGTATGTATTGGATGCAGATTACCTGTTCGATGTGGCATCCTCGACAGCCATCTATATGCAAGCCTGCGACCTTATTCCGCCCACGGCGGTAGTTGCCGTCGATTACGATCCTCCTGGAGACAAGATAAACAATATAGGCTGGAATGAGAATGATTTCTCACTGTATGAATCCGGACAAAATTTATATCGTTATATCAATGATGAAATTGTTCCTTTTGTAGACTTGATTTTGCCATCTTCAGGTTTCCGAACCATAATGGGGCATTCTCATACCGCGAACTATCTTACCTACTATCTTCAGGCCAACAACACGAACTTCCAATCCTATTTATTGATCTCTCCGGATCCTTGTTGGTGGCAAAGGATAGAAGACTCCATGCCAGTCGTTTCTATTGGGAGCTTTCCATTTCCCAAGGATTTCACAGCCAAAGAAAAACAGCAAGAGGCCATAATCAGAATCATACAGCCCACCCAACAAGGTTCAATGCATGGTCAGATAGACCATCGTGGGAATTATCCGACACTGTTTCCATTTCAGGAGGCTCCTCTGGAAGGTATGCACGCCTATGATTCCTTATTGTGTGACGGATTGCAAAACACGGGATTCAAAGACGTCAAACTACTCAACGTTCCTTCTACCTATTGGGGCGTGATTCCCGACGGTATTCCTGTTGGATTGCGAAGTCTGTACGAGCGCTATTGGAATATAGACAGCCTTGACCGGTTTGTCCATGCCTCCCGAATCAATAACCCGATAAATCCGCCTTCAGGCACAAACGTTTGGGATTTTTTTGAGAAACTCAACCGGGAACATATCCAGAAGTACCACCAACCCCTTCGACTGTCTTCTTCAATATGGGCATTCCCTCGCCGCGCCATAGAAAATAAAGATACCGTTTCTTTGAGGAAGTTATGGGAATACTATACGCAGGCATTGTCTGTATCTTTCCCTGAATCCGACGCTTTATCGGCAATGGGGTATCTGGGATGGTGGCAAAGCAAAGACCAAGAAGCGATAGAATTTTATGAAAGGGAACTTGCGTTGGATGCATCTTCGGGAAAAGATTTTAACAATAATGTCTGGAGCACAGACAACCTGTTAATCGAAATGCTCTGCCAGACGGGTGATTTAAATCGGGCATGGGAGTTGCTGGAACAAGTGAAGTCCGTTACACCTCCGGGAGCCCGTGTGGCCGCTTGTTATCAGCAGGGATTGATATCGGCCAGATTCAGATACCGGATGTGCGAGGGAATTCAACGACTTCAGGAAGCATTAGCCTATCCGGCAGAAATAAGAAGATGGGTCGGCTGCAATGCAGGTGCCTCGCCCGAAGTGGCGGAAATGGCTCTTGAATTTTTGAAACGGAATGCAGATTGCCGGGATTCAGCCAATACGTTGGTTCGGCTGACCAACCTTAGATACTCCCCTTATGCTCCTGCTTTCTATGAATCAAAGGCGTGTTTCTATACGGATGATACCAAAACCTACGGGAAATCGACTTGCAAACAGAAACGAAATAAACAGAAACAGCGCAGGAATAGAAAAAACAAAAGCCTTGAGCGATGAAAAGCAGACTATACTCGGCGTGCATATGGGTGCTTGGTGCATTGTTCGGCATGGGTGGTGCATATGGACAAAATCCATATTACCCCACGGCATCGTATCTTTGGCAAGAGACCACGTATGACACAGCCTTTATGCAGGTGTTGTACAAGATGGAATTTTGGGATCAGTGGCATTCTGAACGGTATGAAGATGTGAGAATGTTGGAAATCGGTATGAATTACCGTAAGGATTACAGTTTACGTCTTGACATTCTTGACAGAAAGACAAAAGAATGTACAGAACGTTTTGAAACGCCTATGTTCAGGCTGGATTCTGCTGTCTATCCGTTTGAATGGTTTGTCGAAAAAAATAATTCGTGGAGTACATTTAGAACCATCTATGGGGGGCCTGTTCTCCGTTGGCCAGAGAAAACACCCGACTTTACTTGGCAATTGCTGGACGAGGCCGATACGGTGGCTGGCTTCCTGTGCCAAAAGGCAAAAACCTTTCACGGTGGAAGAATCTATGAGGCTTATTATTGTCCGGACATTCCTGTAAGTGCCGGCCCTTATCGGTTCGGCGGTTTACCGGGACTGATACTGAAAATACAGGATACAGCAAGCCTTTATAAATGGGAGATTACCGGGATGCAGCACGGGAAGTACCCGATTGCGGAGAAACAGTTTTTATTTCAGAAATCCAACAAAAAGAAAGCAACCGAAGTGATTTCTTTTATGTTTGCTCATCCATTCAAATTTTTGGTAGAGGTATTGCATATGGACTTGATGATTCAGGATGGAAAAGGCGGCGCATATAGTCCGGGAGAAAGAGAATTCGGCATCTCGTGGTTTTATGAACCGATTGAAATAGAATAGATGGCTCATTTATTCAATCGCAACAAACACACCTTCCTTTAGCATATACAACCAATATGGTCAACCAATTTCAAGGCATCTTAAACAAGTCCTATGTATTAGTTTAAAACGATTGCTTTAAGGAACAACAGTATCGAATTCAAGCGCCTTCAGCTTACTCCTATTTTTTGAGAACGAATAAACATATACTCGCAAACTGTAAATTAATGGAATGAACTCCAAATTTCCCTTTGTTTCTCAACCCGATGCGATGGATTGTGGGGCGGCGTGTATCTCGATGATAAGCCGTTATTATGGGAAATACCGCGCTATCGACACCTTGCGCGAGATGTGCCATGCAACGCGGGAAGGCGTTTCGTTATTGGATCTCAGTAATGCTGCGGAACAGTTGGGATTTAGGACAATCGGCGTAAAGATAACCATAGGGCAACTGTTGCAGGAAGTAAATTATCCTTGCATCGTGCACTGGAAACAGAATCACTTTATCGTAGTTTACAAAACATCCGTCAAACGCACACCAGACGGTGTTTTTCATGGCCATGTACATATCGCAGACCCTGCACATGGCCTTACCAAATTGAAAGTGCAGGATTTTCTTTGCGGCTGGATAAGCATAGGCAAAGGAGAACTGGGGCAAGGCATTGCCCTCTTGTTGGAGCCAACCCCGGAATTCTATTCCCAGGATGAAGACCGACACAGCCGCAAAAAACTCACATTTATTTTACGTTACCTGAAACCATACAGGAAACATGTAATTCAACTCTTTTGTGGAGTGCTGTTAGGTTCCATATTGCAATTGGTATTCCCCTTCTTAACCCAAAGCATCGTGGACTATGGAATCGGAAACCGGAACCTAGGCTTCGTAACCCTGATTCTGATAGCCCAACTGGTATTGTTTTTCAGCCAAACGATAGTCGAGTTTATCCAATCGTGGATATTGTTGCACATCACGGTGAGAATCAATATCTCCATGATTTCAGACTTTCTGATTAAACTGATGAAACTGCCCATCCGTTTTTTCGACACGAAACTGATCGGAGACCTGCTGCAGCGAATTCAGGATAACTCACGGATACAGAGTTTTCTAACCCAAGAAACCTTACAGACTTTCTTTTCGTTCTTCACGCTGATCGTATTCCTGATAGTGTTAGCCATCTATAACGGAACAATCTTCTTCATCTTTTTAATTTCCAGCTGCCTGTACATATTTTGGATAACATTGTTTTTAAAACGTAGACGCGCCTTAGATTATAAACGTTTTGCACAGGCTTCGGTTGAACAAAGCAATCTGTACGAAATGGTAACTGCCATGCAGGAAATCAAGCTACAGAATTGCGAGAAACAGAAACGGTGGGGCTGGGAAAACATACAGGCAAAATTATTCAAGATAAGCGTGGAGGGCCTGTCCTTGCAGCAATATCAACAGGCAGGAGGTGCATTTATCAATCAATTGAAGAATATATTGGTGTCGTTTCTTTCGGCTCGTGCCGTAATCAATGGAGAAATGACCTTAGGTATGATGGTTGCCGTGCAATATATTATCGGACAACTGAACTCCCCCATTTCTATGCTGATTTCATTTGTTCAATCCGCGCAAGATGCTAAAATCAGCATGGAACGTCTGGGCGAGATACAGGAACGAGAAGATGAAGAAGAAAAGAATCTGCATAGGACAACCCGTATTCCTGCAGGTTCGCAATTGCGCGTGGAAAAACTGTCTTTCCGCTATGGCGGTACTGAAAGTCCAGAGGTATTGAAAGACATCGATTTGAACATACCTGCCGGCAAGACAACAGCCATTGTTGGTATGAGCGGAAGCGGCAAAACAACATTGGTTAAATTGCTGCTTGGCTTTTATGAACCGGCACACGGAGCCATCTTGGTTGGTGGGCATAACCTGAACAATGTGAATACGCACGTATGGAGAACCAAATGCGGCGCCGTAATGCAAGACGGGTATATATTTTCGGACACGATAGCGAACAATATCGCGGTTGGCGAGGAACGGATTGATTGGGAGAGGTTGACCTATGCGGTTAAGATGGCAAACATCGAGGAAATGATACAAGAACTTCCTTTGGGCTTTAACACAAAAATCGGTCAAGAAGGCAACGGGTTAAGTCAGGGGCAGAAGCAACGTATACTGATAGCCCGTACCATTTACAAGAACCCCGAATTCATATTTTTCGATGAAGCGACCAATTCGTTAGATGCGAACAACGAACGGGCAATCATGAAAAATCTAACGGAGTTTTTTAGAGGAAAGACCGTTGTGGTTGTGGCGCACAGACTTAGCACGGTACGCCATGCGGATCAGATTGTGGTGTTAAAGGATGGGCAAATAAAAGAACTTGGTTCCCATGAAGAATTGGTTTCTCTTCATGGTGATTATTATCGGCTGGTTAAAAATCAATTGGAATTGGGCAATTAGGAAGCAGCATGGAAAACTTGAAGTTTGATATAACGGCAGCGTTGGACGAATCCATTGTTCCGGCTCAAGATTACACGAAGGTGTCGGACAACGGAGAACACAGCCTCCCCGTTCAAGATATTTTAGGAAGAACGCCTCATTGGGTGGTCCGTTGGGGCATTGTTTCCATTTTAGCGGTGGTGATGCTTTTATTGATAGGCAGTGCTTTTGTAAAGTACCCTGATATTATAAGTTGCCGAATTACGGTAACTACCGAAAACATGCCCGTACATCTTGCCGCCCGTACCTCAGGTAAAATCGACACGCTTTTGGTGGAGGATCGGGAGTGTGTTTTAAACGGCTCCGTTCTGGCGGTATTGGAAAACACCGCCCGCTATACCGACATACAGCAAATGTCGGAATATGTAAACTTTTACGCACCCTATTTGGAGTTTCATGCAGACACTCTGGTGTTCGCGCCTTTCCCCAAAAATCTATCGTTAGGCGAACTTCAAAGTGGATTCTATCGGTTTGTAAAAGCATTGAGCGATTATCGGTACTTTAAAGAACACGACTACTACGGGAAAAAAGCGGAAACCTTAAGCAGCCGTCAGGCGGTTCAAGGGAGAATAAGTCAGAACATACGGGAACGGCTAAAACTTACGGAAGGACAGCTTGCCATTCAAGAACATCTATTCAAGGTAGATTCAGCGTTGTTTTTAGGAAATGCAATATCAGGCGTAGAATACGAACAATCGTATTCCTCTTTGTTACAAATGCGACAGTCGTATGCAAATGCAATCGAGGCTATCCATACGGCATCACTAACCACCATGCAGACGGAACAGGAAATTTGGGAATTGTATCAAGAGCAACAGGATAAGGAGAATGAACTTTACTTGTCTTTATCCGGAGCCTACGGAGACCTGTCCGCCCAATTGGAGGAATGGGAACAGAAATATGTATTCCGTAGCCCGATAGACGGTATTGTCGCATTGACAAACTATTGGCAAAAAAATCAGCATATCAGCACGGGAGAAATGTTGTTGAGTATTATCCCGACAGACACATGCAGGATAACAGGCAAGATTATGTTGCCTGCTCATGGTATCGGAAAAGTACGTAACAATCAACGTATCAATATCAAGTTTGATGGATTCCCCTATATGGAATTCGGTATGGTGGAGGCGCGGGTTGGAAAAATAGCCATGCTGCCTGTAAAACAAGAAAATGAAATGTACACAGTAGTAGAAGTGATTATGCCGGATAGTCTGGTTACAAGTTATGGACAAACCTTGATGTTTTCACAACAAATGCAGGGAGATGCCGAAATTATTACCGCAGACCTAAGCATATTGGACAGAATATTGAATCCTATAAAATCTGCCTTGAAACGATGAAGGCACTTATTGTTTTTGCCATAGCAACGCTTTATTCTGCAGGATTCCTTTACGCCCAAGACGTACATACAGCATCGACCAGGCAAATGTCATTGGCCGAAGTTCTATCGCTGTCAAATGCCAGTGCAGAAGCAAAAATCGCCCGATACACCTTTCTTTCCAGTCATTGGGAATATGAATCGGTTCGCAAGAATATCTTGCCGACACTTTCTTTTTCGGGCACATTGCCGCAGATTAACAGGTCTTTCACCAAAGCGACCTTACCCGATGGGCGTGAAGCATTTGTATCTCAATTTTATGGAGATTATTCCGGAGGATTGGAACTGCAACAAGTCATACCGCAGACCAATACGAAAATATCTGTTTCTTCCGGATTGGAAAGATTGGATCTGTACGGGCAAGAGCATACAAAATCCTATTTGGCCACTCCTTTTAAGGTTGGTGTTTCCCAATCTCTGTTTACCTACAATGCAGATAAATGGGAACGTAAAATCAATCCGGTTAAATACAATGCCGCAAAACAACGATATTTACAGGAAAGAGAGGCTGTCTATGCGAAAGCGGCGGCGCTCTACTTCGATTTATTGTCTGCGCAAGAGCAGTACAAAAATGCAAAAAACATTCGGGCATATTCAGATACACTTTATGCAATGGCAAGCGAGAAGTATCGGAAGCAATCCATAGTGGAATCGGAATATCTACAAGTTGAATTAAATGCGTTACAGGCAGAATACGAAGAGCGCAATTGCTATCGATTGTGGAAAGAAGCACTGTTCACACTAAAAGATTTCCTATCGGTAGAGGATTCCGAGGAATGGATTTTGACGATGCCGGATCAAGAAAGGCTTCCCCTCGTTTCGCAAGAACTTGCACTGAATGAAGCTTCGGAAAACAATTCCGTCTATCATGAATTCAAACAGAAAGAAATCGAGGCTCATAGCAATTTGATTCGCTCCAAGACTGCGAACAGGTTCAGCATGGATATTTACGCTTCGTTCAGTTTAAACCAGAATGCCGGTGCCTTGGCAAAATCCTATACCGATTTATTGGATCAAGAAATGGTTTCCGTAGGGTTGCGTATTCCAATACTGGATTGGGGTAGATCTAAAAGTCAAATTAAAATGGCACAGGCTCAGAAAGATGTTACCCTATTGCAGATAGACCAAGAACGCCGGACATTTGTACGTGAGTTGATTTCTTTGGTGGAAGAACTGGGGGTTCAAGAGCAAAAAGTACTACTGTCCCGACGAGCCATAGATATAGCCAATCGCAAATTATCGATAGAAACATTAATGTACCGTCTGGCAAAAGTTGATTTCTCGCATTATCAAGATGCCTTAATCGACCAAAAGTCCTGCTTGATTACTTATTTGGAAGACCAAAAACAGTATTGGCTTTTATACTATTCGGTGCGCAAAACAACTTTATACGATTTTATGGAAAGCCAAAAGATAGAAACATCATTCAAAGACCTTCTGCTTGGAGATGTTGTGTCAAGATAGAATAACCTATCTTTGCATCAAAATCTAAAAAGTAGAGTGAACGATGGCAAGGCCTATTAAAGACACTCCCGTTTTGAGGGGAGAAGATGCCTGGCGTTTTATGGAGAGAATGAACGAAGACCGTAAGGAATCTGCAAAAAAGAAGCAACGGCGACTGGAAAATTACAAATTGGCGATGAGTATATTTACCAACAAATAATTACTCCGCACACACCTTTCCCGAAGGTAAAAAACGATGGGTTTATATAGCCTACCTTTGCATCAAAAAAAGGAAGACGAACTGATCTTTTAGACTAACCAAAAAAAATAACGCTCATGAAACGGAAAACACTTTTATTGGGATACATCGGCATCGTACTTGCCCTATGTATCGGCGGATGCAACAGGCAACCGAAAAACGAAGAATCGGAAATGTCCGATAAAATTCGTATCTTTGAGAGACAGACCGATGTTGATAAACCTAAAAACTCAAGCGATATGAAAACATTCGAACTCCCCCCCCTCCCCTATGCCGAAAACGCGCTGGAACCCTATATCTCCGCGCAGACGCTCTCGTTCCATTACGGAAAACACCACAAGGCTTATGTCGATAACCTGAACAAGCTTAAGGAAGGCACGCCCTTTGCCGAAGCCGGTCTGGAACAGATTATCATGGAAGCCGAAGGCGGAATCTACAACAACGCCGCACAGGTATGGAACCATACGTTCTACTGGAACTGCCTCTCGCCCAAGGGCGGCGGAGAACCCAGCGGTAAACTGGCCGAGGCCATCAATGCAAAATGGGGAAATTTCGAGGCCTTCAAGACCGCTTTCTCCACTGCGGCCGCCGGTTTGTTCGGCTCCGGCTGGGTATGGCTGGTCAGCGGCAAGGACGGCCTTGAAATCGTGCCTACTCCCAATGCCGGCAACCCCTTGCGCGACAAGAAGAACCCCATCATGGTAATCGACGTTTGGGAACACGCCTACTACCTGGACAAGCAGAACCGCCGTCCCGACTATATCGCCGATTTCTGGAAAATCGTGGATTGGGAAACGATCTGCAGCCGCTATTAAAATAAAGCAGGTGAACATCTACCTGATCGGCTTCATGGGGTGCGGAAAGAACACCTTGGGCACGGAACTGGCTTCCGCCCTAAACCTGGAGATTTCCGACACCGACGCCCTGGTGCAGAAGGTTTCGGGGATGAGCATTCCCGAAATCTTCGACCGGCAGGGCGAGGCGGCGTTCCGCCAGCTCGAAAGCGATGTTCTCCGTTCCCTGCCCGACCGCAGGCTCGTGATTACCGGCGGTGGCCTCCCCTGCAGCCAGGCCAATATGGACCACATGAAAGCGAACGGATATGCGGTCTGGCTCGACGTTCCGGTTCCGGTACTTCTCGAACGCCTTAAAAACGGAAAAGACAAAGAACAACGGCCCCTGATTCGCCGTTTTAACGATAAAGAATTAGAAAACTACATTACCGAGACTATCGAGAAAAGAAAAATGTTTTACGGACAGGCGCACTTTACCTTTCGCCCTTGCGAGCAAAGCATCGACCTTCTTATAGAAAAACTTAAAACCATAAAACTATGAACGACTATCAGACCGACAAGATCAAGAACATCGCCATTCTGGGAAGTTCGGGGGCGGGCAAGACCACGCTGGCCGAAGCCATACTTTTCGAAGCCGGCGTGATCAAGCGCCGCGGCAGCGTGGAGGCCAAGAACACGGTATGCGACTATTTCCCGGTGGAAAAAGAATACGGCTACTCCGTTTTCTCCACCGTTTTCAGCGTTTCGTGGCAGGACCGCAAGCTTAACTTCATCGACTGCCCCGGTTCCGACGACTTTGCCGGTGCCGCCGTATCGGCGCTCAACGTTACCGACACCGCGCTCATGGTGCTCAACGCCCAGTATGGCGTGGAAGTGGGCACCATCAACCAGTTCCGTCAGACCGAACAGTTCCACAAGCCCGTTATCTTCGTGGTGAACCAGCTCGACCACGACAAGGCCGACTACGAAGGAACGCTGGCCCAGCTTCGCGAGCAATGGGGCAACCGCGTGGTGCCCGTGCAGTATCCGGTTACGGTGGGCAACAGTTTCCACGCGGTGATCGACGTGCTCAAGATGAAGATGTACCAATGGAAGCCCGAAGGCGGCGTGCCCGAGGTGCTGCCCATTCCCGAAGCCGAGCAGGGAAAGGCGATGGAACTGCACAAGGCCCTGGTGGAAGCCGCCGCCGAACACGACGACGCGCTCATGAACAAGTTCTTTGAAGAAGGCACGCTGAGCGAGGACGACATGCGCGCCGGCATCCGCGCCGGATTGGTTACAAGAGGCATGTTCCCCGTATTCTGCGTATGCGCCGCACGGGACATGTGCGTGCGCCGCACCCTCGAGTTCCTGGGCAACGTGGTGCCCTGCACCGACAAGATGCCCCGCCCCGTAACCACCGACGGCCGCGAGATAACCCCCGAACCCGACGGACCCGCCTGCCTTTTCGTGTTCAAGACCAGCATCGAGCCCCATATCGGCCAGGTGGCCTACTTCAAGGTTATTTCGGGCACGGTGCGCGTGGGCGACGATTTGGTGAACGCCGACCGGGGTTCCAAGGAACGCATGTCGCAGTTATTCACCATGGCCGGACAGAACCGTGAGGAAGTGAACGAGATGCGCGCCGGCGACATCGGCGCCACCGTAAAGATGAAAGACGTGCGCCGGGGCAACACCCTCAACAGCAAGGACAGCGACTGCCGCTTCGACTTTATCCGCTATCCCGAGCCCAAGTACCGCCGCGCCATCAGGTCTGAAAACGAGGCGGACGCCGAAAAGATGATGGAAGTGCTCTTCCGCATGCACGAGGAAGACCCCACCTGGATCATCGAGCAGTCGAAGGAGCTGAAGCAGACCATCGTTTCAGGACAGGGCGAGTTCCACCTGCGCACCCTCAAATGGCGCATCGAGAACAACGACAAGATTCCCGTGGTGTTCTCCGAACCCAAGATTCCCTACCGCGAGACCATCACCAAGGCCGCGCGCGCCGACTACCGCCACAAGAAACAGTCGGGCGGCGCCGGGCAGTTCGCCGAAGTGCACCTTATCGTGGAACCCTATTACGAAGGGATGCCCGCTCCCTCGACATACCGTTTCAAGGGCCAGGAATTCAAGGTTTCGGCCCGCGACACCCAGGTGATCAACCTCGACTGGGGCGGCAAGCTGGTGTTCGTGAACAGCATCGTGGGCGGCGCCATCGACGCCCGCTTCCTGCCGGCCATCCAGAAAGGCATCCTCGCCCGCATGGAACAGGGCCCGCTTACCGGCTCCTACGCCCGCGACGTGCGCGTTATCGTTTACGACGGCAAGATGCATCCGGTGGACAGCAACGAAATCTCGTTCATGATTGCCGGACGCACCGCCTTCAGCGCGGCCTTCCGGGAAGCCGACCCCAAGATTCTGGAACCCGTGTACGAGGTGGAGGTTTCCGTGCCCTCGAACTATATGGGCGACGTGATGAGCGATTTGCAGGGAAGACGTGCCATCATTTCCGGCATGAGCAGCGAAAAGGGCTACGAAAAGATCATGGCCAAGGCGCCACTCAAAGAAATGTCTGACTTCTCCACCGCCCTGAGTTCCATTTCGGGCGGAAGGGCCTCGTTCACGATGCGTTTCGACAGCTACGAACTGGTGCCTTTCGACATTCAGGAAAAACTGCTCAAGGAATACGAAAGCAAGGACGAGGAATAATCCGACGTGGAAAATTCATCTTTCGAAAACCTCTATGCCAAAATTTCGCGCTACTGCGCCTACCAAGAGCGCAGTAGCGGCGAAGTGCGGCAGAAACTGCGGCTGCTGGGCGCCGACAGCCAAACCTCACAAAAGCTGTTGCAACGTCTGGCAGACGATAATTTTATAAACGAGGAACGCTTTGCCCGTGCCTACGTGCGCGGCAAGTTCCGCATAAACGGCTGGGGAAAGCTCAAGATAAGGAACGGCCTGCGCGCCAAGGGCGTGGACGAAAAACTGATACAGGCCGCCCTGCGCGAAGAAATAAACGAGAACGAGTATGCCGCCCTGCTGCAACGCACAGTAACCGAAAAAGGCCCGAAAACCGCCCTCTCGCGCGGCTTCGAGCCCTCGTTGATCCAAAAATATCTATAGCCACACGCCTTAGTCTCGGGCAAAGCCCATCCTCATTCCACACCTCCTCCATCCAATAGGAAATCGTAAATATCCATAAACAAGATACCTTCCTCGTTTTGATAGCGAGGGCTATGGTCTCCCACTATCACGATTTTCTGAAACGAGTCGTCAATCCGCCTTAGCGATTGCAGTTCCTGTTCGCGTTTCCCGTCATCGGGAATACCGAAAGCCGACTGGATATAGAACCGCTTATATCCCTGATTGCACACAAAGTCCACCTCCAGATTCTTTCTAACTTTCTTTCCTGTCTTGTCTTGCGTATTCCAAATCACTTCCCCCACATCCACCGCCATTTCACGAATACGCAACTCGTTGTAAATGGCATTTTCCATCAGATGGGCCTTTTCCACCTGACGGAAATTCAGCAGGGCATTCCTAAGCCCCAAGTCTTCGAAATAAAACTTCGAAGGAGTGTCGATATAGCGCTTCCCCTTGATGTCGTATCGCAAGGCCCGCTCAACAATAAACGCATCCTGCAAATAGTCAATATACATCTTGATTGTATCTTGGCTTATCGGACTTTTCTTTACGGAACGAAACGTGTCGGCCAGTTTTCTATAATTGGTCAACCCGCCAACTGCCGAAGCAAGGGTGGCAATCAATTCCGCAAGGTCATCATCGAGCCTGATGGCATAACGTTCTTTGATATCCTTGAGATACGTGTGCAAAAAAAGCCCTTTTAGATAATCCATCCGTTCCTTGTTCGACAACATGGTCTGCACCTGCGGCAAGCCGCCATAAGTCATATAATCCACCCAAAGTTGTTCTACCGGGATATCCGGCCTTGCTTCACGAACCTCACGAAACGACAGCGGATGAATCCTCAGTTCATAGCCCCTCCCCCGAAACTCCGTTATTACGTCTTTTGAGAGGAAACGGGCATTTGAACCGGTTACATACACATCTGCATTTTTTACATGGAGATAAGAGTTGAGCACATCTTCGAACTCGCTCACCATTTGCACTTCGTCTAAAAGCACGTAATGCATCTTGTCGTCCAACAGCTTTCCATCAATGTACGCCAACAACATATCGGGATTCCTCAGGCGCTTGTTTCTGCGATCCTCCAAATTTATCTTGACAATATGGTCCTCATCCACCCCTTCCGCTTTCAACGCATTGGCAAACAAATTAAAGAGAAGGTACGATTTTCCGCATCTTCTCATACCCGTAATCACCTTAATCATTCCATTGTGCCTCAAGTCCATCAGCCGACCGAGGAGCATGTCCCGCCTAATCTCCATCCTATTCTATATTTTTGCAGATATCCGCATTTTTATCGACTACAAATGTATGTATTTTTCCGTTGATACAAAATGTTCAAGACAAAAAACAACACAGAAAAGGATGAATGGAAGCATAACCGAAAAAGGCCCGAAAACCGCCCTCTCGCGCGGCTTCGAGCCCTCGTTGATCCGGTTTTCGGAGTAAGGTGTAGTGTTTCTTAATAAGTCTTTTTTTCTTGCTTGAAGTTACTATTTCCTGCGGTTCTTTACCTTATCCCATTCCTCGCTGAGGGAGGTCTTAAGCAGGGATGCGGTTTTTCTATCGAAAGGAAGCGGTTTTTCTGTATCAAGACCAAGGATTTCTGCACAAGATCCTTGTAGGCATTTGAATAACGGGCGGAGGGATGATAGATGCTCACAAACAGCAGATCCTTATGTCTGCCAAGCATCAGGCGACGGCCAAAAACCTCAACATATTGAAAATTCTCGCGAAGTGCACCTTTCATTCTATTGAAGTTATTGGGAGAAAGGCTTATCACCATTTCGGGCGACAATATCCCAATAAGATCTATGGTGCACGGAAGTGTCTGATTGTATAGTCCCTCAAACACGTCTTTTGCTTTGGGGGTGTTGAAGAAGGTGGCATTGGTGAACACACATTCTTTCTCTTCATTCTTCTTTATGTCGGGATAGACCGCCGAGAGAAGGTTCATCACATTGTTCCAATATCTCCATCTGGTGTGTTCCTTCTGCCAGGTAAAGTTGCCGCGTATCAAGTGCCGATATTCTTCTCCCAGTTTGTCGAATCCCCAGTTGGGATTGTCTTTCATAGCCGAGAAACTTCCGCCCGAACCGGGATTGATGCCCATCACCACCACCTTTACCGGTTCCTGGATATCGGAAAGGGGCGTTTGGTTATAGAAGGCGAGGTCATACTTCTTCACCAGCTCGGAATAGACAGCATAGGTTTCCTTTGCCCAATTTAAAAGTTTGGTCTGCATGTTCTTTGTTTTTTTATGAGTTAAACATTGATAGTTAAAAAATTTATTTGGATACACCGTAGAACAGTACCGTATAGGTGCCGGTGGCGCCGTAGGTATGAGAACACCATCTCGAATATCCTCCCGTTACCGTTTCCGATTGTCCGTCACCCCATTCCACCTTATAGGTTGCCCCTTCTTCGCCACGAAAGGAGAATTCTTTGGAAGAAGACGTATTTTCTACTTTCCAAGTCATGCGGATTGTATCCGCCTGTGCGGCCTTGGGAGTGAGCACCGGTTGTTCGTTATCCAATACAAGGCTTTCGGTGGCCGAAAGCCACACGCCCGTCCCTACCAAAGACACGAGCAAGAGCACTATTCTTAACTTTTTCATATGCTGTTTCTTTTTAGATTTTTATCTTACCATTACCTTATAACTGTTCCTGCCTATCCTTACAATATACAGGCCGCCGTTCCGCACCGGGATGGCGGTGGCGTGGCCGTTGTAAATGCATTGGCCCGCCATATTGTACACCTGCACAGCGCCTTTGTCAGCGGACAGATGGATGACGCGGTCCTGTGCCCATACGCGGAAATTGTCTTTGGTCTGTTCTTCGTTGCCCACATGGTTCGGGTCTTCCTCGAAGTTGGCCGTCAGCTCTATATCTTCCGTCACCGCAAAGGTGTGAACCGCCCCGGCGGCGAACTCCTTGCCGTCTTTCGTCCAGTTCACGAAACGGTAGCCCGATTTCGGAGTGGCGGTAACGGTGGCTTCCGAGCCTTCCTCGTACGTACCGTTTCCGGTAATCGAGGCCGTACCCCATTCCATGTTGTTGGACGCCACGCGAACCATGCGGTAGTTCTCGGTTTTCTCAAACACCGAAACACCCCAGGTAAAACTTACGGTTTTGCCCAAAAAAGAGTTCTCCAAAACCAACCGATAAGAAAGCGGCTCCTCGAATTGAAACACGAACTCGTTTTCTGCCCAATAGCCGAAAGGCAACTCGTTGCCGTTCACATCCAACACCTTGTAAGTTGAAGTATTCTGGCCTAAAATCCACTCCGAAGACAAATCAAAAGGCTGATTAACGGATAGGGGGACAGCATCAAACTGATTGGCATCAAACGAAGACCAAGATGGATGTTGACTATATACCTCATACAAGCGGGCAAGAGGTATCCTGTTTCCGTCGCAATTCAAATGCCTCAAGACCGTGCAACCACTCACATCCAAACTAGTCAGTTGATTGCTGTTGCAATATAAATACGTCAAGGCTGTGCAGCCACTCACGTCCAAACTCGTCAACTGATTGAAGTAACAAGTCAAATTCGTCAAGGCCGTGCAACCGCTTACGTCCAAAGCCGTCAATCGATTGCTGTTGCAATCCAAATTCGTCAAAGCGGTACAGCCACTCACCTCCAGACTCGTCAACTGATTGTCGCCACAAGTCAAAGTCGTCAAGGCCGTGCAACCGCTTACGTCCAATCTCGTCAAGTAGTTGCTGAAGCAAGACAAACTCGTCAAGGCCGTGCAACCGCTCACGTCCAAAGCCGTCAATCGATTGTCGGAGCAAGACAAAGTCGTCAAGGCCGTACAGCCGCTAACGTCCAAGGACGTTACGCTTTCACTACTGCAATGGAACTCCAAAATCTGGGGGGCGTTGCTTTCGCTTTCCTGGGCCTGCAGGGGGAACAGGCTCAGGACGAGGGCCGCCAGGCCCATCCATAGTTTTTTTCATTATCTTGTTGTTTTTCATTTTATTCACTTTACATTACAGGGCCACGCGCCCGCATCAGACCGCTATAAATATAGTATAATTTAAATTTTGTCGATATATGAATATTTTTAGAACAAAAAGTAAAATTTATATTATTATAATTTTCCAGCGAGCGGGATGCTGCCAACGCGCGTGGGAAACCCAAGGCCCATGCGCGAAGGCAAGGCTTCCGTGGAAATTATAATAATATAAATTTTACTTTGGGAATGTGCGGGTTGTCGAGGGGGTTTTCGGAGTTATCCGGGGAAAGCCATCCAAAACAAAAAAACGAAAGTTCGTAAATTTTCGGGAGTGTCGCCAGATAAATTTGCCTGAATTTAAATTTTATCGTAACTTGCAGGATAAACGAAAGAGATGGTGGCTGGCGATGTTATTCCTCAACACCATTCCATTTAAAGTTTGACGCCCATAGGAAATAACGAGATAGAACATAAGTTTTCATATTTCAAATATTTACAAAGACAAGGAATTATCGAGGGCATCAACTGTCAAGGAATATTTGACAGTTCAAAAAGAGGGAGGCCGTAGGGTTCAACGAAAAACCAATTTCTATAATTTGGACGTTATCATTTCCGTAGGCTATCGTGTAAAGTCCGTCAGGGGTGTACAGTTTCGCCAATGGGCCAACAAGATTCTGAAGGAATACCTGCTTCGTGGATATAGTGTCAACCAACGGCTGTTGGCTATGGATGAAAAGATGGATCGCCGTTTCTTCGAGCATGACCGTAGATTGGATGAACTGTCGAATAAAGTCGATTTCTTTGTCCGCACATCGCTTCCTCCAGTAGAGGGCGTTTTCTTCAACGGTCAGATTTTCGATGCATACCTGTTTGTGAGTGATTTGGTGAAA
Source organism: Bacteroides sp. (assembly GCA_023662825.1). Taxonomy (GTDB): domain Bacteria; phylum Bacteroidota; class Bacteroidia; order Bacteroidales; family P3; genus Pullibacteroides. The sequence goes on from JAMPIH010000001.1 coordinate 99,459, forward strand.
CGCGCCAAATCACGAATCATTCTCATTGACAATTATGTAGATGAAACGGTACTTTCCTTGTTAGACAAAAGGAAATCCAATGTAGAGGCGCTTATTTATACTCGAACAATCTCAGGGCAATTTCAACTCGACATTGAAAAACATAACAGTCAATATCGACCAATCCTCGTGGAAAAAGCGACACAAATTCACGACAGGTTCCTTATTATAGACGATACGCTATATCACCTTGGAGCTTCGATAAAAGACCTTGGCAAAAAACTTTTCGCTTTTTCAAAAATGGAGGCGAACCCTGAATTTATTCTTAAGAATATCACGATGGAATAAAATCGGTTCACCGGCAAAACAAAACGAGCCCGACCTAAGTTTCCTGTTTGGGAAACTTTTGTAACTTTGTACCTATGAGGACAACTTTAAGCAATGTCGGACAATTGCTTGCCACGGAGCGTAAGAGCAAGGGGCTGACGCAAACCGAGGTGGGTGCACGGATCGGGGTGCGCAAGGCCATGGTTTCGAAAATCGAAAACGGCGTGGTGGTCAATGTGGATTCTATCGAAAAGATGGCGAACGCCCTGGGTATGGAACCGGTGGTTACGCTTCAACCCGCCAACAAGCCAGACAAGAACCTCGTGGAGTATGTAATGACTGCCATTATCGAATTTGCCCGCCACCACAGCCTGTCGATACGGGAGGCCAGCAACTACCTTAACCGTTTCAAGGGCATCGACTTCCTCTCGGAGTTCTACGACGTGGAACACACTCTGTCGTTTAACGACTGCGTAAACGACCTGACCCGCATCTGCCTAAACAACGGAGGAGGAATCGAATTCTTCCATACGGAGGCAGCCGTTAAATTACTGAGAAAACGATGAACAAGAAAACCGCACAGTTCTTATTCGAGGGCATCTCGGCCGATGTGGTTCACTATCTGGTGGAACGAAACGGTATGCCGTTGCAGGAAGCCATCGCCACATTCCATAATTCCGAGACCTTCGAAAAATTGGAAGACTTCGAAACCGGCCTGTATATCGAAAGCCCGGCCCACGTTTACGATATGCTCCTCTCCGAACTGAAACACGGACGCTTGCAGTAGTCCCTACGCGATGGCGTCTTTCCTGGCTTTTTTCCGGCTCTTGTTGTACAGTGGAAGGATGCAGAGGGAGGCCAGGCCGGCCAGGATGATGAGGGCCGTTTGGGTACCCCAGGCGATCCAGCCCGCCGTGTAGCCGATGGTCTTGGCCACGCCGAACACCGACAGCGTTTCGGAAATGATAACCGGATACACGCCGATGCCGCCGGGGGTCACCATGATTCCGATCGTGCCCATCGCCAGCGCGATCAAGGCCAGCTCCAACGAACTGCCCGACAAAGCCTGCAGGCTGTGGAAGGCATAGTGCATCATCAGCAGGTAACACAGCCACAAGCCTATGGAATAGGCCACGAACAGCCAGGGTTTCTTAAGATGCCCCAAGGAGGTGAAGCCTTCGGAAAAACCGTTCACCAGATTGGCGATTTTCGCCATGAACCCGCCGGGTTTGAAACGGGCGGCGTTTTTCTTGCAATACACCAACAACGCCCATACCCCTGCCGCCAACAGCACGATAAAGGCGATGCCTATCCAAAGCCCGCCGTGCCCGCCGCTTTCGGCCTGCCGGTTGAACAATCCGCGCACATAAGCGTTCAGGGCTTTATATTCCAAGAAAAAGGAGGCGGCAAAAATCAGCAGGAAGGTTATCATGTCGATAACGCGCTCGCTCAGCACCGTGCCTAATGACTTCTGAACCGGCACCTTTTCGTAACGGTACAGGAAGGTGCAGCGCAATACCTCACCCAGGCGCGGTACCGCCAGATTGGCGAAATAGGCCACCGAAACACTACAGAACGTGTTGATGAAACGTGGCTTGTAGCCCAAGGGTTCTATCAGGAGATTCCAGCGCAAGGAGCGTAAAACGGTGCTCAGAAGCCCGAAAACGGCAATCCAGAACACCATGATCCAACGGGCGCTCCGCAAAGAACCGCCTATCTCCGTCTTTTCTTCCGCACTCAGGTTGTTCTGGAAAAGCCAGATGATGAAGACGCCGAAAGCGAAAAAGACACAGAATTTCAAGATCTGCTTTAAGATATTGGCACCCGAACGTTGTTTTTGAGTCGTTTCGGAGGCCGTCGTTTCCGGCTGGAGGGTATCGTGGTTCATCGGCAGGGGCTATTTCACGACCTTGTTGTCTTCGGGAAAGATCACGGTGGGCTTATGCGTCCTGGCCTCTTCGGGGCTCATGGAGGCAAACGAGACGATAATCACCAGATCGCCCACCTGAACCTTGCGCGCCGCGGCTCCGTTGAGGCCGATCACGCCGCTGCCCCGCTTGCCCTTGATGACGTAGGTGTCGAGCCGTTCGCCGTTCATGATATCGTAGATATGGACCCGCTCGTATTCGCAGAGGTTGGCGGCATCCATCAAATCTTCGTCTATGGTGATGCTGCCCACATAATTAAGGTCGGCATACGTTACCTTGACGCGGTGTATCTTGGATTTCAGCACTTCAATTTCCATGGTCTGACGGCATTAAAATTGGGCGACAAAAGTAAAAAAAATACGTTACAGAACCTTATAAAACACGCCTGAATTGGCTTGCGCCGTGGGCATGACGACGATGTCGTTAAGGCATACGTGGGCGGGCAGGTTCACGCAATAGGCCACCAGGTCGGCAATATCCTCGCCCTTAAGCGGGGTAAAGCCCTTATAGACCTGTTCGGCCCGCCGGGTATCGCCGTGAAAGCGCACGGTGGAGAACTCGGTTTCGACCGCGCCGGGGCAGATCTGCGTAACCTTGATGTTGTAGGGAAGGCACTCCATGCGCATGGAGCGGCTCAGCGAATCGACCGCGTGCTTGGAGGCGCAATACACGTTGCCGTTCATATAGGTTTCCTTGCCGGCGATTGAACCGAGATTGAACACGTGACCTTTCTTGCGGGCGACCATGCCGGGAAGCACGGTGCGGCTCACATACAGCAACCCCTTCACGTTGGTGTCTATCATGCGTTCCCAGTCGTCCACCAGGCCTTCCTGCAGGGGTTCAAGACCGGCGGCCAGCCCCGCGTTGTTTACCAGCACGTCGATATCTTTCCATGCTTCGGGCAGGTTGCCCAGATTCTGCTGCACGTCGGCAAGGTGGCGCACGTCGAACACCAGGGGAAGCACTTCGGTCTGCTTGGAGAGTTCGGCGCAGACGGCCTCCAGTTTCTCGCGGCGGCGTCCGGTAAGTATGAGCGCGTAGCCTTCGTTGGCCAGGCGGGCGGCAATGGCCTTGCCGATGCCCGAGGTGGCGCCCGTTATCAAAGCTATCTTTTTCATTTTCTTATTTTTTCGATTGAATCTATTCCACGCCGATAAGCTTGTGCACCTGCAGGGAAAGCTTCCAGCGCGGATGCGCCTTGGCGTACTCGATGATTTGCGGAAGGATGTTTCTGTATTCGCCCCATTCGGGTTGCAGGAAACAGAGGCAGGAATCGGAAACCTGCGCCGCCTGCCGTTCGGCGAAACCGAAGTCGGAGGCCTGCCCTATCACCACCTTGAGTTCGGAGGCCGAGCGGTAATATTCGGGATGCACCGGAATATTCCTTTTTGGGGAAAGGCAAATCCAATCCCATTGCCCCGACAGTTTCTCGCTGCCGGAGGTTTCCAGCCAGCGTTGCAGTCCCGCTTCCTTTACGGCATCACAAAGCGCCGACAGGTTATGCAAGGTCGGTTCGCCGCCCGTCACCACGCAGTTCCTGGCACCGCTTTGAGAAACTTTCCGCACCAGTTCCGTTATGGGAACCAACGGATAGCCCTCTATATCCCAGGATTGGGGCGTGTCGCAAAAGGCACACGCATTACGACAACCGGCCAGCCGCACGAAATAGGCGGGCCAGCCGGCATGTGCCCCCTCCCCTTGCAGGGAGTGGAATGTTTCTACAACGGGAAGCGAATCCATGGCTCAGCACATGGGCTTCAAGTCGGGAGAGATGATCAGGGTGGCTTCGGTGGCCGCCTGAACGTCTTCGGGCTTGAACTCGGGATTGATTTCAATCAGCTCGATGCCCTTGGGGGTAACCTTCATCACGCCCATTTCGGTAACGATAAGGTTCACGCGACCTTTGGCCGTCAAGGGAAGGCTGCATTTCTTCAAAATCTTAGGATTTCCCTTGGCGGTGTGTTCCATGGCGAGGATCACGAGCTTGGCGCCGGTAAGGAGGTCCATCGCGCCGCCCATGCCGGGGGTCATCTTGCCGGGAATCATCCAGTTGGCCAGGTCGCCCTGTTCGTCCACCTGCATGGCGCCCAGCACGGTGGCGTCCACGTGGCCGCCGCGGATAATGCCGAAAGAGGTGGCACTGCTGAAGGTGCAGGAACCCACGGTGGGCGAGGTGAAGCCGCCGCCGGCATTGATGTATTCGGGGTCTTCCTGACCTTCGGCGGGGGTGGGCCCCATGCCGAGCAAGCCGTTTTCAGACTGCAAAATTACTTTTACGCCGGGAGCCAGATAGTTGGGAACCATCGTGGGCAACCCGATACCGAGGTTCACCACGTCGCCGTTCTTCAATTCCTTGGCCACACGCCGGGCGATCACTTCGCGAATTTGATTCTTATCCATTATTGCAAGATTTTAAGCAAAAAAAAGCCGACCTGCCTTCGGCAAATCGGCTGTGAATTTACAAATTATTTCTTTCCCTTCCGGGCGGCGATTTCCTGGGCTAGGTAGGAGGCCACGTCGTCGGCGTAGGAGTTCATGCCGAAACCGGCGTCGAAACCCAGTTCCTTACCCAGTTCGTAGGTGATGCGCGGGCCGCCGCAGCATACAATCAGTTTGCCGCGCAGGCCTTCGGCCTCCAGCATCTCGATCATCTCGGTCATGTTCTGGATATGCACGTCTTTCTGCGTTACCGTCTGCGATACCAGAATGGCGTCCGCCTTGAGCTCGATGGCCTTGGCGATCAACTCTTCGTTGGGCACCTGGCTGCCGAGGTTGTAGGCATCGATCATCTCGTAGCGTTCCAAGCCGTAGTGGCCGGCGAAACCCTTCATGTTCATGATGGCGTCGATGCCCACCGTGTGCGCGTCGGTACCCGTGCTGGCACCCACCACCACAATCTTGCGGCCGATATGTTCCTTGATGTAGGCGTCGGTTTCCTCCATGCTCATTACGGTCGATTCCACCTTGGGCACGTGAATGGAGGTGTAGTCCACCGTGTGCGTGCAGGCACCGTAGACATTAAAGAACGTGAAACCCTCGGTAAGCTCGTGGTAATACACAATCTGCGGGTTCTCGAAACCCATCTTGCGCAAGAGCTGCTTTGCCGCCTCCACCGCCTCGTCGCCGCAGGGCACGGGCAGGGTAAAGCTAAGCTGTGTCTTGCCGTCGTTCATCGTGTCGCCATACGGCTTGATCTTCTTGGGGTCGTAAGTCTTGTCGATTTCTTCGTGTGAAGTCGAATATAATCCGCCGCTCATGTTATTCTCCTTTCTTCATTAAGTCAATAAACGGGTTCTCGTAATGCTCGCGTTTTTCGGCCACGCCTTGCAGACCTTTCCCGCCGTTCTTGGGGCGTTTGATGTCGGCAAAGATACCCTTTTCGAGAGCCGTGAAAAGCCCTTCCTTTTCCATCTGCTGCAAGAGCGCGGTGGCCTTGTCGAGCACTTCCGCGGCACGCTTGCGCACCAGGCCGCCTTCCTTGAACTCCATTTCCTCGCCGATGTTCTTCATGTTGTTGAAGATATAGCGGGCGTTCTCGATAGACAGGTAGCGGTCGCTCATAAAGGGCGTGTGGATGGCCTCGGTGGGCATGCCCAGCAGTTGCAGCCCCTGGTGTGTCCAGATGCCTATCATGTTGAACAGGGCATCCTGCAAGTGGCCCCGGAAAATGTTTCCGGTCATGAACTTGGTGGGCGGCATGTATTTAAGCGGCGCATTGGGGAATATCTCGCGCAGCATCTGCGCCTGCGCCAGTTCCATCAGGAAGCCGTTCTCCAGCTTGGGATCCATTTCGAAAGCGTGCCCCAAGCCCATCTGTTCTTCGGGAAGCCCCGCCAGAAGCGCCAACTGCTCGTTGATGAAGTCGGAGGCCAGCACGGTGTGCGCCTCGGCCACGGCGTCGGCGGTGGTGAGGTAATTGTCTTCGCCCGTGTTGATGATGACACCCGCAAAACCGTTGATGACCCGCGAGAAATACTGGTCGATAAGCGTGCGCTGCATGTTGATGTCGCGGAACAAAATGCCGTAGAGGGCGTCGTTGAGCATCACGTCCAGGCCTTCCAAGGCTCCCATCACGGCGATTTCGGGCATACACAGGCCCGAGCAGTAGTTGCACAGGCGGATGTAACGGCCCACTTCCTCGCCCACTTCATCCAAGGCCTTGCGCATGATGCGGAAGTTCTCCTGCGTGGCCATGGTGCCGCCGAAACCTTCGGTGGTGGCGCCATAGGGCACGTAGTCCAGAAGGCTCTGGCCGGTGGTGCGGATCACGGCGATGATGTCGGCGCCCTGACGGGCGGCGGCCTGCGCCTGGGTAACGTCTTCGTAGATGTTGCCGGTGGCCACGATTACGTAAAGATAGGGCTTGGGGCCTTCACCGATGGTGTCCAGGTAGTGCTGACGGCGGGCCCGGCGGTCGCGGATGCGCTTCATCGAGGCCTCGATATAGGATTGCAGCGCGGCATGGCGCTTCTCGGCCAGCGCCACAGGCACCTTGCCCAAATCATACTGTCCCGCGCCCACCATTTCGGCAATCTGCTGCGGGGTCTTGCCGGTTTCCACCACGGCATTGCCCATCACGAACATCACCCCCTCGCCCAACAGACCGGCGTCCTTGAGGGCGTCCACCACCACGTTGGGATAGGGCACCCCGTCTTCGGTTACGCCGTCTATGCCCAACAGACGGGCAATCGTCCTTTCAGTGGCCACGGTCGTGTAACCGTCCACAAAACGCTGCACCTGTCCGGCGATATTGCCGGCGGCCGTCCGCGCTTGTTTCACCTTGTCGAAATCAAGGCCTAATTTGCTTTTTTGGTTCATTGTATGTCTATGTATTTCTTCAGGATATATTGTTCTCGTAATATTTCCGGGCCACAGCCAGTACCTCGGCGTCGAAGCCTAAGAGCCCGGCAATGCGCAAGGCTTCGGCCGGCGGCACGCTTTGCGCGTGTTCCTCCTCCACCGAATAGTCCATGCACGACTGTATGCGCGAAAGCTCGAAATGCGCCCCGGCACCGGGCGTTGAAGCCGTTGCCTCCACGCCGTTTTTCGCGCCACGGTTCATCCAGTCTTCGCGGAAACCCCTTACCCGCAGGCGGCGCAACGCATTGGGAATGGGGCCATAATGGGTGCTTACCAAGGCCACGCAAGGCAGGTTCTTCAAGGCGTCCAGCACGGCGCACACAATGGCCTTGCCCTCGGTGGGATTGGTGGTGCGCGCCAGTTCGTCTATAAGCAGCAGCATGTCCGTGCCTCCCCGCAGCTCCCGCAGGATACGGTTGAGCCGCTGCATCTCGGCGCCGAAAGACGAAAGGCCGCGTTCCTCGTCCTGATTGTCCTGCACCAGCAGTTCCACGCGGTCGAACAGCACCATATGCGCCTCCTGCGCCGGCACCGGAAAGCCGAACTGCAACAGGCACTGGGCCAAGGCAAGGCTCTTGAGCAGCACGGTCTTTCCACTCATGTTGGCGCCCGTAAACAGGCTCGCGCCCGATTGCAGGCTTATATCGATGCTTTGGTAGCGATGTCCCTTTTCTTCCAGTATCCGCTTCACCACAGGATGGAACAGCCCCTTGTAGCGCAGTTTCCCCGCGTCCGCCGTGGCTTGCAGGTCGGGCAGCACCATGCCGTACTCGAACGCCATATACGCCTTGGCTATCTGCAGATCCCAATAGGCCACCAGACGCATGGCCGTTTGCAGGGCCTCCACGTGCGCGCTCAATCTGCGCGAGAGTTCACACCTCACCTCGTATTCGATGCCGGCGCATTCCTCCTGCAGCCGCGCCGCTTCCTGCAAGGCCGCCTCGTCTTCCGACTTGGCCAGTTCCTGTATCTTTTTCCGCTTTTGCGCCAAAAGCGGGTGATATTCATCGTAAATATAGAAAGCGGGCAGTTTCTCGTTCCTCGGATCCAGAATGGAAACCACCCCGCTCAAGTCGGGAAAATTCTCCGGCGCCGGCTTAAAGGCGCACGCCCGTATCAATCCTGACACCAGGACGGCGCAATCGGCCGCCAATAAGGAGAACCGCTTTACCTCGAACAGCTGCACATCGTCCACGTCGCCTTTCCCGATAAGGCCGAACGTGCCGCGTATGTCCAGCACCTGCGAGAACTTTCGCTTCAGTCTTTCAACCTCAGCCCTCTGCCCTCCGCAAAGCAGGTCCTTGATCTTTTCGACACGCGAAAGTTCCTGCAAAAGAGCCGCCTCCTCGCCTTTTCCGTACCAATGCGAACGGGCAAGCAGCTCGCGTCCCACGCCCGACTGCAGGTCCAATCCCTGCAGCAGGCAGGCCAAGCCGCTTATGTTCTCCTTTGCCGAATTTACTTCCATATGACTGAATACACCAAAAAGGCTGCCTGACACGTAGTCGCGCCATGCAGCCTTTTAGCAATTGTTTCCAAGAAAGACTTAGAAACGACGTTCTTTGATACGCGCTTTCTTGCCGGTAAGGTTACGCAGGTAGAAGATACGGGCGCGACGAACGACCCCGCGTTTGTTCACTTCCACTTTTTCGATAAAGGGGGAGTTAACGGGGAAGATCCTTTCCACGCCGATGTTGCTCGACATTTTCCGTACCGTGAACGTAGCCGTGGTGCCGCTGCCCGAACGTTGCAATACAACGCCCTGAAACTGCTGGATACGTTCCTTGTTACCTTCCTTGATCTTGTAACTTACGGTTATGGTGTCGCCCGCCTTGAAAGCAGGCAGCTCGTTGCTTTTTGTGAGCGTGTCAACAAATTGCATTAAAGCCGGTTTGCTCATGGTTTTCTGTTTTTATATGTTAACAACTCTATTTTACGCTATCTACGACAGCCTTGAAAGCTTCGGGATGGTTCATCGCCAAATCGGCCAGAACCTTGCGGTTCAAGTCGATGTTCTTCTGATGAAGCTTGCCCATGAATGCCGAATACGACATTCCGTAGGGACGGATACCGGCATTGATACGTACAATCCAAAGGTTGCGGAAACTTCTCTTTTTGGCCTTGCGGTCACGGTAAGCATATACCAGACCCTTTTCCAAAGAGTTCTTGGCAACTGTCCACACATTTTTTCTACGTCCGAATTGACCGCGGGTCAATTTCAGCATCTTTTTCCGGCGTGCCCTTGCGGCAACCACATTGACTGATCTTGGCATCTTTTTTGTTTTTTGTATGAGCGTTCCGTTCTTTCAGGAAACTTTGTGCTCATAATCAATTAATAAATTTTTTCTTCGGGAGGGTTTAGCGGCGTTCCCGAACGCCTTCGGGCGGCAAAGCCTACCTGTTCAGCATATCGCGCACCGCCGCTTCGTTGGCGTGGTGAACAATGGCCGAATAAGTAAGATTACGTTTACGCTTGGTGCTTTTCTTGGTCAGGATGTGACTCTTGTAAGCATGCTGGCGTTTAATCTTGCCCGTTCCGGTGAAAGAAAATCTTTTCTTCGCAGCCGATTTGGTCTTTTGCTTTGGCATGATTTGTTGATTATTGTTGGTTTTCTACTCTATTCTTCCGTTTCCTCGGCCTTGGGGGCGGCCTTCTTGACCGAGGCCTTGACGGGGCTGATCATCATCATCATCCGCTTGCCTTCCAGTTTGGGCATGCTTTCGGGCTTGCCGTATTCCAAAAGGGCCTCGGCGAACTTAAGCAGGATAACCTCGCCCTGTTCCTTGTAGATGATGGTACGTCCCCTGAAGAACACGTCCACCTTTACCTTGGAGCCTTCCGAGAGGAAACGCTTGGCGTGGTTCAACTTGAAGTTGAAATCGTGGTCGTCGGTCTGCGGTCCCAGACGGATTTCCTTTACCACGATCTTGGCGCTCTTGGCCTTGATTTCCTTCTGCTTGCGCTTCTGTTCGTAAAGGAACTTCTGGTAATCGATTACCTTGCACACGGGAGGGTTGGCCGAAGGTGAGATCTCCACCAAATCCAATTCCCGTTCTTCGGCTATCTTCAAGGCATCCTTAAGGTGCATGATGGCCGTTTCCACATTCTCGCCCACAACGCGCACAACCGGCGCGGTGATACGGCGATTGATCCGGTGTTCGGGTTCCTTCTTTACCGGAACGCGAAAACCACGGTTCTGACTTCTGTTACTCGTGATAGCGATGGCGCTGTCCTCCTAAAATTTTATTACAGGTATTCTTTAACTTCTTGCTGAACCTTGGCGATGAATTCGTCTAATTTCATCGTGCCGAGGTCGCCTTCTCCGTGCTTGCGTACCGAAACGCTGCGTTCGGCGGCTTCTTTCTCGCCCACAATCAGCATATAGGGAATGTGACGGAGTTCAGCGTCGCGGATCTTGCGGCCCGTCTTCTCGCTGCGGTCGTCCACTTCGCCGCGCAGGTCGGCGTCGGCAAGCAACGACTTCACTTCCTTGGCGTAGTCCAGGTACTTGTCGCTGATGGGCAGCACGCTGAACTGAACCGGCGTGATCCACAGGGGGAACTTGCCGGCGGTGTTTTCGGTAAGTACCGCCACGAAACGCTCCATGGAGCCGAAAGGCGCCCGGTGAATCATGATGGGACGGTGCTTCTGGTTGTCGGCGCCCACGTATTCGAGACCGAAACGTTCGGGCAGGTTGTAGTCCACCTGAACCGTGCCCAGCTGCCACTTGCGGCCCAGGGCGTCCTTTACCATAAAGTCGAGCTTGGGACCGTAGAAAGCGGCTTCCCCGTATTCCACATAGGTGTTCAATCCCTTTTCCTGAGCGGCTTCGATAATGGCTTTCTCGGCCTTTTCCCAGTTTTCGTCCGTACCGATGTACTTGCTGTGATCCACCTTGTCGCGCAAGGAAATCTGAGCCGAATATTCCTTGAAATGCAGGGTTTTGAAAATCAGCAGAATGATGTCGATTACCGACTCGAACTCGGCCTTGAGCTGGTCGGCGGTACAGAAGATATGGGCATCGTCTTGGGTAAAGCCGCGCACACGGGTCAAACCATGCAACTCGCCGCTCTGCTCGTAGCGGTAAACGGTTCCGAACTCGGCGATACGCAAGGGAAGGTCCTTGTAGGAATGCGGTTTGGAGCGGTAAACCTCGCAGTGGTGGGGACAGTTCATCGGTTTAAGGAAGAACTGCTCGCCCTCGATGGGCGTATTGATGGGTTGGAAAGAATCCTTTCCGTATTTGTCGTAGTGACCCGATGTCTTGTAGAGTTCCACGTTGCCGATGTGCGGGCACATCACCTGCACGTAGCCGGCCTTGCGCTGCACGCGCTTGAGGAAGTTCTCCAACTGTTCGCGCATGGCCGTGCCGTTGGGCAGCCAGATGGGCAGCCCCGCCCCCACCTTGGTAGAGAAGGTAAAGAGTTCCATCTCCTTGCCGATCTTACGGTGATCGCGTTTCTTGGCTTCTTCCAGGAATTCGAGATAGTCCTTAAGGTCTTTCTGCTTGGGGAAGGCCACCCCGTAGATACGGGTAAGCATCTTGCGCTTTTCGTCGCCGCGCCAATAGGCACCGGCCACGGAGGTAAGCTTGAAGGCCTTGATGAAGGAGGTATCGGGAAGGTGCGGCCCGCGGCAGAGGTCGGTAAACGTACCGTTGGTGTAGAAGGTAATTTTGCCGTCTTCCAGATCCTTGATCAGGTCGAGCTTGTACTCGTCGCCTTTCTTGGTAAAGTAGTCGATGGCCTCGGCCTTGCTTACGTCCTTGCGCACGAAAGCCTGCTTTTCGGCGGCCAGTTCCATTACGCGCTTTTCGATTTTTTCGAAATCGTCGGACGAGATTTCCCTGTCGCCGAAATCGATATCGTAGTAGAAACCGGTGTCGATATTGGGCCCGATACCGAACTTGGCGCCGGGATAAAGCTGTTCGATGGCTTCGGCGGCCAAGTGCGCCGTGGAGTGCCAGAAAGCGGCACGGCCGCCCTCATCCTGCCAGGTAAGCAGGGTCAGGTTGCAATCCTCCTCAATAGGACGGGTGGCGTCCCATATCTTATCGCCCACCTTGGCGGCCAACACATTGCGCGCCAAGCCTTCGCTAATACTCTTGGCAACCTCCAAAGGCGTAACGCCCTTGGGGTATTGCTTCACCGAACCGTCAGGTAATGTAATGTTTATCATCATCTTATAAAAAGCATTCCCCTCGTACAAAAGGGAGGGCAAAGATAACAAAAAAAACGAGAGAAAAAAACTCTTTACAATCTTTCTATCCTCCGCAAAAAGAGCAACTTACAAGTACGCAACTTTTAGTTATCAACAAGCGGCGGTCGGCAAGTATGGGGAATTATCCGCAGCCATCTCCGAAAAAACCAAACTTCCATAAAGGAAGGAGCCCGGTACAACACCGGGCTCCTTCCTCCTTGAAATCGTTTCCTGCTATTTCAATGCAACGATTTGGAATTTCTACTTCACGACAAGTTTCCGGGCAACCACAGCCCCATCCTCAAGAACCACACGAAGCAGATACACTCCGCTTTGTTTTATTGAAACCGTATTTATTCCGGCAGTCATCGTTTCCCGCATAACCGTTTGTCCTCCGGCCGTAAGGATGTCAACCGTCGCCTTTTGCGGAACATCCACGTAAAACAAGCCAGTAGTGGGATTGGGGTAAATGTCTATGTTTACCAAGGCCGGGCTTTCCACCGCACTCGGTTCCGGATTAGAAATGGACAGATTATCGATTTCCACCGAATTATGACTTACCAAAAAGGCATCGAAGCTAAGCCTGATATCGCTTCCAGCCCAATGGTTCAATTTAATGAAAACCTGTTTCCAGCCTGCGGTCTCGCAGTCTTCTCCCACCACAAATTCAAAACTGCTGTCCTTTGCCTCGGGAAGCTTGGTAATGTTGGCGACTATACGGTTCTTGCTCTCCGGCGATCCATAATACCAGAAAGACAGCACCGCATCTTTGGATTCCTTGAGCGAAATCTTCCCAAGCACCAAACGGGCCGTAAGACCGGGTCCTGTCCCCATACACATAGCCATACCGTTGTCTCCGTCCTGAGATTCAAGTGTGGCGTAATCTTCTACCGGTTGCCAAGCAGCAGCGGCACCATCATCCTGCGGCCATGCCTCATTTCCGCACACATTCTCCGGGGTAGCATCAGGGAAAGATTCTTTCCAAGGCAATGTGAGTGCGGGACCTGCAGGTATGAGGTTCGATACTGCATGTTCCGAACCACCCGCAGATGTATAGGCATACACACGATAATATACCAGATCCTGTTCTCCATTTTGAGCTATGGCCTGATGGGTGACCGTCTTTTCCTTGATGTTTTCCTCCACTAAAACCGGATTCCCCTCCATATCCTGTGTATATACGTAATAGGTGATCGAATCGGGATTGATATACCCCCCATCGATATCGGTTTCGGGACTTTCCCATGTTACAATAATCTCTCCGTCTTTTTCCGTTTCACGGATTCTGACATTACGGGCGGGTGCAGGCTTCTTTATACCCACATAAACATATTTCGTCGCAAGCCTTCCAACACCCTCGCTATTGTAGGCATATACCGAGTAATAATGCATTCCATTGGAAACCCCTACCGAATCGGTATAAACGCACGTTGCGCCAGGAACCACATCGGTCAAGGTCTTCAACACAGTTTCATCGCGCAAGATCTCTACTTTCGTAATGCTTTCGAGCGCATCTCCATTGCCACATTTCATTGGAGCCACAAACGAAATATCAGCTTTGAGAGCACCTTCCCGATCTGGAGTAATGGTAAAATCGGTAACCGTATCGGGTGTGGAATTAGGAACGGGGACAGCCAAGCGCAGGGTATCGATCACTAACCTATATTGATCTGCAGGCGAAATAGCATGGATGGCAAAGTAATATTTGCCTTCCTTATTTACCGTAACCCCCGTGTTTACATGAACAAAATCGTTCGTTGTAAGCACCGTACTATCAACGAGACGCATGGTCATGCCCTCGATAGTGGGTTCATTCCCAAACCAAACCTCAAAACTTTCAGAATAAGAGTTTTCAATCGATGCCGCCAAAAAAGAAAAAGCATAATAATAACCGTATTCCATAAACACGGGGGGCGTTATCAGCCAGGCATCCTTGGCATCGTCGTATTCAAATACGGAAGCACACGTGTCTCCGTACCAATCATAAAGTTCCCAGTTGTTACTGCCGGGATTCACTGTCAAGCAAGTAAAGATATCCAGCGCACCGGGCTTAGAGAAATTCTCGGCAAAAGGAAGTCTAACCGAACCCAGATTGATTGTGTTGGTCAAGGTGGGTTTGGAAACGGCATCCTTGAACGAGGCGGTTACCACGAAACGGCAACGGCGAACATCATCAGGTTCCGGAAAATCGAATACGGCAAGGGTATCTTTCCCCTCATAAACAACATCGGCCGAACCTTCAGGAATCACCTTATAGGTTACGTCTTCGGCCACGAAATAGCCGCCATTAAGGCTGGTTTTGGAAGAACGCCACTTAACGGTGGCCTTTTGGGTGGCCTCGTCGTAACTAAAAGTGGCTTCGGCAGGTGCTTCCGGCATATCGTTGCCTATGTAAACCGAAACCGCCGCCTTTTTGGATTCTCCGGCTTCGTTCGACAACACAACTTCGAAACGATAAGAACCGGAAGTTTCTACCGTAACGGGAATTTCTACCAAAACCCCGACCGCAGCAGTTCCCGTAACCGGAGTTTCTTCGCCGTAAGAAAGCGTATAAGAAATTTCTCCACTGAGTTCCTCTCCCGAAAAAGTGAGCAAAGGCATCTTGAACGATACTTTTCCTGTCTTCGACCCTGTACTGAATTCCGCCTTAAGCGCTTCGGCAACAGCAGGCGCACCAGCGGCAGGATCCTTCATAGGAAGACAAAGCCCTACAAGCTGAACTTTCGGTAAGTCGTAAATTTTCTTGGATTCGTTTTTAACTGGATCCACTTCAATCAAAGGATGATCGATTGCGTTGGCAGTTACATAAATTTTTCCGCTCTGCGGATCGAATACGGCACTGGAGGCATAAGGAGCCCTTACCCCAAGGTTACCTTTCTTGGTTATAGAAAGCGTAGCGGGATCCAGCGTATAGAAATCTCCTTCAATGTCAAAGACATAAACCACACCCGTATTGTCGCAAGCTATCGCCTTTAAATTTTTATCAATATTTCCGACAATCGCTACAGTACCCGTATTTACATCAAGCGTTCCAAGATTACAATTAGATAAATAGGGATCACCAAAAAGTCCGTAAACCGATCCGGATACTTCGTCATACGCAAGATCCCGCACCTCAAAGGCTCCCTTTACTTCAAACTGCTTAAGCAATTCCCACGATTCGATATCGTAATGGCTTATTATACGGTTATCTAAAGAATTCGAAGAAGTGGCGCAACTGATATATCGGCCGCCTACCGCAACACCGCCGTTATCGGCCTTAAGGTTGTTATCAATCTTAACGGGAGTTATCGTTCCATTGCCGTTAAGGGAAAACGAATACATTCCGTATTCGTAATCAACACCATAAGAAGTATTGTTAATCAAGCTTCCATAAAGCGTCAAAACATCCTGTGCCCGCAATGGCAGGGTTACGATACATAAGGTTGTGAAAAAGCACAATCCAACTTTGAATAGAACATTTTTCATAGGGATAGTTTTTTAAGTTAAAAGTTCTGCGAATATAATCAAAGAGAAACATATAACAAATAGTAATCGATGAAGAGTTTTTACTCGGCTCTTTTTGGGCAAGACCAAAAAAGTAACGACATATCGCGCACGCCTGTGCGCAAAAAAAACTACCTTTACACTATGATTCGCGTAGAAAACATTAAAAAGGCCTACGGGCAGCTGGAAGTCCTCAAATCGATAAACCTTAGCGTTGAACCGCGGCAGGTGGTGTGCATTACCGGGGCGTCCGGCGCGGGAAAGACCACCCTGCTGCAGATTATGGGCAGCCTGGACAAACCCGATTCAGGCTCGGTCTTTATCGGCGACACCGACCTCTACCGGCTCTCCGCCAAGAAACTGGCCGCCTTCCGCAACAGACAGATAGGCTTCGTGTTCCAGTTCCACTACCTTTTGCCGGAGTTCAGCGCAATCGAAAACGTGATGATGCCCGCCCTTATAGACGGCGAAAAAACAAGCGCAGCCAAAGATAGGGCCTTGGAGTTGTTGCAGTTCCTGGGCCTGGAAGACCGCAAGGACCACAAGCCTTCAGAACTCTCCGGAGGCGAACAGCAGCGGGTGGCCGTGGCGCGCGCCCTGGTGAACCGACCGCAAGTGATTTTTGCCGACGAGCCTTCCGGCAACTTAGACACCGCCAACGCGCTCTCGCTTCACAAACTCTTTTTTGAACTGAAGGAAAAATACGGACAGACCTTCGTGATCGTGACCCACAACCAGGATCTGGCCGCCATGTCGGACCGCTGCATCGAAATGAAAGACGGCGCCATCATCGCCGACCGGAACTAATTACCCGGCCAGGCGACGGGTATCCATCTTTATAAAGATGAACAGCAGCAGGGTGAACGCCCACAGGGAGGAACCCCCGTAGCTGAAAAACGGCAGCGGAATGCCGATAACGGGCAGCAATCCTATGGTCATGCCCACATTCACGAACAGGTGCATAAAGAAAATGCAGGCCACCCCGTAGCCATACACCCGGCCATAGACGGTGCGTTGCCGTTCGGCCATCTTGACGATACGCAGCAACAGCGCCAGATACAGCGCCAGGAAAACCGTGCAGCCCACCCAACCCCATTCCTCGCCGAGGGTGCAGAAGATAAAGTCGGTGCTTTGCTCGGGCACGAAATCGAACTTGGTCTGGGTTCCCTGCAGGTATCCCCTGCCCGTAAAGCCGCCACTGCCGATGGCTATCTTCGACTGGTTCACATTATATCCCGCCCCCTTTACGTCGATTTCCTTACCCAGGAGCACGTTGATACGTGTCTGCTGGTGCGGGCTGAGCTTGTTGAACGCATATTCGACGCCCAAGGTGTAGGCCGAGCATACCCCAAACAGCAATACCGCCAGGCTGATGTTCTTGAACGTGCGCTTGTTGCAGAAAAGAAGCGCCGTAACCGCCACGAAAATCACCCCGATCAGCACGTAGCGGTTCACCAGCAGCGCCGCCACGAACAGAGCCACCGCCACCACACCCGCCAACAACACCTTACCCGACATGCCCTCGCGGTAAAGCACCAGCACGAAAGCCACGAACACGAGCGCGGACCCCGCGTCGGGCTGCAGCAGAATCAATCCCATCGGCACGAGGAACCACAGCGAGGCGGCTATCTGGTTGCGCACCTTCTTCATATTCATGGCCGGCTGCGACACATATCGCGCAAAGGCAAGGCAGGTGGCCACCTTGGCGAACTCCGAGGGCTGAATGGAGAGCGGGCCTATCTTGATCCACGACTTGGCGCCCGAAATCTCGGACCCGAACACCAGCACCGCCAGTAGCAGCACGATGGCTATGCCGTAATAGAGATAGGCGAACTGCACGAAAATACGCAGGTCGGCAATGAGCACCGCCGTTCCGAGAATCAGCGCCAGCCCGATAAACATAAGTTGCTTGCCGTAGCGGGTGGCGAACGAAAAGCCGGTGTTCTCGGGATCATACACCACCGAGTAGATATTGAACCAACCCGCTATCACCAATAATAAATAGATGAGCAGCAACGGCTTGTCTATGTTCTTGAATGTGTTTCCTCCCGCGTTCATAGGTTTTCGGGTGTATAAACGGTAAATTCCTTTACCTGGCTTTCCAGCCACTTGCGCGAAATCTTGCCAGTAAGGTATCTCTCGATGAGCAGGCTGGCCGTAGGCGCCGCCCACGTGCCGCCGAACCCGCTGTTCTCGAGAAACACCGAAATGGCGATCCTGGGGTTGTCCTTAGGCGCGAAACCGATAAAGACGGCGTGATCCTTGCCGTGCGGGTTCTCGGAAGTGCCCGTCTTGCCGCAGACCACGATGCTGTCTATCTTGGCCCGCCGCGCCGTGCCGCCCAGCAGATGCACGGCTCCGTACATGCCTTCCACCACCGGGTCGAAATACTTGCGGTCGATGGCCGTGTAGTGCCGCGCGGTATCGATTCGCGGATTGGTGAGCTCTTCGCCGATGGCCCGTACCAGGTGGGGCGTGATATAGTACCCCCGGTTCGCCATGATCGATGCCAAGTTGGCCATCTGCAGGGGAATCAGGCCGATTTCGCCCTGCCCGATGCTCAACGAATAGATGGTGCTGAACGCCCACTGATTGCGGCCATAATAGCGGTCGTAATAGGCCGCGTTGGGTATCAGCCCCGCCTTGACTTCCATCTGGTCGATGCCCAGGCGCGTTCCCAAACCGAAGGAACGCATCAGGGTGTCCCATTTCTCAAGCCCGAGACGGCTGTCCACAAAACGGTTGGGATCCTTGCCCTGCATGATGATACGGCGGAACACCTGATAGAAATAGGGGTTGCACGACATCCTGACCCCTTCGGCCACACAGAGCGCGTCGGGATGATTGTGGCATCCCACCAGGTACTTCTCGCAGGCGAAGCCCGAATAGGGGGTGATTACCTTTTCCTGCATGCCGATAAGCGCCTGCGGCAGCTTGAAGATGGATCCGGGCGGATAATAGGCCATCAGCGCGCGGTTAAAGAGGGGCTTGTGCTCGTCGTTGAGCAGCTTGGCGTAGTTGTTGCTGCGGATACGGCCCACCAGCAGGTTGGGGTCGTAGGTGGGCGCCGAAACCAGGGCCAGTACCTCGCCTGTGGCGGGCTCTATGGCCACGATACTGCCGCGCTTGCCCACCATGAGTTCCTCGGCGTAGGCCTGCAGCCCGGCATCCAGCGTGGTGTAGAGTTCCTGACCCGACACCGCCGCCGTATCGAATATGCCGTCTTTATAGCTGCCTTTCTCGCGGTTGAGCACGTCCACCATCACCACCTTTACCCCATTGTGCCCCCGCAGCTGTTCCTCGTAATATTTCTCCAGGCCGTTCTTGCCGATGTAATCGCCCATCTTGTAGTAGGGATTGCGGGCAATCTCGCTTTCGCTCACCTCGCCCACATCGCCCAGCACGTGCGCCGCAATCGGTTTGGGATAACGCCTCAACGTGCGGCTCTGCACATAGAATCCGGGAAACTTGTAGAGGTATTCCTGCAGCTTGCCATACACTTCCTTGGAAATCTGTTTCTCGAACACCGAATGGGCGTAGCGCGAATAGGCCCGCGCCTTCTTGTAGCGTTCCAGAGCGCCTTCTTCGGTAATCTCCAGCAGTTCAGCCAAGAGCGCCCAGTCTATGTCTTTGGCCTGTCCGGGAATGATCATCAGGTCGTACACCGCCTCGTTATACACCAGAATCTTGCCGTTGCGGTCGTAAATGAGCCCCCGGCCGGGATACTGCACCTTGTTGCGGATGGCGTTGCTCTCGGCATCCAGCTTGTAGCGGCTATCGACAATCTGCAACTGGAACAGGCGGATCCAATAGATAAACGCCACCGCCAAAAAGATGGCGACAATCACAGCCCCCCGGTTGATATTCGTCCGTTTCATCTACAATTGGATTGCTTCGGTATAAACCACATTGCTCTTGTGCAACGCCCGGTCGTACAGGTAAAAACTGTAGCAGACCTTTTTGCCATGCATAAAGAAAGCCGTGCTTGCAAAATCGTCCACCTGCCAGGTAATGGTGCCGCTCAGCGAGTGGTTCCCGTTTACCGGCTCTATATAGTGCAGATGGTATTTGTACGTAATCGGGTAGCGCGCGCCGGTGCTGTCGGTCTGAAAAACCGGCCCGTAACTGCTGTCGGGCATCATCTCCAGCAGGTTGAAGTGCAGGTTGTGGAGATACTCGCCCACATAGGGTTCTCTCTCCTCCTCGTCCTCGCGGCCGATGTCGCCGTCGCCATCCTGAAAATAGAACTCCACCGCCAAGGTCAAGGTGGTGTCGCCGCCCGCATCCGCCTGCACGCCCAGTATATTCTGCCGGAACTCCACATAGGGTTCGTCCGGAAACTCCTTCGGCTTTACGCAGGCGCACAGCAAAAACGACAGCGCCGATATCATCCAAATTTGTACTTTTGGTATGGTATGCAATTTAAAAACGTGATTTAAAAAATTGTAAACCAAATTTTTGCAAGACAAAGACAAGGCTTCGCCCCAAAGTTGTAAAATTATAAAAAATGTTGTTACAGAAAACGGTACAGACGCTTGTTCCCCGTATTTTCGATATCCGGAGCGAAAAGGAATTCAACGACTTGACGTTGCAGGTATTCCGTCTGCACTGGGAACACAACCCCGTTTACCACCGTTTCGTACACTACCTCAAACCTTCGCTGAAGCCCGAAGACATCACGCATTTCAGCCAGATCCCCTTCCTGCCCATCGACTTTTTCAAGACCCAGAAGATACTGTTGGACGGCCTTACCGAACAAGACTACTTCATGAGTTCGGGAACCACCTCGCAAGGCGCCGTGCAGAGCCGCCACTACATCGCCGACAAAAACATCTACGGGCAGTGTTTCCTGAACGCCTTCCGCCTGTTCTGGGGCGAACCGCAGGATTATGTTTTTCTGGCCTTGCTGCCCAATTACCTCGAACAGCCGCATTCCTCGCTTATCTGCATGATGAAGAAACTTATCGAGCTGAGCCAGACCCGGCATCCCGAAAGCGGCTTTTACCTCTACAACACGCGGGAATTGGCTCAGACATTACGGAAACTGGAAGCCCAAGGCACTAAAACCATGCTGTTCGGCGTAAGTTTCGCGCTGCTGGATCTGGCGGAGAACTTTCCGATGCCGCTCAGGCACACGCTGGTTCTGGAAACCGGCGGCATGAAGGGGAGGCGCAGGGAAATGGTGAAGGAGGAACTGCATCAAATCCTGAAAAACGCCTTCCAGGTACCGGCCATCCATTCCGAATACGGCATGTGCGAACTCTTCTCGCAGGCCTACTCCACCGGCAAAGACGGGCGTTTCCTGTGTCCGCCCTGGATGAAGATACTTATCCGCAACAGCCAGGATCCCCTAAGTCCAGAAAAAGATGAAAAGACGGGCGGCATCAACGTGATCGATCTGGGAAACATCTGTTCCTGCCCCTTTATCGCGACCCAGGATCTGGGGAAAAATCATGCCGACGGCAGTTTTGAAGTCTTGGGAAGGTTCGACAACAGCGATATACGGGGTTGCAACCTGATGGTGGAATAATCAATCCTCCAGCGTCCAGGTTTCTTCCACACGCCAGTCGGCTTCCACCCGCACGGTCTTGGGAAAGAACCAACGTCTTTCGGGCTGTATGCCCTGCCTGTAATCGCCCGCATCCCATATATGGTTCCTGTTCTCGTCCCGCACCAGCACGAAACTCACATAGGCGGGCTGCACATATTCGAACTCCACGTTGCCGCTTTCGGGTACGGGCAGTGAAAGAATCACATTTTTCTTGGCATCCACCATCTGCAGCTCGTAGTCGCCGGGCTGGAGGTTGCGTATGGAAACGGCCACCTGCCCGTAGGTTTCCAGATCCGGACAAGTGAGGTTCAACACCGTGGTATCGGCATCGCGGAAAAAATAATCGGAAAAGCAGGAGGCTGGCAGCACCAACCGATACGTGTTTCCGGGCTGCCAGGCGTAGTTCAGTTGCAGCCTGTCGGGACGAATCTGCCGTACCGACACTTCCCCTATGGGTATCTGAAACGTGTCGCGCCGCCCCTCGATATCCACATGATAACGGGTCAGGGAAGCGTGCTGCAAATCGAAACAGCTGAGCGGAAACGAGAAGTCGAGCAGCAGGCTGTCTTTAAAGAACAGGCTTTTCTGCCGGCTCGAGACCCGGAAGGCCGCCGTATCTTTCTGCGCCGCCGCACCCGCGTTCAGCATAAGTTCCGCCGTGTCCGAAAACTCCAGGTGATCCACGAGCAGGCGCAAGTCGGAAACATTGTAGTTGTTGAAACAGATCTTGCCCGACAAGGGATTGTCCTGCGGTATATAATAGAACAACAGCGAATCCTGCCACAAAAGGTTGGGCATCTCTTCCTTCTCGGCCTGCCTGCGCCGGCCGCGGCCCTTGTGTTCCTCAACCGCCGTATCGGCGTTCATCAGCATCTTGGCCAGTTCGTAATCCTGAAATGAAGGCAGGAATGAAAAACGGAGGCTGCTGTCGGGCTCATAGTACCAACTGAGCTCTATCTCGCCTTTCCTGTTCCATTTGGCTTCTTTCAACAGGGATTTCTCGTCTTTGTCCTGATAGAGGTACAAAATCCTGTCGGCCGCCTTGATCTCGGCCAATTCTTCTTCCTTGCGGGCCTGCAGGAGCGCCGTATAGGCTTCGAAACTTGCCGTGTCGCTCTCCTTTACGCCGCGCTGTTTATCGAAGTATATGGCGGGTTTAAGGGGAACCGTCTGCCAGCATCCGGAAGCGAAAGCCGTTTTTTCTTCGGTGGGTTCAATCAGGTAATTACGGTTCTCGTCGCTGCCCGCCAGCACATAATAGCAGCCATCCCTGACGTACTGCAGGTTGAACATGCCCGCCGTGTCGGTAACGGCCATGTAGTCGGGCGGTGTAATCACGGGATATTCCTGCGGTTTCTCGGCATAGAACATCACCGAGGCCTCCTTGACCGGCGTAAGCCCGAAAGCGTCCAGCACCCGTCCGGCCAAACGCCCGCTGTCGATGCGCTTTCCCGTAGAGAAATAGTAGGTGTAGTTGCGCAGGGGCGTGGATTCGTGCAGGTCGCCGATGGCATCCTTGAAATCGATCGAATAGGTCCGGTTTTCGAGCAGCGTATCCTCTATCTTGATATACAGACGCTTGAGGTTTGCCCGATAGGAGATCTTAGAGATGGCGGGCGAGGTTACGATCTTGTCGGTGTTCTGCAGCACGATGTATTCGTCGAAATCGAGCGTGATGTCCTGTTGGCTGAACTCCGTGCAACCCTCCTGCGGCAAGGCCTTGAGCAGTACGGGCGGGGCCAGGTCGGGAGGGCCGCCCGTGGGAGCCGAACCGATGCGGGCGCAGGCGGCCAGAAACACCGTCCCCACAGCCAACAACGCCTGGGTGAAGCCCTTTCCTATCGTATATCGTTTTCTCAACATCTTTCTGAACTAACAGGTGCGCACTTCCATACGGCAATGCGCGCAGTCGAAATGCAACGCGAATTTATGCCGCCCGTAACACAAATACAAATCACCGGCATAGGCCGCTTCGGGCTTTTCCTTAAGGCATTGACCCAACTGGTGGCGTATGCAGTGCCTGCACACCATCAGCAGCTGCCCGGGGCGCGCCTTTTCCTGATCGGGAAGCAACTCGAACGCCTTTCCAATCGTTTTCGCCCCATGCCTGCGGTAGAACCTCTCCGCCCAGGAATTGGCCACGTTGGCCCGATAGTCGAGCTCAGCGTTTTCCATATCGGGATAAGGCACGTCTCCTTGAGGCGTTACAAGGCTCGGTGCGGGGGCATAGGCTTCTTCCCGAAGCTTATCCATGGCCAATACCAGCTGGCGGCGGCACTCGTTGAGCACCGCCACCGGCACGAAAATCCTGTTCTCGCCCGTAACCTCCACATTCTGCGCCTCGTAGGCAGTGTCTCCCAACTTTGCGAAAGCCCCCGCCAGCATCCGGTCAGCGGTGTCGGGACGTTTGGCTTCCTGCACCTTGCCGGCATCGATAAGCGCCTGCACGCTATGCCCGTAGCCGTCATCCATCGTGGCCGCCAAGCGGTCGGTATCCACCTTTATGCTTACGGCTATCTTGCGGCTCACCTTAGCCTGCCGCCATGCGTTCTCGAAAGCCGTGTCGCGGTTGCGGTACAGCACCGAACCCTTGCGGGGCAGCTCCGACAGATCGTCCACGCCCGGCATCGTAAGCAAGCATTCCTTCCCTATCGGCTCGGCATTCTCGAGGTTCTTTCCGCAGAGTTGGCCATTTTCGCCATAAAAACACAAGCCGTCGCCCTTGGAGAAAGCGATGGACGAGGAATCGGGCTGCACACGCAGCACCAGCCCCGAATAACGCCCCGGAACATGCTTTTCTACGGCAAGAATTTTCCCTATCCGCTCGCCGGTGGCCTTGGGGGTGTCGAACACCGCCCAGTCGCCGCGCTTGCCCGACAGGTTGAACGAAGTATAGGTACGGTGATAGCTTTTCTGTAAATCGGGAACACAAGTGCAGAAGGTCTTGCCCTGCGAGGGTCTTTGCGTGCCGGGGTTCCCGGCCAGAACCTGGTCGAGCCGCCGGCGGTACCAGGCGGTGATGTTCCGCACATACACGGCGTCTTTCAGGCGTCCCTCTATCTTGAGGCAGTTCACGCCGGCATCCACCAGGTCTTCGAGATACCGGTCGGCATTCAGGTCTTTCATCGAGAGCAGGTAGCGCCCTTTCTGCAATATCTGTCCCTGTGCGTTCTGCAGGTCGTAGGGCAGGCGGCAAGACTGGGCGCACTCGCCCCGGTTGCCGCTGCGCCCGTTCATATGGCAGCTCATATAGCACTGGCCGCTGTAACTTACGCAGAGCGCGCCATGCACGAAGGTCTCGATTTGCACCTGCACGGCATCGGCAATGCGCCTTATTTCCTCTATGCTCAGCTCCCTGCCCAACACCAGCCGTTTGAAACCCACACTTTCCAGAAAGCGGGCTTTTTCGGGGGTCGTTACATGGCACTGGGTGCTGGCGTGCAGTTCGATAGGCGGCAGTCCCGCCTTGATAAGCCCCATATCCTGAATCAGAAGGGCATCCACGCCCATTTCGTAGGCCTGACGGGCCAATTGCAGGGCCTGCGGCATCTGGTCTTCGTAAACCAGGGTATTGAGGGTGAGGAAACAGCGCGCCGCATAACGGTGAGCATACCTCACCACCCGTTCCAAGTCCTGCAGGCTGTTGCCCGCCCGGACCCGCGCCCCGAACGCGGGACCACCCATATACACGGCGTCCGCCCCGGCGTCGATAGCCGCTAAAGCCACCTCGGCATTGGTCGCCGGTGCCAGCAATTCCACGATTTGAGGCTTCTTGTTCACGGTAAATTTTAAAACAAAAGGGCTGCACACCTTCGATGTACAACCCTTTTACGTATTACGGGAAAATCGGTTAGCGTTTGGCGCTGATGGTACCGCCGTTGGCAGCCCCTACGCGCGACATGGCGCAACGGAAGCCGACCCAGGCCGCGCTTCTGTCTTGATCCATATAGCGGCGGGTGGCGGGCGAAAGGTAGTAGGCACGGTCTTTCCACGAACCGCCCTTGACAACACGCGACTTGTCGGAAATCAGCGAACTGGTTCCGTATTCGTACAAGAGCGAGGTGGTGGACTTGTTGGCTTCGGTACCGTCTTCCTCGGGTTTGGCCAACCAGTCGTCCACAATGGCCGATTCGTAATCGCCGTCGAGGTAGTTGCGGTTGTCGGAACGCTGGAAGTTGGCACGGTCGGCCAGCTCCTCATCGGTAAACTGACGGTAGGCGATACGTCCCAGACTGTCTTTTTCGGCAATAAGACCGTCCTCGTCGCGAACCACGGTGGTATAGACGTTGCCACGGAAGGGGTTCAGGTCATCGGCATCTTCGAACGTAAGCGGACGATATACATCCAGACACCATTCGGCCACGTTGCCGGCCATATTGTACAGACCGAAGTCGTTGGGGAAATACGAATAGACGGGAGCTGTATAGTCGGCGCCATCGTTCAAGGCACCGGCGGTTCCCATATAGTCGCCCTTGCCACGGGCAAAGTTGGCCATCATCTGGCCACGGTAACCGCTTTCGGGATTACGCACCTGAAGGGGCTTGCCGTTCCAGGGATAAATACGCCGTTCGGCAACACGTTCCTGATTGCTGTTGCCCATCAGCGCCAAGGCGGCGTATTCCCATTCGGTTTCGGAGGGAAGACGCAGTTTCTCAATTAAAATACCGTCTTTTTTCTGAACGCCGCGCGTCTTTTCGCTGGCGTTGGGGTTCATGTCGGTAAGACCTTTGTTCACGATACCGCTGTACTGGCCCGCCAGATAAGCGTCGGTGTTAAAGTTGTTGTCGGCCGTCTGCCCCATATCCTTCTTGAGAATCTTGGACTGATAGAGGATATATTCGTTTACGCGGTCGGTACGCCAGTCGCAGTAGTCGCGGGCCTGTTCCCAGGTTACGCCCACCACGGGATAGTTGTTGTAGGCCGGATTTTCGAAGTAGTCCTGCATGGGGTCGCGGTAACCGGAGATATTATTCCATACCAATGCATCGGGACGGGCGCGTTCCACCACTTCGGGATAGTCCTGGCCGTAGATACGTTCCAACCAGTAGATGTATTCGTTGTAGTCGGTGTTGGAGGTTTCCACCTCGTCCATGTAGAACGAACTTACCGTAGCCGGATGCGGCGCGTTATTGTGCTCGTACTTAAGGTCTTCCTGATTGCTGCCCATCGTAAAGAAGCCGCCTTGGATAAACACAAAGCGCAAGGGAACGGGCTGTGTGTAGTTATCATTACGCTGAAAACCGCCCCAACTGGGGTCGTTCACGCCCCAACCGGTCGATTGCGACTGATTGGTGGACGAACTGCAGGAAGCCAGACCGGCCGCGCAGCCAATAGCAATAATTGCCTTAAAAAATTGCTTCAACATGAATTACGGTATTTTAAGCAGCGGCAAAGATAACAAATTTCCGCCGAAATAGCAATCGCGCTAAAATTTGGGACAGGGTACCGGCATGATTTCCTGACGGTACGAACGTTTTTTGGGACAAGGCAGACGGAAACCCAGCGAGATTTCGTGGCTGCCGCCGCTCTTGACAAGTTTCGAAACGGTAAGGTCGTAACTGTAGGCCAGACGGATGCCCTTGAACTCGCCTCCGAACATAAAGATAACCGCATCGGGATTCGAGAAACTCTGGCGGAACCACACCCCGGCAACAAAAGGATAAAAGTTTCCGTACAGACCATAGTTCAATTCGGTAAACTTGCCCTGCTGCGTATAGATGATGTTGGGCGAAAGCGAATAGTCGCGTTCGCTGTGGCGTTCGCCATAACTCTTCCTGAAATAAATCATCCCCCCTACCTGACCGCTGAACTTCATATCCAGGCGGCTGCTGCCCATAAAGCCCACATCGGGCCGGTTCAGGTGCAGGGCGGCGAAACCCACGTAAAAATACTCGCCGTATAAGGTAAAGCCCACGCCTACATCGGCATAGTGCTTGCTAAGCGGCGTAGTGAGAATGTCTTCATCGGAAGGACGGCCTGGAATCAGCCCTGTAAAGGGATCGTACTGGTCGCCGAATGTAAGCGAGTTCCAGTTCACGTACTTGTTCATATAGGCTCCCTGCACGGCCAGGGTAAGGAACAGTTTCTGCCCCAGACGGGCGCGGAACGAATACATAAGGGCGGCCGTAATGTCGCGGTAGGTGTCGCCGCCTTGGAAATCGGCGTTCACATAAGCGCCGATGCCGCCATGCAAGGCTTTGAAATACTGATCGTAAGATACAGTTGCAATCGAAAATCCCCCGCCCACGTTAGGCCACTGGTTACGGTAGGCCGCCGTGATGCGCCCGCAGTCGGACGTTCCGGCAAACGCGGGATTGTTGTACATGGGATTGGAGAACAACTGGGATAGGTGCAGGTCTTGGGCACAAACACACGAAACACCTGCCGTCAAGAACAGGTTCACTACCAAAACACGTATGGCTGATTTGCCGCGCATAAGGCTCTTTGTGCTTTAAATTCAAACAAATACGATTCCTGCAACCGTTTTTTTCGAACAAATCGCAGGAGCAAAGGTAAAAATTTTTTGCCGTTCAAATGCAAGTTTGGCGTTTAACGGCAAAAATATCTGAAATTTACCAATGTAACGAGGACTCGTCGAACCAATCGCCGCGCACCCGCATCACCTGTTCGATCACGTCGCGCACACAGCCTTCCCCTCCTTTTTTATGGGAGATGTAGTCGGCCGCCTCCTGTATCTCGATGGCCGCGTCGGCCGGACAGGCCCCCACCCCGCTCATCTTCATCACCTCATAGTCGGGAATATCATCACCCATATAGAGCACCTCTTCGGGCTTGATGCCGTTTTCGCGCAGATATTCCTCGTACTTGTCTTTTTTGTAGCGTACCTGGGTGAACACATCCTTGACCCCTATATAACGCATCCTTTCGTGTATCGAACGGCTCTTGCCGCCCGAAATGACCGCGACCCGGTAACCCTTTTTCAGGGCGTGGTGCAGGGCGTAGCCGTCTTTCACGTCGGCGTTGCGTATCTGGGTTTCCTCGTCCAGCATCCATACCTTGCCGTCGCTCATCACCCCGTCGTAATCGAAGATGAAGGTGGTGATATTCGGCAGTCTTTCCTTATAGTTCGCCATTGTCTTCTGTTTTTATATTTTGAATCGCCTGCGAAAGCAAACGATATACCTGAACATATTTTCCGCCTTGTTCCGAGGCTTCGAGATAGCGCAGGTGTTCACGCAGCACCTTTTCTTCTCCGCGGGCGGCAGGGCCTGTCTGCGCCTTGGCGGGCGGCATCCGCATGGCTTTGCACAGGGTCTGTTCCATAAGCGGGTGCAGCAGGGAGAAATCCATGCCTTTCTCGCGGAACAAATCGGAGGCGGCCGTGTACATGAGGTTCACGAAATTGTTGACGAACACGCCGCCGATATGCAGGGTCTCGCGCCGTCCGGAATCCAACACGCATACCTTATCTGAAACTTTCTCCGCCAGATCCTTCAACAACCGTTCCGTCCCGCCATCGGAGGCCTCCACGCACACGGGCGTCCGCGACAGGTCGGGTGCAGGGGCTTCCCTGCTGAAGGTCTGGAAGAAATACAGCACGCCACGGTGTTCCGAGACGGGTCTCAGCACCGAAAGCGGCATTGAGCCCGACACGTGCGCCACCGTTTTTCCGGGCAGGCGCAAGGCCTCCGCCAACGAGAACAAAGCCTGGTCACTTACCGCCAGCAGATACAAATCGGCGCACGGGTCGATTTCCGACAGGCCGGAAGTAAACGGCACCCCGCCCAAACGTGCGGAGAGGCGCTCGGCGTGAGCCAGCGTGCGGCTATACACCTGCACCCACTCCACGCCCGCCACACGCAAGGCCGGCGCGATATGCCACGCCGCATTTCCCGAACCCAGGAGAACCGCCTTCATGCCTGTACACACCTTATTATTTGCGGGATTCCAGAATCTGCCGGGTCTTTAGGTAATCGATGTCGGAATTCTCGCCCAGCAGGGTTTCGCGCACCTTGAAACGTTCCACGATGGCATCGATCAGCGCCTGCGGATCCTTTACCGTGGGATAGTCCGAAAAACGGGTGCCCACGCCCATTTCGCGGAAGAAGTTCTCGGTTTTCTGCAGGGCTTCGTCGATATTGTCCGTATTCCAGATGCGTTGGGCGAACTGCAGTTGCTTGCCGTGCTTGGACTCGCCCATCACCTTTTGCAGGCCGGGCCAGACGATTGCCAGGGTCTGACCGTGATCGAGACCCGCCAAGGCCGTGATTTCGTGCCCGATACGATGGGTCGCCCAGTCTTCGGGCACACCGGCGGCAATCAGGCCGTTCAAGGCCAGGGTGCAGGCCCACATGATGTTGGAAGCCGCCTCCATGTCTTCGGGATTTTCCACATAGGTCTTGCCGTTATCGACCAGCACGTGCAGCAAGGCTTCCGAAAAACGGTCCTGCACATCGCCCTGCACCGGATAGGTAAGGTATTGTTCGGTTACGTGGATAAAGGCGTCCACCACACCGTTGCCGCGCTGACGGGGCGGAATCGTAATCGTTACCGTGGGATCCAGCACCGAGAAACGCGGGTAGAGCAGCGGGCTGGAGAACGCGAATTTTTCCTGGGTGGAAAGACGGCTGATAACGCCGCCGCAGTTCATTTCCGAGCCGGTGGCGGGCATCGTGAGCACCGAGGCCAAGGGCACGGCCTTGCTGATCCTGGCCCGTTCGGTGCAGATGGTATAGGGGTCGGCCCCCTCGAAATAGGTGGCGGCGGCAATGAACTTGGTGCCGTCGATCACCGAACCTCCGCCCACGGCCAACAGAAAATCCACGTTTTCCTTGCGCACCATTTCCACGGCTTTCATCAGGGTCTCGAACTTGGGATTGGGTTCGATACCCGAGAACTCCACATACTCGAAAGCGGAAAGCGTCTTGACAACCTGTTGGTAAATGCCGTTTTTCTTGATGCTGCCTCCCCCGTAGGTAAGCATGACCTTGGAACCCTGCGGGATATTGGCGGCAATATTGGCGATTTGTCCGGCGCCGAAAAGAATCTTTACCGGATTGCAGAATTTGAAGTGGTGCATGAATTCAATTTTTTTTGTTAATCCAAGGCAAAGATAACAAAGAGTTTATAAGGAAGGAAACAAAAAATGAAACGGAACGGCTTCGATAAAAACGGATTTCGGGGTTTTATAATAAACGGTAAACGGAAATGATGCACGGACTCTTGACTCGCTGGCAAGCCTTCTGCCGCATACGGTTCGACCATCTGCACACGCAAATGTCGAGGTTCCTGTACCGTTTCGCCTTTACCAGAAGCGACCGGCGCGCCATCGGCATCCTTGCCTGCGTAATCGCCCTTACCGTATGCCTGCGCGCCTACGGCCTGGTCCGGCCCGCCTCCGAATGGCTGTCCGTGCCCGGCAGCCTGCCCGAAACGGCAACGGAATCAAATGCCACCACAACAATGACAAACACGCAAGACAACAGGAATATGGAAACGCAAGCCAGGCTCAACGACAGCTCACGCCCCAAGAAACGATACATACCGCCCCAATATATGATAAGGAAGAAATTTACCGTGGACCTGAACAAAGCCGACACCTTCGACCTTCAGGAAATACACGGTATCGGTCCGGCCTTCGCCAAACGCATCGTAAAGTACCGCGAAAGTCTAGGCGGATTCGTATGCATTGAACAATTGCACGAAGTCTGGGGTATCGATTCAAGCCTGTTCGACAATATCAGAACCCACGTTTATATAAAGAACGTCCGCCCCGTGCAGATCAATATCAACGAGGCGGACATCAGGACACTGAAAAAGCATCCCTATCTAGACTATTTCCAGGCCAAGGAAATTTACATGTATCGACAGCAATACGGAGCTTTCGCGCTGGTGGACGACGTGCGACAGGTCAACCTGATGGACAGCGGCACCTTCGCCCGCATCGCACCGTATCTATGCGTAGAAAACGACACGTCCGGTCAATAGGTGATCAGGCGAACCAGGATGGCTTCGGGAACACGCCCCATTCCCTTGTAGATAATCTGTTGTATCCAATTGCCCCGTTCGTCGTAAGTATATTCTATCGTGTAATATTCCGCCGTACTCTCGGGAGTCGTCATCACGATATGATCAGGCAAGCCTTTTACATTATAGGTGTATTTGCTTTGGGCTATCGTGTTGCCGCGGCTGTCATAAACGATTTCGGAAATCATACGGCCGTCTTCATCGTAGGCTGTTTCGGTTTCGCTGCGTTTGTTCCCCGAAGGATCCAAACGGATTTCGCTTTCCACCAGACCTTCGGTATTGTATGTATAATTGTCGGAATACTTTTCCTTTCCGCCTTCATCCATATGCCGGATGGAGGAAACCCGTCCCCGTTTATCCCTTAAGAAGAGTTCATTGCAGAGCACCGTGAGATCCACCGAACTGTAAACCCTCTTTTCCTTAAGGGTATTTTCGTCTTTCGGGTTCACATAGAAATATTCCTCGCGGATCTGCGCGTTCTGATTCTTGTCTTTCTTGCGCACAATCGCCAGGTTTCCATGGTTGTTGTATTCCAATTCGTATTTTTCTTTCAGATTCCCCTTCAGATCATATTCCCAGCAGGCCGAACGGCGACCGTCCTTGAAATCCACTACCAGAACATTGTTGGTCGGCTTGCCCATCTCCACCTTGAAACCCCTGTCCACAGGTTCGAAATATTTGAGGATAATGCGGGAAGAACGCGTGCCGGGATTTATATCGAAAAGTTCATCGGTAAAATGCGGAGGCAGCAAGGCCCACGCGGAAGCGGTTACAAAAAAGAACAAGACAACGGACAGGAAAGGCTTGAAAATCTTCATGGCTTTTAGTGTTTTTTGTCGTTTTTACTATCTCAAGGCACAGCCCAGATCGTTCTGCAAGGCAGCGGTGATTTTTTCCATCGTCTTTTCGATCTGCTTGTCGGTAAGGGTCTTGCCTTCTTCCTGCAATACAAAGCTCACGGCATACGACTTCTTGCCTTCGGGCAAGTTCTTGCCTTCGTAAACGTCGAAAAGCGACACTTTCTTGAGCAGGTTCTTTTCGGTCTTGCGGGCCGCCTGCTCTATCTGCGAGAACTTCACGCCCTTATCCACCAGGAGCGCCAAATCGCGACGCACTTCCGGAAAACGGTTCACTTCTCTGTATTCAGGCGCTTTCTTGGGCATGGCCTTCAACACGGCATCCCAATTGAAATCGGCGTAGAATACAGGAGCCTTGACATCGAAGCGTTCGCAAACGGAGGCCTTCACCTCACCGAACTTCACGGCCGGCTTTCCGGCCAATTCCAATTGAAGTCCGTAGGCGAAGAACGGGCTTTCCAATTCGGCACAGCGGCTCTTGGCCATATTGATACGCAGCAAATTGCAGATTTTTTCCACAAACGATTTAAGGGTGTAGAAATCGAAAGCCTTGGGCGTGTGTTGCCAGAGTTCATCGTAATCGTTGCCGCACAGCCACAGGCCGAGGTGGTTTTCTTCGGTAAAGCGTTCGGTTACCCCGGCGGCGGCATCCGCACCGGGCTTGGAGAAGTAGGTACGGCCGAATTCGTAGAAACGGATATTGCCCTGCTTGTGGTGCAGGTTGAACATGATGCTCGAGAGTGCGCCGAACAACAGGTCGGTACGCATCAGGCTCATTTCCTTGCTGAGCGGGTTCAGCATCTTGACCGTGTTCTGCAAGCCGAACCATTCGATATAGTTTTCGGAGCAGAGCGAGTTGTTCATGATTTCATCGAAACCGTTATGGCTCAGGAACTCGGAAACCTTGGTGACTACCCGTTCGGGTTCGGGGCTGGCTTCGGCACGCATTCCGTACGAGAGGCGGCTGCCCGAATCAATGCGGTTGTAACCGTAGATACGCAGGAATTCCTCGGCCACATCCGCCGGACGGGTAACGTCGGTCTTGTTGAGCGGAACGGTAACCTGGTAGCGGGTTTCCCCGGCGGTGGCACCCTTTGTCATTTCCACCTGCATTTCCATGGCTTCCAACACACGCTTTACGTCTCCGGCCTCGATATCCTGCCCAACCAGACGGTTTATATAGTCTAAGGTGAACTCGACCGCCGGCTTCCGGATGGGTTCGGGATAGCAGTCCACGATATCACTGGCCGTCTGTCCCCCGGCCACTTCCTGCAACAGCAGGGCCGCCCGTTTCAAGGCATAGAGGCAGATATCGGGGTCGGCGCCGCGTTCGTAGCGGAAGGAGGCATCGGTGGCCAATCCGTGTTCGCGGGCCGTCTTGCGGATGCTCACGGGATTGAAGTAGGCGCTTTCCAGGAATACATCGGTGGTGGTGTCGGACACCCCGGCGTCCAGCCCGCCGAAAACGCCCGCGATGCACATCGGCTCGCTCTCGTTGCATATCATGAGGTTCTGGGGGCTGAGCTTGCGTTCCACCCCGTCGAGCGTGGTCATGGTTTCGCCCGCATTGGCGGCACGCACCACGATTTTATCTCCCTTTATCTTGCTGATGTCGAACGCGTGCATGGGCTGCCCGGTTTCCATAAGCACGAAATTGGTGACGTCCACCACATTGTTGATGGGGCGCAGCCCCACGCTCAAAAGCCGTTTCTGCAACCACTCGGGCGAAGGCTTGACCTTTACATTCTTGATGCAGAGACCGCTGTAACGGGGGCAGTTCTTGGTATCGCGCACTTCCACCTCCACATTCAGCCCCTTGCCGGGCGCGAAGGCGTCCACCGAAGGATACCTTACCTTTATGGGATGGCTGTTGCGGATGGTTTCGAGCGCCGCCAGATCGCGCGCCACCCCGATATGGGAAGTGGCGTCGGAACGGTTGGGGGTCAGCCCGATCTCGAACACCGTTTCGCTCTGCAGATGAAAGTATTCGGAGGCCGGCATGCCCACGGGCGTATCTTCGGGCAACACCATGATACCGTCGTGGCTCTTGCCCACCCCTATTTCGTCTTCGGCACAGATCATACCGTAGGAATCGCTGCCCCGGAGCTTGGATTTCTTAATCGTGAAACTTTCGTCGCCGTCGTAGAGCACGGTGCCCACCGTGGCCACGATCACCTTCTGGCCCGCCGCCACGTTGGCCGCCCCACACACGATGGGCAGAGGCTCGCCCGCGCCCACATCCACGGTGGTTACGTGCAGGTGGTCTGAATTGGGATGAGGCTCGCAGGTAAGCACCTTTCCGGTCACGATACCCTTTAAGCCGCCCCGGATGCTTTCCACTTCTTCTACGGCATCGATTTCCAGACCGCAGTCGGTAAGGAGCCTGGAGACTTCGTCCACGCTCAAATCAAAGTCGGCGTATTGTTTGAGCCAACTGTATGCTACTTTCATCTTCTTTTATTTTCGGGAAGGACGCGGAATAACGGACGTCCTCTACAAACTGCCAAAATTAATCATTTTTCCCGGTGGGGCATAATATGCCCTGACGTGCCCCCAGGCTTATCGTATTTTGAACTATCTTTGTGCCTATGTTTACGTTTACCATTTCCGAGCGGACCATCGATATCCAGCAGACGCTGAAAGAAAAAGCCCCCAAAGTATACAGGAAGCTTCCCGGATTCGTTTTTCCTATCCTGCGCAGGCTCCTGCACGAAAAGGAGGTGAACGGATTCCTTTATAAGGAAAGGGACAAGGCGGGGGCCGATTTCGCCACCGCCATCTTAGAGGACTTCGGCTGCAAGGTAAGCGTTACCGGCATGGAGAACCTGCCGCAGGACGGACGTTTCCTGCTCTGCGCCAACCATCCCTTGGGCGGTCTGGACGGCATGGCGTTCCTGAGCCGCATGGGGCAATGGCGCAAAGACCTGCTTTTTCCCGTCAACAGCATACTGCTGGCGCTGCCGCCTTTCCAACCCGTGTTCCTGCCCATCAACACCCTGCAGAAAAACACCGAGAACCGCCGCGCCTTGGACGAGGCTTTTGCCGGTTCGTCCACAATCCTGTACTTTCCCGCCGGAAAGTGCTCGCGCAAGGGTAAAAAGGGCGTGATCGCCGATTTAGAGTGGAAAAAGACCTTCATCACCCAGGCCCGAAAATCGCAACGGAACATCATTCCGGTACATATTTCCGGAAAGAACTCCAATTTTTTTTATAACTTAGCCAACTTCAGAACCAGGATAGGTCTGAAAGTAAATATAGAGCAGGCGTTTTTGGTCAACGAGATGTTCAAGCTCCGCGACCAGGAAATCCGCCTCACCGTCGGCAAGCCCATTCCTTACGAAACATTCGACAAGCGTCACACCGACAAAGAATGGGCCGCCTTGATCAGGGAGCACGTCTATAGACTCGCGCTCGATGCCAAGGCTCCGTTCGACTGCTAATTTGACTGTTATGCAAGCCATCATACCTCCCGTAGAACGGCATCTCATCGAACAGGAACTGACCCAAGACAAGTTTCTGCGCTACACCAACTTCGGCGACCGCATGGTCTATGTGGTGACGGCGCACGACTCGCCCCACATCATGCAGGAAATAGGCCGCTTGCGGGAAGAAGCCTTCCGGCAGGGCGGCGGCGGCACGGGCAAGGAAACCGACATCGACGGGTTCGACACCATGCCCGACCCCTACAAGCAGCTGCTGGTCTGGGATCCGCAAGACAAGGAAATCGTGGGCGGCTACCGCTTCATAGAAGGAAACCGCGTAAAATTCGACGCCCAGGGCACCCCCCTGCTCTCCACCACCGAAATCTTTACGTTTTCCGATAAGTTCATCAAGGAATACCTGCCCAAGACCATCGAACTGGGGCGCTCGTTCGTGCAGTTGAAATACCAGTCGTCGCGCAACGGCGTATTCTCGCTCGACAACCTCTGGGACGGCCTCGGCGGGCTCGTCACCTCGAACGAAGACTGGATGGAATACTTTTTCGGCAAGGTGACGATGTACACCAACTTCAGCAAGGAGGCCCGCGACACCCTGCTCTACTACGTGTCGGTCTATCATAAAGACCCCGACCGGCTCGTCATCCCCATCAACCCCATCCAAAGGGTTACTTCCATCGAAAAACTGCAGAAGCTTTTCGACGGATTGAGCCTGGAAGAAGCCTACAAGGTTACCTCCAAACGGGTGCGCGAATTAGACGAGAACATTCCGCCCCTGTTCAATTCGTACATCAAGCTCTCGCCCAAGATGCGCTCGTTCGGAACCTGCATCAACCCGCATTTCGGAGGCGTGGAGGAAACGGGAATCCTCATCAAGATGGACGAGATCTATCCCAGCAAGAAAGAACGTCACGTTCCGCAGACCATCGAAGAGGTTCAAACACCCAAACATAAAACCCTCTAAGGCTTTATGGAAATCAAGAACGCCGAATTCATCGCCTGCTGCGTGGACTACCGCAAGTGTCCGCCGGGCGACCTGCCCGAATACGCCTTTATCGGGCGTTCCAACGTAGGGAAATCCTCGCTCATCAACTGTCTCTGCAACCGCCAGGGGCTGGCCAAGACCAGTTCCACGCCGGGCAAGACGCAGTGCATCGTGCATTTTCTGATAGACAACGCCTGGCATATCGCAGACCTGCCCGGTTACGGCTACGCGCAGACCGGCAAGAAACTGCGCGGGCAATGGCAGAAGATGACCCGCGACTACCTGCTCAAGCGTTCCCAGCTCTATTGCGTTTTCGTACTGGTGGACCTGCGCATTCCGCCGCAAAAGATCGATCTGGAATTTCTGCGCTTCCTGGGCGAGAGCGAGGTGCCTTTCTGCATCGTGGGCACCAAGGCCGACAAATTGGGCAGGAACGCCTTGGCCCAATCGGTACAAAACTATCAAAAGGTGCTTTCCGAAACCTGGGAACCCCTGCCGCCCTTCATCGTTTCTTCGGCAGAAACGGGCCTGGGCCGGGATGAGATACTGGCGTTCATCGACCGCGCCAACAATACCTCCGATTAAAAATCCGCCTTACGCTGAAAAAACGTAAATTTGCCCCGCTTTTCGCGAGCAAAAAACAACGAACATGGAAAGAGAAAGACTTTTTTCTGAGTTTCCGGCCGTTTCCACCCAGGAGTGGATGGACGCCATCGTAAAGGACCTCAAAGGTGCCGATTTCAATAAAAAATTAGTTTGGAAAACACCCGAGGGCTTCAATGTGAACCCGTTCTACCGGGCGGAAGACATCGAAGACATAGCCTATTCGGATGCCGAACCGGGACAGTTCCCCTACGTCCGCGGCAACAAGACCGAAGGCAACAACTGGGAAATACGCCAGGACTTCCATATCTCCGACATCGCCGCCTGCAACCGTCTGGCTGCCCAGGCCGCCGCCAAAGGCGCCGAAGCGGTGGGGCTCTGCGTTAAGGAAGTAAACGATGCGGCGCAGATGGAACAACTGCTCCACGGCATCGACCTTACCCGCACCGCCGTTCACTTTATCGGCAGCCGCGACTATGCCAGGACGCTCGAACTGTTTACGGAATACCTCAAGAAGAGCCGCATCAAGCCCGAACAGGTAAAGGGCTCGATTAACTTCGACCCCCTGGCCTACGCGCTGCTGCACGGCGACTACTACCAGTCGCTCGAAAAGAACATCGACGAATGCGTGGCCATCTTCAACAGATACGCCGAAACCCTGCCCCATTTCAGGCTGCTGGGCATCAATGCCTCGCTGCTGCACAACGCCGGCGCTTACGGGGTGCAGGAACTGGGTCTGGCGCTCAACTGGGCGGTGGAATACTTCGCCCGCCTTACCGACAAGGGGTTGAGCATCGACACGATCGCCCCCAGAACCACCCTGATTCTCGGCATCGGTTCCAATTATTTTATGGAAACGGCCAAGCTGCGCGCCGCCCGCCTCTTGTGGGCCTATATGATGCAGGAATTCAAGCCCGCGCAGGAAAGCAGCAAGGTGGCCTTTATCCACGCCGAAGTCTCCACCTGGAACAAATCGGTGTACGACCCCTACGTGAACCTGCTCCGTTCGGCCACCGAAGCCATGAGCGCGGCCATCGGCGGCGCCGACTCCATTTACGTGAACGACTTTTCGGAAGCCTTCCGCGACTCCGACGAATTTTCGGCGCGTATCGCCCGCAACCAGCAGATCATACTTAAGGAAGAATCTTTCTTTAACCGCATCGTGGATCCCGCCGCCGGCTCCTACTATATCGAGAACCTTACCGCGAATATGGCCGAACAGGCGTGGAAACTCTTTTTGGAAATCGAAGACAAGGGAGGGTTCGCCGCCTGCTACGAAAGCGGCCTGATCCAGGACAAGGTGGCCGAATGCGCCGCCAAGCGCAACGAAGACCTGGCCAAACGCAAGATCGTGCTTACGGGCGTGAACCAGTTCCCCAACCTCAACGAAAAGGAAGCCGAACATATTCAGAAGACGGAACCGGAAACGCCCAAGGCCGGCAGGTTCAAGACGGTCGCGCCCTATCACGCGGCGCGCGCTTTCGAGGAACTGCGCCTGCAGACCGAGGCCTTCGCCCGGAAGAACGGCCGCCGTCCCAAGGTGTTCCTGCTTACCTACGGCAACCTGGCCATGCGCAAGGCCCGCGCCGGGTTCGCCACCAATTTCTTCGGCTGCTTAGGCTACGAGATTATCGACAACGCCGGTTTTGAAAACGGCGCACAAGGCGCCAAAGCCGCCCTGGAAAGCAAGGCCGACATTACCGTGCTTTGCAGCAGCGATGAGGAATACGCCGATCTGGCCGCACAGGCCTGTCCCACGCTCAAGGGCAAGACCCATATCGTGTATGCCGGTGCCGCGGCCGACGAGAAGCCTTTCCGCGCGTTGGGCGTGGAATGCTTTATCCACGTGCGCAGCAACGTACTGGAAACACTGCGCGGCTTCCAGCAACTTCTCATCAAGTAAAAACGCTGTAGATGGGCCTTTTCTCGCTCCTGCTGCTCTCCATATCGCTGTCGGTGGATTGCTTTATCATCTGCCTTATCTTCGGCATGCAGCGCGCGGCTTGGAAAACCTCGCTCAAAGCGGGCGAAAAAGATCCCTTTCCCGCCTTATCCAAAACCACCCTGCAGGCCGCCTTGGTGTTCGCCCTCTGCCATATCCTGATGATTGTCTTGGGATGGCTCTTAGGCTGGGGAATCCTGCCGGTCGTGGAAAGGTACGCCTACTGGGTGGCGTTCGCCATCTTGTGCGCGGTGGGGCTCAAGACCATTATCGACGGCTTCAACAAGAAGGAAAATTCGTTGAAGGCGCACGCCATGTTCGGCGGCAAGTCGATGGCACTGCTGGCTTTGGCGGTAAGCGTGGATGCCTTCGCCGTGGGCGTGAGCATGAAGATGGTGGGCATGCAGCTGGCCCTTACCGGCCTCAGCGTGGGCGCCACCGTGTTCCTGCTGAGCTGCGCCGGCGTGCTGACCGGCTTTTTCCTGCACAGACAGATGCAGAAAGTATCCACGGCCACCCTCAACCTGATCGGCGGCCTGGTGTTGATCGGCATCGGGGTGCGCATCCTTGTGTCGAACCTCAACGCATAATTCCTTATGGCAAGAATCAGCATCACCAAGATATTCACCTTCGAGGCCGCCCATCTCCTGAAAGGC
The DNA here is from genome assembly GCA_023662825.1 of Bacteroides sp. Classification (GTDB taxonomy): domain Bacteria; phylum Bacteroidota; class Bacteroidia; order Bacteroidales; family P3; genus Pullibacteroides. The sequence continues at coordinate 139,257 of JAMPIH010000001.1, forward strand.
TACGACGGTCTGTGCGCCAACATCCACGGACATTCCTACCGACTGGAGGTAAGCGTTTACTCGCCCGCCCTGAACGTGCAGCCGGGCAGTTTCCTCCGTTCGGACGAAAGCGACCCCAAGAACGGCATGCTGTTCGATTTCTCGGAACTCAAGAAATTGGTGAACCAGGCCATCATCGACCGTTTCGACCACAGCCTGGTGCTGAACGAAAACATAGGCGAAGACCTGTTGCAGGCCTTGCAGAAGAACTCGCTGCGCATCGTGCGCGTGCCCTATCAGCCCACGAGCGAGAACATGCTTATCGACTTTGCCGCGCGATTGCAGATGGTGCTGCCCGCCCATATAAGCCTAAAGAAACTGCGGCTTTACGAAACCGCCACCTCTTATACCGACTACGAAAGTGAAGCCTAAAATCCCATACGCCCTCTGCCTGTTTTCCTGCCTTTTCCTGGCCGCCTGCGCGCCAAGCGAGGAAAAGATGGAGAAGATGACGGGGCTGGCGCAAGGCTCCTATTACGCCATCAGTTATTATACGGAAGACCCGGAATTGGGCGTGGAGAAGCTGCAGCCACGCATCGACTCGCTGCTGCATGCGTTCGACCTCTGCGCCTCGCTCTGGAACGACAGTTCGGAGATCTGCCGGGTGAACCGCAACGAGGATTTCTTTCCGGGCGCCATGTTCTGCGATATGTTCGGGAAGGCGCAGCAGATCTCGCGGCTTACCGACGGCCGGTTCGACATCACGGTGGGTCCCCTCACGCGGGCGTACGGTTTCGGCGCGGCCAAAAAACAGGCCTTGAGCGAGGCAGAACGCAAGGAGATACTTTCGTACGTGGGCTGGGAAAAAGTGCGCCTGAACAACGGAAAGATAGAAAAAGACGACACCCGCCTGCAGTTGGACTTCAACGCCATCGCCCAGGGCTACTGCGCCGACGTGGTGGCCGGATTCCTGAACGGCCTGGGCATTACCCGCTTTTTGGCGGACATAGGCGGGGAAATCCGCAGCCAAGGCAGCAAGACGGGGCAGAGACCCTGGATCGTGGGCATAGAACGCCCCGCCCCGGACGCCGATGCCGAACGCAGCATACTGTCGAAACTGGAACTCGAAAACCGCTCGCTGGTGACTTCGGGCAACTACCGCAAGTATTTCGAGGAGAACGGCAGGCGTTTCTCGCACACGATAGACCCCAAAAGCGGGCTTTCCACGCAGCACAACCTGTTGAGCGCCACGGTGCTCTGCCAAGACTGCTGGGAAGCCGATGCCATAGCCACCGCCTGCATGGTGATGGGCAAGGACAGCGCCATAAGCTTTCAGCAGCGTTTTGCCGACCGCTACGAACTCTTTCTGATCTACGCCGAGAACGACAGCCTCAAGACCTGGCATTCGGCCGGTTTCCCGCTGGCGGAATAAACTGTTTCTCTCGGTTTCTCCTCTTGGTCTTGATTTCTCCCCTGATTCAAAAAATTTTATTATCTTTACGGGAAGATGGTTCGGAGAGTTTGCATGGTTTGCAAACCGAACCGCCTTAACAAACAACAACCAAAATCAATTTATTGTTTAACTTAATTCTTAACACTATGAAGAGATTGTTCTTTGCATTGGGATTGTCGATGACAATTCTTTTGTCGACTGCCTTTGCGCAGTCTGCTATGGAAAAGAAATCCGTAACCGCTGCCAAGCCTGCAATCACGGAATCTTTAAGCCAAAAAACTTCGCATTTGGGATCAAAATTTGTTAAACTTGGGGCGAAAAAATTCGATGCCAAAGGCAACAAGGCAACCAAGAGTGTGATGTTGAGGCATATAGCCACTTCCAAGGCGGCCGATCCCACTAAGGCGGTTGTTAAATTGGTTGTCGGTGAAGCATGGGACGATGGCTCCGGCTACCAGATTTTGCTGGATGCCACCGCGAAACTTTGCGATGACATTGACACTTACGAAGGTCTTGACCAAGAAAATCCACGTAGTTACTACGACCAAGCCTCTGTAACCATTCCCGCCGATGCCTCCCCCTCGAATGAAGAGACTTTCGTAACGGATTTCGAATCGGATTCCGCCGTGATTAATGGCGGTGTTTACGATGTGCTGGTTGTTAACCCCACGCCAATGGGAGATAAAATCTATCTTTACATTGCCAGTGGAAATGCCGTTTTAGACGATTTCACTTTTGAAAACGGCTACACCTATACTTTTAACGTAACTACCGAAAGTAGCCTCGTTATGCCCTACGACATTACCGTTGAACATGTGGTTGTACCTATGATCAATTGCGAAATCGGAGAAGAAGCGGAAGTGAAACTCACGGTAAAGAACTCAGGTTCACTCGATATCGACAGCTACACGGTATGGTACACCCTGGATGGCGAAGACAGCGTTAAACAGCAAATTACCGAACCCTTAAAGGCCGGTAAGGAAACCGTTGTAACCTTTACGCAAAAAATTACCGAAGTAAAGGTCGATGAACCTTACGAAGTGGAAGCGGGCGTTATTCCCGTTGCCAAGGAATATTTTACACACGACAATTATGCGCATGGCCTTTTTGTAAAGAAAGATGTCGTTACAGAACTGCCGCTCAATGTTGTTTGGGAAAACTATGATATGGTGCCTGCTAATCCCGAAGCCTGGGATATTTACGAAGGCGAAGGAATTGAGGCAGCCATACCTGGCGAACCCTTGGTTTCCCGCTGCCTTAGCCTGAAGAAGGATGTGCACTACCGCATTTCCTATACCTATATGGCCGGTGGCGTTTATCTAGTCTGGGCGATTCCAGAAAGTTATTATGTGGTCTTTGGCCCCACCAGCAAGCCTATGGCTGAATGGGACACCGTTTTCTTCGATGACGAAGCCTACGTGGAAGACTGGACAGAAGCAGATATAAACATTACCGTAGATGCAGACGGAGAATATGCATTCTACTTCCAATGCGATGTGGGTGTCTTTGCCATGACCGAACTTACCTTTGGCGAAGTGGCCGAAAAAGATATCCGCCTGGGGGCTTTTTCTACCGATGTACCGCATTTGGTTCCCGCCAACCACATTAACGGAGCATTCCTTGCCTCGGCCACCGTTCAAAACAGAGGCTATGCAACCATAGAAACCGCCGAGATTTCGGTTAAGATAGGACAGACCGAAGTGGGCAAGGTCGAATTAAAGAACCTGGCAGCCGACAGTATTCATACTGCCAACATTAACCTGACAGTTAGCGGACTGAAGGCAGACGATAAGGTTACCATGACAGCCACTGCTGTGCTTAATGGCGAATTGGAGGATCAGAAATCGGACAACACCTATGAAAAGTCCATAGAAGTAACGGAAACCGAGATGGCCTACGACTACGCTGACGAAACAATGTACACAGAAGAATATCGGATTGGAGGTAACGGTATCAGCATAGCTACCGGTATACCTTTCACGCTTACCGTGAAGGATACGCTGACCGCTGTTTCTTTGGGTTGGGCTCCTGCCGATGCCGATCAAACCATAGGTATCCGCATTCATAAATGGAACAAGGAAAACGAAACCCTGGGGGACTTGGTTTACGAAACCTCAGCCCGCAGGGGAACGACTGCAGGTCAGCGTGAATACAAGGTACCTTCCATTATTTTGGAGGCCGGCAGCTATATGATTTCTGCAGTTCAATTGACAACTTCTTTCTATGGGTTGATTGCCGACTTTACAAAAGAAGGTTTCATGTACATTACCTCCAACAATCCCGTAAATATGCAGCAAGGTTTAGGCACGCCGGCCATCCGCGCCATTTTCGGCCATGACGGCAAACCTATGGCAAAAGATGTTTTCGTTTCCGAAATCACCAAACCTAAGGAAACGGGACTGTTTGCAGTGAACCAGGAAGTGGTTGCCCAAATAGGCAATAACGGTTTCGAAAGTGTTAAGGCACCTATCAGCCTGATGGTGAACGGAATAGTAGTTGATACAAAAGAAGTGAACCTGAGTGCGTACGAAAGCACCGAAGTAAGCTTCACCGCCGACCTTTCCGCCCCCTCTACCGAATACGCCCTCAAAGTGTTCTCCACTCTGGAGGACGATGCCGATGTAACCAACGACACCTGTGAAAAGACGGTAACGTCGTTAAAGCCGGCCAATCCCTACATAATGGACTTCGAATACTGCGAAGACTATGTTATTGAACACTTTAACCCTGCATGGAAAACCGTGGATGTGGACGGTAGCATAACGTACGGATTCTCTGGCATCTCATTCCCGCACGCTGGAGAACCTTTCGCCTTTATCGTTCTCAATCCCGGAGACCTTGGACTTGACGTAGAAGCTCATGGCGGAAACCGTATCGGTGCGGCATTCGCTGCCCAAGACGGATTAAACGACGACTGGCTCATTTCCCCCAAACTTAAAATGATAGAAGGCAAGGAATCGATGTCGTTCTTTGTAAAGACTTTCGATGACGAGTATGGGTTGGAAAAATACAACGTATTGGTTTCCACCACCAACGACCAGCCGGCAAGTTTCACCAAAATTGGCGAGACCCGCGAGGCCCCGGTGGAAGATTGGGTAAAGGTAACCATCGACCTTAAGGAATACTCCGGCAAGGAAGTTTACCTAGCTATCCAGTGCGTTTCCGAAGATGCGTTCATCTTTATGATCGACGACATTACGGTATGCGAAGGCTATGTAGGCAACGAAAATGCTCCTGCGGTTGCCTCCCTGCTCTCGCTCTACCCGAATCCCGTTAACGAAATGGTCAATATCCATGCCGCCGACGTAACCATCGAACAAGTGTCGATTTTCAACACCACGGGTATGATGGTTCAGCAGTTCAACGGGCTCAACACAACTGATTTCCGTTACAACGTAAGCAGTCTGACTTCCGGTCTGTACTTTGCCCGCGTTGCCACCGAACAAGGTGTTGCCGTACTCAAATTCATGGTTCGGTAAAACCTGACTGTTCCCTGCGGGGAATATATGCGGAGGGCGGAAACATCAGTTTCCGCCCTCCGTTTTTTTATTGAGAACAATCCGCTTTTAGCCGAGCGTGTCGCGCACCACTTCTAAGATCTCGTCGCCGTATTGGGCGGCCTTTACCTTGCCGATGCCTTTCAGGCCGAGCAGTTCCGCCTTGGTGCGGGGGGCGGCCTGGGCAATGCTTATCAGTGCCTTTTGCGAAAGGATCATGAAGGCGGGTTTTTCCTCTTCCTTGTATTTTGCCGTGCGCCAGGCCCGCAAAGCCTCGAAAAGGCGGGCGTAGTCTTCGCCCACCGGCAGTTCCCGGGTTTCGTCCGGGTCTGCACCGGGCTTCGTCTTCGGGGTCGCGGAAATATTTTCCTTTTTCGTGGTTTTCGCTTTACGTACCGGTGAGGTGTCTTTTTCCTTTTCGAAGAACTGTTCCGATTTGGCGCGCAGATAGGCGGTGATATCGAAGGCCTTGGTTTCACACAACAATTTGAGCGTGTTCTGTTTTTCGGTAAACAGCCGTTTCAATTCCGCTTTTTTATCGGCCAGCCTTTCCTGTTCCTTTTGATTGTCGATTTCTACGGACAGGCGCGGGATAAGCGGTTGCAGTATGTTCTCGAGCTTTTGCAAAAAATACGCGGCGGCCTTGGTGCAGCGTTCGTCCTGATAGGCTTTCTCGCGCGTGGGCAATCGGTTTATCTCCACAAAAAAACGTTCGCCCACGGAAAATACATCCTGCTCGAAATCGGCCACGGCCTGCACTATATCGCCGTAAAGGCGCGGATAGACCTCGGGCAGCACCCTGTGCGCCACATCGCTTATCTCCCGCAGGCACTGCCGCAGGGCGGAAAAGTTGAACTGGTGCCGTATCAGGTCGAAACGGTAATCGGCCTTGCATTGCACCAGAAAACCGGCGTTGGAGCCGAAGTCGTTGTTCTGGACGAAGCTGTCTATGCGGTCGTCGCCCACGATCGATTCGGGCGTGAGGGGCGAGCGCAGCACGATGCCTTCCAGCGTGCGGCAGCGGCTCAAGGCCACATACACCTGCCCGTGGGCGAAGGCACGCCCGGCGTCGATCACCACCTTGTGGAACGTAAGCCCCTGGCTTTTATGTATGGTGACCGCCCAGGCAAGCCGCAAGGGTATCTGCTTGAAGGAACCCTCCACATCGGCCTTGATCTCCTTGGTTTCGTTGTCGATGACGTATTTTGTATTTTCCCAGGATTCGGCCTCCACCTTTATTTCTTCCGGTTCCCGGTTTTCTTCGTTGCACCTGACCCAGACCGCGTTTTCCCCGCAACGGGTCACGAAGCCTATCTTGCCGTTGTAGTAGCGGTGGTCGGGCGAGGAATCGTTCTTCACGAACATTACCTGCGCCCCTGGCTTAAAGCGCAGGGCGAATGCGGTGGGATACGACGATTCGGGGAAGGTTCCGCTTATCTGCGCCTCATAGACACTTTCCTTTTCGGGCAGCGCCGCCAGACTCGCCTCGTTGATGCGGTCGCTCTGGTAGTTGTGGGTGGTAAGGGTGATGTAGCCGTCCTCTTCGGGCGGAACAAAACCGGGAACATAGCGCGAATGCAGCAGCTCGAGCACGCTTGGGTCGATATTCCGGGTGCGGATCTTTTCCAGAAGCCCGATAAAGGCCGCGTCGTTCTGCCGGTAGATCTTTTGCAGTTCCACACACGAAAAACCCACGGATTTCAAGGCCTCGCTCTCGAAAAAATAGGGCGAGGCATAGTAGTCTTTCATCTGCTCCCACTCGTCGTCTTTCACGATGGGCGCCAGCTGCTGCAGGTCGCCGATCATCAGCAGCTGCACGCCGCCGAAGGGACGGTGGTCGTTGCGGTACCGCTTCAGGATGCCGCTTACCTCGTCCAGAATGTCGGCGCGGAGCATGCTCACCTCATCGATTACCATCAGGTCGATGCTGCGCATGAGGTTTATCTTCTCCTTGCCGATACGGAACTTGTTCTTGCGGCTGTAGCCGGGCAGGTAAAGCCCGAAAGGTAGCTGAAAAAAGGAATGCAGCGTGCTGCCGCCGGCATTGATGGCCGCGATTCCGGTAGGTGCAAGCACCACCATGCGCTTGGCCGAACGCCGCACCAGTTCTTTGAGGAATGTGGTCTTTCCTGTGCCCGCCCTGCCGGTGAGGAACAGATTCTGGTCGGTTTCCTCCACCAGTTCCATCGCAAAGGCGAATTCCGGGTTAACGTCAACTTTCATGTATTCCGTTTTGCACGCTTCAGCCCAAAGTTACAACAAGCTTTCCGATTTTAATACACCACCGTGCAGGGTGCCGAATAAGCCGACCAAAGCCCGTCTTGGTATTCGTATTGGATCACGTAGGCGTATTCGGTGTTCATCCTTACCGAAAAATCGGTGTAGAAGCCCTGGGCGGCGGTTTCGGCATCCAGGGCGGCCAGCAGACGCAGTTTGTCGTTTTCGGCACGGCGGTACAGATACATCCGCGCCACCGGCTTGCCGCTCTTTTCCTTCCATTGCAGCTGCACGTAACGGTTGTCGGCATCCACAATTGCAAAAGGCGTTTTCGGCTTCAATACGGGCATATGCTCCACCTCGTAGGTAAACGGGCAATTTACGGTGTCTCTTCCCTTATCGGAACCGTACGCCACGATATTGAAGGTGTATCGGGTCGTGTAATGTCGTTCGGGCATGGCGAATGTAAACGAAAAGGTTTCCGGAATGCCGGTCTTGGAATCCGCGGGAAAGTCCTTGAGCAGGAACCACGAAGACGAATCACAGCGGTAATACAGCGCATGGCCGCGCGCGTTGGAGGTCTGGCTGTTGTACCAGACCAATTCCACCTTATCGCCCGCCACATGGCTCCTGCCCGAAAAAACGGCGGGCGCGGGCTTGTCGGGCAGCAGGTTCCTTACCGCCAGCAGCGCGCTCGGCTTGGAGATATTGCCGCTGACATCGACCGCGCGCACCGAATAGTAGAAACTTTGCAGGGTGTTGAGCGAAACGGTGTCGATAAACGAAGTGTCGGCCAATGTATAGGCGGTTACCTGCACCGGTTCGGCCTTTTCCTCCACCTGACGGAACACCCGGTAGCCCGCCACATCCGCGTCGGGCGAAGGCTTCCAGCTGATACGGACTATGCCCGCCGTATCCACGGTGTAGGCCAGTTCCGTGGGTGGAAGCGGCGGAAGGCTGTCTTTCTTCCAATAAAAGAAGGCACGAGAAAGGGTGCTTTGGCCGTTATCGCCCAGCGTCTTGACATAGAAATAGGAAGACACGTCCATTTGCCCGGGACTTACCGTAAAACGGCGCGTCTGGGGCGGCAGTTGCGCAGCCAGCAGACTGCTTTCGCTTTCGTTCCAGTCGGGCAGCGAGGCAACATATACCGAAAAGCCCTTTACCGAAGCCATGTTTTCTTCGGGATACGACCAGTAAAGACAGCATCGGCCCAGTTCATCGCCCGTTACCGAGTCGATCTCGGCCACCGCCAAAGGCATACCCGCGCTTTGGACGGCACGGCTCTGCGCCACCGTGAATTCCTGCCCGAACAGATCCACCCCGATCACGTGGTAAACGTAGCGGTTCTGCGCGTCGGGCAGGCTGTCGGCATAACGCATGGCATGCTGTCCGTTTCCCTGCAATACACTGAGCGGAGTCTGGTTCAGGCGAACATACTTCCGCAGGCTCGGTTTCTTGGCCTCAAGAGCCCTTTCCACGTAATAGCCGATGCTCTGCCGGGCCGCAAAACGGATGTCCCATTCCAGTTTCGCCGTAAGGTAGCCGTTTTCCACCTGTATTTCCTGCACGGGCGGCAAAAGCGTGCCGCTTTCCATGCGCGTAAAGTACAGGGCCGTATCGGGCGCTTGGGCGGAAGAATCGGCCATATCCGCACCTGCCGCGTAGAGGCGGTAAAGGTAGTAGTGTCCTTTCTGCACGTCTGCGTCCACATAGCCCATGCCGCCCAGACAGGCCACGGCAAACGAGCGGTCGCAGGCTACGTTCGCCAAGGCGAAACGCATCTGTTTTCGCTCCATTTCCCTGGAGATCTGTTCCCAAGGCGAAAGCGCGAGCCCGCCCATCGACAGCGCGATATCGGGATTATACACGGCCTCGCCCAATACGGCGGCATACATATCCGTTTCGGCCAAGGCCGCGATCTTTGCCGTATCCACCTGCCTGAAAGGCGGAATGTCTATCTGTGTGCGCACCGGCGCATAGGCCAGGTTCGCGCGTGCCGAGCGCCCCATCTGCAGCGTATCGAAATCGTAGCGTTCCAGCACCCAGCCGCGCTCCAGGCTGTTCTGCCAGAGTTCGGGCGTAGCGACCGCCCAACGCAGCCATACCTGATTCCTGCACACCTTGCCGGTAAGATACACGGAGGCTGAATCGGAGGTCTGCGCCCTTAATGCCGAGACGCCCAGCAAAAGCAGCCCCACGAGAATGCAGAGCACCGCCTTACGCACCTCCGCCAGGCCGCGCCGACCATTGCGCGGCGCGGCCATACAAAAACCAAACAACATCTTTTTCATCTTATTCGCTATTTTAATCTTGCACATTGTGTTTTGTTTTAACGAACCTTATTCCACCTTGTTGTCGAACACCGCCCGCTGCACCGAAGTCTGCGTGCCGTCGGGCAATACATAGCGCATCTCCACGGGATACTTCCCTTTCTTTACAGGCACGAAATGCTTGTTGAGCCATTGGTAATAGTAGGGCAAGGCAAGCACCCCGGCGTTCGCCACCCCGATGAGCACCTTGTCGAAATCCTCCCTGTATTGCAGGGGCTGGCAGTAGATCCAGGGAAAACGGAGGTTCTCCTTTTCCTCGTACAATCGGGAGGCATACACCGCCCAGTCGGGCACGGTTTGCGGATGTTCCTCGCTGCGTTCGAAATTTACCGCACCCGCATACGGATAGTGTTCATACACCAACGGGTAGATATGGTTACGGTAGTAGTTCTCGTTGCCCAAGTCGGCCGTAACGCGCACCAGGGGTTTGTTCCCGCTGTAAGGCGTACCCTGACGTTCCGCCTCGTCGAAGGCTTCCGCCGCCTTCATCTCGGCCTGCAGGTAATGCACGTCGGGCGAATTGGTGTAGTAGCCGCCCTTGCCGTCGCTGTGTATTACCGGCGTGCGGTAGGTGGCGGGTAGCCTGACACCGGCAATCTTTTCCGCGAAATTATCGTGCCGGCTGGTGGTAAACGTGTAGCGGAGAATCAGTTTGTCTTTGTCGGAAGCCATGATGGAAGCCTTGCCCAGCTTGATGCTCTGCTGTTCGAGCTTGCCGCCCTGCCCTTCGTAGAGGGTAACGTCCGTGTGCTGCGCGCCCTGCTGCAAGGCCGCCGAAGAAGCCGACACATTCGCGGACACGGCGGGATTCGTTACCGGTGCCGTAGTCTGCCCCTTGTACTCCATCACGAACAAGGCCTCGTATTCGGTTTGCGGCTTGAAGCCCTGTGGGAAATACCACATGAGCCGTTTTTCTCCCTGGTTGTAGGTAAAGGCCGCGCTCAGGGTGTCTTTGTCCGAAACAAAATACACCCGCTTGGAATAGTCTTCGTTCACCAATAGCCCGGGCATACCCTTGTGGAGATACACGAATCCCGTCTTGTGTTCCTTAGGCAGGAAATACCGCTGGCCGCGCAAGGGATAGCAGACCCGCACGTTCGACCAGGGAATGCTGTCGGGCGCCTTTCCGGTGGTAAACGCGTGCTTCTTCTCTTCCCTGTAGGCCGAACCCTCGTCGGTCTTTAAATCGACCCAGGAAGAACCTTTCTTTTCCTTGGCCGCCACCGCCAGGCGGTAATCCAGCTTGACTTCGCCGGGAAGTATGTCGCGGCTCTGGAATTCGACCACGCGCTTTTCCTCGTTCCATTCGAACTTGCCCTCTATCTTGGTGCCGCCGTGCCAAAGCTCATATTGCGAAAGCCTAAGCTTGAGGTCTTTCTTCTCGTTGTCGTATTCCTCGTTGATTTCCGTTTCCATAGGCAGGTTGAACGCCGCCTGCGGAATGGTGAACACATCCACGTGCCTGGCGTCTGCCGCCGGCTGCATGTCGGCGATGATCTCCGCCCCGTCGGCAAAACCCTGGTTGATCAGGGTGCAGGACTGCCCCAAATCGAATTCCACATGGAAACGCCCCTTTACCAGACCGTTCAGAATTGATACATTCACACCCAGGCCGCCGGCAAAAGAAGAGGGATTGGGCAGCGCGGCCTTCAGCATCGCCCCCACTTCGCCCTTCAGTATCGAGAAGTTGCGTTTCTTGCCGAACAGCTTAAGGTACAGCCCCATGTCGGCCATCATATAGGCATAGGCCTGCCCTTGCGCATACCATCCCTTGATGCCGGGCTGTCCGCCGGTTTCGGTGCAGATAGCGTTCGGGTATTTCTTCATCATGATGTCGAAGCCCAGTTCGGCATCGAACGCGGCATAGAAAATAAGCAGCGGAATCGTGCCCGTGCTCAGGCTGAAATTAGAACCGAAGGCGAAGCCCGCGCCCCTTTCCAACTGAGTCAGATCGGGTTTATCATAGTTGGAATGCCCCAAGAGGTTTGCCACTTTCTTCGGCATGGCCGGAAAGGCGGGCAGATGGCTGCCGGTCATGAAATACGAGCCGAGCGATGCCTGCAAGGGCCCTACCTTGAGTTTCAACGCCAGGGGATAGGCCGGCTCGCCCACCTTGATATACCAGTTGCGGTCTTCGCCGCCGAACGCCATGCCCATGCTGCCTAACTTGCCGTTACTGCCCGCCCCCTTGATAATGCCCAGGTTCATAAACGCATCGCAATTGGCGGTAAAGCGCTTGTTGGTGATGTCCATGCGCAAATCTACCTGGGCCGTGATGGCGGCCTCTTTGGCGATGGCGCGCTGCTGGTCTTCGAGCGTGGGCTGCACCTTCGCCGCCAGCTGATTCACTTTCTGCACGAACCGACCCAAGCCGGCGAACTCGGTGGCCATCAGCTGTCCCGCCCCTCGCAGGGAAACATCGGCAAGCCCGCCGTGTTTATTGAACAGCATCTCGAATGTAAGTTCGGCATTGAAGGCCTTTTCATCGTTTGTGGCAAACAAAACGGAAGTCTTCAAGCCGAAGGATGTGTTCTCGTCGGGAACGTAGTTCAAGCCGCTCTTGTTGGGCGATTTGCCTGCCTGCTCGAACCTCATCTTCTTATAGGCACCCCCGCCCAGTCCGGAAATCTTGAAGCCCGGGAAAACCGGAATGCCGGTGGGACCGAGCGTGGCCATCACATCCACGTACCAGTAACGGAAATCTGTTTTGCCCAGCATCAGGCTGGCTTCCGACGAAAAATTAAGATACTTGATCCCCAGTTTTACATTTCCTTGAAAACCGTCACCGTAGGTCTTGTCGTTGTCGAGCATCTTTACGTGGCCGTTAAACGAAAAGAACTGGTTCGAGAAATCGACCGCCACCTCGCTCACCTTCACGCCCTTGTAATTCCAGCGGTGCTTGCCGTTTTCCTGCTCGATAGACGAATGGATGCCCATGCCGAGCTCACCTCCGAAATTCCAGTCCTTATCGCCCCCGAAATGCACCACGGTCTTGAACGAAAACGAGATATCCTCCTGCTCTGCGGTAGCTTGAATATCCTTGATGGAAACTGGAAATTTCTTGATCTGCAGTGCATCGTCCCACTTAATAAGCTTTATCCCGAAATATGGCGCCTTGTTCCGGATTTTCATCTCGCTGAACTCCACGTTGGCAAGTCCCAGACGCTCGTTTTCCTTGGCCACGGGATTAAGCTGCATATGCCCCGAAAGGCAGGCGGTAAGCAGCAGATCCTTGTCTTTCTCTTTCTGCGCCTTGAGGTAGGAAGACTTGTAGATTTCCACCTCGCGCGAATTGATGAAGTCGAACTTCACCTTATCGCCCAAGCCCAGTTCCATGCTCCAGGATCCGTCGCTCTTGAAATAAGCATCGTAATCGTAGGCATTGGCCTTGCTTACCGGTATCTCGATGCGACCCTCCATACCGCCTCCGCTCAGTTTGTTCTGGGTAAAGTCCATCTCGAACTTCTCGATCGAAAAGCCCCAGCCGCCCAACACGCCTTCGTCCAAATTCAGCACATCTTCGGCCTCCACATGGCCGGTAAAGCCCGTTTCGTCAATCCAAAGGTTCTGGATGCCCACCGCCGGACGCACATCGTTGCGCTTGGTAATGTAATCGGGAAACTGCAGGCGGATCTTCTTCAGGTAAAGTCCCTGCCAGATCTCGCTGAAATCCACCTGGTTCTCGGTGCCTTTCAGGGTCTTGTAACCCTTGAAACCGGAAGCGTTCCGGGTCTGGCTGAAGTCGAAAATCACGTCTTCGGCCGTAAACGTCCATTCCGGCAGCGATTTCAACGCGAATTCGGGCAGGTTCACCTGCACCACGATATCGTCCAGTTCCTTAGCGGTGCAGGCAAAACTGAACTGTAACGGATCGTCCACCGGCTTGCCCTTTTTAATGGCGGTGAGATGGCTCTCGTTCAACTCCAGCATCGCGCTTATCTGCAGTTCCTTGAAACCCTCGCAATTCACTACCGCATAGGTGGGCAGCAAGCCGTCGGAGGTGGCGGCAGGCGCACCCTCGTCTTTCTTGCCCAAGAAGCGCACCCGGAACATATCCCCTTTGCCCTTAAGCGTAATGTCGCCCATCAGCGCCAGCTTTACATCGCCCACAAAACCGCCGGTCTTGCTGATGAGAATCTTGTCGGCACCGAAATAGATCTTGCGCTCCTTGCCCTGCCAGTCTGGACCCGATATACATAGGTAAACCGCCAGTTCTGTGTTCTCCGGTCCGAACACGGCTTCGGTCACCAGCATATCGTAATTGGTGTTGCCGATGGTGGTGCGCAGGCCTATAGGCAGTTTCTGCAACTGGCCCGGCGTTATCACGTCGGTGCGCCCCACATACTCTTCGAATTTCCCGAACCACTGCTGCACTTTCGACAAGGCCGCCGAAAGGTTTCCACCGTTTTCCTGCGCCCTGAGCGTGCCTCCGAGCATCAGCAATCCGGCAAAAATCAGATATACGCGTTTTTTCATCTTGGAAGATTTTTGATTTCTACTTGATAACGGCAGGTTTTCTCAACCACCCCTATCCTGATTGCAGCAAAAGTATGGGCTAAAACATTACGTTTCTAAATATTTATGTTAAACTTTTTTAACATTTAGAATTTTTTAAGGAAATTTTGGCTGTTTTAACATTTCTACCCTAAAAATTAAGTTTTGTTAAGAACCGCACATTTAGTTTTACGGAATGTTCACGCAACAAAAAAAGCCGTGCGGAAAAAATTCCGCACGGCTTTCCGGGCCTCACCGACCCAACTTCAAAAAGGCATTTAGCGAACCACCACCTTGAAGAAGGAAGATTGTTCGTTGTTTACGAAACGGATCAGATACATACCCTTGGCACGGTTCTGCAAATCGATGGTGTAAACCCCTTCGGCAGGAATTTCCATGCGGCGGATAATCTGCCCGTTCATCGTGTAAACTTCGGCCACACCCTGCGCGGCGGCCTGCAGGTAGAACAGACCGTTGCTGGGATTGGGATACACCCTGGTACGGACCGCCATATCGAAGTCCTCAACATCCACGGTGGAATTGATGATAAACTCAACGATTGCCTTTTCGGACTCGCCGGTTTCATATACGGCCACCACAGATGCGGTGTAGGTTCCATTCGCAAGGTCGCTGAACGTATAGGTCTTTTCCGTAAGGTTTTCAGCCTTCTGTTCGTTGCCCAGGAACACCTTGTAGTTCTTGGGGGCAAAGCCTTCGGGCATATCCCAGGTAAGCACCGCTGTACGTTGGTCAACCTTGGCGTTCAGGCTGATGGGCATGGCTTCGGCCGAAACCTTTACCGTCTGTTCCACCAATTCGGAAGCACCGCTGGCATAGATGGCCTTCACGCCCACCTTGTGTTCGCCGAACGAAAGGTCGCTGAAGGTGTAGGTAAGTTCATCCACCTTGGCATCCTTAACCTTAGTGCCGTCCAGATAGATTTCGTAGCCTGTGGGCTTGGCGAAATCTTCGGTCATATACGACAGGTCGTCCACCAAAAGGCCGAAAGCATCGTTGGAGATGCAGTGTATACCGATATACTTGGCGTCTTCGGGAATATTAAACCTGCCTCTTGCCCAATTGGTTCCGGTAAAGGCTGCAACCGTGGAATTGGTAAGTGTCTTGAACGCACTCAAGTCGGATGTCGTGTTGGAGTAAACCAACTCGAAGCTTTCGGGATATTGAGAGGTTACCGCACGTACAAAGAACGTAAACACGCCGCCTCCCTTACTTACGGGATGTATCAGGTAATCGTTGTTCTGATCATTCGGATTATATAGGGCAGCAAAATACTTGTCACCCGAATAGGGAGCCCAGCTCAATGCAGGTTCGGTTTTCGAAGGATTCATTACAATCCAACTTTGCGGAACATTATTGTTAAGCCAAGTTGTTTTTTCCACCCCTCCCTTAGCGACGGCTTCACTCAAAATCCATGGCTCAAGATTTGAAATGGCGAAATCATCGTAAGATTCCACATCATCGAACCAATTGTGCAGATTCACGCCGTAGTTTATCACCACGTTCTTGCCTTCGATGGAAGCCGTAAGCTCCGGATTCAGGACAATTTCTTCCAACTCAAGGTTGATTACAGTATCCTTGACAAGGTTCAAGATGCCCGTTATCGTTTTATGGTACGCCAACGCCACTTCATATTCGTAAGCATCGCGCCATACCTTCTTGGTGATGACGGCATTGCCTTGAGTATCCACCACAGCCTCGTAGTCGCGGGTAGTGGCGGTATCCACCATATAGACGGTGGCGCCCTTGGCCGAACCGGCATTGGAAGTCACCTTAAAGCTTACGGTAAATTCCATATCCTTGTTCAGGGTATTCGTATAGGCGGGTTCCGCAAGGTCTTCACCGTAGAAATCAGCCACAACGGCATAGTTGTACTGACCGAACGCCAGACCCGAATAGTCTGCATCGGTATAGGTCGTAGCCTTTACGGTTTCCTGCGTAAGCAGCCTATAGTCTTTGAACTCATCCTGCAACAGACCGCGATATACACGGTAGCCGTTGGCGGCTTCAAGCTGCGTGGCCTCATCTTCCACCAGCAGGCGGATCAACATATTGCCGGCACCGCTCTCAAACAACTTATCAAGGGTATACCATTTGTCCCGGTAATACATCAGGTTACCCTTTCCGGCCACCGTACCCACGGTGGTGGCGGCACAAGCATAACCTTGGTCTTCGCTTTCGGCCACTTCCACTATCAGCCACAGTTCTTTTGTAAGGTTGATGGCGGCCTTGTCGGCGGGAATATCGATATTGCACCATTCGCCCATCCTCAGTTTATCCATAGGAACTTCCTGACGATAGATCTCGTGCGTGGTATCGGCGGCCAACACGATGCTGTACCGTGCCGTTTCCGAACCGGGAACAAAACCGAAACGAAGCGCTTTGGGTGTGGTTCCGAGTTTCAAGGCCGCCAGATCTTCGGCGGTAAAGCGTTGCGCATACTTGAAAGCCGTTTTTCCATCTATCGTAAGGCGACGGATCTGTGTAATGGTGTTAACCCAGCTCATCGTGGTGGAAACGGCGGGTTTGTTCCATTTTACAACGGCCTTGCCGTCTTCCACGGCTACCGAAGCCATGGGAACGGGCAGCACTTCATAACTCATCGCAACCTTGGTCAATACGGTGTCTGTTTCGCCCAATTCGAAAGGCATCGAATAGGTCTGCATACCCGCCTTTGCGAACGAAAGCGTGTAGGAACCGGGGCCATATACACCCGTCATTTCAAACATGCCTTCGTCTGTAGTGGTAGCGGTAAAGTCGGCCAAACCGGCAGCCTTGACGGCCACACCGGCCAGTTTATTGCCGCCCTTGTCTTCCACCGTACCGGCAACCTTCACTTCCTTGGCCTTTACCAAAGTAAGTTCAACCTTTACGGGCGATTCGGTATTTTCTTCAACCTGAACCTTCTGCTTACTCTGGATGTAAGCGGCTTTATTGGCGATTACCTCAAAATAGCCGTCGGGTACATAGTCGAAAGTAACCTTGCCCTGAGCATCGGTCTTCAAGGTAACGGAAAGGTTCTTGCCGTCGGGATGCTCGGGGTCACGAACGACATTGACGATTGCGTCGGCCATCGGGGTGGCTTCCGTTTCGCCCTGTTCCTTTACGGTAATCTCCATACTCTTCAAGGCCTTGCCGGGCGTGGCAATCATCGATACCGAATAGCCGTTTACCGATCCCGTATAATCGTTATACGATTTCACGGTGTCGAAATCGATTGAGTTGCTGACGGAACGATATTTCAGCATATTGTTTTCCGATACGGCCACGTATGCAGAAGCGGCGAAGGCGGTGGGTTCCTGCATAGGTTTCACCACGCTTATCACCAAAGTCTGTGTGCCGTTGTAGTAGAAACCGCTCAAAGGCAACTTGAGCATGGCTTCGCCCGCCTTGAAACGCAGGGTGTCGGCAAACACTTCGGTAAGCTGGTCTTTTTCCACAAAATCTTTGGCGGGACTATAGGCCGTACCGCCAAAGGCCGTCAAATCCGTAGTACCCATGTAAATCTTGGTGAATTGCTTGGCCTCGCCTTCGGTGGGCGTGGTGGCAAATAGATAAAGGGTGTCGATATACATGGCCTTTCCGGTAGCCGGATAAAGCATCTGCGAGAAAGCGGAGTTTTCGGAAGACGCACTTACGTTCAAGACACGGTTCTCGTAGGTTCCCGCTGTAGCGACATTGCTATAAACCATACCTTCCTTGATACCAGCCAAGGTATTGAAGTTCATGGATTTTGAAATCAACTCATCCGCAAATTCGAGGGTCAGCGTGTGCATGCCCAAGGTCAGGGGAGCGGTGGTGAAGGTAAGGTCGCTGCCGCTGTAGAGTTCCACGCCGGCGGCATCCTTAAGCTTGTAGGAAACCGTGCCGATATAGCCGTTATGCGATGCCTTGGGGGCAACCCAAGCCAGTTCCACCGTGCCGTCTTCTTTCGGCGTGGCGGTAACCTTTACCGAAGTGGGCATATCCGAGCCAATCCACGGGGTTTTCTGATAACTGGTACCTGCCGCATTGGCATAATTGGTATAATACGGGCAACTACCCTTTGCGTTGTAGATAACGGCACGTACATAATACTGGCCGGCAGCGGGAACGGCAACCGTAACATCCTTAGTCGCACCGGGCGTAAGATTTTCCCTTATGGTAACCTCGGTTGTGTTGGTTGCCGTAAAGGAAGTGGCCGTACTCAGATAAAACACGATGCTGTCGATTTTCGAAAGCGTTTCTTCACCCATCGTCTTATCCGGCAATGTGATGTTGAGAACAGCCTGCAGGTCGCCGCGAGGCGCCGCGACAACGCTGTTGATGACGAACGGTGCAGGGACATCGGGACTGACCAATTCCTTTACTTCGATATCATCGATATAGAAAAGGGCGTTTACATCTTGACTGATGGCACCATAACCTTGAAGTGTAAGGGACATCTGTCCAGTGGTTGCAGCCTCGTAGGTAAGGGAAACCTTGCTCCATGCAGAAGTTACCGTGTTATATTGTTCAAAGGCAGCCCCGTCGAAAGCAAAGAGCAAACCGTCTTCTTCAACACTTGTCTTGGCCCAGAAAGTAACGCTATACACACCGCCTTTCTTTACGGGCATCCCCTGAATGTTCAGTTTACGGGAATCCCTCGCCCCATAAACACCCGACATCTTGAAGCTATAGCTTCCCGTATGCTTTTCTGCCGTGGTGCGCTCCATTCCACCCCTGTTGTCCGGGTCGGTGACCACGATAGCCGCCATCATGCCGGCTTCGTTATCTTCGAAACCGTTCACATACGGCAACGTTATATCGAAAAGAAGCACATTGGCGGTAGCTGCAGAAGAATACTTACCGTTCTTGTCTTTGGTGCGTACGGCAAGCGTAACGGTTTCTCCGTTGACACCGATGTTTTCCAATTCCTGATTGATTTTTTCACCAGAAACAGGACTCTGTTTTGCCCAGATCCGGTCACCCAACCTTCCGTTCTCCACTTTAAAGATTTCTATCGTATCAAGTTCGACACCGTCTCCGTTCACGGTCAAGGCAGGGACGGTAAAGGCAGCGTTTACCTTGCCGTTTTGATATTTCAGAGCGAAATCGGCAACCTTAGCCGGTTCATTATCGGGATAATACCATGAAGACATACACGTCAACACGTTAAGGAACGTTCCCTTTACCGTGGCGACACCCGTAGCAGCATTCACTTCCGCCATGCCGTATTCGGCATCGGCATCAAAAAAGTTCCAATAGAGTTTGTCCGAACGATAATCTGCCGCCATAGACTGGTAGATACTCATGGGGGCAATTCCTGTGTTTCCGACTTTACCGGCAGACCAATCAACGGTATTGACGGAATAAAGAAATCCATCGGCAGCTATGACATACATGTTTCCTCCTTTGGTTACCGTCATCGCCAAAATTTCCGTATCCATGCCGGAAACCTTGCCTATCCGACTATAAACTCCCGTATTGGGAGCTGCCTGAAACGCCACGATAGAATCTATTACATAATTTCCATCCGGTGTTTCACTTTCGTAAGCTTGCAAGGCGAGAACCTTATTCTTGGAATAATCGTAGGCGATGAAAGAGAAATACGGGTTCAATCCTGTTTCAAGCACTTTTGCAACAAGCAATTGCGTGCCGTTAGACACCGGCTCATAGATATAATACCCAAAAAAGCCGGCAATCTCTCCGGTATAAGGATTCATTGCCGCCCACATCCCTTCGAAATATTGCCCGTTCCAAGTTCCCTTCAAAGGAAAACCCATGAGGCCGTCTGCAGTGGCGATGGGATTCTCCAAATCTTCAACGCGAGAAGCTTCTTCCCCCATGGTAAAACGGACCGCATATCCGAACCCGTTGATATCTTCTGACAGATAGGCTCCTCCTATAAACGTGTTCGGCCCCAAACCATCCGCTTTGGATGTAAACGCCGCACGCATATAAGATTTTACTATTCCGGATTTCTTGGTGTCGGAAAGACTGAGAAGCCGCGACCCGTTGTTTGCCGCTTGCACATCGCTCATCTTGAATTGCCTCGAAGACAATATCCTTCCTCTCATAACCGAAGGTTCCTTGTCCATCTTCATTACCGTACCTTCGTCGGTAAACTGTTTCGTAAGTTGTTGCGCTCCAAGCGGGTTGAACCACAACAGTGCGCAAATAAGCAATGCGCAGAATTTAGATGTCCGTTTCATTGTTCTTGTTTTTAACCGAACACTCCGTGAATTAACTTGAATCTTAGAACCTCACCCCGACCCTTTCCGAAGAACAAAGCCGTTAACTCCATTCTTGTCTCGGATTGAACCGGTTCTCGATTCTTCGACCCTTTATTTCTCTATAAACTTATTTTTAAGTGAGGGGATCCGTTATTAAACAAAAAACGGAAGAAAGCCCCATGGACTCCTTCCGCACACGGGAAGTAAAGATAATACAAAATTTCGAGATGACAAAAAAGTCCGATGCGGAACCCGCACCGGACTTGATAAAGAAACGCGGCAGACTGCCCGTTATCAGAAACTTGCCTTGATGAACTCGCGGTTCAGCTTGGCGATGTGCAAGATCTTGATACCTTTGGGGCATTCGGCCTCGCAGGCACCGGTGTTGGTGCAGTTTCCGAAACCGAGCTCATCCATCTTGGCGATCATCTTCTTGACGCGTTCGGCCGCTTCCACCTTGCCCTGCGGCAGGTGCGCCAGGTGCGACACCTTGGCCGAAACGAACAACATGGCCGAAGCGTTCTTGCAGGCCGCCACACAGGCCCCGCAGCCGATACAGGCCGCCGCATCCATCGCGGTATCGGCGTCTTTCTTGCGCACGGGAATCGCGTTCCCGTCGGGAACACCGCCCGTGGTGGCCGAGATAAAGCCGCCCGCCTGCACGATCTTGTCGAAGGCCTGACGATCCACGGTAAGGTCTTTGATCACCGGGAAAGCCGCGCTGCGCCAAGGTTCGATGTAGATGGTGTCGCCGTCCTTGAACTTGCGCATATGCAGCTGGCAGGTGGTGATCTGACTGTCGGGGCCGTGCGGGTGCCCGTTGATGTACAGGCTGCACATACCGCAGATGCCCTCGCGGCAGTCGTGGTCGAAGCATACGGGTTCCTTGCCCTCGGCCACCAGGCTTTCGTTAAGAATGTCCAACATTTCCAGGAAGGAACAATCGGACGAGATATTGCTTATCGGATAGGTTTCAAAACGACCCTTAGCCTTGGGGCCGCTCTGACGCCATACTTTCAATGTAAAGTTCATGTCTTTTCGTGTTTAGTTTTTGTAATTGCGCACCGCCACCTTGATGTTTTCGTATTCCAGAGGCTCGATGTGGCGTTCGGGTTCGGTTTCGTCGCCCTTGTATTCCCAGGCCGAGACGTGCATGAATTTCTCGTCGTCGCGCTTGGCTTCGCCTTCGGGGGTCTGATGTTCTTCGCGGAAGTGCCCGCCGCAGGATTCCTCACGTAGCAAGGCATCTTTGGCCATCAGTTCGCCCAATTCGAGGAAGTCGGCCAGACGAAGCGCCTTCTCGAGTTCGGGGTTCATCTCGTTGGCGGCTCCCACCACCTTGAGGTCGCGCCAGAACTCGGCACGCAGCGCCTTGATTTCGCCGATGGCCCATTCAAGGCTCTTGGCGGTACGTCCCATGCCGACACCTTCCCACATGATGTGTCCCAGGCGTTTGTGGAACGTATCGGGCGAAGTCTTGCCGTTGATGTTGCACAGGCGGTTGATGCGTTCCTTCACGTCCTTTTCCGCCTGTTCGAACTCCGGCAGGTCGGTGGAGATGGGGCCGTCGGAAATATGCGAGGAAAGGTTGTTCTGCAGTGTGTAGGGAATCACGAAATAGCCGTCGGACAAACCCTGCATCAAGGCCGAAGCCCCGAGGCGGTTGGCGCCGTGGTCGGAGAAGTTGGCCTCTCCCAGCGCGAACAGGCCCGGAAGCGTGGTCTGCAGCTCGTAATCGACCCAAAGACCGCCCATGGTGTAGTGAACCGCCGGATAGATCATCATCGGGGTTTCGTAGGGGTTCTGGTCGGTAATCTTCTGATACATCTGGAAGAGATTGCCGTAGCGTTCCTCTATCTTCTTCCTGCCCAGACGTTCGATGGCGCTCTTGAAGTCGAGGAACACGGCCAGACCCGTTTCATTGACCCCGTAGCCGGCATCGCAGCGTTCCTTGGCGGCACGGGAGGCCACGTCGCGGGGAACCAGATTGCCGAAAGCCGGGTAACGGCGTTCCAGATAGTAATCGCGCCTTTCTTCGGGAATGTCCACGGGGCGGATCTCGCCTTTGCGGAGTTTTTCCACGTCTTCCTTTTCTTTGGGCACCCAGATGCGGCCGTCGTTACGCAAGCTTTCGCTCATCAAGGTAAGCTTGCTCTGATAGTCGCCGTGAACGGGGATACAGGTGGGGTGGATCTGCGTGAAGCAGGGGTTGGCGAAGAAAGCGCCCTTCTTGTAGGCTTTCCATGCCGCGCTGCCGTTGCTGTTCATGGCATTGGTGCTTAGGAAGTACACATTGCCGTAACCACCCGTGCAGAGCAGTACCGCATGCGCCGAATAGCGCTCGATGGCACCGTTCACGATATTGCGGCAGATGATACCGCAGGCACGGCCGTCTTTCACCACCACGTCCATCATTTCACGACGGGCGTACAATTTGACGCTGCCCTTGGCGATTTCGTTGCTCAACGCACCGTAGGCACCGATAAGCAACTGCTGGCCGGTCTGGCCGCGGGCGTAGAACGTACGCGATACCTGCGCTCCGCCGAAAGAACGGTTGTCGAGATAGCCGGCATAGTCGCGGGCAAAGGGCACGCCCTGAGCCACGCACTGGTCGATGATGTCGTTGCTCACCTCAGCCAGACGGTAAACGTTGGCCTCGCGGGCACGGTAGTCACCGCCCTTGATGGTGTCGTAGAAAAGACGGTAGATGCTGTCGCCGTCGTTCTGATAGTTCTTGGCCGCGTTGATACCGCCCTGGGCCGCGATGGAGTGCGCCCGGCGGGGGCTGTCGGAGATGCAGAAGATCTTGACGTTGAACCCCAACGCACCCAAAGAGGCAGCCGCCGAGGCTCCCGCCAGACCGGTACCCACCACAATCACATCTAACTTACGCTTGTTGGCGGGGTTCACCAAATGCTGTTCGGACTTATATTTGGTCCACTTCTGAGCCAACGGCCCGGAGGGGACTTTGGAATCTAACTTGCTCATATATCGTTGCGTTTTTATCGGTTAGTAAAGAAGGTTCAAACCAATCGCCACCGCCCAGAACATCAGCACCACCACTACGGCGTAGATGGCGCCGATATACTTGATGGGCCTGTCGTAGCAAGGCCCGTTCAGGCCCAGGGTATGCAAGGCCGAGGGGAAGGCATGAATCAGGTGGATGCCCAGGGCGAGAATCAGCACCAGATACAACACCAGATAGGCCGTATTGTTGAACAATCCCTGCGCCATCGTGTAGAAATCGGGTTCGTAGGCGGTGAAGTCGGGGCCGAAAGCTTCGGTAAGTTCGGTTTTGGAGATACCGGAGGCCACTTCCTTGAACGGCGTGTTGCCCGTCTGGTCGTCGGACTGGAAGAGCGCCAGCACCTGCTCCATATGTTCCTGCACATAGACGGGGTCTGCCTTCTGCACGTCCTCGATTTCCACCAGATACTTGCCTTCCACCCAGTCCATCTTAACGAAGTAGAAGTTCATGAGGTGGATCACCAAAAAGATGGCCACCAGGATACCGGTGTAAATCATGAATTTGGAACCGGGCGCGGTGGCCGACTTGTTCGGCACCTTGTAACGTACCGGACGGGCCTTCCAGTTCTGCAACTGCAGGATGACACCCAACAGGATGTGCAGGAGCAAAGCGGCGAAAAGCACCACCTCGAACACCTTCACGATGTAGTTGGTTCCCATAAAATGGGCGGCGGCACGGAACCACTCGCCTCCGTCGGCACGCAGCAAACAAAGGTTGATGCCGGCATGCACAAGCAAAAAGAGCATTAAAAAACTGCCCAATATCGCCAAGGTGATTTTTTGCGTTACCGAGGCGAATTTCTTAAAGTGCGACATATCTTTTTATGTTTTGTTTTCTAAAAAAGGCTGCCGATTATCGGTACGGAACACGATAACCGGCAACACATTCCCTGCAAAAATACAAAGATTAAATCATTATAGGAAACCTCCCTATGCGGCCTTCACTAACTTAACGGCATAGCGGCTGCCCGAAGCGGTCTCGAACACGAGCACATACACGCCCGAAGCCAGGCCCGACACCGGGAAAGAAAGGGTTTCCGTTCCGGCCTCAACGCACAGACCGGAAGCCAGGGTCTTGACCCGCTGTCCCATCGCGTTCACTACATACAGGCTACCCGAAAGCGGTTCGGAAGCATCGAAACGAACCTCCAGCATATCCGAAACCGCACCTACCACCTGCATCAGGGCAAGCGATTCCACGGGAGTTTTCCTTTCGTTGGCCACGGGCGTGTGCGACCCGATGGGAAGACGCACGTCGTCTATCCAGACTTTATCTTCTCCCTTGCTTTCCGAGGCGTCTTTGACATAAGACCAGGCAAGCGTGTGTTCACCGGCGGCCACAGGGAATTCGGCATAGCGCCAATCGGCATCGATTCCGCCCCAAGAACCTTGACGAACACCGTCTATATAAAAACAAAGGAAATCGCCCAAGGTATTGTTGAGCATTTCGCTGGATGTACGGAAATAAAATCCAACCACATCATCGATGGACACATCCACCTTTATGGAAAGCGTGCTCTTGCCATGGTCGGCAATAGGGGCGCTGGCTGCGCTGTATTTTCCTTGATGAGCATTGCTCTGGTCAATGATCCAATCGGAAGCTTCATCCCAATCCACGAACGTAAAATCTCCGCTCTCGAAAGTTTCCACCACGGGTGCTATGTATGACCTTACTTCATCGGTACATTTCCTTCCCTTGGTGTCAAAAACAAAATCAATAGTGTAAAGTTCGTAACGGACGTCTGTCTCCTTGGCACTGTACTCAAACGTAACGGTCTTGCTCTCGTTGCTCGCCAAGGTCTCCACTTCAAAAACCCTGTCAGGCAGATTAAGGTAGGCCGCCTGCGACGAAACCTGCATCTTTACGTCTTCGGCATCAACAGCACTCGGGTTGAACAAGGTTACCATAGCCGTTACCGTTTCGCCATTGTCTATTACGCCATTGGGGGTTCCACCGGCGGCATCGTCTATCTTAAACCCAACCACCTTTATCTCCGGGGCTTCCACGATAAACTTGCTTTCTTTGGCAAGCGCACTGTCAGTTTCTCCATTCATCACCATATGCAAGGCAAAGACCAACGTATGCTTATCCGGTACATTCTTGTCCACTTTCAACGTAAAATCGTGGTTCAAGGTTACGATTTCGTCCGATACCAGTGTCTGATCCAACGTATAGGTGTTGTTTTCTACCGTCAGGTATTCATCCCTGCCCTCCAAGACAACATCCACCTTGTCGATATTCATCTTGCCCACATTACGTAAAGTGTAACGGATCCTATACGTTTCACCATATAACCCGCTGCGCACCACATTACCGGAAGCATCGGTTATTTCCTGCCTGGAAACAACCAAGTATTTACCCGAAGGCGCAAGCACTTCCACTTCTTTATGAACCGGCAGATAATCCTGAGCCACCACCGTAAGGTTGACCATACAGGCGGAGTCGAGCCCTTGCAAGGCAAGACGGGCCTCACCGCTTTCGTCGGTTATGGCAAAACCGAAGATCACTCCGTTTTTGCTCAATGTAACACGGGCATAAGGAACCGTACTCACATCGAATGAAACATCTCCCACCACCAAAGAAGGAGTGTGTTCCAGCTGAAGCTCAGCCGGACGACGTGTATAAGGCATATACGAAGGATCTCCAAACACATGATATACTTGCCAATAGTATTCTTCCAAATCCTGATTGGCGCGCTCCACCGCCATATTGCCCGTATAAACGATTTCATGTGCTGTCAACGCCCAATCTTCATAAGCTTCATTGTGAGAATGATACCAGGCGTCGTTAGCGCCCAAACCGGTATTTTCGTACGTGAATACCGTTCCGTTAACCAAGCGATTCGTATAACCTACCGCCCAATACACGTCCTGGTCAAAATAGGTGCTGTTGGATCCACCGATATATACCACCGCACCGGCATCTTTTTTACGAAGAAGCGCTTCAGCAAAACAGGTCTTGGTATCGAACGCTCCGGTAAGACAGCAATTTCCCACCATCAAGGGATATTTTCCCTCATTGGTAAACGAAGCCACTTCAGTGGTGGAAATATAAGGCTCCGCCCAACTGGTTTGCGATCCATGGGCCGTATAGATGGCTACTGAAAGCCCAGCGTTTATATTGCGGATGATATCGGCCGATTGCTTGCCTGATTGCGGGTAAAGATACTTGTAGCCATAACGACCCAACGTATCCATATACAACGAGTGTAAGTACTCCACCGTGGGATTGAGATGGGAACGTCCATGCGTATCGTCCACACCGGCAATAACCACCGCCGTATCCAAGAACAATGCCCTTTCGGAAGTAAGCGACTCCATGTAGATGGTTTTGTTGATCTGCGGCATCAGTTCTTCGACCGTCGTGGCCGACATACGGCCGTAATGCACATCGGGAATATGGTCATCGGTGTATTCGCAAAGATAAAGGTCGGAATAATGGTCATCATCCCAAGAACCCAATCCACTGTATCTTTTTGTGGGAATTTGCGCCAAATCACCTACAAAAAGGACATACGAAGGAGCGGGATCAGACTTTGAAGCATTGTCGTACAACCCTTTAAGATATCCTCGTATCGATTCTTTGGTTTTTCCCACTTCGGGCTGGTCGGTATAGGCCTGCACCACTTCGTAGCCGAAACGGGTCTTCCAGTCCACGAATTTCTGCAACGAATCCCTGAACATGGGGTCGGCCACGATAACGTAACGCATCGGTGATTCGGCCATCACGGCCTTGGTGTTCACGGGGTTCACCACTTCGTTGCGCAACAGGCCGAAGGCAGGCGAGGCGTAACGGGCTTTCTTGGCATAGGTGGCGTTCCAGTCGGCCTGGTCGTAAACGATTTCGAAATCGAGCACGGTATATACACGCAGGGTGTGGGTCGCGGCATTGTACTGCACCGGATTCACCACCACCTTGGCGATGCGTGTGGCGCGCATCTCGCCCAGCACCTGCACGTTTACCAGCTCTTCGCTGCCGTTCGACAAAAAGCCGTCGGCACGGTAAGCCTCCGCGTTGTAGGCAAAATCCGGGCTTGTCTTGGCACTCTTGCTTACCGGCGCCTGCACCGGATATATAGGCTGCGGATAACCCGCCTTGGCCAGATCGATGTCTTTGTAGGCCGTTTTACCATACACCACGCGGGGGGTGGCGCCTTGCGGCACTTCTATCAGTTCCACACGCACCGGCAGCATGGGATAACCCACCTTGTTGGTATAGGTGTAACCTTGAACGGACAAGGTGGTGAACGCCTGGGGAACACCCGCCGTGGAAGCGGAGGTATAGGCGTCCGCCTGCACGAAAAAGGCCGCGGCATGGTTGATACCGCCCAGACGGTTGCTCAGTTCCAAGGCTTCCTCGGCATCGGACACCACCCGCAAGGCAGTCTCTATTTTTGAATTGACGGAAATGTCCCGTCCGGTCTGAGCCGGAACGAAGGCCGAAAAAGCAAGTCCGCACACAAGGGCGAACATCAACTTTCTTGCTTTCATAACAAAGGTTTCTTTTTTTACTCGCCACAAAAGGCTGGTGAAGATACGAATATTAATCCATATCTTTGGACTTCGTCCAAAATACTCCTGGCTCGGCAAAAAACAAGCAAGCTTGTTTTTTGCTCTCGACTTATCCGTATCTTTGACTTCGTCCAAAATACTCCGGCTCGGCAAAAAACAAGCTTGCTTGTTTTTTGCTCTCGACTTATCCGTATCTTTGCGCTCGTGCGTACAAAAGGCTTTCGCTTAGGTTTGTACGCGGGTTTTTATGAAAAAGACATACCTCTGGTTCCTTTCCCTTCTGAGCGGTGTCCTGCTCGCCCTGGCCTGGCCGGCAAACGGCTTCGCCCCGCTGGCACTTGCCGCCCTGGTGCCCTTGTTCGCCGTAGATGATTTCGTGCTGGAACGGCAGACCGCACAGGCGGGACTGCCCAAGAAAGCGCGTGTCCGCTATCACATTTTCGGCTATTCCTACCTTGCGTTCGTGGTCTGGAACGCGCTCACCACGTGGTGGATCTGGTATTCGACCCCCGCCGCGCTGCTGGCCGTTACGCTCAACGCGCTTTTGATGGCCTGCGTGTTCACGCTCTTCCATTTCAGTTGCAGGATGTTTTTCAAGGGTGGACAACGCTGGTTCATCCTGTTCGTCTATTGGCTCGGCTTCGAGTTCTTTCACCACAACTGGGATGTTTCCTGGCCCTGGCTCACGCTCGGCAACGTGTTCGCCAACTATCCGGCCTGGGTGCAGTGGTACGAGATTACGGGCGTTCTGGGCGGAAGCTTCTGGATACTGGCCTGCAACGCGCTCCTCTGGCATTGGCTCAAGACCTGGTTCAGGAATAGAAAGGAAGGCGTGCCCTTTCCCGTGCGCCCCTTGGCGGCGGTACTGCTGCTGGTGCTGGTTCCGCTAACGGCCTCCCTCTTGCGCTACAGGAACTACGAACCGCAGGGGAAACCCGTGGAAGTGGTTGTAGTCCAGCCAAATATAGACCCATATCGGGAACAGTTCCATATTTCCGCCCGGGAAGCGGCCACGCGCATGCTGGATCTGGCTGCCTTGCAGATTACGCCCCAAACACGCTTTATCGTTACGCCCGAAAGCATGTTGCAGGAGAACATCTGGGATGATGAACTGCACCTCTGCCCCTCGGTGATCCGCATCCAGCGGTTCTTGAAGGATTGGCAAGAGGCGTGCCTGGTGGCGGGCATCTCGTCCTATTCGCACGTGCCGCCGCAGGATTCGGCGCAGGCGGGTGTACGGAGGTTGCGCTGGGAAGACGACCCTTTCCTGAAGTTCTACAGGGCGCACAATTCGGTAATCGTTATCGGACACGACCGAAATGCCCCCATTCCATTATATCATAAGTCGAAACTTACGCCTGGCGTGGAAATCATGCCCTTTGCCGGAAAACTGCGGTTTATCGAGAAGATGGCCGTGAACATGGGGGGGACCACCGGAACCTTGGGCATCGACCCCGAACCGAAGGTGTTCGGCGATTCGGTGAAGTTTACGGACGTTATCTGCTACGAGTCGATTTTCGGCGACTACGTGGCCTGGGGCGTGCGCAAGGGTGCGGAACTGCTCTTCGTGTCCACCAACGACGGATGGTGGAAGAACTCGCCCGGACACCGCCAGCACGCGGCCTACGCCCGCTTGAGGGCCATCGAGAACCGGCGCGACATAGCCCGCTCGGCCAACACGGGCATTTCCTGCTTTATCGACCAGAAAGGCAGGGTGTTCCAAGCCACCGCCTATGGCGAACCCGACTGCATACGGCAGACTCTCCTGGCCAATTCCAGGCTTACGTTCTATTCGAAATACGGCGACCTCTTGGGGCGGAGCGCCCTGCCGTTTTCCGGCCTACTCCTGCTGCTGTGCCTGACCTACCGTCTTTTCTCCGCTGCATGGCGGGAACACCGCCGCTGACCCGGGTATAAGGATATTTACTCTCCCCAGTCGAAACGGATGTTCATCACCACGTTCCCCTTGAGCGTATTGTGCACCGGGCAGGTCAATCCCGCACGTTCCAACTTGGTCTTTTCTTCCTGCGAATAGCCTTTTGCAGGCATCTTCACCCTTACGTCCAGTTCCGCCACATGGCGCGGAGCCGCGCCCATTGTCTTGGTGATTTCGGCCTCGGCGCCCGTTATATCCACGCCTATCGTGTCGGCATAGATTCCCATGATGGTGAGCAGGCAGGCACCCAACGACGTAGCCAATAAATCGGTGGGCGAAAAGGAACGTCCCTGCCCCTTGTTATCGACAGGGGCATCGGTAATCAATACGGTTCCGCTGGCGGAATGCTCGCATTCCACACGCAAACCGCCTTTGTAGGTTGCTTTCATTGTCGTCATAGCGTTACATTTTTTGGCCGCGCTCCTCCACCAACGAGAATATCTGGGCGGCCCGGTTGATGTTATAAATGGAAAGCCGTTTGTTTTCCGTAAAGAAGAAATTCCGTGCATCCACACGCGAGAAACCGCCGAAACGGGCCTCATCGCTGCATAAAATCAAGCGATACCTGCCTTCTTCGGCCACCGGAATCCTGTAATCGGGCAAACTCCGGTTCACGTGCCAGTTGAACACGAACAAGAAGGTATCCTTTACCGAAAACACGATCGTCTTGTTCTCCTCGTCTATCGAGAGCAGGCGCGCCATGGGGCAGCCCCGCAGGTTCATCTGCCGGGCAAGGCCGAGCATGACGCGGTCGAATTCGCCGAGGAAGCCGTATTTGAGGCCGCGGTTGTCCGCCAAAGACCACTGGCGGCGCGCATAGCGGTAGGACTCGCCGTTGCCCGGACGCGGAAAGTCTATCCATTCGGGATGCCCGAACTCGTTGCCCATGAAATTTAGGTATCCACCGCCCTCGGCGCCGGCAAACAGACTTATAAGACGTATCATCTTGAGCAAGGCCATGCCCCGGTCTGTCTCGGCACTGTTGGAACCGATCGACATCTGGGTGTACATATGGGCTCCCATCAGGCGGAAAGCCAGCGTCTGGTCGCCCACCAAAGCCTGGTCGTGGCTTTCGGAGTAGGCGATCTGCGGTACCGAACCGATGCGGTCGGTAACCGTATGCCAAAGCTCGGACATAATCCAGTCTTCGTCCCTGCGTTCCTTGATAATCTTTATCCAGTAGTCGGGAATGCCCATCGAGAGCCGGTAATCGAAGCCGTAGCCGCCCTCTTGCGTGGCCACGGTCATGCCCGGCATGCCGCTCACCTCTTCGGCGATGCTCAGATGCGTTCCGGGACGCATTTCCCTAATCAAATCGTTTGCCAAGGATAGATACACCAAGGCGTTCTCGTCCACCTCGGAGCCGAAATAATTCTGGTAGGTGCCGAAATTGTCCACATAGCCGCGATGGTAGTAAATCATGGCCGTAACGCCATCGAAACGGAATCCGTCGAAATGGAATTCCTCCAGCCAGTAGCGCAGGTTTGAGAGCAGGAAACGCTTTATTTCGTCGCGCCCGAAGTTGAACATGCGCGACCCCCAGTAGGGATGCGTGCCGGCCGAGCCGCCGTAGCTGTAGAGGTCATCGCTGCCGTCGATGCGGTTCAAGCCCTCGTTCACGTTCTCCACAAAGTGCGCGTGAACCACGTCCATCACCACGAAAAGCCCCATTTCGTGGGCGGTGCGGATCAGTTCCTTCAAATCGTCGGGCGTGCCGAAACGCGAGGATGGCGCGAAGAAATTCGACACATGGTAGCCGAAACTGCCGTAATAGGGATGTTCGGCGATGCCCATAAGCTGCACCACATTGTAGCCGGCATCCTTGATGCGCGGCAGCACGTTCTGCCTGAACTCGGCATAGGTACCCACGCCCTCTTTTTCCTGCGCCATGCCGATATGCGCCTCGTAGATAAGGGGCGTCTGCCTGGAAAAATCAGCCTGGGGGCGTATTTCATGCGTGCCGGTATTCCAACGGAAATCTTTTCCGGGATGCCACAGCGCGGCCGAGAAATCCTTGCTGGCCTCGTCTTGCACGGCGTAGAAGGTGTAGGCGGGAAGCCGCATTTTCCAACTTCCGTGGCAGTCCTGCACATACATCTTGTAGCGCGAGAGATGTTTGAGACCCGGCACGGAAGAGGCCGGCATCTCGATTTGCCAGACGCCGTTTTCCTTGCGTTCGAGTGCGTGCGAGGTCTGGTCCCAGTGGTTGAAATCTCCGCAGAGGAACACATGGCGCGCGTTGGGCAACCATTCGCGGAAGACCCAGGTATCGCTGTCTTGCCGGTAATGCAACCCGAAATAAAGGTGCGCGGAAGCGAAACCGTACAGACCACCCCATGCTTCCTCGATACGGTTTTTGGTAGCGAGATAGGCGTTGTGGCGGCGTTCGATAACCTCCGAAACCGGCCACAGCCAGGAATCTCTTTCGATAAAGGGCAGCGTTTTTTTCACGGCCAAGGCGAATGTAGAGCCTTCCGGCTAATCCAGTTTGAGCACGGCCAGGAAGGCCGACTGAGGCACCTGCACGTTGCCCACCTGACGCATGCGCTTCTTGCCTTCCTTCTGCTTTTCGAGCAGCTTGCGCTTACGCGAGATGTCGCCGCCGTAGCACTTGGCGGTAACGTCCTTGCGCACGGCCTTGATGGTTTCGCGGGCAATGATTTTGCTCCCGATGGCGGCCTGCACGGCGATGTCGAACTGCTGGCGCGGAATCAAATCTTTCAATTTCTCGCACATCCGCCGCCCGAAAGCATAGGCGTTGTCCTGATAGATCAGCGTGGAGAGGGCGTCCACCGTATCGCCGTTCAAAAGGATCTCCAGCTTCACCAACTTGGAAGGCTGGTAGCCGCACTGATAGTAGTCGAACGAGGCGTAGCCCTTGGATATGCTCTTGAGCCGGTCGTAAAAGTCGAACACGATTTCGGAGAGCGGCATCTCGAACGTAAGTTCGGTGCGGTCGGTGGTGATGTATATCTGGTTCTTGAGGATGCCGCGCTTGTCGATGCAGAGCTTCATGATGGGTCCCACGAAATCGGCCTTGGTGATGATTTGGGCGCGGATATAGGGTTCATCGATATGGTCCACGTAGTTTGGGGCGGGAAGCCCGGAAGGATTGTGGATCTCGACCACCTCGCCCTTGGTGGTGGTTACCTTGTAGGAGACGTTGGGCACGGTGGTGATCACGTCCATGTTGAACTCGCGTTCCAGACGTTCCTGAATGATTTCCATGTGCAGCAACCCCAAAAAGCCGCAGCGGAAGCCGAAACCGAGCGCCACCGACGATTCGGGCTCGTAGGTGAGCGAGGCGTCGTTGAGCTGCAGTTTCTCGATGGAGGCCCGCAGGTCCTCGTAGTCGTCGGGGCTCACGGGATAGACCCCGGCGAACACCATGGGCTTTACGTTCTCGAAGCCGTCGATGGCCTCCTGACAGGGACGTTCGATATGGGTGATGGTATCGCCCACCTTGACTTCCACCGAACTCTTGATACCCGAAATGATATAGCCTACGTTACCGGCCTGCACGCTGTCGAGCGGAATGGGCTTGTAGCCGAGCACGCCCACTTCTTCGGCATCGTATTCCTTGCCGGTATGGAAAAACTTGACCCGGTCGCCCTTGCGCAGGGTGCCGTTCATAATGCGGAAATAGGAGATGATGCCGCGGAAGGGGTTGAACACCGAGTCGAAAATCAGGGCCTGAAGAGGCGCTTCGGCATCGCCTTGGGGCGCGGGGATGTGTTCCACGATGGCCTGCAAAAGTTCGGGAACACCCAGGCCGGTCTTGCCGCTGGCCGACATGATTTCCTCGCGCTTGCAACCTACCAAATCAACGATCTGGTCTTTCACCTCTTCGGGCATGGCGTTGGCCAGGTCCATCTTGTTGAGCACGGGAATGATGGTGAGGTCGTGCTCCATGGCCAGATAGAGGTTGGAGATGGTCTGCGCCTGAATGCCCTGCGTGGCATCGACGATAAGCAGCGCGCCTTCGCAGGCGGCGATGGAACGCGACACTTCGTACGAGAAATCGACGTGCCCCGGCGTATCGATCAGGTTGAGGGTGTATTCTTGACCGTTATGCTTGTATTTCATCTGGATGGCGTGGCTCTTGATGGTGATGCCGCGCTCGCGCTCCAGATCCATATCGTCCAGCACCTGCGCTTGCAGGTCCCGTTGCGAAACCGTGCCGGTATATTCCAAAAGACGGTCCGCCAAGGTGCTCTTGCCATGGTCGATATGCGCGATAATGCAAAAATTCCGAATGTTCTTCATAATTCCCGCGAAGATACGGAAATTTAAGTTGCCTACACAGCCATCAACGCCCGCCCCAGTTCGTGCAGGGCCTCGATGATTTCTTGTTTCCGTTTCTCCCCAGGCTTCTTGATGCCGTATATATACTTCGAAAGAAGGCTTTTGTTGATGCCGATATTACGGGCGATTTCCGACACGTTGAGTTGGGGAAAGTGAGCGAATATACGGGCAATTTCATTGTCGCCGTCGGGCTCGGCCGAATCTTGGGTAAAGCTGGAGATATGAATATCCTCGTCTAAAGACGGCCAACGCACATCATCCCCGAAACGCCCTATCTTAAAATCCATGCGTTGCTGTTCGGAAGCCTCTTTCAGCACGGGGAAAGCCTCCAACGGGCGGGAAAAACACGCGCCATTGTCCGTCTCGATCCACACGCGGTTCCTGTTGAACCAAAGCTTATTTATCTTCTCCATGATATTCCCTCCACTTTGCAACTATTTCCTCTTTTTACAAGGTAACTATCTGTAAAGCCCGTTTAATATCTTTCGGTTTGATGCCCAAATTCTCCTTCACTTCAAGCGTTTCCACCTCAATCTTTGCCCGTCCATCCCCGTTTTCAACATGCACGTGAACCGGCAGATGCTCCAAAGAGTAAAAGAAAAACCTCATCCCGAAAAGCTCAAACAGCGTAGGCATATTTTCAATTTGTTTCTTCTTGCAAATATAGGGATAAAATTTTATCCCCTGAAAAATATTACCCGCAACATCCATAAATCCACGATTTGTATCAAAGAATCCGTAATCCGGGTAAACGGATATTTTTTTCTAATTTACTATATTTGCGCACCTTATATATTTGCACACCTTAACTACTACATTATGTTGCGCAAAATCAGAATTACGCTGGCTGCGCTGTTCTTTGCCTTGATTACGCTGCTGTTCCTCGATTTTACGGGAACGCTGCACGCTTGGTTCGGATGGCTCGCCAAAATCCAGTTTTTGCCCGCCGTCTTGGCATTGAACGTGGGCGTGGGCGTTGCCTTGGTGCTGCTCACCCTGCTGTTCGGGCGCGTTTACTGCTCCGTTATCTGTCCCTTGGGCGTGTTTCAGGACATCGTGTCCTGGATCAGCGGCAAACGCAAGAAACACAGGTTCCGCTTTTCGTATTCGCCCGCCAGGAAATGGCTCCGCTACACGGTGTTGGTGCTATTTGTGGCCGCCCTTGTGGCCGGAATCGGTTCTTTCGTGGCACTGCTCGCCCCCTACAGCAGCTACGGACGCATTGCCCAGAACCTCTTCGCCCCGCTCTGGCAATGGGGCAACAATTTCCTGGCCTATCTGGCCGAACGCGCCGACAGCTACGCCTTTTACAGCACCGAGGTATGGATCAAGAGCCTGCCCACCTTTATCGTGGCGGCGGTTACCTTCGTGGCGTTGGTGGTGCTGGCCTGGCGCAACGGCAGAACCTACTGCAACACGATATGTCCTGTGGGTACCGTACTGGGCTTCCTTTCCAAATTCGCCCTCTTCCAGCCCACGATTGATAAAGACAAATGCAACGCCTGCGGCCTGTGCTCGCGCAAGTGCAAGGCTTCCTGCATCGACGGCAAGAACCATCAAATCGACTACAGCCGCTGCGTGGCCTGCATGGACTGCATCGACACCTGCCAGCACGGCGCCATCAAATACCGGCTCCGCTACCGTAAGGGAACCGTGCCGGTTCAGGCCGAAAACAAACAGGAAGTGGACACCGCCCGCCGCGGTTTCCTTACCGGTGCCGGATTACTTCTCGGTGCCACCGCGCTCAAGGCCCAGGAAAAGACGGTGGACGGCGGCTTGGCCACCATCCTCGACAAGAAGATTCCCGAACGGCAGACCCCGATCGTACCGCCCGGTGCCCGGAGCCTCGCACACCTGCGCCAGCACTGCACCGGCTGCCAGCTCTGCGTGTCGGCCTGCCCCAACGGCGTGCTCCGCCCCTCCTCCTCGCTGCTGTCGCTCATGCAGCCCGAATCCTCTTACGAACGCGGGTACTGTCGCCCCGAATGCACCAAGTGTTCCGAAGTATGCCCGGCCGGTGCCATCCTCAAGATAGACCCCGCGCAGAAATCGTCCATCCAGATAGGCCATGCCGTATGGGTAAGGCAGAACTGCCTGCCGATAGAAAAAGGCGTTACCTGCGGCAACTGCGCCCGCCACTGCCCCACCGGCGCCATCACGATGGTGCCCTCCGACCCCGAGGACGAGTATTCGGTAAAGATTCCCGCCGTGAACGAAGAACGCTGCATCGGCTGCGGAGCCTGCGAGAACCTTTGCCCCGCCCGTCCCTTCAGCGCCATTTACGTAGAAGGCCACGAGGTTCACAAAACCATTTAAACTGCAAGAAAGATGAGCGAACAAGATAAGAACAACGGAATGAACCGCCGCCAGTTTTTAGGCCGTTTGGGAGCCGGGGCGGCCGTATCCACGCTGGCCTTGTCGGGCTGCGCCCCCAAAACGGGAAAAAGCACCGCCGGTCAAGGCGAGATTCCCACCGACAAGATGACCTACCGCACCAATCCAACCACGGGCGACAAGGTGTCCATTCTCGGCTACGGCTGCATGCGCTGGCCCGACGTGGAAGGCGGGGTGGGTCGCGGCGATGCCGAACTCGACCAGGAAACCATCAACCGCCTGGTGGATTACGCCATTGAGCACGGGGTCAACTATTTCGACACCTCTCCGGCCTATTGTCAAGGGCGTTCCGAACGCGCCACAGGCATTGCCTTGAGCAGGCATCCGCGCGACAAGTATTTCATCGCCACCAAGCTCTCCAACTTCGCCCCCAGCACCTGGAGCCGGGAGGCCTCGATGGAGATGTACCGCAACTCGTTCAAGTACCTGCAGACCGACCACATCGACTACATGCTGCTGCACGCCATCGGCATGGGCAACGACGGCATGAAGGAGTTCGAGGAACGCTACCTCAACAACGGCATGCTCGATTTCCTGGTGGAGGAACGCAAGGCCGGACGCATCCGCAACCTCGGTTTCTCCTATCACGGCGACATCGCCGTATTCGACCGCGCCCTGGCCGAACACGACAAATACAAATGGGACTTCGTGCAGATCCAGCTCAACTACCTGGATTGGAAACACGCCAAGGAAATAAACGAGCGCAACACCAACGCCGAATACCTCTACACCGAACTCGAAAAACGCGGCATTCCCGCCGTAATCATGGAGCCGCTCTTGGGCGGACGTCTGTCAAAGGTGCACGACCATGTGGCCGCACGCCTCAAACAGCGCGAACCCGAACGGAGCGTGGCCTCGTGGGCCTTCCGTTTCGCGGGCACTTTCCCGGGCGTGCTCACCGTGCTCAGCGGCATGACCTATATGGAACACCTGCAGGACAACCTGCGTTCCTACGCGCCCCTGCAGCCGCTTTCCGATGAGGAGATGCACTTCCTCTACGACACGGCCGACATGATGATGCGCTACCCCACCGTGCCCTGCAACGACTGCAAGTACTGCATGCCCTGCCCTTACGGCATCGACATTCCGGGCATCCTGCTGCACTACAACAAGTGCGTGAACGAAGGCAACCTGCCCGAGAACAGGCAGGCGGAGAACTACCGCAAGGCGCGCCGGGCATTCCTGGTGGGCTACGACCGCAGCGTTCCCAAGCTGCGCCAGGCCGACCACTGCATCGGCTGCAACCGTTGCGTTCACCACTGCCCGCAAAGCATCGACATTCCCAAGGAACTGCAGAAGATAAACGACTTCGCCGAGTTCCTCAAGCAAGGGCTCGACCTGGCGCCGGCCCTGCAAAAGGCATAGTCCATGGCGGAATTGTTCGAACTCCTGCAGCAAGGCGGCTACTCCTTGGCGGTAAGGAACAAGGGGGAAGTGAAGACTTTTGGCGGACGCGGGGTTTCCGACCTGTACCGGATCTATTCCGAAACGCCCGGCCTGTTGCACGGTGCCGAAGTGGCCGACAAGGTGGTGGGCAAGGCCGCGGCCGCCCTGATGGTGCTTGGCGGTGTGCGAAAGCTTAGCACGGGAACCATAAGCCGTCCGGCGCTCGACCTGCTGAAGGATTACCCTATGGAGGTAAGCTTCCGGCAGGAGGTGCCGCACATCATAAACCGCACCAAAACCGGCCTCTGCCCGATGGAAAGCCGCTGCAAGGATTTGCAGACGCCTCAGGAATGCCTGCAGGCCGTTGCCGATTTTATCCTTTCACAAACAACAAAACCTCAATCATAAACCAAATGAAAAGATTCACCTTATTTCTCGCCCTTCTGGGGCTTATCGGATCGGGAAGCGCGCACGCGCAGAATTTCAAGGCCGAACAAATGCTTATCGTCTATTACTCCCATAGCGGCAACACCAAGGCGGCGGCCGAGATAATCCAGAAGGAAACAGGTGCCGAAATGTTCGAGCTCAAAACACAGAAGGCCTATCCCGAAGACTATCAGGAACTGCTTAAGGTGGCCAAGAGCGAAATCGACACCAAGAAGTATCCCGCCCTGCAGGCCATGCCAAAAAATCTCGAAAAGTACGACGTGATTCTTGTGGGAACACCCAACTGGTACAGCACCATGGCGCCTGCCGTGAGCGAATTTCTGGCTAAAGCCAATATCGGAGACCAGATTGTGGTTCCTTTCGTTACCCACGGCAGCGGCGGCATGGCCAACTGCGAGACCGACATGCAGGCCGCCTGCCCCTCGGCGAAATTCCTCAAAGGCATCGCCATGAACGGATCCAACGCCAAAAACGCCACTGTAAGCATTCAGAAATGGCTTAAGGAAATCGGCATGGCGAAATAGCCGATTTCCATTTCTTAATAAAAGGCGAAATCTGTACATTTGTATGGTTTCGCCTTTCTTTTTTGTGCGGAAAGTTTTACATTTGAACTTTAAAGACACCGAAACAAAACAACATATGAAGATTCTCATTGCTCACCAGATACCCAGGGATCCGTTCATCAACATGCCTGCCGACTGGGTCATCACCTTTCCCGAAGAAGGGAAAGCCTGTTTTTCTCCGGAAGAACTGATTGCATTGGTTCCCGATTACGAAGCCATGATTTCGTATTTTACCGACCCATTGCCCAACGAAGTGATCGACGCCGCCAAGCGTCTCAAGATCATTTCCAACTTCGGCGCAGGATTCAACAACATCGACATCGAATACGCACGCAGCAAAAGGATTGCCGTCACCAACACGCCTTCGGCAGTCTGCAACCCTACGGCAGAACACGCCATGGGACTGATGCTGGCCGTTTGCCGCCGTATCGGCGAGATGAACATCAAGATCCGCCTGCAGAAGGAAGCCCTCTGGAAAACGAACGTGCTGGGACACACCTTGGAAAGCAAGACCCTTGGCATTATCGGCATGGGCAGAATCGGACAGAACCTGGCCAAGAAAGCCGAAGCCTTCGGCATGAAGATCGTTTACTGCAACCGCAACACCGAAGTTCCCGGCTACACGAGGCTGGGCATGGACGAATTGCTGGAAACCGCCGATGTCATCTCGGTTCACGTGCCGCTGACGGCCGAGAACACCAAGCTTATCGGCAAGAAGGAATTCGCCAGAATGAAGGCATCGGCCTATTTCATCAACACCTCGCGCGGCGCGGTGGTGGACGAAGACGCCTTGGCCAACGCACTCGAAACGGGCGAGATCGCCGGGGCGGGACTGGATGTATTCGAAAAGGAACCGTCGGTAAACGAGCGTCTGTACAAGCTTTCGAACGCGGTCCTGGTGCCGCACTTAGGCACCGCCACCCACGAGACCCGCGAAGCCACGAGCAAGGAAGCGCTCTACAACATCATCAACTTCTTCGCGCGCAGACCCACGAACGTGGTCAACTAATCGGCCTCGCTCAAAAGACGGCGGCAGAGTTCGGGCATCCCCTCTGCCGCTTTTTTTTGTATAAAGTGCACCGGATTGGCGATGTGGCTCGTATCGGGGCTGCCCGGATCCACCAGATAGACCGGAATGTCCTTGCGCACGGCAAACACCAGCGCCGCCGCCGGATAAACGGCCAGCGAGGTGCCGCACACGATAAGGATATCGGCCGTGGAGGCGATGCGGCAGGCCGGGTCGTAGTTGGGCACCGACTCGCCGAAAAACACCACGTGCGGGCGCAGCAGGTCGCCGTGTTCGTCTTTGGCTTCCGTTTCTTCTTTCCATACCGAAGCATAGTCATCCACATCGGCGCCGTTCTCAACGGCCCGGGCGGCTTCTTGCCAGCCGGGAATGGCATAGATGCGGTCAGGGTCTTTCATGGAACGCAGCTTGCTCAACTCGCCGTGCAGGTGGGTGATGCGGGTGCTGCCGGCCCGTTCGTGCAGGTCGTCGATATTCTGGGTAATCACCTCCACCTGATACTTGCTCTCCAAGGAGGCGATGGCCGTATGCGCGGGATTGGCGCGCTTCTGCAACAGCTCGCGGCGGCGGATATTGTAGAACTCAATCACCGTGGGACGGTTCGTGGCCAAGGCCTCGGGCGTGCAGACATCCTCTATCCTGTAATTGGCCCACAGACCGTCGGAATCTCTAAAAGTGGCGATGCCGCTGTCGGCGCTCACGCCGGCACCGGTAAATACAACGATTTTCTTCATGGAGCGAATGTAGGAAAAAAAAGAACCGGAATTGAAGAATTTATAATATTCGTATTTTTGCGCCTGAAAATGACCGGGCTTATGCCCTTAAAAAACTAATGTCATGAAACCTACCCACATCGAACATCTCGGCATTGCCGTCAAGAACCTGGAAGAGTCGATCCGTTATTACGAAGACGTGCTTGGCCTGGAATGCTACAATATAGAGGAAGTGAAAGACCAGAAGGTACGCACCGCCTTTTTCAGGCTCGGCGACACCAAGATCGAGCTGCTGGAATCCACCGATCCCGAAGGCCCCATCGGCAAGTTCGTTGAAAAGAAGGGCGAAGGCATCCACCATATCGCCTTCGCGATGGAAGACACCCAGGCCGCCTTGAACGATGCCGAAAAGAAAGGCATCCAGCTTATCGACAAAGCCCCCCGCAAGGGCGCCGAAGGCCTCAACATCGGATTCCTGCACCCCAAATCGACCCACGGCGTGCTTACCGAATTCTGCTGCAAAGACAAATAGCATATGCCCCCGCTTCTGCCGCACATACCGCTTCAGGCCAAGGAACTCTTAAACTTCAACCTTTGGAGCGCGGTATGTGCGGGCGGATTTTTCCTGACAGGCTTCGGGCTGCTGCTCTTGTGCGAGAAAATCCTCAAGATTTCGTCAAAAGGACTTTTCCGGACCCTGTTCCTGAGTGTTTATTGCCTTGCCTGCGCCACGCTCGTCTATTTTAACGGTGTCCGGCAGGAACAGCAAAACCGCCTGCAATGGGCACGGAAAATCGCCCTGAACCGCGACCTGCCCGCCGAAAAAGCCTTTGCCCTCCGCCTGCACGGACTGCAGGAAGAGAACTCGTTCGGACAAGACTTCTCCCATATAGGAAACACCGGCGAAAAAGGCCTGCTGGAAAGCCGCTGGCAGGAAGTGCTGGAACAAAGCTTCAACCATTACCGCTGCTTCTTTACCTTCTGCGAACCCGAAGGATTGCTGCTCCTGGACGACAGCCTTACCGAGAACTGTCGCCGCTTTTTTGCCCATAAGGCCCGATCGGGCACCCCAACCGAAGTGCCGGGACTGTACGGCATCGACTACGGCATCGAATACTACGCCTATCTCTACCAGACCCCCGTTTATCTCGGTTCCGACACCCTGTTGCTGAATGTGGAACTGGGGCGAAAGAAATTCGCCGACGCACCGGGCGGCGAGGGCTTGCAGCTGCCTCCCTCCTACTCGTACGCCTTTTATTCCGAAAACGAACTGTGGAGCTACAACGGCAGCTTCCTCTACCCGTTCCGCCTTAAAGGCAACACGCCCGACTCGCTGCGGTTCGTGAACCTGAAAGGCTACGACCACCTGTTCTATCCCCTGCCCGAAAACCGCCTTCTTGTGCTGAGCACGCCCCAGGCCGACCCCTCCGACATCCTGCCGAATTTCTCGCTGTTCTTTATCCTGTTCGGCATCGCGGGCGCGCTGGTGCTGGCCCTGTTCGACAAGAATTTCCTGGGCATCGCCGGCACCTATGCCCGGCAACTGCGCAGCGGCATGTTCGTGCTGTTGCTCTCGGTGGTGCTGGTGTTCGGGGCGGTGGCCGTGGTGTTCATACGGCAGATCAACCTGAACGAGAATACCAAACGCCTGCGCAACCAAAGCCTTTCGGTGCTGGCCGAGATGGAAAGCCGCAGCCTCAACCTGCCCGGCAACTGCCTGCTTACCCCCGACAACGACAGCATTCTCCGCCAACTGCAATCGGCAACAGAGACCTTGGGCAACCTATTCCGCAGCGACATCTACCTCTATTCCACCCAAGGCCGGTTAGTGGCCAGCCCCCGCCCCGAAAGCCTGCTGCCCGAGCAGCTGGAGGCCGACCTACTGCACGAGATCGCCGAGGAACAAAGCCACCTGATCATCCTGCCGAGAAAACGATCCCTGCTATCCTTCGCCTCTTTCCGCAACGGCAACGGCGAGGTGGTGGGCTTCTTCTGCATTCCCTACTACCTGCAGGTGGAACGGCAGCGGGCCGAGATGAGCCGTTTCTTGTGCACCTACCTAAACATCATGGTGCTGCTGAGCCTGCTCACCTTCGTTTTCTCATCCCTGCTGGCACGGCGCATCACCAAACCGCTGCAATTAGTGA
Organism: Bacteroides sp.; assembly: GCA_023662825.1. Lineage (GTDB taxonomy): Bacteria > Bacteroidota > Bacteroidia > Bacteroidales > P3 > Pullibacteroides. The sequence goes on from JAMPIH010000001.1 coordinate 181,899, forward strand.
CCCGTATGGTGGCGCAGATAAAGCCCGCCCAGAAGAACAACCATCTGGAATGGAAACGCCAGGATGAAATCGGCGTGCTGGTAAGGCAATACAACCTCCTGGTGGATGAACTGGAAACGAGCCTGCGCAAACTGGCCGAATCGGAACGCGAGAACGCATGGAACGAGATGGCGCGGCAGGTGGCGCACGAGATAAAGAACCCGCTCACCCCCATCAGACTGCAGGTGCAGCTGCTGCAACGCGCCTACAGCGACCCCGGCTGCCACGATTTCAAGGAGCGCCTGGACCGCTTCACCCTCCTGCTTACCGAACAGATAGACCGGCTGGCGCATATCGCCGGCACGTTCTCGCAGTTCGCCAAATGGCAGAAACCGCAGATGCAGGAAATGTTTCCGGCGCAAGTCATACGCAAGACCCTCGACCTGTTCAAGGCGAACGAACAGGTGGAATTCCGCACCGAACTGTCGGTTGAAAGCGAAAAAATCCGCATATATGCGGATCCCGGATTCCTCGAACAGATACTTATCAACCTGATACGGAACGCTATACAGGCATTGGAAGAAGCCCGGACAGAAAAACCGGAAATACGTGTGGGGTTACAGGAAAACCAAGACGGCCTCTGCACGATCCGCATAGCCGACAACGGCCCCGGCATCAGCCCCGAAAAACAGGAACGCATTTTCGAGCCCCGCTTCACGACCCGCAGCACCGGCGCGGGACTGGGACTGGCCATCTGCCGCCGTCTGGCCGAAAGCATGGCGATGGAGATACACGTGGAGAGCCCAGCCGGAAAAGGCGCGGAATTTACGCTCAGAACGAAGTCAGTTCGTTAAAGTATTCGATGGCGGCGCGGTCGGTAAGCAGCGACAGGAAATCGATGATGGCGCGATTGTACTGCGCTTCCTCGCGCAAGTCGTAGAGTCGCTTGTGGTAAGATGTCCCGCCCGTTTTCACCAACAGTTTTATCCACGAAAGGAAAGCCGTTCCCAGTTTGGGATACACCGGCACGAATTCCCTTTCGATATGCCGCAAGGTATCCTCGCCAACGAATGCCTGCGCCAGGGCCTCGTACAGAGAATCGATGACCAGTTTGGCGTAGGCCTCGTAGTTCTTGAGGCGCGGATGCTTGTAGATATGCCGGTAATTGAACTTCATCAGCGTCTTCATCAGGCCATACACCTCCTTGCTGAAGCAGAGGCCGTTCTCAGGCGAGCTGTTGCGGCAGAGGTCGGTGATGAAGATATGGATGAAGTTGGTGTTGTTGGCCGCCTCGATATGCGGGAAACCCAACAGGATATGGTTCAGTTCGTCGATCTGCGATTCGGTGAGGATGCCCAGGCACTGCGCGTCTTCCAAATCCCGCCCCAGATAGGCGATCTTGTCGGAAATCTTCATCACGCAGCCTTCCCAGGTATAAGGCTCGAAACGGTTCTGCTTGGTGAAGGCGTTCAGGTCTATCGCCTCCTGCCTCGGGAAAAGCCGCGCCTGGTTCACCTCCCCGCAATGCGACACGATACCGTCGCGCACGGCGTAGGTAAGGTTCAGGTTCTTGTGCTGCCCCTGGCTATCGTGCAGGAGCTCGATGTCGTCCACCACCCGCAGCGAATTCTTCTCGTGCCAGAACTCGCCCAGACCGTACTTCTTGCAGAGGTCGTCCAGGAACACCTCGCCCGAGTGGCCGAAGGGTGCGTGCCCCAGGTCGTGCCCCATGGCAATGGCGTAGGTAAGCTCCGAGTTGAGGCCGAGAAAACGGGCAATCGTGCTGCTCACCGAAATCACGTGGTTCACGTGCTCGATACGGGTGCAGATACGGTCGTCGTTGGTATGGAAAAAGACCTGCGTCTTGGATTTTAGGCGGGAATAGGCCAGCGAGTGCAGGATACGGTCGTTGTCGCGGCCGAACTCGCTGCGTATCTCATCGGGCTTAAGCGGCGACTCCTGCTGGCGCCTTACCGCCTGCTTCCATACCGGATGCCCCGGTTTCATGGCCAGCGCCGCAAACGAATCCCTGTGTTTCTGAATGTCGCTCTGCATAGTGTTCATCAGCCGCCCGCCCGTTTAAAGCGGTAGCCTTCTTTGGTTAATATCTCGCAAACCTTGTCGCGCACGTCGCCCTGCAGCACAATCTCGCCGTCTTTGGCCGTGCCGCCTATGCCGCAACGGGTCTTGAGCGTCTTGCCCAATTTCTCCAGATCTCCGGATGTACCCACAAAACCGGTAACCAGGGTAACGGTCTTGCCCGCCCGCCGCTTGCTGTCGCGCATCACGCGCAGGTCCTGCCGGGCGGGTTCCAAGGTTTCGGCCTCCTCGGTTTCCTCGTAGCGGTACTGAAAATTCGGGTCGGTGGAATACACCACCCCTATCGGCGTTTTCTTGCCCATCTTATTGCGTGTTCTATCGGCGGCAGCGCGCGGCCTGCCTGCCGTCTTACTTTAATTTTTCGGCGATGTAGGCGGGAATCTCCCGGATAGAGATGCGTTCCTGCCTCATCGTGTCGCGTTCGCGCACCGTTACCGTGTCGTCGCTCATCGTGTCGGTATCCACCGTTACGCAGAAAGGCGTACCGATGGCATCCTGACGGCGGTAGCGGCGGCCAATGGCGTCTTTCTCGTCGTACTGGCACATAAAGAGCGGCTGCAGGTTCTGCAAGATCTCGCGCGCCTTTTCGGGCATGCCGTCTTTCTTCACCAAGGGCAATATGGCCAGCTTGTAGGGAGCGATTTTTGCGGGAATCTTCATCACCACCCGTTCGCTGCCGTCCTCGAGCCTTTCTTCGGTATAGGCCTGGCTCATCACGGCAAGGCACATACGGTCAAGTCCGATGGAGGTCTCCACCACGTAGGGCACATAGCTTTCGTTGCGCTCGCTGTCGAAGTACTGCAGCTTCTTGCCGCTGAACTCCTGATGGCGGCTCAAGTCGTAGTCGGTGCGCGAGTGGATGCCTTCCAGTTCCTTGAAGCCGAACATGAAGTTGAACTCGATGTCGGTGGCGGCATTGGCGTAGTGCGCCAGTTTCTCGTGGTCGTGGAAGCGGTAGTTCTCGGCCGGCATGCCCAGGCTCAGGTGCCAGCGCATGCGTTCCTTCTTCCAGTATTCGAACCATTCCATCTCGGTGCCGGGGGCGCAGAAAAACTGCATTTCCATCTGTTCGAACTCGCGCATGCGGAAAATAAACTGGCGTGCCACGATCTCGTTGCGGAAGGCCTTCCCCGTCTGGGCGATGCCGAAGGGAACCTTCATACGGCCGGTCTTCTGCACGTTGAGGAAATTCACGAAGATGCCCTGCGCCGTTTCGGGACGCAGGTAGATGGTGTTGGCCTCGTCGCTCACCGAACCCACCTTGGTGGAGAACATCAGGTTGAACTGGCGGATCTCCGTCCAGTTGCGCGTTCCCGAAATGGGGCATACAATCTCCAGTTCCTCGATCAGTTTCCTGAGGTCGGAGAGATCGTTCACCTCCAGGTCGTGGTTCATGCGGTGAGTGATGTCGGCTATCTTCTGGCTGTGTTCCAACACGCGGGGGTTGGTGGAAAGGAACTGCTGCTTGTCGAAAGCCTCGCCGAAACGCTTGGCGGCCTTTTCCACTTCCTTGTCGATCTTGGCTTCCAGCTTGGCGCAGTAATCCTCGACAAGCACATCGGCGCGGTAACGCTTCTTGGAATCCTTGTTGTCGATCATCGGGTCGTTGAACGCATCCACATGGCCCGAAGCCTTCCAGATGGTGGGGTGCATGAAGATGCCCGAATCGATGCCCACGATGTTCTCGTGCATCTGCACCATCGACTTCCACCAATAGTCGCGGATGTTCTTCTTGAGTTCGGCCCCGTACTGGGCGTAGTCGTAAACGGCGGCCAGCCCGTCGTATATCTCGCTGGAGGGAAAGATAAACCCATACTCTTTGGCGTGGGAAACCAGTTTCTTGAATTGTTCTTCGTGATTTGCCATTGTTCTAATGTTATTCAAAAATGCCCGACAACACGAACGGTTGCCGGGCATCACTCGGGAAAGACCTTTCCTTTTATTTGGATTGTTCTTTCTTCAATCTTTCCACCAAGGCGGGAACCACCTTGTGGAGGTCGCCGACGATACCCATGTCGGCCACTTCGAAGATAGGCGCGTACTTGTCTTTGTTCACGGCAATGATGTATTCCGAGTTTTCCATACCGGCCAAGTGCTGGATGGCACCGGAAATACCCATGGCGAAATACACGTCGGGACGCACCGTCTTGCCGGTCTGACCTACCTGGCGGCTGTGGTCCATAACGCCGGCATCCACCATGGCGCGCGAGGTGGAAACCTCGCCGCAGATGCAGTCGGCCAGCTTCTGCAAGGTGGCGAACCCTTCCTTGTTGCTTACGCCTCGACCGCCCGAAACCAGAATCTTGGCCTTGGTGATGTCAACGCTGCCCTTGTCTTCCTTCACCACTTTCTTTACCTTGACACGGGCAATCTTTTCGCGGTTGAAGTTTACCGTGATTGTTTCGATCTCGCCCTTGCGGCTGGCGTCGGCTTCGCGGGCCGACATAACGCCGGGACGGACGGTACTCATCTGCGGACGGTGGTTGGGACACATGATGGTGGCCATCAGGTTTCCGCCGAAAGCGGGACGGGTCATCATCAGGCCCTTGGATTCTTCGTCGATGTCGAGCTTGGTGCAGTCGGCGGTGAGTCCGGTGGACAGACGGGCCGAAACACGCGGGCCGAGGTCGCGGCCGATGGTGGTGGCACCCAAGAGGATGATGCCGGGCTTCTTCTGTTCCACAATCGAGACGATGGCCTGCGCGTAGGCTTCGGTGGTGTAGAGTTCAAGATCCTTGTCGTCCACCACCAACACGCGGTCGGCACCGTGCGCGATCAGGTCTTTGGCCTGGTCCTTGAAGCCGTAGCCGATCAACATGGCGCATACTTCCTGACCCAAGGTGTCGGCCAAATCGCGGGCTTTGCCAAGAAGTTCGAAAGCCACGCTCTGGATTTTGCCTTCGCGCTGTTCGGCGAAAACAAAAACGTTCTTATATGCTGCGATATCCATTTTCGTGATGTTTTTAGATAATGTGACGTTCTTTTAACTTATTGACGATAAGCTCGGCGGCTTCGGCGGCATCCACTTCGTGAACTTCGCCCTTGCCCTTGAGTTGCTTGCCGAACGATTTCTTGACCTTGGTGGGCGAGCCGTTGAGGCCGAGGGTGGCGGGATCGGCGCCTACAGAGGCGGCCGTCCAGATTTCCACTTCCTTGTCGAAGGCCTTCACGATACCGCTCACGGTCATGTAACGGGCCTTGTTGGCCGAAGCCAGCACAGTGAGCAGACAAGGCGTTTCCACTTCCAGAATCTGGTAGCCTTCTTCGGTCTGCTTGCGCACTTCCAAGGTCTTCTTGCCGTCGAACTTCAGGCCTTCCACATAGCTTACCTGCGGCAGGTCGAGCAATTCGGCCGTTTCGGGACCCACTTGCGCGGTGTCGCCGTCGATGGCCTGACGGCCTGCGATAATCAAATCATAGTCGATTTTTTTCAAGGCTGCCGAAAGGGCGTGGCTCGTGGCCAGGGTATCGGCGCCGGCAAAGGCGCGGTCGGTAAGCAGGATGGCGCGGTCGGCACCCATGGCGAAGGCTTCGCGCAGGATGGCGTCGGCTTGCGGAGGTCCCATCGTGATGACGGTGACGTGGGCACCGTACTGGTCCTTCAATTGAAGGGCGAATTCAAGACCGCCCTTGTCGTCGGGGTTCATGATGCTGGGAACACCGTCGCGGATAAGCGTGCCCTTAACCGGATCAAGCTTGATTTCGGTCGTGTCCGGCACTTGTTTGATACAAACTACTATGTTCATGGTTGTTTCTTTTTTTGAGTGAGGGTTCGACTATTTAAAAAGTTTGCCGGCGATAACCATACGCTGAACTTCGGAGGTTCCTTCGTAGATTTCGGTAATCTTGGCGTCGCGCATCATCCTTTCCACCGGATATTCGCGCGTGTAGCCGTAACCGCCGTGGAACTGAACGGCCTTGGTGGTAACTTCCATCGCGGTTTCGGCAGCGAACAACTTGGCCATGGCCGCGTCTTTGGAGAAGTCAACATGCAGGTCCTTCTTGTAGGCCGCGCTGCGAACCAGCAGACGGGCGGCCTGAACCTTGGTCTCGAGGTCGGCCATCTGGAACTGGGTGTTCTGGAACTTGGCCAGCGACTTGCCGAACTGCTTGCGTTCCTTGGTGTATTTCACGGTTTCGTCCATGGCACCCTGGGCGATACCCAAGGCCTGCGAGGCCACACCGATACGGCCGCCGTCGAGCGTCATCATGGCCACCTTGAAGCCGCCGCCTACCTTGCCCAAGATATTTTCCTTGGGAACGCGTACGTTTTCGAAAATCAATTCGGCCGTGGCACTGCCGCGGATACCCATCTTCAGCTCTTTCTTGCCGATGCTGAAACCGGGCATGTCGCGGGTAACGATAAAGGCGGTGATGCCCTTAACGCCCTGGCTCTTGTCGGTCATCGCGAACACGATGAACACGTGGGCGTAGTTGGCATTGGTGATGAAAATCTTGGTGCCGTTGAGGATATAGCTGTCTCCGTCTTCAACCGCCATGGTCTGCTGACAGGCGGCGTCGGTACCGGCACCGGGTTCGGTAAGCCCGAAGGCGCCGAGCCATTCTCCGCTGGCCAGCTTGGGCAGATATTTCTTCTTCTGTTCTTCGGTGCCGTGTTCCATGATGGGGGCGCAGCAAAGCGAAGTGTGCGCCGAAACAACGATACCCGTGGTGGCGCAGGCGCGCGAAAGTTCTTCCACGCACATGCTGTACATCTGGTTGGTGGAACCCGCACCGCCGTATTCAACGGGAACGGGGATACCCAAAAGACCCAACTTGGCCATCTTGGCGACGGTTTCTTCAGGAAATCTTTCCTGCTCGTCAACCTCGGCAGCCAACGGCTTCACTTCCTTTTCCGCAAATTCCCTAATCATCTGCAAGAAGAGGGTTTCTTGTTTTGTGAGACTGAAATCCATGTTAATATGCTGTTAAATGTTTATTTTGCTTGGTTTTGTTGCCCCAAACACATAGGTTTTGCCCTCGGCCTACCCGTATCTTGGACAAAGTGTCAAAGATACAAAAAATCACGACACCTACCACACGGCGGCCAGCTTGCGGATTTGCTTGAACCGAGCCATCAACTTACGGTTCTTACGCGCCATCTGCATATTATAGCGGCTCTGCATGTTGATAAGCATTTCGGCCTCGATATCCAAAGCGGCTTCAAAATAGAGGGCAAGCGTTTCCGTTACCGGACGCTTCGAATTCAAGATTTCGTTCAGCATCGTATAGGAAATGCCCATCTGTTCGGAGAGTTGCTTTTGCGAGATACCGCGGTATTCGATCTCTTCTTTAAGCATTTCACCCGGATGAGAGGGCATGTACGGATAACTTAAATTTCCCATGGCGGTTAGCTTTTGTAATGGTTGGATAGGTCGGTGATATTGCAGATTGTCACTTTTTCCTTGGCCCCGTTTTCTTCGTACGAAACGATAAACTCTATTCTGTATTGATCGTTCACTCTAATCGAAGAAATTCCCGCTTTACTACCGGAGAGAACCTCGTAGTTTAAGGAATGAATCCGATAAAGCGCTTCAATACAAGAGGCCGCATAAAGCATATCTATGCGAAGTCTGTACCGTTTTATGATATCCGGTTGATAACGATGCTTTTTATCGTTACACTTTCCGTTGTGATACAACTCCGCCAGATATTCCTTATCGAAGGTTACAATCATTTTGCAATAACTATCATAGCAAAGGTAGTGATTATTCTTTTGATTCCCTAAAAAAGTGAATTTTATCAATCGCCCGCGAGGATACGGTGGTTCTACGTTCCCACAGGTCGGTGTCGGAGGTTACCCTGCCGCCCGCCCTGCGCAAGTGGTTGGTTAGGTTCTTTACGGGCAGGGAATCATCCAGCAGAATCTGCCCTGCGGCGGTGGCCGCGTTGTGGCGCTTTTGACGGCGCGTGGCTCCGTCTGGCGTTAGGGAGATAACGCCCAGACGCTTGTCCTCCGCCGTGCCGGTGAGGTTGCGTCGGAAACGGATGTCCTCCCCCTCGTCCTCCCTTATCCGTCTGTCCAGTTCGGCCGCGGCGCGGAACTCCTCCTGCCTTTGGCGGAACATCTCCCGCTCGGCATAGTAGGCCGCGCTCTCAAGGTTGTGCCTGCTCTCGTAGAGCAACGCCCGTATGTCGGCATCGCTCAGCGAGAAGTTGAAGCCCACGGCACGCAAGGCCTCGCGCACCAAGGCCACCACCCTCTGCCACGTGGTCGGGTCGGTGCCCACCTCGGCAAGGGATGCGATGTACTCATCGGCCGCCACCCTCCGCAGTTCGGCGCGGTACTCCGCCTCCGTCATGCCCTCCCTGCGGCTGAACTCCTGCGCGGCATACGCCTCGAAATACGCCCGCTGTTCCTCCGTCATGCTCGCGTGCACCTTGTCCAGCAAGGCGTTGTACTTCTCCTCGCCCATCAGTTTGCGCATGCCCAGGTGGGCCACCACCTCGTGGGCGATGGAGCGTTCCACGTCCTCCACCGAAGCGTGGTTGTCCACGTTCACGTGAACCGCCCCGTCGGGATTCTTGGCATTGGGAAGCACGAACCAGCCCTGGATACCCGCAAACCGCCTGCTCCTGCCCTTGGGCGTGGTGGAATCCTCCACAACCACCCTCACGCCCAGCCGCCTGCCCAACTCCTCGGCCGCGGCACGCTTGGCCGCACGGGAAGCGCGGGACGAAGGAACGGCGGATTGCGCGGAAGACTGCCGTTGCTTCGGATTCCCCTCCTCATCAAACATCTCCCCTGCAAAGCGGAAACGGGTTCCCGCCTTAGCCGATTCCTCATTCACCAACTGCACCCGCCGGGCTTCGTTTCCCTTTTCGTAGGTCTTCACCGGAATCCCGTAGCGTTCCAGCCTCTTGATGATTTCAGCATCGGTGCCTTCGGGAACAACGGCGAACTTCACCTCCCGTATGCCCACCGCCCGCCTCGGCTTGGCCTCGAAATAGCGTGCGCTCATCTTCTGTATGTCTTTCACAACATCCGCTATCTCCTTGGCCGCCTCCATCGTCATGCCGGGGTAAAAACCTTTCAGATAGTTGTAAATTCCTTGCGGGGCATGCGACTTCGCGACTGCATCTATTACATTCCCTATCCAGTCAAATACATCAGACACCTTTTCTCCCATACCGGGAACCACTATCTTCGACAATCGGTCTTTAATGGCTTCACGCCCACTGTCGTATTCCTCTTGGTTCATCTGGCGTATCCGTTCACGAGCCGCCTTGCGTATTTGCTCTATAGACTTGAAATCCTTTTGTGCAGCACCGAAGATACTGCTGTTGAATATCCCCTCGCCCCCTTTTGCCGCCAACCTTTTCATGGACTTGACCACATTGTCGAGGGTGATCTCATCATAAAGGGCTTCGAATGACCTGCGGTTGCCCATCGGGGTGAACATATCCTTGGTGTTCCGTATGCCGCGCTTCTCCACGATGCCGTCAAACAATGTATCAAGCCATTTGCGGTAGTCGGCATTGTTCGAATCGACAAGCCCGTTCACCTTTTCCCGAATCTCCTTGGTGTCCGCACCCTGTACCGTGGTTTCCGGGTGAGCGTCTTTCAGGTACGCGAGTTTGAACAGAGGCTCGGCGGCCATTCCGTAATCAACCCTTCCGCTACGCCTGTCTATACCCGTCTCCACATTCGTCGGATAAAATATGACGTTTTTCAGTTCATCGAACAATGCATCCCCCACCAGAAGACGGACACGGTCTTCTATTCTCTCCAGAACATTATCGTCTATCTTGATGCCGATTTGCGGGAATGTAGGTGTCCACGCGTCTTCCCCGTACACCTTGTTCTGCCTGTCTGCCGGGTCGATGGATTCCCTGCCGAACACAAGGGATATGTCGCCGAACTCGGTATGCCCCATGTCACCCTTGGTGATGGCGATGCTCGGCATCGGGAAGCCGCCCAGGTCAAGAGCCTCTTTCAGTTTGTCTTCCGACAGGTTGTGTACCGCCACCAATTCACCCTGTTGCTCAGTCGGCTCGGCCATGCGGAAACGGATGTCCTCGTTCCCCGCATCGAACGTCCCCACATTGTCGGTCGCGCTCTTGATTTGATTGGGGGAGAAGGCCGCAACTTCCCTCATCTCATCAACATCTATACCGTCATACCCCTCTTCCTTGAATGCATCACTGAGTTCCTTGCTGTCAAGACAATCGTTTATAAATGTATTTATCGATGACGGAAAGGTATAACCTTTCAAATAGATGTTACTGAATATCGCTTGTTTGGTCGCACTTCTACCGAAAGTCCGTTTCAAATCGCCTATCAATTCATCATATTCTCCATTCTCGTAAGCATTCCGCACTTCCTTTACCGCATCTATCAAATCCCCCACGGTGGATTTTCTACCTTCAAGTCCCTTGAATCCTATCTTGCGAACTTGCGGAGTGTCAAACTGCATGAGCAAATCGAGAAAATCTCCATTTGTATCAATTCTACGAGGTTTTTTCAGTTTAAGGAACACGTCATAGATATTATCTCCATACCTGGAGAAATCAGGATATTCGCTGTCTTTTTTCTCAAAATAAAATCCAGCACCATAAACCCCCATGTCTCCGGTGTTCTCGCCGCTATGGCTTACATCGAATACCGACAAACCTTCAACCGGAGTCCCATGTTGTAACACCATCGGCTCCCCGTTCTCGTCCACCACCTTCGAGGCATTTTTTGCCTGTTCTTTGATTTTCTCAATCTCCTGTCGTACCTTTGCGATGTCGGAATCGTTGCGGACGTTGGGCCCCGGGGTTTCTTTTGAAGCATCTAAGGCATCCGACTTTACAAATTGATAGTTCGTTACCAGGAACTCCTTGTTCTTCCCCTTTTCAATAGTTGCAATCACGGAAACACCATTGATACGCTTACGTATCTCTATGCCCCTATTCCCTTGCGCATCATTATGCTTCGGACTTAATTCCATAGAATCGAAGTTGTTCACCAAATAAGGGATGACAACAACATCATCGGGAGTTATATCTTTTTGCCCCCTTTGGCTTTCATTCGCGCCATGGTTATTCTTGATGTGCCGTATGGAATCATCCGTTATTATCAATTGCTTTATATCGGTGCCAAGCAATTCATTGAACCGATTTTTTGCCCGTTCCGACAAGCCGAATACAACCTTTCCCTTGGAATCTTTGTTGTTCCACGCCTCTGTTGCTCTACCGTAGAGGTTCGCCAACTCCCAGTCCCCGAACCAGTCCTTGAACGCCTTGGTACGCACCTGCACCCACTGCTTCGGCGTGAGTTTCGTAGGCTTCCCGTTCGGGGCTTTCAGCCACGTGCCGTTCTCTTTGGCCTCACGCTCAATGGTCTCCTCCTCCGTTCGCTGTGCCTCCACGGGGTTCACACCCTCCATCAGGTCGCGGACGGTCATGTCGGCGAACTTCTCCGCCGTCAGACCCGACAGGTCGCGCCCGCTCCACTTGGCAAGGCTCCCCTTGACAGCCTCGAACATCTCCGACAGCCACGCCTTCAGTTGCTCCATCAGCGTGGCATCACTCTTGTTCATCATCTCCTTGATGAGCGCCGCACCCCGCTCGCCCGTCAGACGCGAATGCACCTCGCTCGCCACAGCGTCCTCGTCCCCCGCTATGTCCGCGTAGTTCGGGTCGTCCAGTACCTCCTGCCACAAGGGCAGTTTCTTCATCAACGCCACACCGCGAGACCACAAGTCCGGATTGCTCCGGCGCACCATATCGTCCCACAGGTGCGTGTACTCGTGCAGCGGCGTCTCGGGGTTCATCGCGTCCCTGTTCAGGAACACCTCGCCGCCCACCGTCCAGCCGTACACCTCGCCCTGCGGCGTCTGCAGGAACTGAACGCGGTCGGTTATCTTCATATCCGATTCCTTGAAGATGACGTAGTTCCGCACTCCGTCCGCACGGCCGCCCGTGGTTTCGTGCGCGGGGTAGGATATGCCCGTGAAGCCCGCACGGGAAAGGAACTCGCTGGTTTCCTTATCTGCGTTATTGTTCGTCTCCGGATCAAGGAAACAATAGGACAGGTATTCATAAAGGCTATTGCCGCTGTTCCATGCACTGGATTTCCCGTTCCAGAAATCGGCGGTTCCCTCGCCAAGCGTTATCCGCTCATCGCGGAGTTGTTTATAGATTCTGCCCTGCTGTTCCTTGCTTACCGGATTCTTCCATTCCAGATAGTTCTCGCCCGTGTTGTCGGGTATTTCCACCGTATATAAGTTCACCTTGGATTCCGGCAAGAAACGCCCTGTTTCCAATATCTTTATTTGAGCCTTGATACGCTTCTTGTCTGACCACGTTTCATTCAGAAGCGACCTCAAATAAGCCAAGCCTTCTTCCTTGGTGTTTCTCTCCAACAGTTCCCGAGCCAATCCATTTATTATTGCATTTTCCCTACGCTTTTCAGGAATTTTTGCCGTCCGTTTCGCATACCCTCTGCCTATCCCTTCCATCTCGGTCACGTAGCCGCCCCAGCCGTAGGCCTGCGCGCCTTCGCCCTCGCCCATGTGCGAGAAATCGAACGCATCGAACTTCGCCCCCGTGCCGTGGTAGACGCTGTGGAAACGAGCCGCCTCCTGCCGATGTCCGAGATTAGCCATCGCTTGCGCCTGCTCCGCGCTCACCTCGTGAACCTTTATCCCCGCCTTGCGCAACAAGTCCCGCGTAAACTCATACACCTTTCGGTTCGCCTTCGCACGCCCCGCACCCCGGTCGAAACGCGGCGTCCCGTCCTCCTCGAACATCTCGCCCACGAAACGCGGACGGATTGTCTCGTGGTATTCTTCTTCGCTCAGGCTCTCCACGCTCTCGCGGGCGCGTTCCTGCGCCGCCTCGTCGTTCGCCCTCTCCTCGCGTTCGGCTTCTTCTACCTCGGCCTGTGCCTGCGCCTCGTAGTCGTTGCTGTTGTGCAGTTCCTCGGCGCGTTCCATCAGTTCGGAGAAACCCTGCTCGCCCACACCGATGCCCTCGATGATATCGAGTATCTCCGAGGCGGTAACGTTTCCCAGTTCGGGGTGGTTCTCGTTGATGTCGTACACCATGTCGTCGGCCACCACTTCGGGAACCTTGCCACGGTTCGTGTCCACGTATTGCAGCCGGTAGCGGTTGCCCCCGCCATGTTCTTTCAGGCCGCCCGTGCCGTCCGAAGTGCCGTTCCACAGGAACTTGGTGGATCCGGTGGCAATGCGGCGCAATACATATTCCTCCACGCTGAGCGGATCGCCCAAGGCCTTGTCCCGTTCGGTAAGCCGTAATTGCAGGCCGCCGTTCCTGCGCCGCCGTTCTTCGGCTCGCTGCCGGGCATCCATCTTTCTCTGCAACTGGCGTTGCTGTTCCTCCTGCCCGCGTTTGGCTTCTGGATAGCCCGCCACGTCCTGCCAGAATGTCAAGTCCTTTTCCAGCGCGGCAATCTTCTCGCGCTTGGCACGCTTGGCCGCCTGAATAGCCTCCACCGTCTTGCCGTTGGTGGTGGCTTTCCTCGCCTTTTCCAACTCGGCCTGCGTGTTGGCTACCATCTGCCGGGCAGTGTCCACCGCATCGGCCTCATCCCCCTCGTTGTCGGCCAGCAAAGCCTCGTACTGTTTCTGAACGGGATTCTCCGGCAACTGCACTTGCTTTTCTTCCGAAGACTGGGTACCTTTGTCGGCAGAAGAAGCGTTATTCTCTTGCGTAGGAAGGAGGTCCGGCACACCGTTTTGGTGTTCAGCTAAGTGCCCGTCAGAGCTGTTGGAGAGTAATGCTTCTTTTGCATATAGAACTTCCCCATTTTGTAGTTTTCCCTTGAGCGCGGATTCTTCCATATAGTGGTTGCTTATCACCACTTCCATTCCGTCTTTCTTCACGGTTACGGAAGAGTAATATTTCACCTTCTTACCATCCCTTAAAAAGGTCTTTACAAACAGGTATGAAGACGGGCGTTCTTCTGTCCCATCTTTTGCAGTACTTTCTTCGGCAATGATTAGATCAGGGGTTATTAAAGTCGGAAGAATCATTCCAAATTCCTTATCCCTTTTTCTTAAGAACATCTTCGCCAACTGATTCTCGCCCATCTTGACCTCTCCGATAGGCGTTTCCACCTTGCCGTCTTCCCCGAACTGCGCCACCCAGTTTTCAGGCGTGAGTTCCACTTCGGGCGCAACCTCCGCGTCAGCCTCCATTTGGGAAAGTATCTCCGTGGCCTCCTCTTCCGTGGCACTCCTGCCTATAAGGCCGCTTGTATTATCCGCCTCTTTTTCACTTTCCACCCTTTCTGCATTCCCATTGAATTTGCTTTCAATATCCTTTAATGCTTGTGAAAGGTTTTTCTGAAAGTCTTCAATTGTTGTCGGCATTTCGTTCTCTGCCGGGTGTAAGTCTCTATTTATAAAATCTATGTGCTGTCCGCTTGCCTTGCCCTTCGGAATGCCTGAATCCTCCCGTACATCTCCGATCCTATTATCCAATTCTTCGGCTATGGCTTTCAATATATCGCTACCATAATATCGGTTTATCTCGGCTTCGCTACCCTTGTTGATCCATCCGCCCTCGGACAACCCGAAAAACGGATACCATTTCCCGCTTTCAACCGTTTTCTTTCCTCCCCGTCCTGTTGACAGATAAAACGGGACATGCATGCCGTTTATATCGACAACGACAACCATTCTCCCTGCAAGGTTGAGAATCTTGGAATTTCCTGATAATGGCTCCGCAGTTCCACTTTGCTCATTCCAACGCAAACTATCATACGGAATATCCAGCAGATGGTTGTCCACCAAATCACGGGCGGCCGCAGTTATATCCGCCCCATTATCGGCCTGTTCAACATCCTCTGTTTCGGCCTGTTCGCCCGTTTCTTCCCCATTCAACGGGGCATTTTGCGCCATTTCATCGGCCTTTTCCGCTTCCTGCCCCAGCCGTCCTTCCGCAGGAGTTTCCTCCTGCGCCGCCTCTTCCTCCACCACATTGCCCTCGCTGTCCGTGCGCACATCAGCCGCCGTGTCTGCCTCGGCGATTTCCTCTGCCGCCATATAGCCGCTCTCCACACGCTCCTGAAACTCCGACAACGTCATCACCCCAGGCACCGCCGCACTGCTGTTCGGCTTGGTGATGGCCACGTTCACGGGCGTGTTGGGGTCTGCCCCCGCCGGCACGGACGAAGTGGGCACGATACGGCTTCCCTGCGACACCATCTTCAACTTGTCGTTGGTGTCGGTATACTCGAAGTCGTGGCCTGCAATATAGGTGCGCCGCGCATCGGCATCGGGTCGCGTGGCCTGCTGCTCCTGCTGCTCCGTGGCGGCATCCTGCGCCTCGTTCTGCTGTTCCTGCCGCTTGGCAAGGTCTTGCAGCAAGGTTTCCACGGGGTATTTCTGCGCATTGCGGATATCGAGGTTGTCCATGCTCATCTGGCGGGGCTTGCCTATCTGCAAGGTGCCGTTTTCAGCCTCTCCCTCAATGGGATAGGCGATGCACATGCTGTCGTGACTGTCGGGGTTGAACTTGTAGGCGAACCGCTGCCCGTTGCGGTCGGCGGTTACCCATAATTCGTTGCCGAGCGCCGCCGTCATCAGGGTCTGACGGTAGGATTCGGTTTAATCAGTTCAAACGATGTTGGTGGAGTATTTCTCCGCTAACATCGTCTTGGTTTCAATTCTAACAAGTTCGATTCAAACCACATCTTGGAAAACGCATTGCCGATGCCCTGAAAAAGTTTCAATTCTAACAAGTTCGATTCAAACCTCCCTGCTCATCACCTGTACTGCGAACCATTCTGGTTTCAATTCTAACAAGTTCGATTCAAACTGCTGTTGCGTTCACCTTCCCAGTGTTGATACTGTAGTTTCAATTCTAACAAGTTCGATTCAAACCTGCGGCCCTGGCGCTCGCGGCGCGCATGGGCATGTTTCAATTCTAACAAGTTCGATTCAAACCGAGGGGGTGGAGATCGTGCGACCCTTCTATCCGGGGTTTCAATTCTAACAAGTTCGATTCAAACTGTCGGGCGCATTGGTGGACGCCGGCGGCCGCTACCGTTTCAATTCTAACAAGTTCGATTCAAACGAGATGTGGTCGGGATGGATTTCGTAATCCGAAACTGGTTTCAATTCTAACAAGTTCGATTCAAACGTCGTTGATGGATTTGCGTCCCCGGCAGGTTACGGCGTTTCAATTCTAACAAGTTCGATTCAAACAGCTCAGGGCGGGACGGGTAAGGGTTTTCAAAACGCGTTTCAATTCTAACAAGTTCGATTCAAACCGAGGGCTTACGTGATTCCTTATTTCGATTGGCCTTGTTTCAATTCTAACAAGTTCGATTCAAACTCCTGCGGGAGCGGTTCTGGCGGCAGCGGCGGATATTGTTTCAATTCTAACAAGTTCGATTCAAACAACCGTGGCCGATTCTGCCTCATAGTCGTAAGCAAGTTTCAATTCTAACAAGTTCGATTCAAACATTTCCTCGCTCTCATCAAGGTTCAACGCAATCCAGTTTCAATTCTAACAAGTTCGATTCAAACAGAAGACGGTAGCGAATATTCCAAAATTGTGCGTTTGTTTCAATTTTAACAAGTTCGATTCAAACTGGACAAAGCGGCACAAAAAGAAGCAAAGCAAGTTTGTTTCAATTCTAACAAGTTCGATTCAAACTTTCGATTGTGCTACCCACCCTGCTTTTGTCATCGTTGTTTCAATTCTAACAAGTTCGATTCAAACCAGGACCGATAGGGATGAATTGCGACGATTCCTCAGTTTCAATTCTAACAAGTTCGATTCAAACGCGCCTGTAAAGAGTGTTGTAAGAAGCGTGGAAACGGGGTTTCAATTCTAACAAGTTCGATTCAAACATTTCCTCGCTCTCATCAAGGTTCAACGCAATCCAGTTTCAATTCTAACAAGTTCGATTCAAACAGTTGCCGTGCACTTCATTGACTGCCGTTTGGTAGGTTTCAATTCTAACAAGTTCGATTCAAACATCTTCACGTTTGGAATTAATGAAGTTGAGGCAAGTTTCAATTCTAACAAGTTCGATTCAAACAGACACGACAGACGACAAGACCATCGAGAAATTCAGTTTCAATTCTAACAAGTTCGATTCAAACTCATACCGACAGATGCCTACAAGGGAATCTATATCGCGTTTCAATTCTAACAAGTTCGATTCAAACAGTTCGCCGTTGCCAAGGCCTTTCTTGAATCGATGTTTCAATTCTAACAAGTTCGATTCAAACTGAATGTTTCCTGCCCGCGAACGTTGTAATTCTCGGGTTTCAATTCTAACAAGTTCGATTCAAACATAAGCTGCGAAACGTCTTCCAGGCGTTCACGGCCGAGTTTCAATTCTAACAAGTTCGATTCAAACAAAAACTTTATACAGAAGAAGAGAGGGTGAAACTCGTTTCAATTCTAACAAGTTCGATTCAAACACGCCCCGGCGACGGCCGCGAGCGTGGCGCCGATGTTTCAATTCTAACAAGTTCGATTCAAACTCGGACCAGACTACATACCTATGGACATCATGGGGTTTCAATTCTAACAAGTTCGATTCAAACAACCAAGCGACGAAAGGGTAAAATGGGTAGCCATGTTTCAATTCTAACAAGTTCGATTCAAACAAGAGGCGGGTACTCAATTATCGATGCGCTTGAAATGTTTCAATTCTAACAAGTTCGATTCAAACTGGCCGCTATCGTGGTTGTCATCGCGGCGCTCACCAGTTTCAATTCTAACAAGTTCGATTCAAACCTACAATGGCGACGGGGACATGATTGAGTGCCGTCGTTTCAATTCTAACAAGTTCGATTCAAACTGGAGATTCAGCTGGGCTACGGCAAGGAACTCAACAGTTTCAATTCTAACAAGTTCGATTCAAACGCTCGATGGAACGAAGCTGGTTGCTTAACCTTTCAGTTTCAATTCTAACAAGTTCGATTCAAACACCAGGCTATTCTCCGCGTCCGCGGCATTCTTTAGTTTCAATTCTAACAAGTTCGATTCAAACTTGATGCCGTATTTCTCCGCGAGGTCCAGCAGGTGTTTCAATTCTAACAAGTTCGATTCAAACGCCGAATCTCCACGGGATCGCCCGGCTTGATGCTCTGTTTCAATTCTAACAAGTTCGATTCAAACTTGTATTGACGGCGTGCCCACGGTCTATGTTATTCAAGTTTCAATTCTAACAAGTTCGATTCAAACACCATGCCGAAAGCCACACCGATGTTGTGGAAAAGTTTCAATTCTAACAAGTTCGATTCAAACTGGAGGCGCAGCGCACGATGTCGGTGGTGAGCACCCGTTTCAATTCTAACAAGTTCGATTCAAACACCGCCGGCGGAGGGGTGTTGTCCACCCCTCTCGCCTGTTTCAATTCTAACAAGTTCGATTCAAACCGTAGCTGCTGCCTGCCATGGTGGGTTGTTATTCTTGTTTCAATTCTAACAAGTTCGATTCAAACAGCAGGGCGATGCCCGCCGCCACCCAGCCTATAATGTTTCAATTCTAACAAGTTCGATTCAAACGACCACCGACTACGGCCTCAACGTGTTCTTCGATAGTTTCAATTCTAACAAGTTCGATTCAAACTGATGGTGGGCAACTCGGCCGAACCCGCCTGTCCGGGTTTCAATTCTAACAAGTTCGATTCAAACCACGACCCCGCCATACCGCACAACGATGTGGAGGAGTTTCAATTCTAACAAGTTCGATTCAAACACACGTTTGGATTTGGTAACCGTAGGTTTGAATTTGTTTCAATTCTAACAAGTTCGATTCAAACGCGTTTGTAAAGGATCCTGAAAAGACCCAGTCTTTCTGTTTCAATTCTAACAAGTTCGATTCAAACAATCAGAAGTAAGATGAATGCGATCGAGAACATAGTTTCAATTCTAACAAGTTCGATTCAAACTATCTTACTGGTGTTGCCAGTATGGGCTTTAATTGTTTCAATTCTAACAAGTTCGATTCAAACGGGATTCCGACAAAATGAAAGCCCTGGCAAAAGCCGTTTCAATTCTAACAAGTTCGATTCAAACATTTGTTTTGTTTTTTTTGTTTTATCATTCCGCGGTTTCAATTCTAACAAGTTCGATTCAAACAGGATTCTTTAATAGCGGGTAAAGATAATCCACAAGGTTTCAATTCTAACAAGTTCGATTCAAACGGGATTCCAGCAAAATGAAAGCTCTTGCCACGGCTGTTTCAATTCTAACAAGTTCGATTCAAACAAACACTCCCTGCAATACGGATGGCTCGGAATATGTTTCAATTCTAACAAGTTCGATTCAAACAAAAAACAAACAATGAAAAAGAACAACAACCCCGCAAGTTTCAATTCTAACAAGTTCGATTCAAACCGGGAAGTCCCTCCACCAACCTTGTGCGCTATCTGCGTTTCAATTCTAACAAGTTCGATTCAAACGCAAGTGCTGTGTCTGCGGGAAGCAGGCTGTGGCCTTTGTTTCAATTCTAACAAGTTCGATTCAAACGACATGAAACCGGCGGCGGAGGTGGAGGCGACAGCGTTTCAATTCTAACAAGTTCGATTCAAACGGGGATGCCGACAAAATGAAGTTGTTGGCAAAAGCTGTTTCAATTCTAACAAGTTCGATTCAAACGATGCGGCGGGTGCGCTGGCCGTCCAGCTCGTGCAGGTTTCAATTCTAACAAGTTCGATTCAAACCCTTCAAATCTTGACGGTATTTTGCTTTCGTTGTCAATAATTTGAAGATGCAAAAATAATTTTATTTCGTTTAAAAAAGTGTCGGTGGCCGGAGATATAAAAATGCCCGGCCATCGACACTTTTCTTTATAAACCTATAAATCAATATGTCAAAGAACTTTTTCGTATTCTTGCGGCCTTCTTTTGCTGCAAGAATAACTTTCGGGAGTCAACATCGACAAAATTTTATAGAAACTGATCGACGGAAGCCCGCTCCTTTCCTATGATTTCTTTGGACGTAAAGATATCGGATTTACTTTTAAATAGAATGATGCTGTCAGTCTCTTCATCCATAAAATCTTTCGCCAAATATAACATTTCCTTAAGTTTTACCTCCGATATCTCACCTTCGAACACAGAATTCTGTATCCAATTCAGGTAACGGCGGCACAATTTAAGCATCTTGCCCACCCTTTTTTCACCAAAATCATAGACCAGCACCACGTACATCACCAATACATTTTAAAGGGTTTATATTCCTCGATACCTAACAGATGTTTCGCCAATTTATAGCACTCCAACTTCACCAGATGCCGGTAACTGACATTTCTACCCAAAGTGCGGTGCTGAATCGTTTCCATCAATCTTGCCTCTATCGCCTTGATAAAAATCTGTCTTCCCGTGTTGTTCAACAGACACTTGTTCAGTTTATGTTCAAAATGATTGGACTGTATCTCCTTTTTGTTCAAAACCTTGAAGATGACCCGATCCACCAGAATCGGCTTAAAGATCTCCGCCACGTCCAAGGCCAACGAATATCGCCGTTCGCCCGGCGTGTGAAGATAGCTGATGGTCGGATTAAGCTGCGTTTGATGTATCGCCCGCAAACAGATGGAATAGCACACCATATTGCCGAAAGAAATCAACGCATTGACCTCGTTTTGCGGAGGCTGTTTGGTTCTCAGTCCCATTTCGAAATCGTTGATGATGGCATCGAAAGCCTCGTAATACAACTGCCGGATCGTCCCCTCGACTCCCATCAGTTCATCCACTTCATACGTAACGGAAATCTTGGCAGCATGCGTTTTTATCGTCTCTATAATCGATTCGACATCCTTTCCCCTGCGGTTATAGTACTGCAGGTTCTTTATCATATTGTGCGCTGAGCCTTCTATGAATTTACACGCTATTTCCTGTCGTTTTTTCTTGTTTTGATAGGCCGAAACCTGCACCAGAATCATTTTGCCGGAAAGCAACGAATCCCGCGGCATGAAAGAACCCGTATAATTCTCGTAATAGTCGAAAAAATGAACGGCGATGTCCTTTTGCCCCAAAAAGTTCAGTACGGCACTGTTCACGTTCAAGGAACCGAAAGCGTAGAACTCACCGACATCCTCCACCGGCAGATAACGGGGAGCCCCAGCAACACGTTCCCCATTCTCGCCTATCGAATAGGGCGTAAACTTCAAGGTATTGTCCCGTCTTTCCAGAGTTCCTGGATTAAAAAGGTAAAAAGTTTTCTTCATGGTTCTTCCACTTCTTCGCTGTAACAAAAATCAAAATAACTGCAGTTGACGCAACGGCTTCGTTTTTCCTTAGCGGGACACGTTTCCGATTGGGCGACGGCTTCTATTTCTTTTTCAATAACGCTGATACGATTCCTGTCTTCATCTGTCAGCACCACCGTCTTGGTGCGCCTTAAGGTAGGATATTCGATGATGCCGCTATGGTTGAGCAATCCATTGCGTTCAAAGACGTATAGATAATACTTCAACTGCCATTCGTGCGCCACTTCTATCTTGTTCGATTTCTTGATTTCGTGAATCACTTTTTCCCGTGGATCATAAAAATCCACCTTGATGCCGTCTATCGCAATTTCCTCGTACCGGGCCGAACGTTGCGGATAACTTTCCTCATGAATCAGCCGTCCTTCAAAAACCAAATCCGACGTATGCTCCATCATGATGCCGTTCGAAAACAGCCAAAGTTTACGCTTGCAAACATGATAGTACTGAAAATGTGTGCCGGTGATGTGCATGTTACAAAAAGATTTCCTCCATGGAATCATCCACTTCATCCATCAGCAATCCATATTCTTTCTCATACTTCCGATTGATGACGTTTACGCCTTTGAGACCGTCTCCAATTATCAATTTCTTCCTGTCAATGTCTCCATTTCTCAACATCGAGATAAATCTGCCCTGTCTTATGGAAACAAGGAGGGAGTCTGCCCGTACGATCTGCCCATCCTCTTCTCGTCTATGGTATTCATCTTGCAATGAAACCGGAAGCACCTTAACACCATCGAATTGCTTATAAAAACTTTCCTCCGAAAATTCCATTTCTTCCAAAGGTCTCAGATCGGATATCATTTGCTCGACCAATGTGCGGGTCGTTTCAAAATCCCTCTTATCCCTTTCATTCCAATCGGGATAAACAAAATCGATGTACGACTGTATTTCTTTTTCACTTACCACGCCATCTTCTTTAGCCGACATATCCCGTAGCGACAATAAGGTTTTCCGGACGACATCCTCATCTTTGTAAATATATTTGTCATCCGCTTGTCGCTCGTCGAACACAAAACAAGGACAGACACCCTTTTTTCTTCTCCTATTCACCCGGCCGAACCGCTGAACCATGGCGTCCAAGGGTGCCGGTTCGCTGAACAACACATCAAAATCAATATCCAAGCTGACCTCAATGGCTTGCGTTCCCACCAAAAGGTTTACGGTATCGGCTTTCAGTTGCCGTTCATGCTCAAACCTGTCCTCTCCATTAAATCGACCGTGCAACAAAACCTTTTCTTTAGTCTCCAATCTGGCATATACAGCCTGCGCCTGTTGAACCGTATTACAAACAACCAACACACGCTTCCCCTTATCCAATTCATCTTGTAACCTATCAAGAGAATTTATCAACATCCCCTTTAAAACAACTATTTTATGCCGTTTAAACGATTCATAAATTGTATCTTCAGCAACAATCGAAGAAAAATTTCCCACGGCTCTTTCTATCTCTTTCTGCATAAAGGAAGGCAGTGTCGCCGTCATGACAAAAACCTTCACGCCAAAATAACGTACCGTAAACTTCAAAAGCGCTATGATCTGTGCAAAAGTCCGGACATCATAAGCGTGTATCTCATCGAAGATAAAATAGGCACCCGACCATTCGAACATTCCTTTTTCAAAACCCTTGATTCCAAACATATGGCGTAACAATTGAAAAGGAGTCGTTATCTTGACCGGCGTCACCATACTCTTGAAATCTTCCAACAGCTGGGATTTGTTGAAATACTCCGTCGAAGACTCTTCTTTGTCCATTGCATTTTCCAGATACTGCATCAGCTTACCGTGAATCATGCCCACTTTCCTTTCTTCTGATGCAATATCACGGTTAAGCCTTTCGTACATGGCATTGATAGACGCTGTATAAGGCAGCACATAAAATACCCGTCCCTGTCCAAACTCCTTTAATTGATTTTTTAACCATAGGAATGCAGACTCCGTTTTACCTGAGCCTGTCGGAGCCGTCAGTATAACGTTCCCTTTTATCTTGCCTGACTGTTCTTGATGGGGATAGAATGCGTAACCGCTCCGATACAAGAATTCAAAATCCCTTTCCTCTATTTTGAGTATCCGCTTCACATTGGCTGAAGCCATATGGTCGCATTGCTTTAAAGCCCCGACCAACAGCATTTTTTGAAAGCAATCCTTATCGGTTATCGAAACCTTCTCATTCTTTGTGCATTCCCCATTCAATAACGCTACGATATCTGGCACACAGTTCGTTACCAACGAATAGTTATAGCGTTCACAAATATGCGAAACCTCCAGTATGTTTAGTTTTCTACATTCGTCTCCGTAAGAAATTGGAGATAACCATTCACCCTCTTCATAGTTATGGCCTGCATACTCGCGTAAAATTCTCAAAGATCTATGATGTCCAAGCACTGAAAAAAGAATCAAACGCTTCTGTTCTTCCGATAAATTCGAATTACAGATACAGTACAGCGAGAACAGTTCATGACGCTGATGGTACTCTGTCCATACATTCTTCTTACCTATGAGCATCTTTTGAAACTCACTATGTGCCTTGCCCGTATCGTGGAACACAATACTTGACGTGAGGGTATTCCAAAAAAAATCCCGGTCATCTACAGGTACGTTAGGCGTTAGATTTCTCAAATACGCTTCTATTCTCAAGCAATCCTCTATATGCTCTTGTAAAGAAATCTCGGGATTGGACTTAGCCAATACCCGAGATTCTTCTTGACCCTTATTTGTCATTTTCAATCAGGATATCATGGAAATAAATGTCAATTTCTTTGCCATCCACCGTATCCCTATATGCTGTGAGATGGGTTGAGAAATCAGAAACATTGCAAGCGATAACGGAATAGGCCTCCGTTCCGAGATTTTTCCTTGGAATGGTATCCGTATAATATTTAGGCAGTGCCTGCAATATACCAGGAAGACAGTTGCCTTGAAAAGGAACAATCTGTCCCTTAATCTTCTCCGCATTCTGAATCTCTGGTAAGTCCTTCTCGCAAATAGACTCCACAGTGGCGAGGTCTCCACTCCTGCCTAATAATATCTGATACACAGGTTTCTTCAAAAGATTCGCCAGTTCTTGGTCTTTCAGATACAATACCAAATGACAATCGTATAAGAATTCCCGATTGATAACATTGGATTTCATCTGATTCTTGGCTACGCCCTTATTGGCCTCCACTTGATAGATAGTTTCTAAGTCTGTAGCCTTCGCGGCAAAAGAAAAATAATAGCCTAACGACAACCGTTCGTGCATCAAATACTTACCGGCGCATGCGTTCAATAACCCCAATACAGTGCTTATCGGAGGCACAACCAAAGACGGTTGATACCCCGATATAACATTGGGATACCGAAACCCAGCCGTCCAAGAACTGATATCGATACGATAGACTTTCATTACGCCATCTGGTCTTTAAGTTGATTGCAGTACTTGTCGATAATTTCATTGACCGCACCCACTTCAACTATTTCTTTATATTCATTTTTCAAGGTTGCCAATGATTCGTTCCATTCATCCATAAAGCCTGCACGCTTTCCTATAAAGATCTTTCCTTCGAAGGTTTCTTTGTATTCAGACAAAACTTCTTTCAATGCTTCGACATTCCAAAAAAGTTGCTCGTCTTTTTCACCCTTTTCCGATACAATGTGGGAGAAAGGATGGTTCCCGGTATTCGTGGTCGCCAACACGATAAACTTAGGCGTTACATCGCCCATATTGTTTGTCTGCATGGCACCACCCGAAATATATTTTAACGCCGAAATCGTGTCTACAGCACGCTGCTTCCGCACGTCCAAAGGCAATTGAACCAATTCCTGTCCAGCAACATAACTATCGGGAATCAGTTTCGCACCGTTTTTCAGGGCTTCTTCCTTCAACTTATCTGACAGGTTCTGAAAGCCCGTCTTGTTGTAGTTTGAGAAAGTACCCACCATACTCAAATCCAAACTGAACATTCCTTTCATGACGGCACTGTATTCTTCCTTGCTATAAGGTACGGAATCGCCATTCTGCCTTGCCATGCTCGACCAATTTTCAACAGGACGAGTGGCATATGCCGATATAATGGCCGAATTCTTCAAGGGCGAAACTCTCGTTACCGTTACATCTTTTTTCTTTGCCTTGCCTTTTTCATCAATAACTTCTTCTTTTGCCGCCCGCATATAACCAAACACATCGTCATCGGCAAAACTTACCGGATTGGCATCTGTAAAGGCAACTTTTTCCTGACGTGTAATGGGCGATAATTTCCAACCCATATTCTTTTGCAGCGAATCCCGCCACCAATAACGCCAGGCCTGACCGGAAACATATACATAAGAACGACCACTCTTATAAATTTTCTTGGTTCCCACGGCATTATCAAAGTTAGAAATCGTATTTTTCCCTGCATTATTCAATGCTACCACATCCACATCCAGCAAGACTAAACCTTGCACTTTTAAATTTTTAGCTTCCATTATCTTTAATTTTAAGTGTTTACTTTTCTTCATCGTCTTCCTGCACATCAAGAGTATCTTCTATGAAAACTCTCTTTTCGTGCAATTTTTGATAAATCGCTATCAAAAGAACATCCCGCATCTCTTTCCATGATTCGGTATCCGGAAAAAGGTAATTGGCATAATCATCCACGGTAACCATTACCTGGTTCTCTTTATCATAATTTTTTGCAATAATATCATTCAAGATAAAACGACGTAACAAAAAACTATTTTTAGCCCTATTTAACTTTTGAATAGCCTTTTTCATTCCATCTTCATCATTTTCATTGATGATGAAATCGGCCATCCGTTCAATTTTTTCAATCGTTTCCCGTTTCATATTTCTTATTTTTATGGCGTAAACCTTTATAATTTCGAAATTAATTTCATTTTTCTCGCTGTAACGCAACAGTCTTCGAACAATGGACTTATTGGCAAGCAAATCTTCATAAATCCTATTTGCCCAATACTTGTACACATCTTCCTCTACTTTCTCCTCGCCTTTCTTGTCTTCGAAAACCAATATCTTATCCCGAGCGTCATAACGGCATTTGTTGTCCTTAAAATATTTAGCATACTCGGAATTTCTATAACCTGTGGCCACAAAGCTATCCCACTGATCCTTATATCTCGCACTCCGTGTGGCAACGTAGAACCTAAAGACATCGCAAGATAGATTATAAATTGAAAGTTCGGGGCTTGCTCCAAAATTCGAGAATAGATACAATGTTGCGCAAACATCGTGATCCTTAATCTCTTTTTTCTCCATCAACACCTCATCCACATATCTGAACAAAGCCGTTCCCGGCGCATTGGATTGCGAATGCAGAACCCCTTCAGAAAGGTTTGCAGCCACCGCTTTCAAATTGCGCTTACAGCACTTCGACCCAAAATAAGAAGTAACGTCTTCTTTGTTCGAATGTATCACAGCTATCTTGCCTTGCAACAACTCACTTCCCAAGGGAAGAAAGAACATGCGTATAATTGCTTCCTTAGATAACATGATACCGTCTTGAAACGCATGATGAAAATTCACGAACTTACCCGACCCTGTCAAAGCAGTATTGTCCCGCCCCGCAGGAAACAACTTGGCCTTTCTGCCCGTAATCCTACAAAAACCCGAAACGAACGGTACCGTTTCCTCCAATAAAGAAGTGAAATATACCATCGTTTCCTCCTTTTTCTGCTTGGCATCAAAACTAGGTTGGGTAATCTTGGAATTCAGAAAGAAGGTATTCAACCTCCCACCCCACCTGTCCACATAGATATCGGTTGCTATCCGAATCAATTCCAATATATCCTTATCCGGATAACACTCCGCAAAAACACCCAAGGCATAGCCTCCGGCATCAGCAAACGGATCGCCCGTAAATTCAAAAAGCGCCTCATTATCCACTTTATCAAACTTATACATCATCTTTCCCTGTTGCTTTTACCATTGTATATCGGCAAATATACAATAATATTTCCAATAGTTTCTTTTTTATCCGAAAATATCAATTCGGAAAGTGTGCAAAGGTAGTGAAATAACCTATATCTTTGCACACGACTCAAACATGGAATTGAAAAATAGTGTCTTTGTCATCACTTTAATCGAACCAGCCCCCAATCATTTTCGGTTGGGGGTTTTATTTCCCGTACAAAGCCAAAGCCTTGGGAACATAATTCCCCCGCACCACTTTCATACAAGATTCTCATAAGAGGCTGGGGCACCCTTATCTTGAAACGGCACATATAACCCCGAACAAAAGTCTGGTAAGGAGTATCGGCCTTAATCTTAATCAGGGCGGATTTAGGTTTATCCAACACCTCATATTGGTAATCTACGTCTCCGTGAAATTCCACACCGTTTATCGCCTTATATCTACTTAACAAGCCTGTCAGTATGGCCTTGGGCGCACGGGGATCCGCAGGAGAAATATATTCGGACTTACACGTATCCGCATGCCAACACCGCAAGGTCATCGGAGATATGGCCTCAAACATCATTTCTTCTTGAATGGCAGGAGCCGGCACACCCTCCACCCCCTTGACAATAAACTGTACGCACGATTTCTTATCGCCTATCGCTATTCTTTGGTTGGCGAATATGCCTTGTACAAATTTCTCGGTACTCTTATCCGGCAGAAAAGATAAAAACCATTCCACTTCTTCGCTCTGAATCCGCAACCGGTCGGTTCCTCGTGGAATCTGCCATTGCGGAATCATCAACCGAGAGAAAGAAAACAGCTTAAACTTCTTCTCTCCGTCTGCCCTATATCCATTTTCATGCAACCAAAAGGCATATTCTTGGTCGCTTTTCGCCAACACTTTGTAAATGGCCGCCGAAAGTTCATATTGGTAATTCAACGGCAAAATATTTCCCGCCACTTCGGGCAATACCTTCAACGTAAGTTTAAAACGCATATTCTTTCTGTTCAATCTTCAAAGTTACTTTTTTTGCGATGGGTAATCTTTGTTATTTTTAAAAGATACTAACAACTCAACTATTCGACCCTTCCCCTCCGCCATCGGACGATGTTCAATCCTTTTTAGTAACTTTGTAGTTTGTGTGCGTTTAGCCGCACAGGAACAACAGCGCAAACGCTTTTAAACAAAATACAGAAGACAATGTCTATCAATCAAGAAAAATGCAAGGACCTGCAACAGCGCAAAGCCGTTGCTATGGCCGGCGGCGGCGAGAAAGCCATCGCCAAGCAGAAAGAGAGCGGAAAACTTACCGCCCGTGAGCGTATCGACAGCATTCTGGATCCGGGTTCGTTTCAGGAACTCGACCTCTTTATCAAACATTCCGCCCGCGATTTCGGCATGGAAAAGAAAGACCTTGCCGGCGACGGCGTGGTGGCCGGTATCGGCACGGTGAACGGCCAGCCGGTGGGTATCTACGCGCAGGATTTCACCGTTACCGGCGGTTCGCTGGGCTATATGCACGCCATGAAGATCTGCAAGGTGATGGACCATGCCATGAAGATGCAGATGCCCCTCATCGGCATCAACGACTCGGGCGGCGCACGTATCCAGGAAGGCGTCCGTGCCCTGGCCGGCTACGGCGAGATCTTTTACCGCAACACCCAGGCTTCGGGTGTGATTCCCCAGATTTCCGTGATTCTGGGTCCCTGCGCCGGCGGTGCGGTCTATTCCCCGGCCTTGACCGACTTCGTGTTCGTGGTTGACCAGGTTTCGAAGATGTTCATCACCGGCCCGGAAGTGATCAAGTCGGTGCTGGGTGAGGAAATCTCGCAGGAAGACCTCGGCGGGGCGCGCACCCATGCCGAAATCACCGGCAACGCGCACTTCTTCGCCGAAAGCGAGAAACAGTGTTTCGACCAGATCAAGGAACTGCTGAGCTACATTCCGCGCAACAACCGCGAGAAAGCCGCGGCCACCGCGCCCAAGATGCCGCAGAAAACCTACAATATCGATGAAATCGTGCCCGACAACGTGCGCAAGCCCTACGACGTGCGCCACATCATCCGCACCATCTCCGACGACTCGCAGTTCCTCGAAGTGCAGGAACTCTTCGCCCCCAACATCGTGGTGGGTTTCGGCCGCATCGACGGACAGACCGTGGGTTTCGTGGCCAACCAGCCGCTCTGCATGGCCGGTGTGCTCGACGTGGACAGCTCCGACAAATGCGCCCGCTTTATCCGCTACTGCGACGCGTTCAACATTCCCTTGGTAACCTTCGTCGACCTGCCCGGCTACCTGCCCGGCATCGACCAGGAACACGCGGGCGTGATCCGTCACGGGGCCAAGATCCTGTACGCCTACTCGGAAGCTTCCGTACCCAAGATCACCGTTATCCTGCGTAAGGCCTACGGCGGCGGCTACATCGCCATGTGCTCCAACCACCTGCACGCCGACTTCGTGTTTGCCTGGCCCACCGCCGAAATCGCCGTTATGGGAGCCTCCGGCGCGGCCAACATCGTGTTCCGCAAGGAAATCAAGGAATCCGAGAATCCGGAAGAGACCCGCAAGGAAAAGGTGGCCGAATACAGCGAGAAGTTCGCAAACCCCTATGTGGCAGCCAGCTACGGCTATGTGGACGCCGTTATCGAACCCAAGGAAACGAGGGATTCGGTGATCCGCGCCCTCAAGGTCTCGCAGAACAAGAAGGTGGATTCGCCCTGCAAGAAGCACGGCCTTCCCCCGTTTTAATCCACGGATTCCCACATCACCTAACTTTAAAAACACAAAGACATGGAAGAAAATATGCCGGCTTACCGCCGCCCCGATCCTTACCGTCTGGAAGCCTTTATGCCCGGAACCATTCAGGAAATCTGCGTAAAGGTGGGCGACAAGGTTAAGAAAGGTCAGAAAGTGTTGGTGCTCGACGCCATGAAGATGGACAACGAACTCTTGGCCGCCGTTGACGGTGTGGTCAAGAACATCTGCGTGGAAGTGGGCAAGAGCATTCCCAAACACGCCCTGCTGATTGAATTCGCACCGGTTCAATAACCGAAAACCGTTCGCGATGTTACGGAAAGCGACCCTGTGGCACGGAAAAAACAAGGCGAATCCTTTTCGGATGATGCCGGGATTCCGCCGTTACGGGCTCGCTTTCCTTTTTTTGCCGCTGCTGGTTTCGTGCAGGAAACCGGTTCCAGAAGACATTTCCCTGCCCTACGCCAAGAAGAAGTTTACGCCGGAAATGAAGGCGGACAGCGCGCTTGACGCCTGGATCCGGGTTCGGTTCGACCGCATCGACACTTCCGCTCCGTTCCTGCGTCCGTTCCTGTGGCTGGAAACGCCTTGTTTCGAAGAGGAACGGAAACTCTGGACAGAAAAGCAACACCGGGCGGGCGATTGCTATCTCGACATGCTCTCGTACCGCGGCGATGGCCGGAACGCATCGGACATTTCCTGGAAGAACCGACGCCCCGTCGCCGACACTTCGCTTTTCCACAAGATTATTCCCGTCTGCCTGCCGTTGCAAAGCGACACGCTTCCCCTGCATCTTTTCTATCGGGAGAACGCCTTTGAAAACGGGCAGAACCCCACCGTGCTGATGCCTTACGACGAACATCTGCAGGCTTACCTGCCGCCGCCCGAAGCATTTTTCGAAACGGGGGGGATCCTGGCCGTACTGGGCGAGCCAAAACACGTGATTATCCGCGACAGCAGCCGCTTCTTCGCCAAATGCGATTCGTTGGCGCGATGGATATGGCGCGACACAGCCAACGCCTCGCTGCACCGCCGCAATTACCGCACGTTCCGCCACGATTCGGCCATGGCGGTAAGATACACCAAGGTAACGGAAATGGACGTGATGCCGGATTTCGAGACGGCGCACCTGATACGGGCGGCCAATCTTCTGGTGGCCTCAATGTACACGACACCCGAGAAGATGGCGTTGCTGGCTGTTGAAAACGGAAATTCCACCCCCGAAAAAACGCTTTTCGAACGCTCTGACCTGTTCCGCGCCGCCGTGTTCGACATCCGTCGCGATTCGGCGGATATGAGCCAGGATTTAACGGAACTGAAACCGCTGCTCGCCTCAGCCCAAAAAAAGGTGTCGGTATTGATGAACGACACTGAAAGCCGCCATACCATGGTGGCCTTCCTGCAGGATCAGATGCAGCGCAAGACCGGCGCCTACCCGTGCCTTTTCGTAAAGGAACTCTCGGCGCAGGACGCCTGGCGCTTCATGCTCTACCACATCGCCAAAGAAGAGGGCGTGGTGGAGGTGCGGTAATTATTTACTCTAACGTAAAAACATTTCAGAATTCAAATACCTTGAAAGGACTTTCTAAAAAATTGGGGCATCATTTATTTCATCTTTAAGTTTAGGTTTCACGCTAGTTTTATCAATTAAAATCCTATTGGTAGCTGAAAATAAAATATTATGCTTTTGTTTCAACTCTTTATACATCGGAGGCATACCGAACATTGTATAATCAAATGCTGTTTTATGTTTCGGCAATGCTATAACACCATAAACTTTTTGCTTTGTAATAATCTGTTTCTCACGAAAAATTTCCGTTACCGAAACAATCTGGTTCACTGCTTTTTCTCTATAGTTTTTTATATTCTTAGATTTACAATCTTTTATTTCAAGCATCACTACCCAAGAAACATCGCCTTTAACAATAGGAAAAAGGCATCCTTCGCAATGTTCAATATCCTCACCTTTTTTGTTTTTGAACTGATGATCTTCAAATACATTGAAGCCTACTTCGAGTTTCTGTAAATTTACAACTTCAAAGCAATCCATTGGAACTCGTAAATCTTTCGGACAGGAAGGCATTGACTCATGTATTTCAACACCTCTCTTCCCCTTTGTGCGCTCCGAAAAATCAGCAATATATAAATGACCTCCTTTTACAACGGATATATTAGGGGACGGATAGTGAATTGCGATTTTATTCCTCATCTTCGTAATAATTTAACATCGCCAAATATTCATCCGTACTTTCCTGATAGGCTTGATTCAAATAATTGTCCTCAATGATTCCGTCTTTGTCTTGAATACAACGAATAGAGCCATTATCGATTTCATAAATTGCAACATCCAAAGGGTTTATCCATGATTTCTGGGATGGCAATTGTTTGCTTTCCGATTTAGGAATATTGTTTTTGACAAGACCTCCCATCATGCAGTTATTTACAGCAAAAAGAATGAACGGACTATGTGTGGTCAATACGAGTTGATGATCCCTTTTCGATTGTGCCAACGTACTCAACATATAATAAACCAAGTCTCGTTGTGTCTTAGGAAAAAGGTTTAATTCCGGTTCTTCTATAATAGCAAGCGAATAGAAATATTCGTCATAAAAACCTATCAATCCCTCCCATTTGTCTTTAAACGACTGAAGCTCATCCATATCTTCTCGTGGTTTATTAAACATTTCGTGCAAACTTTTTTCTGGTGCTTTTTGTTTACCGAAATCCACATCCAATTTTTGGATTGCTATGAGTTTCTCATAAAGATTAACAAATTCAAAAGGAGTCTGCGTACGAGGATTCTTATAAATAGCATTAAGCATGTAATCAAACACAACCAACAATGGGATACACGACCTTAAGCCACTTGATGTATGGTTCAGTCCTAAAATTTTATCATTCTGAACCCGCACTTTATCAGATTCAATTTTTTTGTCATAAAAGAAAGAAACATTCCCTAAGCTACGAATAGGCAAATCAAAAACATTTGTTTCACTAAATTCTTTCTTGGCAAGAAACCAATCGTATAAAAAACTTAAGGTGTTGTCACGAGACTCATTATACTTTCCCAAACTCGGTATGGTCACAAAATTTCTCTCTGCTGGAATATACGATATCTTGCGATTCCGAAATATTTGCTTCTTCTTATGGTATATACCCTCTGATTTTTTATTTCCCCATTTCATATCAAATGAACAAAAATCGCTTATGTATGCAATACGCGATTCTTGGGAAAAATACGTATCTTCCAGATTATGAAACGTTATCAACTCTTTCCAAAAATCAGGACGTCTAGAGGCGTGAAGAATGCTATTTTTTTCATACCAAGAACAATAGCTTATAATTTTAGCAATCGTACTCTTGCCACTACTCTGCGGTCCCATAAAAACATTCACCTTTTTCAGTTCAACGGTAACATCTTTAATCGGACCTATATTTTGAATTGTTATACGTGTCATTTTACGCCTTTATTGACAACAAGATTACCAAATTTAATGCAATTAAACAAATTCAAGAATAATCTCGGGCTCACTCGTTATGGTAGGGTTCGCCCTTGAGTATCGTGAAGGCGCGGTAAAGCTGTTCGGTGAACAGGAGGCGGATCATCTGGTGGGAGAAGGTCATCTTGGAGAGGGAGATGCTGCCGTGGGCGGCGGCGCGGGCCTCGGGCGAAAAGCCGAACGGACCGCCCACCACGAA
Source organism: Bacteroides sp. (assembly GCA_023662825.1). GTDB lineage: Bacteria > Bacteroidota > Bacteroidia > Bacteroidales > P3 > Pullibacteroides. The sequence goes on from JAMPIH010000001.1 coordinate 215,499, forward strand.
CATCAGATTCCTTACCCCGGCGTTCATCTTGGCTTGCAGGAATGAGGCGAACTCCACCGAACCGTATTCCTTGCCGTGCTCATCCAATAAAATCACGCAGTCCGACTTGTCGAACCACTTCTTCATCAATGCGAACTCCTCCTGCTTCTGCCTGGCCACCGGCATGTTGCGCGCATTCTTCAAGGCAGGAATCACCTCGCTCCTATAGGGAACATAGTGTTCGAGCCGCTTCTCGAAGATGGCGATGCCCTCCCTGAGGTAGGGTTCCTCCGTTTTTCCGTTCTGTAGAAAGCTTATCTGCATGACTAAAACTTGATGAATTTAAGCCGCCGCACCTGCCCGCTCTGGGCGCGCACTTCCACGATATAGATACCCGGCGCGAACGAAGAAACCCTTAATTCATGGCGGTTCGCCCACTGCTCCCTGCCCGTTCCCGTCCTTTTCATTTCCCGGCCCGAAACGGCATACACCGCCCGCACCGCAAAGGGGAAATCCGCTTCCACCACCAGATGGTCTTGCGCCGGATTGGGCGAGATACGGTAATCGGAAACGCTTTCAAGGAACCGGTTCGCCACCGTATCGCCGCCGCCCGTCGTGTCTTGCTGCGGAACCCGCGCCAGCAGCACATTGCATTCGACCGCCGAGAAATCGCGCACTTCCACGCCCGACACCACTTTATCCACATAGCCCGGCGCGGAAAAACGCAGGTCGTAGCGGCCGGCGGCCATCGGGCGGTAAAACATGCCGTGCAGGGCCGAACCATACACCTGCGAGCTGTCCTTGTCGTGATTCTCCAACGTCACCAAGGCCCGTAAGGGTTCACCCGAAAGCGAGTCGCACACCCGCCCCCTGATGCCGTAAAGGGCTTCCTTCATATAGTTGATGAGCGAGCGGCGGTTGATATCCCAGAACGAAGGCAGGCGCGAGGAAGCGGGCATCTTGGTGACCGAAATCTCGAGCGTCTGCTCCCGCACGTGGCGATATGCGTTCATGTAGTCCTGACGGCCGTTGTTCACCACATACCAGTCGCCTCCGTCCACATAGCCGTCGGCGTTCACGTCGCGGTAGGCCGTGGCGTCGATCAGGCGGCAGCTATCTACATATCGCTTGGAAACCTGCGTCCACCAGTCGTAGTCGGCGTGTTTCTTGCGCGCGGAGGTAAAGCCGTCCCAGGGAAAGTTGAGCACGTCGGAACCTCCGTGGATGTTTACCGACATCACGAACTCATGCGCCTGCACGTAGTCCATCATCGCCTGGTTCTCCTTTTGTATCGTGACAGGATTGCCCGCCCAGAAATCGGGATAGTTCCGGTTCAGGTCCACCCGGTTCGCGTTGTAGCGCGTGGCGCCCGAAACGCTGTTGTCGGAGGTCGCGTACGCCCCGTCGGGATTGGAAAGCGGGTTGATGTAGATCTGCATGCCGTCTAAGAGGCGGGTGGCCTCCTCGTCGGAACCGTAGCGTTCAAGCAGGTAATCGGCCAGACGAAGCATCAGCACGAAGCCCGTAAGTTCATCGCCGTGAATGGAAGAAGAATAGAAGAATCCCGGCAGTTCCTCCTGATTCTCCACCTCGCCGCACAGGCGCAGGCACAGGATAAGCCGCCCCTTTACCGAGCTTCCTATCGTGTCGATGCGGCACAGGCCGGGATGGTTCGCGGCAAAAGCCTCCATCATCTCCAGATATACCGCATAGGTGGGATATCGGTTCCATTCCTGCATTTCCTCCACGGTCGAGGCCATCTCGATGCCGGCTTTGGCGGCGGGCTCCGCCACTTCGAGGGGTTGATAGCCGAGCGCGAGAAAACGCGCGAATTCCTCTTGGTTGGCGTAGGCGGTGTAGAGCGAATCCTTGCGGCGGTCTATCGACACGATGCGGCTCAGTTCAGCTATTCTGGAGGCGTCCGTTTCCACAAAACCGAACCTCAGCTCTCCGCGTTGCGCCAGGGTCTGCGTCCAATCCTCAGGCTGGCTTTCAGCGGAAAAGGCCGACAGCGAAAGCGCCAGGCAAAGGAATAGTTTTCCGAATGTTTTCATGTCTGTATGGTTCTTGGAAATCAAGGGCGGCGGGAGGAAGATTTTTTTATCTTCTTGAAGTTATCCATCGCCCAGGAAATAAGGTTGTTGATATGCGGCATCAGGCTCTCGCCCAAGTCGGTGAGCGAATACTCCACTTTCGGCGGAATCTCGGCGTAGATCTTGCGCCTGACCAGTCCGTCGGCCTCCAAGTTCTTAAGCGTTTCGGCAAGCACTTTGGGCGAAAGGTCGGGAATGGCCTTGCCGATGGCGTTGAATCGGGTGGCGCCGTTCTCCGCCAGCACGCACAGGATAAGCATCGCCCATTTGCCGGAAAAACGGGAAATCACGTTCCGGACAGGACAGGAATCCGTGCAGGTGAATTTCTTTAGGTTTTCTTGTAGTTCCAATGCGCTCATTTTCAATTTTACTTACGGAAAGGTAACCGCCTTACCTTTTCGTAACTTCTTGTTTTTCTGTTTTCAAACCCTTTATTTTGCACTTACGAAAAGAAAGGGACTTTCCCTCGCAAAGTTAAACAATAAAAACACAAAAGAGCCATGAACGAAGTAAAGACATTGAACAAAGGCGCCAAGTTCGCCCACGTTTCGGTAGGAAACCTGAACGGTTTCGAAGGGAAACAATTCGTGAAGGAGGCCTCCGAAGCCACTTCCTGCGAGATTTCTTTCGGTTCGCTGCCCTGCGGGGAAGCGGTTCCGTTCTTTCACAGCCATGCGGCCAACGAAGAGAACTACATCATCCTCTCCGGCGCGGGCAGATTCCAGATGGACGACGAAGTGTTCGACATTGCCGAAGGCTCGGTGATCCGCGTTTCCACCCACTGCGACCGCAACCTCAAGTGCACCTCGCAAAAGCCGATGACCTATATCTGCATCCAGGCCAAGGAAGGCAGTCTGGGCGGCTACACGATGACCGACGCCAAGATTACCGAACGGGCGAGCCTGCTGTAAGGTCAGTATCTTTGGACTTTCGTCCAAGATACTCCCGTCTCGGCAAAAAACAAGCGGGCTTGCTTTTTGCTCTCGACTTATCCGTATCTTTGCGATTGCTTCCAGCCGGAAGCAATCGCCATGAAACAGAACCAAGCCATATTCGAGCGGTTGCGGAAGCGGTATCCGCTGTTCGTTTACCGTTCGTTCAACCGTATCTTTGAGGCGGATCAACTGCATGTCCGCTTTCATTTCTCGCTCTGCAACGCCAAGGGGCAGGAAAAATACGCCTTTACGCCCGAACTGAGCATTCCCCTGCGGTCATTCTACAAACCCGAGGCCGTTCCCGAAAGCCTGCTGGACAACCTCGTGTTCCACTGCGGCATGGTGGAACTCATCAGTTACTGGAAATGCGCCTGCAGCCCGCAGGTGCGCGTGGATTGCGGCCTGCTGGATGAAGCCCAGATAGAGTGGTTCAAAAAACTCTATTTTCTCGGATTGGGCGAGTTCTTCTACCTCAATGGCATAGATACCAATCGTGAGGGTTTCATGCAGATCAGCTGCGATGCCCAAAGTCCGGCACGCTGCAAGTCTGCGGCCGAAGCGGGTTTTTCGTTACAGTACGGCAGCATACAGGTGCCTGTGGGCGGCGGCAAGGACTCGGTGGTTACGCTCGAGATACTGCACAAGGTCTTTCCCAACAGGCTGCGCCCCATGATCATCAATCCGCGCGGGGCCACCCGCAACTGCTGCCTGCAGGCCGGTTTCGAAGACCAAGACTGCATCGTGGTGAACCGCACCATCGACAAGACCCTGTTGCAGCTCAATGAGGAAGGCTTCCTGAACGGACACACACCCTTCTCGGCCATGCTCGCGTTCACCACCCTGCTTACCGCAACCCTGAACCAGAGCCGCCATATCGCGCTCAGCAACGAGAACAGCGCCAACGAAAGCACCGTTCCCGGAGCGCAGGTCAACCACCAATACTCCAAGAGCCTCGAATTCGAGAACGACTTCCGCCACTATGTAAAGACCTACATTTCCGAGCAGTTCAACTACTTCAGTTTCCTGCGCCCCCTGAGCGAACTGGGCATCGCCCGCCTGTTCGCCTCCCTGCCGCTCTACCACAGCGTTTTCAGAAGCTGCAATGCGGGCAGCAAGACCGACTCCTGGTGCGGGAAATGCCCCAAGTGCCTGTTCGCGTTCATCATCCTCTCGCCCTTTATGGGCATCGCCAAGACAAGCCGCCTGTTCGGCAAGGACTTGCTGGACGACATGGATCTGAAGCCTTTCTTAGACGAACTCACGGGGGCATCGCCCGTAAAGCCTTTCGAATGCGTGGGCACGCTGAGCGAGGTGAACTGGGCGCTGCAACAATTGAAGGACGAGGCTGACAAGCACAGCCTTCTGACCTATTATTTCTCGCTGCCGGTTTCCCGGAATACGGCTCCCGACAGCGTGCTGAACGAATTTTCGGCGGAACACAACCTCGCCCCCCTCTTTCTCGAGGCCCTGCAGGAGGCCGTGAGCGGAGTGCGGCAAACCGAGGATGCCCGTCACCGCATAAAAGAGCCTCTTTCGAAGGAGGTCAGACAGAATTTCCTGCCGTTTTTCGAGGACAAGGAGCGCATCGCCATCGTGGGATTGGGGCGCGAGGGCATGAGTTCCTACGCGTTTATCCGCCGCCTTTTTCCGAACAAGGAACTGTTTTTGGTGGATGCCGACTCCGACATACGCAACCGCCCGGTCTTCGCCCAGGACGCGCACCTATCGTTTGCCACCGGCACCGATTATCTGGAACAGTTGGAGCGCGAGATGCCGTACCTCGGCCTGGTGCTCAAGACGCCCGGAATCTCGTTCAAAGACCATCCCTCTTTGTTGGAAAGCGCCAAACTGAGTTCGCAGACCGACCTGTTCCTGCAGGCCTACGCAGACCAGGTTATCGGCATTACGGGCACCAAGGGCAAAAGCACCACCACCTTGCTGACCCATCACCTGCTGAACCCGTTCATGCCCTGCGTGCTGGCGGGAAACATGGGCATTCCGCTGTTCGACATCGTGGGCGAGATAAGCCCCCGCACCTGCATCGTGTGCGAGTTCTCGGCCCATCAGCTCGAACAAGCCAGGAAAGCGCCGCATATCGGGGTGCTGCTGAACCTTTTCGAGGAACATTTAGACCACTACAGCAGTTTCGAGGCCTATCAGCGCGCCAAGATGAACGTGGCCGGAAATCCCGAGAACGGGGATGTGTTCATCTTTCATTCGGATGACGCCCTGATCCGGAAACGCCTGGAGGAGAACCCTTACCTGCAGGGAGCGAGGAACAAGAACCTGCTGAAAGCGTACAGCCTTTCGGGCATAGCGAGAAACGGCCTTTGCTGCCGCAACAACCTTATCCTGAACGAAAAGAACATAAGCGTATTCGATCTGTCGCAACCGCATCCGCTTATCGGCAGACACAACCTGCTGAACCTGATGGCGGCCCTGCTCGCCGCGCACGCCATGGGCATCCCTTACGCCAAGCTGCGCACGCGCATCGCCTCCTTTACGCCCCTGCCCCACCGCCTGCAATATATCGGCTGCATCGGGGGCGGGCATTTCTTTAACGATTCCATCTCCACCATTCCTCAGGCGGCCATCGAGGCGGTGAAGAGCGTGGAAAGCCTGCCGTTCGTACAGGGGGTGGACTGCCTGATTCTGGGCGGTCTGGACCGGGGCATCGACTACAGCCCTCTGGTGGAATTCCTGAGCCAACATCCCGTGGAAAACCTGGTGCTGGTGGGAGCGGCCGGAAAGCGCATCGGCGAACTGCTTGCGAAAGCGGGCGCACTGCCCGAATCGGTGCTGAAAGGCAAGGATTACAAGCGGATCGTGAAATGGGCCAAACAGCACACCCGCCCCGGCCACGCCTGCATCCTCTCGCCGGCCGCGGCCAGCTACGACCAATTCAAGAACTTTGCCGAACGGGGAGAGGTGTTTATGCGGCTGGTGAGGGAGATTATATGCAAATAATATCATTGCGACAATCAACAGAATACCTCGAGTCCGCGATAGCCTACTTTCAAGACAAGTGGGCTTCGGAAGAATCCAAGATGGTGTATGACGATTGCTTTCGCAACTGCCTGAATGCAGAAAACCCGTTGCCACAGTGGTATCTGTTGCTTGACAATGAAACCATTGTCGGCTGCGCAGGGCTTGTTACTAACGACTTCAATTCCAGAATGGATCTATATCCTTGGTTGGCGGCACTGTACGTTGAAGAATCCTACAGGGGCAGAAACTTGGGAAAACGGCTCATTGACAAGGCAATGCAGGATGCCGCTTATTACGGTTTCAAATACTTGAACCTGTGTACAGACCATGTCGGATATTATGAAAAGTTCGGTTTCCGATACATAGGAAATTGCTATCATCCTTGGGGTGAAACCACAAGGATATATCAGATTAAACTTTAAAATCAGACCAAAATGGAAATAGGGAATTTAGAACATACCGATTTTGAAACCCTCTTTCACGGCTTTGAAAAAGCATTTGCCGATTACGAGATACATTTTGAGAAAGAAGAGGTGCGTTCCATGCTCAAACGGCGCGGATATAATCCACGATTATCATTTGCCGCCTTTGATAATGGCGAAATTGTAGCATTCACCTTAAACGGAACAGGAATATTCAATGGTGTCCCTACCGCCTATGACACAGGGACTGGAACCGTAAAGCAATATAGAGGGCAGGGTATAGCCGGGAAAATCTTTACCCATTCCCTCCCTTTTCTCAAGGAATCGGGCATCAGCCAATACCTGCTGGAAGTTCTGCAAAACAATCAAAAAGCAATTGGCGTTTATCGCCGGATGAATTTTGAGGTAACACGGGAATTTGACTGTTTCAGACAAACGATTGAGCATATTGACAATCAAAAAGTAAACACAGACTGTATCATAGAGCAGGTCGATACAGATTCCATCAGACAGGCACAACACTATTGCGACTTTAGGCCTTCGTGGCAAAACAACTTTGAGTCCATTGAAAGAGGAATATCCGAACTGACGTGTCTTGGGGCGTTCTTGAGCGGAAAGATGGTTGGCTATTGTGTGTTTGACATACATACAGGTGATTTAGCTCAAATAGCCGTTCTAAGCGAATACAGACGGAAAAGAATTGCTTCCCGATTATTGCAGGAAGCCATAACCAGTATGAAGACAGACTTTATTAAAATATTAAACATCAGTTCCGACAATCCAACCATGCCTGTTTTTCTCCAAAGCAAGAACATTCCCTTGGCAAGCAAGCAGTTTGAAATGATATTGCCACTTTAACAATGATAAAACAGTACCTTTGTTTCGATAGATAATTAAATGCCATGTTGCGTGTTGCGGACATACTCAATTTGTAATAAAATAGGAGCAAAATTGCCACGATTTTGTAATAAAACAGGAGCAAGTGGTTCAGTACAGGAAGCCGAAAATCCACAGGGGAATCTTGTTCCCTAAGCCGAACTCGATGTCGTCGGCCACGACAAAACTGTCGGGAATGTTCCTTATCTGGGCAAAGCCTTTCCCTTTTCCTCCCACCTCGAAAAGGTAGCGTCCATCCACCACAAAATCGCCCTGCTTGGCAAAATTCACGCGATGATCGACGCTTAGAAAAGACGCAAAAGCGCTTTCACGCGCCGCACCTATCTGCGGGGTCTCGAAAGCGTACATCAAAGATGCATTGTCGAGGAGAATCTTCTGAGGCTTGGCAAGGCTTTTGGGTCCGTTGACTCCCATAAAAAGTTGCCGTATGATGCCGGCCCGCTCCAGCAGGTCGAACAATTTGAGGATATGGCTTCTGGTGGATCCCATCACGCCGGCAAGCGTACTCATGTTGGGGATATACGGGAGCGAACCCGAAATGATCGACACCAGCCGTTTGGCCTTTATCAAGGTCTCGTAATCGATTTTATTTTCCACGGCGGGGATATCGGATTCTATTACCGTGGAAACGGTCTGTTCAAGCCGGTTGTAATAGTCGTCGCGCTTCATGGATTTGTAGAAGGGATAATAGCCTTTTTCCAGATAACGCCTGAACAAGGGAAGCACCTTGAGTTTTGAGGATACAGAGGGCGCGATGGTTTCATGGGCGTAGAGCACGTCCTGAAGGGAGAGCCGTTCCGGCACTTCGTGGCCCTCGAACATGAGGTATTCGCGGAAAGAAAGCCCCGGCAACGTATGCATCGATACCCGGCGGGACAAGTCTCCAATCGAATGGTCGATTTCCAACAGGGACGAACCCGTAAACACCACATGAAGTTCCGGATAGGAATCGTAGAGGTTCTTTATCTGCCGTTCCCATCCGGGCATTCTGTGCACCTCATCAAGATAAAGGTGCTTGATTCCCGATTTCAGGATTTCTTCGGCAAGGTCAATGAGGGAGTGATCAGCAAACCATAAATTGTCTAAGGAGACATAAAATGATTTTGCCCCTGTGGGGTCGGCTTCCTTTATGCGTTGAAGCATCAGGGTGGTCTTGCCGACACCTCTTTGTCCCTTGATACCGATTAAGGGCTGTGTCCAGTCTATATCCTCAAACAAAAAACGGTGGATGCGGCTGTCAACCGCGTCCAGACGCCTCCTATACGCACGCATTAGAACATCCATCGGTGTGCCAGTTTAAAATTTATGCAAAGATACAAAATTGTTCTCAGCAAAGTACAATTCCGCAAATTGTTCTCACGAGAGTACAATTTAACAGATTGATCTCAACAAAGAACAATCGATGAAAAGCGTCTTTTTTTCTACCCACACCCGCAAATCGGAATAGGAAGAATTCCCCGATCTTCGATTTCATCTTTCAAACCCAACCCATAAGGACAGGATAACCCGCGAATTAATCCCCCTCTGATATTTTCCCTATCTTTGCATTGGTCTGCCCCGACGCGCTTTGCGCCTCAAACGCCTTGCGTTTTAAACAAACCCATTAAAAATTTCTAAAATGGGGATGAGATGCAAGGCAGCAGATCGCCCCATTTTAGAAATTTTTAATACCTATTATAGAGATGAAGAAGATCATAGAATGCGTGCCCAACTTCAGTGAAGGCCGCGACATGACGGTAATCAAGCAGATTACCGATGAAATCGAAAAGATAGAAGGCGTAACCCTCTTGGACGTGGATCCGGGTGCGGCCACCAACCGCACCGTGGTAACCTTTGTGGGTGAGCCCGAAGCTGTGGTGGAAGCCGCGTTCCAGGCCATCAAGAAAGCCGGACAGATTATCGATATGCGCGTGCATCACGGCGAACACCCCCGTTTCGGCGCCACCGACGTATGCCCCTTGGTTCCCGTGGCCGGCATCACGATGGAAGAAACCGTGGAATATGCCCGCGCCCTAGCCAAACGCGTAGGCGAAGAATTGGGCATCCACGTATATTGCTACGAAAGCGCCGCCTTCGACCCGCGCCGCCGCAACCTCGCCTACTGCCGCGCCGGCGAATACGAAGGCCTGAAAGAAAAGATCAACACCCTCGACGGCAAGCCCGACTTCGGTCCGGCCGAATTCAACGCCTTCTCGGGTGCTTCCGCCATCGGCGCCCGCGACTTTCTGGTGGCCATCAACTATAACCTCAACACCACCTCCACCCGCCGCGCCAACGCCATCGCGTTCGACGTGCGCGAAAAGGGCCGTCCCCAGCGCGAAGGCGGCAAAGTGACCGGCAAGCCCATGAAAGATGAAAACGGCAAGCCCATCATGATTCCCGGCACGCTCAAGAGCACCAAGGCCATCGGCTGGTTCATCGAAGAATACGGCATCGCCCAGGTGTCGATGAACATCACCAATATCTCCGACACGCCGGTTCACGTGGCCTACGAAGAAGTGTTCGCCAAGGCCGCCGCCCGCGGGGTGCGCGTTACAGGCGCCGAAATCGTGGGTCTGGTGCCGAAGAAATGCCTGATCGAGGCCGGCAAGTATTACTTAGCCAAACAGGAACGCTCCTTGGGCGTGGATGAGGCCGAAATCATCAAGATCGCCGTCAAGTCGATGGGACTGGACGACCTGCGTTCCTTCAAGCCCGAAGAAAAGATTATCGAATACGTGATGGAAGCCGGCAACAAGCAGAAGAAGCTGGTGGACATGACCTGCACCGGTTTCGCCAACGAAACGGCCAGCGAATCGCCCGCTCCCGGCGGCGGCTCCATCTCGGCCTACATGGGTTCTCTGGCGGCCGCGCTGGGCACGATGGTGGCCAACCTTTCCGGACACAAGGCCGGTTGGGACGAACGCTGGAAAGAGTTCTCCGACTGGGCCGAAAAGGGTCAGGCCATGAAGGATGAGCTGCTGCACCTGGTGGATGAAGACACCAACGCCTTCAACAAGATCATGGACGCCTTCGGCCTGCCCAAGAAAACCGACGAAGAAAAGGCAGCCCGCACCGCCGCCATCCAAGAAGCCACCAAATACGCCACCGAAGTTCCTTTCCGCACCATGAAGAAGGCTTTCGAGACCTTCGAAGTGGTAAAGGCCATGGCCGAAACGGGCAATCCCAACTCGGTATCGGATGCCGGTGTAGGTGCGCTCTGCGCCCGCTCGGCCGTATTGGGCGCCCACCTGAACGTCAAGATCAACGCCGCCGGCCTCAAAGACCGCGCCTTCGCCGATAAGATTCTGGGCGAAGCCCAGGCCATCGCCGACAAGGCCGTTGCCCTCGAACAGGAAATCTTGGCGATCGTTCATCAGAAGATCGATGCGTAATATGATCCGCTCCAACAAGAAAAAAGCCGCTCCGATGGAGCGGCTTTTTTAATTTAACAATCTATCACTTCGCCATATCACGCAAGTCGATGAACTTGATGACCTTGCGCCCGGCGGGCGGACGCTGGATCTTGGCAATGATTCCCGGAGCCTCGAACACCACGTCGGGTGCCACACGAACCTTGGAACGGAAGATATCCTTTATCTGTTTCACAAACTCCTCGCTGTGATTCCTGCACCCTATCTTTATCTGAACCTGGTCGGTCTCTATCGAATTGGTGTAAACCTCCACGATGTAGTTCTCGATTTCGGAAATATTATCCAGAATATCGAACAATGCAGGCGGATAGAGCGTAGTTCCCTTGAACTTGATCATCTGCCCCTTGCGTCCCAGAACGGAGCTCAGACGCGTTGTATTGCGGCCACAACGGCATGGTTCATCGTAATGGATGCAGATGTCGCCCGTCTTGAAACGCAGCAACGGCATTCCCCGCACGCCCAATGTGGTGATGGTCACCTCGCCCGGAACACCCGCCGGAACCGGATTGTTCTCGTTATCGAGGAATTCCGCGATAATCAGGTCGGCGGGCACATGATTGCCGTTATGCACCGCACATTCGGTAAAGGACGACTGCATTTCGGTGGAAGCATAGGTAGAAAACAGTTCCAGTTCGGGCCAACGCTGCGTGATTCGCGCCCCCAACGCGGTCAGCACCCCTTCCGAGGTGCGCAGGGCCTCGCCGATACAGATGGCCTTCTTTAATGAACATTCGTGTAAATCTATGCCGTTGGCTTCGGCATAATCGATAAGGTTCAACAAGAACGACGGCACCACGATACAGCCCGTGGGCTTGATGCGCCGGACGGTGTCCCACTGCAGTTCGGGAATGCCGTTGCCCACGCGCACCACCCCGCAACCCAACGCCCGCGCCCCCATGAAGTAGGCCAAACCTGCCATGAAGCGACGGTCTATCGTGGTCATAAGCTGCAGCACATCCTTACACGTGCAGCCACATACCGAAAACGAACTGGCTTCGTTGTAGGCCAAACGCTCCAAATCGCTCTCAGTCAGGGCAAAGGTTACCGGGTCTCCCAGCGTTCCGGATGTAGTCACATAATCGATAATCTCATCCTTTGAAACACAGAGAAAATCGGCGTTGTGTAACTGCAGATCCGCCTTGGTGGTAACGGGTACCGCCTGCAAATCCTCGATTTTCCGGATTTTTGAGATATCGATTCCGTGTTCTTCGAACATGGAGCGGTAAAACTTGGAACGCGCCTGCAGATACTGTAGTTCTTCCGCGAGCCTTTCTTCCTGAAAGCGCTTTATCTCTTCCTTGGAACGGTATTGTATTTCCTTATCTGGTACCATATTTCCTTAACTTTTTTTCGATGTCACGCTGTTGGAGGAATCCTCAAATCTAATAACCATTCTACAAAATGGTTAATCCAGCCTTTTACTTTTCCTATCGGCTGTACCCCAAAACCATGCCCTCCATGCCGATGTTCCTCTATCAACATAAACCTATGCGCCACACCTTTTTCCGTCAATGCGGCATCAAATACCAAACTATTTTTATAATCCACTGTCTTGTCTCCCGTGCAATGCAGCAAGAACACAGGAGGCATCCCAATAGGCACATTCTTTTCCAAACTCATCATAGATTGCAATTCTACCGGATATTCCTCACCCAACAGATTCTTTCTCGATTTCTTATGACAGATTTCATCCTCCATGGAAACAACAGGATAAATCATGGCCGCAAAATAAGGACGTAAAGACCCACTGCCACAATCTTCAATAAACGAAGAATCCGCATAGACAGCTGATGTTCCTGCCAAATGCCCGCCAGCCGAAAAACCCATAACTCCCACTTTTTCAGCATCGATTCCATATTTCTCGGCATGTTCCCTTACATAACATATGCTCTTTTGTAGATCCTTAATCATTGCTGGATGGCGATTTCTTTGCCATGCGGTACGATATCTCAATACAAATGCTGTAATACCACAACTGTTCAGTTTCCTTGCCACCGACGCCCCCTCGTTGATCCTATCCAGATAGATATAACTTCCTCCCGGGCAAATAATAACTGCTATCCCCGAAGTATCTTGCCTGGCACGAAAAACTGTTAATTTGGTCCATTTCTCCTTTGCCGAAATATCCTTTCCCTTCCACAAACGCAAAGTTTGTTGCGCAAAGCCTGATGCGCAAACCAACAGGAACCAGAATGCGATCATAAAACCCATATATAATCTTTTGCCTCGCATTATCTATCGATTTAAAAATTTATCGCTTCCAATTTTCAATAAGTCTGTTTCTTTTAACAGACGTAGTATCTTATTCACCCTATTCTCCGATTGTTCGGGTTTATCTGGAAAAACGTCTTTGTCCGCTTCTCCATATTTCGCTTTCATATACACCAAATATTCATCATACGTTCCGAATTTATCCCTAACCTTTACATCCTCCAATACCGGCTTATATTTGTCTTCCACTTGTAATTCCCTTATCGAACCATTATTTCTCCAGATTTCTTTCGACACCTCATCCAATGTTTTGAAATAGCCTGTTTCCTTGTTCATCGCCATCGTATATATTTCCATCAGTCCATGCGCCTTGGTTCCCCAAAGAGACTTGCCGTCTGAGGGATAAATCGTGACTGTTTTTCCTACACGTTGCCCCGTAGTAACCGCTGAACTAATCAACGACTTGCATATCTTATAATTGGTGATATACCTCGCATTGTCTTTCTTGAGCGAATCCAGATGCACCGATACCCCGATACCTGCTGGATCGAAGGTAACTCCGACAATGCCATATTCATAAGAGATAAGCTGTGTTAAATTGCCGCCTAAAGAATGTCCTGTATTCTCTATATTAAAGTCCGGCCAACGCTCTTTTACCATTTGGTAAAACTTACGGGCAGAAGGATATTGCATACCATACATCCTCATTTCCTGTGCCGACTGGGAATCCCGCATCACGTCTGCAATTTTATAAACCGGCCATGCCAGCCAGTCGACTCCTGCAATCTGAATATCCGCCAAAATATCCAAAACATCGGTTGTTTCGGTTTCTGTGGCGAAATGGGTAAGAATAATCGTGCTATCCCGTTCGTCAACAAACACCGCCCCGCCGTAACCGGTCAACACATCCCGATAAACCCCGCCGGTATCCAGAACGGAAAAATCTTTTTGTTTCATCTGGCGTATATACCAAGGCAACGTATAGCCGCCCTCCTGTTTATCAAAATCTGACTCGGCTGCACAATACAGGTAAACCAACGGGGTTCTCTGTGCATTCTGCCCCTTAGCGCCGAACAATCCGAACAACGCTATCACCAAAAGGATTAAATTTTTATTGAATCTATCTTTCATGTAACAATTCGATGATATCGGAAGTATCCACTAAGTTTCGGGCGGTAAGAACCGCGCCAATCATAACCCCCAGCATGCCATGTATATTCGTATTTTGCCCCGTTAGGAAAAGGTTGGGGATTTTCGTCTGCGGTATGACCGTTGTCCCAATTAAATCGTGACTATCTATCAAATACCCATACATACTACCTTCTTCGGTTCCTGTATAATCTAGATAAGTAAGCGGAGAAGATGTATAATAGCTTTTAATCGCTGCCCGCGTACCCGGTTGTTGACGCTCCAGCATTTCCAACAACATCTCTGCCTTTTGACGTTTAAACTCTTCGTATTCCGCCCCGCGACGACCAATAGGCGTTCCTTTCCATCGTTCTACCTCTTTAAAATCCATATATGAAAAAACAACGCCTCCGTCTGCATATTTTTGGTTAATAGAAGAACAATTCTGTGTATATAAAAACCCTACAGGAAACTTAAGCTTTTTATAGTTCAAGTCAGCGGCCCACACATCTTCAACATCACTATGAAACAAATTATAGTTTTGGTAGGGTAAGGTTCGATCTTTAAAGCGAATATATATCGTAAAACAAGCCGGTGTATTTTCTATACTACGTAAACGTGTACGATAAACATTACGAATTAACGATGTATCCAACATTTCCAATAAACGAATCGGATGAATGTCAGAAATCACCACGTCCGCCCTTAATTCATCCGTCTCACCCTCTATTGTTACCCTTGTTGCTTTTTCGTTATCACAATTCACTTTAATGACTTTCCGACCGGTATATATCTCACCTCCCATTGCCCTTATCGAATCTGCCAATGATCCAGCAATACAACTGCTTCCACCAACAATACGAAAAGCATTCTTATTGTAGTTATCATGAACCAAGGCATGTATATAAAGCGGTGTTTTATTTGCACTTCCATAAAGAGGCGATTGACCGACAAAAACTCCTTGGAGAAGTTTATTTGTCGTCACTGAGGTAACAAAATCTTTAACGCTAAGCATAAACTTTGAATTGGCAATACTGCCAATATTCATACGATCTTCTGGATTATAAAATACTGAATAATCTGTTATTTTATTCAAATATTCACAATAATACCTTATATTTTTTATTTCTTCTGGGAAAAATCGCGCAAGTGTCTCTATAAAGTTATCTTCTCCATTCGCAATCGGATAACGCTTCCCCGAAAGGGAAATCACATCATAACCATTTACATCCAATCGGCTTAATTGTACCGAATTAATCAAGTTAAAATAGCGAAAGAAACGGTGTTGTATTTGATTTTCTTCCATATTTCCTATGTAATGCATTCCCGTCTCAAATTTAACGCCATCCCGCACAAAGGTTTGCAAACAACCTCCGATTTGGACATTTTTTTCTAATATTGTTACTCTGTATCCTTTTTTAGCTAAAATATAGCCACAGGACAATCCCCCCAATCCACTTCCTATGATAACAACATGCTTTGACATCGTTTTATCCTTCTATTTTAAAATTTACACATTAAATTCTCTGGTCTCATGGCGCACAAAGAAAGCATCCGAGCCTTTTCTTTATCCACGAAAACAGCCTCCACTTGAGTTTCTTTGTTAACCAATGCGTAAAAAAAGCTGTACAACCCGTATCCATTTTCTTCAAAAAAAACAATGCCTTTTGCATTGTTTACCATCATGTCCATCTTACCAGTTTTGCAGAGTTGCTTATACTCCTTTCTTACCTCCTTCGCCACAGTCATTCCTTTATAGGCAAAGTTCAAAAAAACCGTATCAAAAAAATAGCTAACGGTTTCTATTTCTTTAACCATTGCTGCATATTCCTGCCTATAAAAGTTTCTCATCTCACGAGCCGCCTCTATCGGCATGGTCGAACCGACCTCTACCGGAGGATGAATCTTTATATGAATCTCTCCTTTTCGCAATACGTGCTCATGCTTGGGAAGGACATGGCCGCTTCCATGCATCACTACCGGGAGAATATCCAATCCCAAGCACTGAGCCAAATAAAATGCTCCACTGTGAAAGCGCTCTATTTTTCCTTCTTTCGCTCGAGTACCTTCTGGAAATACCATAATCGAATAACCCTTCTTAACCAATTGCTCCAACTTGGGCAAGGTGGATTCCATCTTATCGTTTACCGAATAAAAATCTGCATAACGACTCACACTACCATAAATTGGTGCACGGACAACCCAGTCTTTTGTAAGTATTATCAACTTCGGGTGCAAAGCCAACGCGCACATCAGATCCAGTTGTGAATGATGGTTACAAATGATAACCGAAGGTTTTATATTTAAACGCTGTAAGTTTTCCGAACCCTGTATCGTTATTTTGATACGGGGAATATTTCTTTGAGAAAACCGCATCACACGATAAACAGACTTATGATACCATTCTTTTTTCCTGTCAGTCGGTTTACCTATACGAAACAAGAAAAAACCCACCAACACACCAACCGAAGAAATAGATACAAAAACAACGATGGAATAGATTGAAGCCAAAAGATTTACTAAAGTAATCGGAGTTCTTCGCTTTTCGTATCTTGTACTGACCAGCCATTTAAAGATAACCGAAGGTATAACGAAGGCCATCAGTACCACCACGCCCATGCCGATAAACGTAACCTCCGCCAAAGAACGCATTGCCGGATGTTTGGAAAATATGAGCGCGCCTATTCCAAGAAACATGATGACAGAAGACAAGACGATGCTTTTGCTATAATGTTTCACCACCTTTTTTCCATACGCATGCTCATACATCAAGCCCTCCGTAATAAAAATAGTATAATCATCCCCTTGACCAAAAATAAGCGTGGCAAGAATGATATTCACTATATTGAAATGGATGTTCGCCATCCCCATAATACCTAGAATCCATATCCAACCGATTGTCAGCGGAAGAAAGGCAATAATTCCCAGTTCGACCCGACCCAGCATAATGCAGAGGAATACAAAAACAAAGAACCCGCAAACAAAAAGCACATAATTAAAATCGTTCGCCAAACTAGAAACCATCGTTTGTAACATAGTTCTGGCATTAAACGGCGCCTGTACCAGATATTCCTTTTGTATAATTTGATAAAACGAAGCAAAGGCCTCCTGACTAAATCCAGCCTCTATTCCCAATTGTTGTACCGAATCGAACAATGTACTATGTGCCGCGATTAAGTTTCGCCACAATTCCAGACGATGTTGCTGTTCCACTGTATCCGGCAACAAATCGGCAAACATATCCGATTGGTTGGCGTATCGTTTCATATCTTGCCGTTGGCCCGCAGTCATATAATTTATTTTCTGCATATCGCTTTCGAACGATACATTCTGGCTGTACATCCCCAAAATGAGAGTTGCCAAAATACCAATGATAAGCCACAGACGACTTCTGCGGTAAACATTTTTCTGCCGCGACGCAAAAACGATTGATTGAATACCGTCATCTTTTAACCCAGATTTTTCTTCGATTGCATTTTTGCAACAAAAAGGAAGCATATGCGGCAAAAAAAACAATACAAAAAAAATGACACCCAACAATAAAAAAGAAGCAAACAACCCCATATCCTGCATAGCAGGTGCATCCACAAGCAACAAGCTCATAAATGCAACAACCGTGGTTATATTCCCTGTGGTGAGCGGAGGAACCATTTCCCGTAATACTTCACGGATATTGCCACCCTGCCGATGATGTAAAATCAAATGCAACGGATAATTAAGTGCTATGCCGATGATAATGGAGGAAGCTCCTACGGCTATCCAAGACACTTCATTCTTAAACACCCCCAATAAACCGAGAGAAAACAAACAACCGAACACCAAAGAGACCACCATCAGCAGGATACCGCGTACGCTCCAGATGGAGAATATCAATACCGATACAATAAGGGTGATGGCTATCGCAACGGAAAGCGCACTGTCTTTCTTAATGCGGTTAGTATTCGTTATGGCTATCTCCGCCGCTCCAAACGTATGGAAACTCACATTGTCGTCAAAATATGCCTCCGTTTGGCGGGCCACACTGTCTATCAATTTCAACAACAAGGTGTTTCCTTCCACATCGCTTACCGAATATGCAGATTCTATCGAAATGACGCCCTCTCGACGCTCTGGAGAGAACAATATACCTTGATATACCTCATATCCGTTCCGATTGGGAACTTCTTGCAAGTGTTGCCAAACAGGCGCCGAGAAACCTATCGGATCCGAAGAAATTATCCCATGCATCGCCAAACCCGCAGGAGAAAGCAACAGAAGGCGGTTATCCTCCATTTTTTGTTTGACATATGGAACAGACAAAACAGAATCAAAATACGCATAATCTTTTTCTGTAAGCAGTAATGGCAATCTATCCAAAAACCATCGGGTCAACGAACTCCACTGTTCTGGATCCACCTGACCAACTATTTTTTGTACGGGAGTTCCTTCACCATACGGCAAACTCTCAAGAAAATATTCTATCGCTCTACTTATCTGTTCTGGATTCGGGTCTATGGTGTCTTTCTGTCGCACCCCCACCAACAAGGCATTTTCCATTCCGAAAGGAAGGCTATCGATCTGTTTTTCAACCAAAGATTTTCCCGGTAGAAAAGCTGTTATGTCTTCTGTAAAACGGAGGCGGAAAACCGAACAAAAGCACATTGCCGTTACCAATAGTAACAAACCGAACAAAAGCCGTTTCCGCGATTCAAAAAAATCATACACAGATAAAACAAACCGAGTCATCGTCTATTTCTTTTTATGCCATGCAACCATCTGTTCGGATAAGCGTAAAAAAAGGCCATCAGTGTGAAAACGGTATTCAACAAGCTGATTCTCAAAAAATCAAGAAACGGACGAAAATGCGATACCCTTTCTCGCTTTGAAAAATAATGAACCTGAACCTCGACCGGAACAATCCCGACACCTTTCCAGGCCAACCGAACCAACATTTCCAACTCCGTCTCGTAACGGGAAGTAAAGAATTTCATCCCGTTCATCGGCCACAACGGATATATCCGGAAACCCGTCTGGGTATCTGGGATTTTCTTACCCGTCTGCACCCAAAACCAGAAGTTGGAAAAACAATTGGCAAAGGTATTCCTGGATGGCATATTCTTATGAGTAAAAGATCGGGAACCAAGAATCAAGGCTTCAGGAAAGTGTTGCATTTCCCGTAGCAACAACGGAATATCTTCCGGACGATGCTGTCCGTCCGCATCTATGGTCAAGACGTGGTCACAACCCGCCTTTTGGGCTAACATGAATCCTTGCCGCAGCGCATAACCTTTCCCCCTGTTTTCCGGATACGAACAGACGACTATGCGATTTCCATATCCGGCCAAAACAGACCTTACGTCATCAACCGACCCATCGTCCACCACAAAAACATCCAAACCATATGGAATAACGCCATTAATAACCGCACCCACTCTTGCCGCATGATTGAAAACCGGAATAACCACACCCACCCTTGCCATTTCTTATATGTTTTCTTTGCAAAGAACAAGGTTTATTTTGGCCATCACAGCGCCGGTACCATCCAGAATCTCCGTCCCCATCACATAAGTCATGTCTTCTTCCTGGCTTGAAAAGACAAAATCGAGTAATGGAGTTTTATCCGGCTCCACAATCTGCAAGAATTTCACGTTTTTTACCAAAGAGACAAAAAGAGGATGTCCTGCCTCCCGTTCCATAATTTCCTTGCAGATCTGGATAAGGCAAACTCCGGGGGTAATAGGCTTTTCCGGAAAATGCGCCGCATAAATGGCATGATTTCCGTTAAGACGTACGCAAACCCGAAATTTGCGTTCCAAACCGACTCCTGCTTCAGTCTTGCTCATAATCCGACACAAATCTTTCATAATCATTGAATTAAGAATTTTTCAGGCGCAATTTCCACACCAGTTTGCTTACGAAGCAATTTAATAATCATCTTGTCTCCATTCTTATCCGTTATCTCCACCCCGTTCCCACTATAATCCCGCAAATCAAAACTTAGTTCAATCAACGATATCCAACTTTTTATTTCCCGCTGCACCGGAGTCAAAACCATGTAATAATTTTGGGCATCCATTTGGAATATAGCCGAAAACTTGGTGGAGTCAACGGCAATCTTCCCGCTTACCGCATTTAAAACCATATTGATAATTTCCTTAAAGAAACGGCTTGCCTTCATGCTGTTTCCCGATTTGCCATTAGGAAACGATACCTGTGTTTTTCCATCCGAAAAGACAAAGGCCAAACCATCTTCATACTCCCATCGCAAGGAAACAGACCGATTGTCCTTGTCTTTTAAGCCCTCCGAACGATAATACATACGTCCCTTTAAAACAGTTTCCCCTTCTAAAAGAGATGAGTATTTGATTTGTTCAAAATCGCATACCATACTAGAAATCAATTTAGCCGAAACCGCCAAACTCGTTTCCATCTGTTTTTGTTTAAGTACACTTACCTGTATCCTTTCTTGTGCAGCACCAGTGCCGGTAACCAAAAACACACCAAACATAATCAAACATACACCACCCCAACGAATCAACGAAACATTTTCATGAAAGACCAAAATGGCCGCTATAATACCAAACACATAAGCCAAACTGGTTACAGGATATGCCACCGAAAACGGAAAACGACGCAACATATACAACCATAGCAACCCAGATGCTGTAAAACATATCCCCATAAGTAGGAGGTATGGATTCCTTAAAACCCCGCCCAACCAGTTCCACGTACACTGAAAGGTTTGAATCCGTTCCAACGCCATTTTCAAGGACACTTGTCCAGCAGCCAAAAATACAGCCTGAATTACTCCCCAAAAAATCACTTTCATCATATCTCCCTATTTTTACTGCCCAACAATACAAACGAGTATTCTCTGTCTGCCGAATGGTTACAAAACAATACCCGTTTTAATCCCGTCAATGTATCTTGACTATTCAAAATCAAATGATTTGGAACCATCCCCCGACTCAAACAGATTGCCGCAACATACAATCCCATGCCCGACATCGTGTAATGTTCACCAAACAGATGTTTGTAATATACTAACGGCAGGCGAGAAAATATGTTCTCTGCCCATTCAAAATATACCCTGTCGTTCTTCTCGTGTCCATTCAAGCCCACAAAAAGTGCATCCAATTCTGACAAGCAACAACCGTTCCGATTTAGAAACTCCTCCAATTCTTTTTTCAACTTATCATTGGACATTCGACAACACATCATCATATCATCAATCCGACACAGACTTGAAGATTGCTCTTTTTTACTCAATACCATGCTGATTGCCGATTCTCCTTTGAACCAAGGAACCTTGAAGTTCCATTGATCCAGATGACGCAGGATTTTATCGAAAACAGGAGAAGATTCATCGTTTCCATTCAAAAGCACCGTGTTGATCTCTTCTCTTTGTAGTTGCATACAGGCATCCAATAATCCACAATCGAAAGAAACGAACTTTTGTGAATAATGGGTATTGTATCCTTTACAATGCGTGTCTATTGCAATGGTCGATCCTATCGTGTTGTGGGTAGACAACATAAAGGGCGTTGGATTCAATAAATTCTCTCCATTCCGTTCTTCTGCATCCAGAAACACCTCTGTATTCATGATACACCCCAACCCCGTTGTCGAAATAATGGCATCAGGACAATCGACATGCGCCCGTTCCATAGCCACACGAGAACAAACCAACGCCCGTTTCAACAGTTTTCCCATGCGTCTGGCCACATTGGGAGCCAAATACTCTTTGTAATCCACCTCCCATGTTTCTGAGACAGGAGCCTGTGGTGTTTCCATCCATGTCTCGGAAAGCGGCTTCTGAGCCGAAATATGGGCTGCCGACTGTATGTAGATTTTATTTTTCACTCCAACTATATTTTGAAAAAACCAAGGAGGTGCAATTACCGCCAAATCCGAAAGAATTAGACAGTACATGTACCAAAGGTGCATTCGGACATTCACCTTCTTGTTGCGGTTTAAACGGTATATCTTCCGCCTGATTGGCAAAATTGAGATTGGCCGGAATAAAATTATTTTGCAAAGCCAAAATTGAGACAACCGCTTCTATTCCCCCGGCCGCACTGGTTGTATGCCCTGTGTATGCTTTGGTTGAAGAAACCGGAGGAATCTTCTCTCCAAACACCCTGACAATGGCGGCTGCTTCGCTTAAATCGTTGTTAACCGTTCCCGTTCCATGCGCATTGATATAATCTATCTGCCCTGGTTGCAGTCCCGCCTTTCCCAACGCCTGACGCATCGCCATAAACGCGCCATCCCCTTGCGGAGACGAAGCCGTCTGATGATAAGCATCGCAAGTATTGGCATAACCCGACAACAAACACAAAGGCCGCACCTTTCCCGTAGGCATCCGTTTATAGAAATGTTCTTCTGTTTCCATCACGACATACGCCGCGCCTTCTCCTAGGTTGATACCATTTCTGTTCGCATCAAACGGCCTGCAGGGAACCGTATCCAAAATTTTCAACGTAATGAACCCATTGAGATGAAAACGGGTAAGACACTCACAACCTCCGGCCACTACCATATCCGCCACACCGTTTTCTAGCAACATGGCTCCCGTCAAAATTGCATTGGCAGCTGAGGAACAAGCTGTCGAGATAGTTTGTATTTGGTAGAAATCAACCCCAGAATTATCCGCAATGATTTCGCTGCATTTCCCACAATCATGAATGGAAATATAGGCATCATACTCGTTTGTTTTTTCGAAATCAAGATAATACCGTTCGGTCTTATCCATGCCTCCTACCGTTGTTCCATTAATAAACGCCAATCGGTCCCTGTATTCGAAAAAAACATCTATTCCCGCCTGTCGCAAAGCTTCTTTGATGGCTATCGTCCCCATGAGTGATGTACGTGTATGCGGTGTTTCTTTCACGATACCCAACATCTCCATCATTTGCTCATCTGTCCATTTGACCTCGCCGACGGGAAAATTCTGATGTGAGGTTGCCAGATATGCAATGTCCGCAATTCCGGATTTTGATTCACGAAGCGCGCGCATCGTACTTTCCAGCCCTGCACCCAAAGCCGAAACAATCCCCATGCCACTGATAACAATCCTCGGTTCCATGCTGTGTTTATTTCGTACGGTTCGCCATGATATAATCAGCCATCGTATTTACCGATTGAAAAACGGAACGGCTCTGTTCTGCATCCGCCAGTTTGATACCATAATTCTTCTCCATCAACACTATCAGTTCCAAGGCATCGATGGAATCTAAACCCAGACCTGTTTCAAACAAGGGAGCGGCATCATTAATATCTTCGGGCTTTACATCTTCAAGATTCAAAGCCTCGATAATCTCTTTTTTCAATTCTAAAACCAATTCGCCTTTCATATTTTTTAGTGTTTAATGATTTCGTTTAAAGCTTTTTCACAGAATAAAATGTTTCCCTTACGTCCTACCAATGCCATACTTACCTCTCCTCTTCCATGCTGGTTTATCCATGCCACTAATACCTGAGAGACTTCATCCGCATCAGCAAATAGACGGCATATTGTTTTCACCATCATTTCCGCATCCGCACTGTCCATTATATAACAGGAGGTTTCTGCATGAAGACCATGTCTGATAGCGATTTCACCCAATACGATATTCGGAAGGGTATATACAAATACAGAAGGAGAAGGAAAAAATTCATCCTTATTCTGTATCTTTTTCTGATATTCGATATCCGTTTGCAAAGAGGCCGCACCGGTAAAACAAACAACCGCTGTTTCTTCTTTTGAATCGCCCCCCTGCAACAATTCTTCCGCTGCCAGAAATCCCATTTTGGAAAGGGCGTCCATTTTAAAGAACTTCGGGTAATTTATTCCCAAAGAACGGTAATGTTCCGTCATTTCCTGTTCCGAGGAAAAGGCAAAATTTATATGCCTAGCTATATACAACTCCATTGTCCTATTCATTTCCCGCTGACGGTTGTTCTTTCTTGGTGAATAAAACGGAGGCGTTCACACCGCCAAAACCGGACAGCATCTTGACAAAATATTTCTTGTCTGTTTTCCTGTTTTCCCGACATATGTCAAGGTTGAATCTTCCTTGCGTGAACTCCGGACTTTTCAGTACGAAGCCTTCGTTTAAAGCGTGTAACGACACTATGCTTTCCACAAGACCCGCCGCACCCAATGTATGGCCAAAAAACGGTTTTAACGAATTGACCGGCACATTTTCCAATCCTGCCCTGATAATTACATTCTGCTCCATATCATCGTTGTAAAGCGTACCTGTTCCATGCGCATTGATAAAAGCGATATCCTTTTTACCAACACCCCTCAAAATATGGCTCAACGTTCTAAAGAGGCCCTCTCCTGTTCGGGATGGAGCCGAAATATGACAAGCATCGTTACAAATAGCTCCAGCCAAAACGCCACCCATTTCCTCCTTATCGGAATCTCCCAGTATCATAGTCGCCGCAGCTTCTCCCAAATTCAAACCATCGCGTCCAATATCAAAAGGCCTGCACTTTTTTAACGAAAGCGCTTTAAACGATTGAAAGCCGGAAATGATAAACCGACACAGAATATCACAACCCACCACTACAACATGGTGATAAATCCCCGTTTTTAAAATCCGTTTCGCCTCTATGATTGCGGCAAGTCCCGATATACAGGCATTCGATACAACAATTGGCTTATTGGGATTCTTAAAGAAACGGCTTACTGTTCCCGCCATTTTCCAAAGGAATACGGAAGATGGTTCGTTTGATTGAAAAGAGAAACCTTCTTCCAACATTCCGACATTTCCCTTTGTAGTGGAACATATAAAAAGTGTTTTCGGTGAAGCCAAGTCCACCTTGCATCGGCTGTTGGCATCGTAAACAGAAAGAATGGCAGCCTTTTCCAAATCCGTATATGGAGCATCTACCTGCAGGAGATGGGAGAACTCGGATCTAAGACGATCTTTGTCTATCAACGATGCCATAAAAGGTTCAGGCAAATCCCGACACGTGTGCAGACACAAACCAGAGACTCCAGAGCGTACAGCCATGTAATTGTCGATTGCAGTAAACCCCAACGAAGAAATGATATTGTCGCCCAACACTTTCATTGTATACCATTCTTCTTTTTCCAAACTTTGTAAAAGTCGGGATTAAACAAAACCAGCTGGCCTTTATCATCAATAAAGACCTGTACGCTACGGCCGCTTGCCAGAAGGATATTGTCGTCCATACTCCTGATTTCATATTCAAAGATCACTTTTGCCGCCACCGTATTCACAAAAAAAGCAATAGCCCGTGCCATTGTTCCATAAGGCATCGCTCTTTTGTAACTAATCTGCATTTCCACAACTGGAGCACCATATCCGGATTTCAGAATGTCATGGTATCCGATATGATATTTCTTGCCGAACGCTTCACGAGCATCTTCGAAATACAACGCATAATTGCCATGCCATACGATCCCCATCGAATCCACTTCGCTGAAACGTACACTAAATTCGGTAGAAGCGTTCAAAGCCGTTCTTTTTTCAAGGATTGTTTTCATCGGTCTCCGTGATAAAAATTTTCATCTTTCCTTCGGCAACAACTTCATTTCCAACAGAAGATATCGCTCCTACAAGTACTACTCCCATAAATTGTTCCTCAATGGAAATATGGGTATGCAAAACCTCCCCCACTTTAGGACATCTGTTTATCCGCAAACCACGAATGGCCGAAAGAAAGCCTATCCTTACCCTATCCTGCAGGGAATGAATGGCAACATAGCCCATCCCCGCCGCACAAGTCTGAGCCATATGCTCTATCATTCCCGACTCGACAAAACAACCGTTTTCCACAAAAATGTTATCACGGCCAATCAACAATTCCGTGTCCGCCGAATTTTCAGAAACGTCCAGCAATTTATCGACCATAATAAATGGGCGACGTTGCGGAATAATGCTTTCTATCGGCACCTCTTCGTATTTCACTTTCGTTTCCATCGTCGATTTATTAGCAACATTTCTTGCAAACCAAGAGCGAATGCCCCTTTCCCAAACCATCGTATATGGTTTCAACCTTCAAGCCGGCATTCCCGATGCAACGCAAAAGGTCTTTCGAATGATACATCTTGCTGTTTCCGTTGGCTAAACACGCAAAATAAGCCGTAGTCTGTGTCAAGCAATAGGAGGCTACATCAAAACGCTGTCGATCCCATAAAGTTTCGTTGATATAAAGCGGGGTATCAACCGCCATGGCTTCCGCCGCACGAGCCAATACTCTCGTTACCTCTTCTTCGGAAAAAGCGGAAATAAGCTGACTCATCCACACCGCATCAAACCCTATAGGCAACTTGACAGACTGATCCAAAAGATTGACGGGATGTCCCGAAATACGCTCACACCCGGGCTTCCCCGCCACAAAATCCTTCATCAAACCCAATTGTTGCGGCAAATCGACAATTGTAACCCTAACCTCTTTATCATAATCCACACATCGGAGCGCAAACTTTCCAGTATTGCCCCCTACGTCCAACAATGTTTTGGGACGATTGGCAAACACGATGGGTAAAGCCTGACCGAAAGACTGATCCGAAAAATAATGATCCCAGTCGAACCAACTTTTCTGAACCTGAGGTGGCAAACTGGATAAGGCTTCATAAATGGTCGTGTAATCGCCAAAAACTTCCCGCAACCCAACCGGTTCTCCTGTCAATAATGTTTCTTCCAAATGGAACAATCCCTTGTAAATTACATTGTGAACCATTCCCATATCCACTTTTACCAAGGGATCGTTAAGTAAAAACCATCCCGCCTTGGATGTGGTATAACGTCCTGTCTCATCGCACAGAACCGTACCTGCCGTCAATGAAGCATAAATCAGTATCTGCACAGCATAAGGGGTTAAGCCCGTCTTTTTCTCTATCTCCTCCAACGTCAGACCATCCTTTGCGTCGATGAGCATTTGAAAGATGCCCCATTTCACCATTAATCGCGAGATTTGAAAAATCACCGGTCCGAAAGATATTTCATGGGCAAGCCGTTGGGCTTCCAAAGCTTTCATCTTTTTAACCCTCTGCTGCGTACTTTCCACTACCCTATTGTCGTTCATTTGTTATCCTCCTATGTTTATTTGTTCCAAAACTCAAAAAAGTTAAACCACTGTTCCGGATAGTCATGCAAACGTTCTTCTAACATCCGAACATAAGCATGAACATTTCTCTTTATTTGCTCCGACACCTTGACCGATGTGTCCCTATCCTCTGTGAGCAACTTAAAATACACTTGATACCTACGTCGACCCGCTTTCATACAAAAGACAGAAAGTATCGGCACCCGGCAATGAGCTGCCATGGCAAAAGCATGTATGGGAAATTTCACCTCGGAGCCAAGTAACCGACAAGTTTCATACTTAAGGCTTCCTTCAAAACGGTCGCATGTTATACCAACAATTCCTCCTTCCTCTAGGGCATTCTTTACTACAAGCATGTGGCTCATGTCCTTCTTGGCATATATCAGAGTAATACCCCTTTTTGCAAGTACTTTCTGTCTCTGGGTTTGTATAACAGGTGTTTCTCCACCATAAACCATGATATAAAATTTTCGATTCCGCTTTTGAAACAATGTAAAGACATCTTGTTGTTGAGAGATTTGTGAAAGCATACCCGTCAATTCAAAATTGCCCACATGCGAACTCACAATAATCAAACCTCGATTTTCACAAACACTTTGCTTCGCATCATCTTCTCCTTGCACTCCAAAGTCAAAAAAACTCGAATTCCCCATATAAACAGAAAATTTATCGAGCATGCATTGGGCATACAGCACATGATTGCGATATGTCTTAAGCAAGGTTTTCCAAACAGGATATTCCATCCTTCGAAAATAACGATACACAGCTCGGAAGGCTTTTTTATTGAAAAGCATATAAAATGGAACAATGCAACATAGCAGCCAATAGATTGATACCGGATCAATCTTTGACACTAACCACATCAGCGTTCCCTGCCCTATTTTTCCTCCTTGGGTAACGCCTTTCCATTGCCGCGTTTCTTGCTGCATTATTTATTGCTCACTTTATTTTCGATGTAATCGCAGAACTGCGAAAGCGTGGTTACACCCGCCATTTCTTCCGGATTGATTTTAAATCCGAACTTACGTTCCACAATAACTACAATATCCACAAAATCAAGAGAATCGATACCTATATCTTCCTTTAGGTTACCATCCATCGTAATTTTGCTTTCTTCAATTTCAAATTCGTTTACCAAAAACTCTTTCACTGCGTTTTCGATTTCTTCTCTCGTCATGACAATCTATTTTTTAAGGTTTAACAATCTTTGTTTTCTATATAAAATTCGCTGCACTGCAAACTTTCCGGAAATTGCCGCCATTGATAAACCTCCTTCTTGAAAGGCCCATTGGCCCGCAACAAACAATTTATCGATTCCTGAAATAGTTCCGGGATGATTCTCTCTCCTCGGCAATTGCACAAGCGGACAGAATGCCAAATACGCCCCTTTATACGAATGACAATACCTCTGCAAAGTCAACGGCGTAGCGACATCAAGTATTTCTATACCACCTTTCAATTCTGGGTATACAGATTCCACCTCTTGAACAACAAGACGCGCCAAAGATTCTTTTTTTTCCCTATAAGCTTCCTCTGACCTTGATTTTAATGCCACCCATTTATCATATTCTTGATCTTGCAAAAAAACCTGTAACAAGTTTTTTCCTGTACTTTGTTCTATTGAAAACGAATAGTGCTTAATCTTTAATAATGCAAAAGCGGTTTCCACAACCAAAGTATGCGGAATCGTTCCTTTCATCCGACACGCCAAATTAATCAACGTCATACTTGGCGTATAAAAATTGGAGACCGCATTCAACCGTTGTTCAAAGTAGCCATCTTGATAACGAGAATCTAATAGTTCGTTAAGCAGTATATCTGGACTTACTGTCGAAACAACATAATCCGCCTTTACAAACTCGTCGTCTTTCAACAAGAGTCCTGTCACCGAATCGTCTTTTATCTCAATTCTTTTAACAGGAGTAGCAAGATGCAATTTGCCTCCCAATGCCAAAAACTTGCGTTCGATTTTTCGTGTCATACAAAAAAAACCAGACAAAGGAACAGCAATATCTTCATTGGCACTTGACGCAAGCCAATTTAACAACATCCGCACATTCAGTCTCGCATCAGGCAAAACAGACAATAATAATTTTCTAATAAGAGGTGATTGAAATTCTTTCACATATTCTGCAACACTCTTGTCTTTAAACAAAACCTTCTTTTCTGCACGAATATGCGGCAAAAAAGCTATAGCTTTATCTATAGGAGTCATCATTTCTTCCGGTTTCTCCGCATAAATGGAATAACCTCTGTACAGTTCAATAGCCCGCATCAAATTCAATATACCAACTTCATCGTCTGGTGAAATCGTTAACAATTCGTCTCTAAACCGATTCAAATCACTATACGCATAAAGATATCCATCTTGACCATCAGGAACGGCTGAAATATATTCAAGTTTTAAGAACTCCGATTCTTCATCCATCACTCCAACATTCTCCCAAAGAGTATGTAAACTACTTCCTTGTCTAAAACCCATCATCCAATTTATCGCATTGGGACAAACTATTCCCTGTCGTCTCCATTGCGCACACATACCTCCTGAAACACCATTGATTTCATAAATATCGACCTCAAAACCCGCTTGCAAAGCATATATCCCGGCAACAAGCCCTGAGACACCCCCTCCCACTATGACAACATTTTGTCGCATAATTTGGTCCTTCTCCTATGCTTTTCTTATTACCAAGGCACTGTTAGTTCCTCCGAAGCCAAAAGAATTCGACAAAACCGTCGATAATCTGGCTTCTTGGGTCCGGTTTATTATGTTGAGCTGTGCCGAGTATTCATCAGGTTTTTCAAAATTGATATTCGGAGCGATAAAATCGTGTTGCATCATCAAAATGGAATATACCACCTCGCTGGCTCCCGCCATCCAACATTCATGCCCTGTCATAGACTTTGTTGAACTAATAGGGGTATGTACGGAACCGAAGATCTTACTCAAAGCCATCGCTTCCATAGCATCTCCCTGTGGGGTTGATGTAGCATGGGCATTCACATAATCGATATTCGAAACCGACAACCCGGCATCTTGTATTGCACGAAACATGGCCACTTTGCAGCCCTCATCATCTGGTTGCGATATATTCTTTCCATTGGAAGAAAAACCATAACCTATAATTTCCGCCAATATTGGAGCTCCTCGTCTTTTGGCATGTTCATATTCCTCCAATATCAAACTGGCTGCACCACCACTTGGAATCAACCCATCACGTGAAGCATCGAACGGACGTGAGGCGCCAGATGGATTATCCATCCGGATTGAAAAGGCACTCAATGCATCAAAACTGCCCATTGAATAAAGATTCGTTTCCTGAGCCCCACCACAAAGCACCATATCTTGCAGTCCCTGCTTAATAAATATATACCCCAATCCTATTGAATGGGATCCACTGGCACAAGCCGCACTAATCGTCATATTGACGCCCCTCAATTTGAAAATAGTAGCCAGATTCATGCTTACCGTGCTGTTCATTGCCTGAAAAACAGCACCCGAACCGACCAGCATGGTATCCCGTTTGGATTCTATTGTTTTGTGCGTTTCTATCACGGCTTTTGCCGAAGAATCATTGCCATAGAAAATACCCGCTTCTTGTTTTTCAAAGTAATCAACCTCCAAACCCGCTGTTTTCAAGGCCTCCAGGGTTGCCATATAGGCATATTCACCCTCTTCTGCCAACCCAATTCGCATTCTACGATCTAACAAACCTTTCAATTGCGGGTGCGGGACGATACCTGTCAAAGAAGAACGGTAACCCGCTTCTTTTCTAATAGGGTCAATACCTATCCCAGACCTTCCGTCGTACAAAGACTTGGATACTTCCTCCAAGCCTGTACCGATACAAGACCAAATACCCATACCCGTTACAACAACTCTTCTCATTCTAAAATCTCCTGTTTTAATAAAGCCCCCCATTTACCGAAATAACCTGTCCGGTAATGTACCCAGCATCTTCCGAAGCCAAAAAACCGACTAATGCCGCCACATCCTCCGGCTTCCCGAAACGTCCGAGGGGAATAAGCTTTTTCATTTGTTCCTTGTATTCTTCCGGTAAATCTCCTATCATATCCGTTACTATAAAGCCAGGAGCAACGGCATTTACCGTAACCTTCCTACTCCCAACCTCCATACTCAACGTTTTCGTCACTCCCACCAATGCCGCTTTGGCTGCCGCATAATTAACCTGCCCCGGCATACCCTTCAGCCCTGACAAAGAAGAAATATTGATGATGCGACCATATCGCTGGGTAAGCATACTTTTCAACAAACGACGGGTGATGTAAAAGAAACCATTCAAATTTGTATCTATTACACGGTTCCACTGGTCGTTATTCATAAAAACCATCAGATTGTCCTGTCTGATTCCAGCATTATTTACCAACACCGTAATTTCATCGTCCTTATGGTTATCAAACCAAGATTCTATCGCGGTATCCACGGCAGATGCATCCGCTACATTAAAAGGCAGAAGTTCAACGCTGCCACCCTGGTCTTCTACCAACCGTTTCGTCTCCTCTGCCGCCTCCCGGTTGGAAACATAATTGACAATAACGGGATACCCCATTTTAGCCAACTGCAAGCAAACAGCCCGTCCTATTCCCCGCGAACCTCCTGTCACCAAAGCATATTTCATTGTCTATTTTATTGAATTTTCCTCGTTTATGCCGGATCGCTTTCCATCAGCAGTTCCTGCAATCGCCCTATCTCCCGGTATTTGGGCGTGTCTTCCTTGAAGGCGGGCACGATGGCGCGCACCCTGTCGTACACCTTTTTGGTGGCGGGAGCCAGGTTTTCCGCCGCCTTCAGGCAATCCACCGCCTGCGCCAACGCCATAAAGTGAATGGCAAGCACCTGTCCCGCGTTTTCCAATACATGGCGGCACAATAGTGCCGAATTGGTACCCATGCTCACGATATCCTGATTGTCGTTGTTGTTCGGAATCGAATGCACATACATCGGATTCGAGAGCGTCTGGCTCTCGGCCGTGGTGGAGGTTGCGGTGAACTGCGAAGCCTGCATGCCGTAATTCAGCCCCAAAACGCCCATATTCACGAAAGGCGGAAGTATGCCGTTGATACGGTCGTGGAAAAGGTAATTGAGCTGGCGTTCGGCCAGCATGGTCATCTTGGTGAGGGCAATCTTGAGCTTGTCCATTTCGAACGACACATAATCGCCATGGAAGTTGCCGCCGTGATAAACGTTTTTGGTGGCCGGATCCACGATCGGATTGTCATCCACCGAATTCAATTCCGCCTCCAGCACCTGTTCGGTATGAGCCATCGTATCGTACACCGCGCCCAGAATCTGCGGAATGCAGCGCAAGGAATAATACGGCTGCACCTTGGCCTTGAACACCTGCTCGGAATTATTTCCGTAGAGTTCCTCGCTCCGGCTACGCAGGCAACGGCTTCCCTCGGCATATTTCCGCATCAACGCCGCCACAGCCTGCTGTCCCTTATGGCCTTTGAGCCCGTTGAGCACCTCCGACATCAGATCATCGTAAGAGGAAGCCACCTCGTTCACCATCACCGAGGCCATTACCGCCCAACGGAAAAGCCTGTGCGCGACAAAGAGGTTGGTGAGGCCGATACCTGTCATCACCGCCGTGCCGTTGGTTACGGCCAGTCCCTCGCGAACACCGATTTCCATAGGCTTTATGCCGGTTTCCCTAAGCACGTCCGCCGTGTCGCACCGTTTGCCTTGGTAAAAGACCTCGCCTTCGCCTATCAGGGCAAGGGCGATATGGGCCAACTGCACCAAATCGCCGCTGGCTCCCACACTGCCGTGCTCGGGAACCACGGGAACGATGCCGGCGTTGATAAAATCGACCAGCACTTCCAACATTTGCGGACTCACGCCCGAATGTGCCTGCACGAATGTCTGTACACGGGCAATCATGGCAGCGCGCACGCAGAGTTCGGGCAAAGGCCTGCCCGCCCCGGTGGCGTGGCTGCGGATAATGTTGTATTGAAGTTCCTTAAGATGACTGTCGTCGATGCGCCATTGCGCCATCGGCCCGAAGCCGGTATTGATGCCGTAAATCACCTTGTCTTTGGCAAAATCCTTTAGAAATTCGTGACAGGCGGTTATTTTAGCCCTGTCCTGAAAAACTATCCTCTCTTGGCCATATAATATACGCTTGAACTCGTCAAGCGACAATTTCTCATGTGTTTCCATTTTCCCAGCATACGCATCATGACTTGCAAAGTTACTAAAAATGTTATAATATTATAGGGGCTTTTAAAACATTTCACTGATAACTCTATAAATAAAACTTTCCACATTACCGTTCCATGCGACCATATCAATTTTTCAACATTATCATTCTCACATTTTCGCATATCAGACTAGTGGTCCATCAACCGCTCCCCGCCCATCTTCAACAAGTCCGTTTCCTTGAGCAGGCGCAGAATCTTGCTTATCCGTTTTTCCGGCTGTTCGCCTGCCACCGGCAAGGAATCCTCGGGTTCTTCATATTCCGCCCTCATATAGGCCAGATATTCCTCATAGGTTCCGAATTTCTCCCGTACCGGCACTTCCACCACTGTGGGCTTATATTTCTCGGTCAACCGCCATTCCATTACCGTGCCGTTGTTCTTCCAAAGGCTTTCGGCCACTTCCTCCAGCGTCTTGAAATAGCCGGTGTTCTTGTTCATGGCCAAATCATAAATGTCAAGCACTCCGTGCGCCATGGTTCCCGAAAGTTTGTTGCCATCGGAAGGATAGATGGTTACGGTCTTTCCGATACGCTGGCCCGTGGTGCTTGCCGCGCTGATCAGCGAACGGCATATCTTATAGTTGGTCACGTACTTGGCGTTCTCTTTCTTGGCCGGATCCAGACATACCGACACCCCGATGCCGGCCGGGTCGAATGTAACCCCGGTAATGCCGTATTCGTAGGAAATAAGCTGGGTCAGGTTGCCGCCCAACGAATGGCCTGTATTCTCGATTCTAAAGCCTTTCCAATGCTCCTTTACCATCTGATAGAACTTGCGGGCAGAGGGATATTGCGTGCCGAACGCCCGCATTTCCCGCACCGACTGCGAGTCCCGTACCACCTCGGCCACCTTGTGAACCGGCCACGACAGCCATTCCACGCCGGCAATCCGGGCATCCGCGAGTATATCCAGAATGTCGGTCGAAGCCGTTTCGGTGGCGAAATGGGTAAGGATAACCGTATTGTCGCGTTTATCGATAAACACCGCCCCGCCGTAGCCGGTAAGCGCGTCGCGGTAAAACCCGTTGGCATCCAAGGCGGCAAAATCCTTTTGAGGCACTTGCCGGATATACCACGGCAGCGAATAGGCGTCTCTCGTCTTGTCCAACGTGGACTCGGCAGCGCAATAGAGATAATCCAAAGGCGTTCTCGGCCCGTTCTGCCCCATCGCCCCAAGCCAACAGAACAGAAACGCCAGGAATAGGAACGCCCGTTTACAAACCCTGTTCTTCATAAGGTTCAACATAATGCGAATATACGAAAAAAGGCCCGGCGGTGCCGAGCCTTCCTTATAATCCGAATGGAGAACTACCGTACCACCACGCGTTTTACGGCTTCCTTGCCGTTGGCGCGCACGCGGATAAAGTAGATACCGGCATTGTCAAGCTGCATGGAAGTCAAGCCGGCGGCCACTTCCATCTGCCTTACCACCTGACCGTTGGCGTTAAAGATTTCCACATTGGCACGGGCGGGAACATTGAGGTTGAACACGCCGTTGGCGGGATTGGGATAAACGCTCACACCGGCCAGTTCGTTGCGTTCGATGGCCGTAACTTCTTTTTTGGGAACGAACTTAACTTTAAAATTCAGGCTCTCATTGGTTTTGGTATCTGTAAAAGTACAGCCGATAACTACCGAATCGTAATCCTTCAGCGGTATGATGGCAAGATGCACGTCTTCATCTTTTCCCAAGAAACCGTTCGCTTCAATTTCCAAAGGATCAATATCACTTATACTTCCAAAACATTGCCTTGCACAAAATTGAGGTATCGCAACATCTTCCGGCACCAAATCAGTATTAAAAACCGGCTGGAGACTCAATTCTTCGGAAGACGTGTTGGAAATCACCAGACGTAAAGCTAAAGAATCCAGTTCTATAGTTTCTCCCTCTGTAATGGTGTTGCCTCCTTTAACTTCCATCTTAAAGGTTTGCTGAGCCAATGCCAAGCCCATGCTTGCCAAAACGGCTACTATCGAAACGACAATCTTTTTCATTTTTATTTTGTTTATTGGTTTATTGATTACTGTATATGTGCATAAGCAGCCTGCAGCACACTACGTGTACTTGCATTCACCACCGCAACCACCACGGCAAGATCTTGCACCTTCCATTCCCCACTAACGGTAGCTGTATATTGCTTTGTAAAATCGGTTCCTTCCGTGGGTGTTGCATCCGCTATCTTGTCGCCCCAAACATCATCGCTGACAACGGTTCTCAGAACATGATTATGCACATATTCCTTAAAATGTTGTCCATTGAGACCCTCCTGCTGCGTTACGATATTGTTTTCCACCAACATCACGATCACATTGATATCTCCGTTTTCAAGATAATCCTTTTTAAAATTACCGTTCACATTTACCTGCACACTCGAACCGCTCACCTTGACCGAAGCCGCCAGATTTACGTAATCGGAGGTTGTATCGTCAAACACTTCCTTAATCGCACCGCTCCACGATTGCCAATTCAACTTTCCCCCACGGTTAACCAAACCTGTGGGAAGGCTGTTTATCTGAAATGCCGTAGCATAAGTCTGCGCGATTTCCGTACGCAAATCAGGATCATCGTCTATCGGAAGTGTTGAACTAACCATCCCCTTGGGATGCATCTCGACAACCACCAACTTGTTGCCGTAAGCCGCCTGCAAGGTCTTGATTTCTTCGGCCGCCTCCGGACAGTTAACACATCTTACGCCAGTATAGTCTTCCAACAACACGCACCGATTGCTCTTTACCTCAACAACGCCTTGGTCTATCAAGCGATTGCCGTCCTTAATCTTGTCGCAGGAAATAAAACCGGCCAACAAGCCTACCAAAACCAAACCGCCTATATACTTTATCGTTTTCATGAATGCTTTTTTTTAAATTAGAACGAAGAACTCATGGTAAGCATCACCCCGTTCGAGGCCGGCATTTCGCGGCATACCCCGCCCGCACACATGATACCCTTGCGGATTTTACCATACGAAAGCGAGATACGGGTGGCATCGTGGATATAGCCCGCCGACACGTAGTAGTAGTGCAGACGCATATCCTTGTCGTTGTTGCCCACGTTCCACTGGTCGGAAACCGACACGAACCAATTGGGAGCGAAAGTATATTCCAAAGTTCCCATCAGCCAATCCTGCTCTATCTGCTTGGTGTGCAGGTATTGCAGTTCCAGACGCAGGGCGTGTTTCTTAAGGAACATATAGGTAAAGTCACCCACCACGGTGTGGATATACGCCTTGGGTTCGCCGTGCCCTTCCACCACTTCCTGATTGTAGCGTTCGAACATATACATCAAGGTCATCTTGAAGTTCTTGTTGAACTTGTGGGCGATTTCCAAGTTGGCGTCAATAAAATACACCTCATCGGCATTCATGTGGAACATCTTGGTCTTGTATCCGTATGTTCCCGGATCAGGCGTCAATGCACCCGGCGCACTAGTTATATCGGTTCTTTCGGGAGCGAAAGCCACGCTGGCGTTCACCTTTAAGTCAGTCCCGTATTTGCCGCCCAAGGCCGTTCCGCGCTTAAACTTATATTGCACGTCGGCCTGAAACGCCACCTCACCCAGCGACTGGCAGGCATAGGGATAAAGCGAGGCCAGACTATAGGCATGCTGGCGGGTCAGTGCCGGCATATAGTTGATAAGGCCGAAATTGCCCTGTTCGGTACGGTCGGCACGGTAACCCATATTGTCCACGCTCTTGGCCTGCAACAATATACCGAAACCACGCGTGGAGTAACCGGCATTCAACAACAACGCCTGACCGGGACGGAAGATATAGCCGTTTTCACCCGAAGGGTCATTGGCTTTATAAACATATTCACCACCGATTGTAAAACCATTGCTCTCCACATTCAGACGGGCAGCCGCCGAACCCACGTTCTTGGGCAGACCTATTTTATACTGATGCATGCCGTCGTCCTGCTGCTGCATCACCATAATAGTCTGGTCGTCCTGGTATTTGGAAACGAAGCTACCGCCCAAGGTAATGCGCGTGCCCCAGTCCTGCATGGGCTTGATAAAGTCGTTGAAGGCCAGATCCAAGTCCACACCGCGAATCAATCCCACATGATCCCAGAAGTGGCGCTGGGTTCCCACCAAACCTTTAATCGTAATACCCTTGGTGGGGGTGATAATGGCGCGAACCCCGCTGATGGCGTTGTCGAGGCCCAGGTTCCAATCTTGATAGGAACGCAGGATCATGCCCGAACCGAACTGTTCGTAGAACGAACCGGCGGTAACGTCGATGATGTCGCCGCTGAAGCGGGCAAAGTAATAGGGAACGCCCCAGCCGTCCAATTGTTCATCATAACCCAGCATCGGCTTGAAGTAGCCCTCGAAACGCGCACCCAACGAGAACTTGCCGTTGGTGTACTGCAGATAGGCGAAACTGTTGCTTCTGAATTTTTCGGGTACTTCGGGAGCCCCGATCAGGGAGTCTTTGAAGTACATCTGGGCATCCAGCTGGATGTTCCCCGACAAGGTTCCGCGAGCCATGACCTCCTCGAACTTGCTTTGCGCGGAAGCCGCCGCACAAAAGGCAAGGCTGGCGAGAACAGCGGTAAATAGTCTTTTTTTCATCACCGGCTACGATGTATAGGTTTAAGGGTAAGACACCTTATTGCGAAACCGGCTGCGCGGCGGCCTTACGTTTGGCCTTGCGCTCGCCGGCTCCCCAAATGGCGTTATATAACGTTCATTTCTGCTTGACTTCTTCTCCGGCGTTGAGGCGACGAACCACATCGATCAGTTCCTGTTCGCTGCCGTCGGAATAGCCGTTGTGCTGAAACACCACGTTGCCCTTGCCGTCGATCACGAATACGTGCGGGGGGTTCACCACGTTCATGGCGCGCTTGAAGTCGCCGTTTTCGTCCAGCATCACCTCGAATTCCCAAGCCTGGGCGTTGGCCAGCGTCTTCACGCGGGCCGAGGAACGGGAGTCGTCGATCGAAACGGCATACATCTTCACACCCGTTTCGTCCACCCAATCCAGATAGGCATCGTTGATGGCGCTCATTTCTTTCAGGCAAGGCTTGCACCAAGTGGCCCAGAAGTTGATGATCATGGGCTTACCGTCGTTGGTAAGCTCGGAAGTATTGATTTGCTTACCGTTCAGGTTCTTGATGTTTACCGAAGGCATCTGCTGGGCGAAGCAGGCGCAGGCGAACAATGCCACAACGGTGGATAACAGAAGTTTTTTCATGGCTTTGATTTTTTACATTTCCATACCCCAAATATTGTTCGCAAAAATACGAACAATATCCGATATACAAAAATAAATATTTAACAAACTCTTTATATGCCTTTTACCTCATCCCCAAAACTTCTACCCGCTGTTCTCCGCCCTAAACACAGACTCTTTCTTAATGCAGAAAACAACCCCCTATGCATAAAAGGCACGCGAAGTTACAAAAATTACACCAACTTATAACCGTAAAACCGCCCCTCATCCTTATTTTCCCACACGGTAAGCTTGCGGTCGGG
This sequence comes from Bacteroides sp., assembly GCA_023662825.1. Taxonomy (GTDB): domain Bacteria; phylum Bacteroidota; class Bacteroidia; order Bacteroidales; family P3; genus Pullibacteroides. The sequence continues at coordinate 254,312 of JAMPIH010000001.1, forward strand.
CTTGAGGCCCACGAACTTGATCACCTCCGCTTCCGTGCTGAAAATCCATGCCTGGGCACCGGTATAATGGCGTTTGAGCACGTCGCCCACCTCGGTGTAGAAGTCTTCGGCCTCGAAATTCTCGGGCGAACCGACCTTGGGCATACGGATCACGATGTGCCAGCCGGCGGTGTCTTCCAAGCCTTCGGGTTTGACACCCTGCATAAAGTCGGAAAGCTGCAGGTTCACGTCCAAATGCAGGCGGATTTTCTTTAAACGCGCTTCGGTCTCTTCCACTGCCAGACCATCGGAATCTATGGCGATGATCTCGCCCTGCGGGTCGCATATCTCCTTGATGGCGGCATCCTTTATCTCTTTCCAGAGGTTGGGGTCGAAGTCGTTCCAATACTGGAAGGAATAGCCTTTCCGGTAATAACCGGCCGGCATATTGCTGGCCTGCATGGCGGCCTCGATGGCCAGAAGCCCGTTGCCGCAGAAAGGAACCAGCAGGTTCTTGTCGGGTGTCCAGCCACTCAGGGCCAGCAAGCCCGAGGCCAGCACCTCGCTGAACGAATTCGAATGCGGTTTCTGATAGCCCCGGTTGTGCAGCGAGAGCCCCGAGGAATCGAGCAGCAGCTCGCAGTGGTTCCCGCGCATGAACAACTCCACGCGAATGGTGTAGAACTCGTTGTCGACGGTGGGGCGTTGGCCGAACACGCGGCGGAAACGGTCCACGATGGCATCCTTTATGCGCTGGGCGGCGAAGCGGGTGTTCGAGAACACCGAATCGATGCAGGTGGCGCTCAATGTCATGAGGGCGTCCACGGGAAAGATCTTCTCCCAGGGCACATCGTACACCTGGTCGTAGAGGTCGTCCTGAGTCTTGATGTCGAACGACTTGACGTTCCTAAGGATACGCAGTGCCGTGCGGCAGAGGTAGTTGGCTTTGTACAGCACCTTTTGGTTGCCTTCGAACAGTACGGCACGGTTCGCCTCCTTTACGTCGGTGGCGCCTAAGGCCTTCAGTTCTTTGGCTAAAACGGGTTCCAGTCCTTGCAGGGTCTTGGCTATGTAACTCGGCATCGTCTAAAAAATTATTCCAGTTCGCACTTCTTCCTGTTCTCCTCGGCTTTCTGCATAAAAGGTTCTGCCATTACCGAAAACCTTTCGTGGCGCGCCGTGCCCACCACCGAGAGGGCGTCGCGCACCTCGATGTCGAACACCGTCTTGCGGCCTTCCACGCCCGCGAGCGTGGCCGTGCAGCTAAGTTTCATGCCGCACAGGTCGGCCTTGAGGTGCTTGAGGTCAAGGGCCACGCCCACCGTGGTCTCGCCCTGCTCCATATAGGGTTCCAGCAGCACGCAGGCGGTCCTTTCCATAAGCGCGGCCATGGCGGGCGTGGCATACACTTCCAGCGAGCCCGAACCATGCACGCAGGCCAGATCCTGAGGTTCCACCGTTTTATGCACCGTGGCCGTGAGGCCTTGTTGTATTTCTTTCATCTTTCCGTTGTTTTACCGCCTTTAGTAAAAAAGCCGGCAACCACAAAAGTAGTTACCGGCTTTCAATATTGCAATTATCAGGACTATTTCAACACGCCCAGTTCCTTGCCCACTTTGGTGAAGGCCTGGATACACTTGTCGAGGTGCGCCCTTTCGTGGCCTGCCGAAAGCTGAACGCGGATACGCGCCTGACCCTTGGGAACCACCGGATAGTAGAAACCGGTAACGTAGATGCCTTCGTCGAGCAATTTGGCGGCGAATTCCTGCGACAGCTTGGCGTCGTAGAGCATTACCGCGCAGATGGCACTCTGGGTGGGCTTGATGTCGAAACCGGCCTCTTTCATCTTGCCGATGAAATATTCGGTGTTGGCATGCAGTTTGTCCTGCAGTTCGTTGGTTTCGTTCATCATGTCGAACATCTGAATGGCGGCCGCGGCCACCATCGGAGGAATCGAGTTGGAGAACAAGTACGGACGCGAACGCTGGCGCAGCATATCGATGATTTCCTTGCGGCCCGTGGTGAAACCGCCCACCGCACCGCCGAACGCCTTGCCGAGCGTGCCGGTGAGGATGTCCACCTTGCCGCGGCAGTTGTACTGTTCGGTAACACCGCGACCGGTCTTGCCCACAACGCCCGCCGAGTGGCTTTCATCGACCATCACCAAGGCTTCGTATTTTTCGGCCAAGGCCAGGATCTTGTCGAGCGGGGCCACGTTGCCGTCCATCGAGAACACGCCGTCGGTCACCACGATGCGGAAACGCTGCGCCTGGGCTTCCTTGAGGCAGTTTTCGAGTTCGGCCATGTCGCCGTTGGCGTAACGGTAGCGTTTGGCCTTGCAAAGACGCACCCCGTCGATAATGGAGGCGTGGTTGAGCGCGTCGGAAATAATGGCGTCTTCTTCACCCAAGAGAGGTTCGAAAACACCGCCGTTGGCGTCGAAGCAGGCCGCGTAGAGGATGGCGTCTTCGGTGCCGAAGAATTCGGAAATCTTACGTTCCAGTTCCTTGTGCAGGTCTTGCGTCCCGCAGATAAAACGCACCGAGCTCATGCCGTAGCCCCTTTCGTCGAGGGCTTTCTTGGCGGCGGCAATCAGCTTGGGATTGTTGGAAAGGCCCAGATAGTTGTTGGCGCAGAAGTTGAGCACTTCCTGGCCTGTCTTTACCTTGATGTCGGCTTTTTGCGGGGTAACGATAACCCGTTCTTCCTTGTAAAGTCCAGCTTCACGGATCCCCTTGAGTTCGTCCTGAAGGAAATTTTGAAATTTTCCGTACATGGTATATGTGTTTTTAGATTTCGAAGTTGCAAAGATACGAATAAGTCGAGAGCAAAGTAAAAGCTCGTTTTTACTTTGCCGAGACTCCTCACCGTATCAAGAATTATTATACCTTTGCATACTTTTTCGAGAAAACTAAATAACAATATGATGAAAAAACGTTTGATCATTGCCGCCTTCCTCTTTGTGTTAGGCATGGCAAGCGCGTTCGCCCAGCCTCGCGCCGTGGGTGTGCGTATCGGTTGGGGGATTGAATTTTCCTATCAACACACCTTGGGAAACAATATGTTGTCGGTTGACGCCGGTCTTCCCGCCTTCAACGGTATCAACGCTGCCGTTACCTACGATTGGATCAACCCTTTCAACACCAAGATTCCTTGGAATGAAAAAGGTGAATGGAACTGGTCGCTCGGCGTGGGCGGTGCCGGTGGTTGGTACTGGGGTGCCAACGAAGCTTTTGTTGGTGTAGCCGGCCGCGTGGGCGTGGAATACAACTTCTGGTTCCCGCTCCAGCTTTCCATCGAATGGCGTCCCTCTTTCGGCCCGTGGTTCGGCCATGGCAACGCCGGTTTCTATGGCGGCGGCTTGTTTGCCGGCGGTCTCGCCATCGGAGTCCGCTACAAATTCTAACCGGAATTTCAACACATAAGAAAGGGAGGCCGTCTGACCTCCCTTTTTTTTATCTCTTCTGCAGTCTGTTAAAAAATGTAATTCACACCGAGATTGACCCAGGCCTGCTCAAAGTTACCGAAGTCCAATTCAAGGTTGACACTGATGTTTCGCGTAAAATGGTAAGCGGTACCCGCAATGAACGAACCGGAAAGATAGCCTTTACTACCGGAATCCTTCGCCTTGGTCGATTTATTTTCGATTGTCCACACCTTTACGGCACCGCCGAGGCCGACCCCTCCATAAACCTCCCATTCGGGAACCACCACATTGAAACGATACGTTGTCCTTACCTTAAAGTCGATATAGTTGTCCGCCCACTTGCTCACCTTGCCGTTATCCCCATTCCACATATACCCCAACTGTCCGCCGATGGTGAACGAACCTTTCCAAACACGGGCCAAAGCATAGTCGTAGGTAACGTTAACCCCCACCAACTTGGAGAGTCCAAGCCGAAGCCCCCAGACAGACCTTCCGGGAGCCACCCCCTCGTAAACACCGCCGGCCCTTGCCACGTTCACACCTGCAAAAGCCAATGCGATAACTGCAAGTCCAAAAAGTTTCTTCATCTCTTTTGTTGTAGTTTTTGGGATTCCATTCCCTGATATGTGTCACGGGTTACCCGCCTATTCGGCGCGGGCGCAGGATTCCTCCACCTCTGCCACCGTTTTGGGAATGTGCTGCCCCAAAACCTTGCAGCCTTTTTCTGTAATCAGCACGTCGTCTTCGATGCGGATACCGCCGAAATCCTTGTAGGCTTCCACCTTATCGTAGTTGATGTACTGGGTGAACTTGTCCTTGCTTTTCCACAGGTCGATCAGCGCGGGGATAAAGTAGATGCCGGGTTCCACCGTAAGCACGAAACCGGGCTGCAGGCGGCGGCCCAGACGCAGGTAGGAAAGCCCGAACTGGTCGGAGCGCTTTATCTCGTCGTCGTAACCGAACAGGTTCTCGCCCATGTTCTCCATATCGTGCACATCCAGACCCATCATGTGGCCAAGGCCGTGGGGCATGAACATCGCGTGCGCGCCCTCCTGAACAGCCTGTTCCACATCGCCCTTCATCAGGCCGAGATCTTTCAGACCCTGGGCGATCACCTTGCAGGCAGCGATATGATAGTCGCGGTAAGGCAAGCCGGGCTTGAGGCTTTCGATGGTACTCATATTGGCCTTGAGCACGATTTCGTAGATTTCTTTCTGACGGTTGCTGAACTTGCCGCCCACGGGCGTGGTGCGCGTGATGTCGGAACAATAGTTGCTGTGCGCCTCGGCCCCCACGTCGGCCACCATCATGCGGCCTTCCTTGAGCATATTGCCGTGGGCGTGGTTGTGCAGGGTCTGCCCGTTCATCGAAACGATGGGCGCGAACGACATCGAGCCGTGGTGTTGCAGGGCGATGCCCTCCATGGTGCCGCAAATCTGGTATTCGTAGGTACCGGGCTTGCACATGCGCTGGGCCGTGGTATGCATCTTGTAGGCGATATCCATCGCGATCTCGATTTCGGCCAGTTCTTCCTTGCCCTTGATGGAACGCTGTTCGGAAATGGCCTTGATGAGTTCCACCGACTGGCTTTCCTTTAGTTTGCCCACGGGAACCGACATCCATTCGCTCATCTGCTGCGCCACCTGCATATTGTAGGGAGCCACGAAATGAATCTTGCGGCGGCTCAGAACGGCCTTGTGCAGGAGATTCTTCAATTCGCTCACGGGCGCGGTCTCGCTAACGCCCGCTTCGGAAGCCATTTCGGATACGGAAGGCAGATGCCCCATCCAGATGATGTCGTCCATCGTGAGGTCGTCGGCGTAAATGAAATCCTTGTCGGCGTCCAGATCGATCACCCCGTACATATCCGGTTTCTGCAGGCCGAAAAAGTACAGGAAGTTGCTGTCTTGACGGAAGGGATAGGTGTTGCCCGCGTAATTGCAGGGAACTTCGAGATTACCCGGAAAGAAGACAATGCCGCCTTGCAGGGATTGTCTGAGTCTGGCTCGACGAGCCATGTAGATTTTCTTGTCGAACATATCACATGTTTCTAAAAAGCCTTGGACTCCAGCCAATCCGCCAGAATCCTAAAACCTGCGAAGATACGAATTTTAATAAAATCGCGTTTCCCTTAGAGGAAAAGGCCGCCTATGCGGAACACCAGGAAAGACACGAGCCAGGCCACCACCGTGGTATAGATTGCGGTAAAGACAGCCCATTTCCACGAACCGCTCTCCCGCCCGATGGCGGAGAACACCGCCACGCAGGGGAAATAAAGCAGCACAAAGGCGATGAAAGAGAGCGCCGTAAGGGGTGTAAAGGTTTCGGCAGGATCCATGATGACGCTCATGGTGCTCACCACCACTTCCTTGGCCGACACGCCCGCCAGCAGGCAGATGCCCATCTGCCAGTTCATGCCCAAGGGCCTGATGACCGGTTCGATGAACTTGCCGATCCTGCCCAGGTAGGAGTTCTCCATGTGCAGTTTCTCGGCATCGGCCTGCATCCACGCGGCGGTCTGTTCCGAAACGTTCTCGGGAACGCCCACCTCGGGCGACACCGGAAAATAGCCCAAGGCCCACACGATAACGGAGGCAATAAGGATAACACCCCCCATTTTCTTAAGGTACTGCATGGTGCGCGTGCCCAGGCTCTGTCCTACCGAACGCCAGGTAGGGAGACGGTAGGGCGGCATCTCCATCACGAAAGGACTGTCGAACGCCTTGAGGATCGTATGCCGGAACAGCAAGGCCGAAAGAATGGAGACAAGGATGCCGAACAGGTAGATGAAAAAGATTACCGTACCCGCCTTGGAGCCGAAGAACATACCCGTAAGCAGCACATAGACCGGAAGCCGCGCGCTGCACGACATAAAGGGCAGTATCAGCATCGTGATAAGGCGGTCTTTCCTGTTCTCGATGGTGCGCGTGGCCATGATGGCCGGCACATTGCAGCCGAAGCCGATGATGAGGGGGATGAACGACTTGCCGTGCAGGCCTATCGTGTGCATGAGCTTGTCCATGATAAAGGCCACCCGCGCCATATAGCCGGTGGCTTCCATAAGCGAGATGAAAAGGAAAAGGATAAGGATGTTGGGCAGGAATACGATGACCCCTCCCACCCCCTGGATGATGCCGTCCACCAAGACAGCGCGCAGGATGTTATCGGGCATCAGGCCGTTGAGCCACCCGGCCAAGGCATCCACCCCGGCCTCGATCCAGTCCATCGGGTACTGGCCGATGGTGAAGGTGGCCTGAAACATAATCCAAAGAAAGGCCAGGAAGATGGGAAATCCCCAGATTCTATGGGTCAGTATGTTGTCTAACCTCTCGGTAATCCGGCCGCGCGAGGAGGTGGCGGCCTTGGCTTCGTTCTTTTGGGAACGCGCCGGCCTGTAGCATTCCTTCAAGGCGCCGCGCACAAAGGCGTAGCGGTAGTCGGCGAACACCTGGTCGATGTCCTCACCGTAGATTTTCTGCAGGCGGTTGCGTTCGGCCTCGGCCATGCGCTTCATCTCGTCGGAATATTCCAGCACCTTGGCCTTGTCGAGCCATTCGGTATCGCCTTCCAGAAACTTGATGGCCAGATAACGCGACGAATAGATGTTGTCGTACCAAGGATCCTGCCAAATGGAAGCCTGCAGGTCGCGCAGGCTGTTCTCCATTTCCTCGGCATAGGGGATATGCGTATGACGCACGGTCTGGTCACGGTCTTCATTCACGTCGATCACCTTGTCCAGCAGGGCTTCCGTGCCGCTCTGGGTGCGGCCTACGGTGGGCACCACGGGCATGCCGAGGAGCTTGCCCAGATAGTCGTACTGCAGGGACGCACCGGAGGATTCCAGTTCGTCGTACATATTGAGGGCCATCACCACCCGATAGTCCATGTCGATAAGCTGGGTGGTCATATAGAGGTTGCGCTCCAGGTTGGAGGCGTCCACCACGTTCACGATTACATCGGGACGGCGTTCCAGCAGCTGCTCCATCACCACCCGCTCTTCGGGCGAATAGGGCGAGAAGGAGTAGGTGCCGGGCAGGTCGGTAAGGCGGATACGGTGGCCTTTATAGACAAACTCGGCGGTCTTGGCATCCACCGTTACGCCGCTGTAGTTGCCCACATGCTCGAAACTGCCCGAAAGGGCATTGTAGAGCGAGGTCTTGCCCGTATTGGGGTTGCCCACCATGCACACTTCGATAACCGAATGGCTGTCGAGTTTCTTCTCCAGGGGATTTTCCTGGGGATTGCCGTGGCAACCGTCCTGTTCCTGCCGGTGGAAGGGTTGCAGGGCAGCGTATTCCTGCGCTTCCTCGGGCGTGCATGCCAGCACTTCTATCTGCATAGCCTCGGCCCGGCGCAGGGAAACCTCGCTGTCCAGGATACGGAAAACGACAGGGTCCTTGAGGGGCGCGGAACGCAACACGCTCACCATCTGCCCGCGGACAAAACCCAATTCGATGATCCGGTGGCGGAAGGTTCCGCGGCCCCGGATCTTGAGGATCATGGCCTGTTGGCCTTCTTTCAAATCGTTTAACGTCATTTCCTTTTTCTCCTTCCGGTTTTAAACATTTCCCGGTGCTATGTCCAAATGGTTTTGCAACATGGCAAACGGTTTAAAAACGGCTGCAATCTTACGGTTTCCGTTCCGCAAACGGATTGCGTTTTGCTCCCCTCGCTGCAAGCGGAAACAAAATTACAATGGCTACAGAAAGCAGGAAATACCTGCAAATAGGTATTTTTAAGAAAATACGCGGAAAAGCGGAATCCCAAAAGACGATTCGGAGAAACGGAAAGGATTTTGCGGAAACCGGCAACGGTCAAACCTATTCGACCGTTACCGATTTTGCCAGATTCCGGGGCTGGTCAACGTTACAGCCCTTCTGCACCGCGATATGGTAGGCCATCAGCTGCAACGGGATACAGGCCACGATGGTGGAGAGAATCGCCTCCGTGCGGGGTATCTCGATGGTGAAATCAGAGAGTGCCTTCACCTCCGTATCGCCCTCGTTCACAATGGATATGATACGCCCGTGACGGGCCTTCACTTCCTGGATGTTGCTCACGATCTTCTCGTAGTTGCCGCGGTTGGTGGCGATCACCACCACCGGCATCTCGGCATCGATAAGCGCGATGGGGCCGTGTTTCATTTCGGCTGCCGGGTAGCCCTCGGCATGGATATAGGATATTTCCTTGAGCTTGAGCGCCCCTTCGAGCGCCAGCGGATAGTTGTAGCCGCGGCCTAAATAGAGGAAGTTGCGCGAATAGGTAAAGATCTTCACCACATCGGCGATCTGCGCGTCTTTCTTCAAGACCTGCTCTATCTTTTCGGGCAGTTCGAACATGGCCTTCACCGTCTGCTCCAGCTGCGATTTCTTGATGGTCTTCTTTTCTTTGGCCAGCGAGAGAGCCAACAACGTGAGCACGCACACCTGCGCCGTAAACGCCTTGGTGGAGGCCACCCCGATCTCGGGACCGGCGTGCATATAGCTGCCGCTGTCGGAAGCACGTGCGATGGAGGAACCCACCACATTGCAGATGCCATACACGAAAGCCCCGTTCTGCTTGGCGATCTTCACGGCGGCCAAGGTATCGGCCGTCTCACCCGACTGCGAAATGGCAATCACCACATCGTCGGGATAGATGATGGGGTTGCGGTAACGGAACTCGGAGGCATATTCCACCTCCACTGGGATGCGCGCCATTTCCTCGATGGCATACTCGCCCACCAAACCCGCGTGCCAGGACGTTCCGCAGCCCACGATGATGATGCGGCGCGCCTTGAGGAACTTGTCCTTGTTGTCGATCACGCCCGAAAGCGCCACCGTATTGCGCTCACCGTTGATGCGTCCGCTCAGGCTGTCGTGGATAGTCCTGGGCTGCTCATAGATTTCCTTGAGCATGAAGTGCGGATAACCGTTCCGTTCGAGTTCGGAAAGGTTCATCTCCAGCTTCTGGATCAAGGGCACCTTCTTCACGTTCTTGAGGTTAGTGATCTCCAACTTGGGCTTACCCTTGAGGGGCACGGTCATCACCGCGATTTCCTCATCCTCGAGATACACCACATCCTTGGTATATTCCACGATGGGCGTAGCGTCGGAGGCGGCAAAAAGTTCATTCTCCCCGATTCCGATCACCAAGGGGCTTCCCTTTCTTGCCACGATAATGGTCCGGGGCGATTCCTTCGACATGATGGCCACCGAATACGCACCTATCACCTGGCTCAAGGCCTGATGCACGGCATCCACCAGCGAGATCTTGCTGCTGGTGCGGATATAGTCGATAAGCTGCACCAACACCTCCGTATCGGTCTCGCTGTAGAAGGTGCGGCCCTGCTTGAGCAATTCCTTCTTAAGGGTCTGGTAGTTCTCGATGATGCCGTTGTGAATCAAGGCCAGATCCTCGAACTGCGAATAGTGGGGATGTGCATTGTTCTGGTTCGGCTCGCCGTGGGTGGCCCAACGGGTATGGGCGATGCCTATCGTGCCGCTCACATCCTTGTCTCTCACCGAGTCTTCCAGATCGGAAACCTTGCCGAGTTTCTTATAGACATTGAGCCGGTTATGGTTGTATATGCAGAGCCCCGCGCTGTCGTAGCCCCTGTATTCGAGCCGGTGCAGGCCTTTCATCAAGATGGGAAACACAGGCTGCTTGCCTATGTATGCAACTATTCCGCACATAATGAAATCAATTTTGGATAGTATCGTTCACCACCGTGTAGATCACCTCCAAACGCATTCCCTTCCCAGGCACGCCCGGTCCGTAAAACACGGCGCGGGTCGGCTGCTCATAGCGTTCATCGGAGGGTGGCACGATATCTAAGTAGTTGTCGAACAATTTCCGGTTCGCGGTATCCACCGTGGTAAGGTATGCCAACCGTTGCAGATACCGCGTTACATTAATCCGATACTGCCCTTTATTTCTGTTGTAGGTTCCTCCGGGATTGGAAACGTCCAGGATATCGGCTTCCGAACCACGGTTATAGTAACGTATGCACTGCAATTGCGCGGGGAAATCTATATCCGGCGTAGCTCCGGCATCCACATTGTCCAGCACCACCACTGCCTGGTTGATGACCACTCTTCCCGAAACCACATCCTGAAATTCGGGAATACGGAAACGGATGCGGCTTCCGCCCGAACCCTCCACATACAGACGTTGCGAACCGCTGGCCGTATCGCCTTCCGTTTCCATCTGAGCCTTGTAGTAATTATCCGTAGAAAGGCTGAGGTCGCGCTTTACATACGTATAACGCAAAGGCCCCAACACGAATTTTTGATATGATGTTGATGTACTGCCTTCCGAACCGGAACCGTTAAAATACACCGTAATATCCGCACCCAACGAAAATAGGTTTGAAACCGAAAAAACAATGCTTTCGTTTTCGGAAGCGCAAGGCGCAACCTTGATATAAAGTCCCTTCAAATAGCCCAATTGATGCAGGGATGCCAAATCCGAACGCTGGTCTTCATCCATATCCAAAATCCAATTAAGCAGATCCTTGCCAAAGGATTTATCCAAATGAATCCTTAAATCGGCAATCGTATTCATACCCAAAACCGAATCATATACCGTATCGAAAGGCCGGGGATATGCGGTCAACATCCCTCCTATCGGAGTAGGGTCGTAAACGGGCTCCATATTGGAACAATAAGCGCTGTCGTAACCCTCTCCATCTATCAAGTCTTCGGTAATTTTATGGATGCTCAGGTTAAGTTTCCGTCCGTCCATGCGTTTATGGTCGGGAAAATTTCCCGAATACGGCAGAGTCAACACCACCGAATCCACCCTGCTGTTCCTGTCGAGGTCTGTGCCCGAGTAGTAGCTGTACGAATCATCACCATCTATACGAAGGGTTAGCAACTGCACCACAAGATTGTATGTCTCCGAACCGAAAACAGGGCTGAAGGAAGTACCCAACAAAACGGAACTTGAATTCTGAATAATCAACGAATCATCGCTGATACTGAACGCCTCAATCCTGAAAGCCGTGTCGTATTTAGACACCAAATCGTCTTCTGGATGGAAGTTCTTGCCCAAGATGGCGTCAGGGTCCGTCTTGCAGGAGGAAAGCCACAACAACAGGGCAACCAAAGCAAAAATACCGCGAACCATGCCCTTATTTGTTGGCTTGGAGAAATTTTCCATAAAACGCATTCACTTTTTCCACGTAGCCTTCCTCGCCGGGAAAGTTCAAGACAGGCTTCTTGGATGCCTTCACCATGGATTTGAGCCATGCCTGGTCGGCAACGTCCTTATCGGCGAACATCAAGCCGTCAGAACAATCTATGGCCATTTTTGTCAGCTCCTCGCACGAGAACCTGCCGTATTTCTTGATGTCTTTCTCCGCGAAATTGTCGAACAGCAACTTGTCACCGAAAGACTCGGGAAATGTTCCTTCAAAACCGTCGTTATACAAGGCCGTGATGATCTTTGCGTTGGCAAAAACCGGGCTGTCCTGATAAAACTTGCGTACATAGAACGGCAAGAGGGAAGTGAACCAGCCGCTGCAATGGATGATGTCGGGAGCCCAAGACAGTTTCTTTACCGTCTCCAACACGCCGCGGGCAAAGAAGATGGCCTTTTCGTCGTTGTCGGGATACAGCTTGCCGCCATTGTCGGCGAACATATTCTTCTTGTAGAAGAACTCTTCGTTGTCGATAAAGTATATCTGCATCCGGGCCGCCTGGATGGAAGCCACCTTGATAACCAAAGGATGATCCGTGTCGTTGATTATCAAGTTTATTCCGGATAACCGTATCACTTCGTGAAGCTGATTCCGGCGTTCGTTGATAACGCCGTAACGAGGCATGAACGTCCGAATCTCGTTGCCTTGTTCCTGTATGCCCTGAGGCAAATACCGACCCATCTTGGACATCTGCGTCATCCGCGTATAGGGGTATATTTCCTGACTGACAAACAATATTTTCGGTTTCTCCATCGGAGTTTGGTTTTTACGCCTTACCGGAATATTCCGGAAATATGCAATATGCAAAACGTGCGAAGTTACAAAAAATTTACGACAGAATCAACCCCTGCACCCCTTCTGGCTGTTTTTAAGCGGCTTTCCCCATGTCTTTTACCCCAAACCCTTGGTATCACACGTTATGCAGGCTTGCAAAGCATAGCGGAAAGAACTACCTTTGTATGTTGGCGTAAAATTTACATCATGTATCAAACCTGGGTGTCCAAACAAATCGACGGAAAAGTGCCGGAAGGCCTTCACGCCAATCCTCATGTGGCCAGACTCCTTTTCCAAAGGGGCATCAGGACCCGCGAAGATGCCGACAGATTCTTCCATCCCGACTTGAACCAACTGCATGACCCTTTCCTGATGAAGGACATGGACAAAGCCGTGGAGCGTCTGCAACGGGCCCTTACCGACAAAGAACGCATCTGTGTATATGGCGATTACGACGTGGACGGCATTACGGCGGTGGCCCTGGTCTATTCCTTTCTGGAAAAGATAATGCCGGACACCGAAGATCTGGGTTTCTTTATCCCCGACCGCTATCTGGACGGTTACGGGCTTTCCAAACGGGGCATCGACTACGCCCATGAAAACGGCGTGAGCCTGATGATCGTGCTCGACTGCGGCATCAAGGCCAACGAAGAAGTTCTCTACGCCAAAGAGAAAGGCATCGACGTGATCGTTTGCGACCATCACTTCGCCGAGGGCGAGATTCCGCAGGCCTACGCAGTCCTGGATCCCAAGAGGGAAGACTGCCCCTACCCTTACAAAGACCTTTCCGGATGCGGCGTGGGGCTGAAGTTGGTTTGGGCCTACGCACTCAAGAACAACATGGATCTGCGCCAGCACATCTACCCGCTCCTGGACCTGGCCGCCATGAGCATCGCCTCCGACATCGTGCCCATTTTAGGCGAAAACCGCGTGCTGTCATACTTCGGGCTGATGCTTATCAACACCCGACCCCGCCCCGGCGTGTTCACGCTGTTCAACTACGCCAACATCAAGGCCTACAATCCGGCCATGAACCGCAACCAGCCTGCTCCGCTGGCCAGAGGCAGCGAGAAGAGCCACCGCGTTTTCGACCGCGAGATAACCAACAACGACCTCGTTTTCTCGCTCGGGCCGCGCATCAACGCCGCCGGACGGGTGCAGGACGGAAAGACCGCCGTGCAACTGTTGCTTTGCCGCGATTTAACTTCCGCCAAAGAGGTGGCCAAACTGATCAACGACAACAACAACGACCGCAAGAACTTAGACAAGGAAGCCACCGAAGACGCCTTCGAACTCATCAGCAAGGATCTGGAAGACGCCGACAAAGCCACCACGGTGGTGTTCAAGGAATCGTGGAACCAGGGCATTATAGGCATCGTGGCCTCCCGGCTTATCGAAACCTACTACCGCCCCACCATCGTGTTCACCACCGCCGCCAACGGAAGCCAGGACTCTCTGGTCGGTTCGGCGCGTTCGGTTAAAGGCTTCAACATTTACGAAGCCATTTCCGCCTGCGGACACCTTCTGGAACACTACGGCGGACACAAATATGCGGCCGGACTCACCATCAAACTGGAAAACTTCGAAAAATTCAAGGAGTTGTTCGAAGACGAAGTGAAGAAGCGGCTCAACGGCGAGGAACTGCAACGCGAGATCGAAATCGACGACGAACTGCTTTTCGAGGAAATCAATCAGGAACTGGTGAACACCATCAAGAACTTCGCGCCTTTCGGCCCCCGCAACCTCAACCCCATCTTCGCCAGCAAGCACGTCAAGGCGGCCAATACGCCCGGTGTCTCCGGCTCGCGCATCGTGGGAAACAACCATCTCAAACTGATGATGTTCCAGCCCGAATCACGCTCGGAACCCTTGGACGGCATCGCCTTTCAGCAAGGGGAAGCCTATGCGAAAATCAAGGAAGGGAACTCGTTCGATATCTGCTATCACCTGGAAGAAAACACCTTCAACGGCAACACGTCCATTCAGCTCAACATACAGGACATACAGTTTCCGCAGTAAACCGCTTCCCGAAAAAGATCTTGGGGGGGACGATTCCCTATTTCAGTTGTTCGGCAATACGCATACATTGCTGTGCAGCCTGGGTTTCGCCGGCCGCTTGGTAAATCTGCGCCATAAGCCGGTACGCGGGTGCATACGGCTGTATCTCGACCAATTTCAACAATTCGTTCAAGGCCCACTGTTGATTTTGCTGACGGAGGTAACAATGCGCCGCCAACCAGTAGCCCATTACCTCGCCGGGAGCGACTTTCTTGATATTTTGAGCCACGGAAAGCGCACCGGAAATATCGTTTCTATCGAAACAGGCATTTGCCAGAAGAGAAAGTGCCGAGGTATTGGAAGGCACGTTTGAAGCCCAAACGGAAGCCACCGCAAATGCGCTGTCGGGTTTGTCCGTCCGCAAATAGATATCCGCCAGATTTTCCAAGGCCTGCTCATTGTACGGATTGTATTGCAAAGCTGCCTTAAAAAAATGAACGGCACTGTCGGTCTTTCCCTCTTTCATGGCACGGTAACCGTATAAATCGTTGCGGTCGGCGCGCTCGAGCACAATGCAGACGGGAAAGCCGTCCACCTCTTCCACATGAACCGTATTGACCGGCGGAAACACCTTTTTGTTCTTAATCCAGTCGGGATTCATGCCCGTAATAGCAAAGACAGCATAATCCCAATCGTTGTTTCCCATCTGGTAGATGCGCGAGAACGAGGTGCGGAAATGCGCGCTGTCTCTCAATTTCACGTAATAGTCCACCGAGGGAACGTGCCAAGTGGCTATCGTATATTTCTGACCGGGCCGCAAGGCCGATATGTCGGCGTTTTCAAGCACCCATTCTGTAGCCTTGCGCGTGGAATGGTAGTAATAGTCCATTTCATACCTGCCGTAAGCGTTCTTCATGCCACCCGCCAATTCATTGAAGTAAACGTATTCGTAGGGATGGTTCGCAAAAACATGACGGACAGGACCCGCCAACAGAACCAAGGGAAGCGCTATGCCCAGACCGTAACGCAGGTATTTGTTGTTAAACTGTTCGTAAAGCGAATGGAATCCAAGCCCCGCCAACGCCACCAAGGCGGAATAGCAAAACATGGAGTGCCGCCAGCCGCCATAGACATTGGCTTTGGTGTAGGAAATCCAAAATACCGGAAAAACAAAGCAGAAAAGCAGGAAGAATGTTCCGAAAGCGCGTCCGTTTTTCCATCCGGTAACGAGCGAGACCGATGCACCGGCAATCACCGCCACCGGAATGGTCATGAAGATATACTTGGGCGTATAATACCACGGAAGCGCATTGCTCCACTGCAAGCGTCCTTCAAACAACTGCCTGATGTTGACACTGAACGCACTCATTTCGGAAAAAGTGCCCATCACGTTCTTAATGGGAGCCACCAAAGCATAGGGCCACAGGAGAACACCCAGAATATATCCGCCGATACTTACGATGATACCGTAAGACAAAAGTTTTCTAAAAGCCTTGCCTTTGTTCCACGTGCCAAAACCGCCGGTCTTACACAAGACAAAATAACGTATCAGTGCAAACAAGCCGAAATAGGCAATCAACAGCAGACCGCCCACACGCACGGCCATCGCCAGCCCTATGCTCACTCCCAACATCACTATGGTTGATGTCTTGACCTTGGGGAAATCCTCACAAAAAACCCATATATAGAACATCCCCATCGTCATGAACGTAATGAAGCTGATGTCCTTGACATCGTTGAAGGAATGCCCTAAGAACCGGGGCGAAAAAAGGAAAAGAGTAAACGTAAGGATTGCCGGCAGATATTTGCGCTTGGCTATCCGGAACACGATAAGGGCGGCAAACAGAATCGTCAGCCAGCCGCAAAAGGCGTTGGCGATATGCCTCGCCAGCATGATGTCTTCTATGTCTAACGCACGGCATACAAGATAGACCACATTGTCCACGAACTGCCCGTACATGGGCAGGTTGTTGCTTGGAGTAACCGTAATCGCCGCCTGATCCTTGCCCAACGTACGGTAAAAATCATACACGTGTTCGGCCTGGGGAATATGAAAATGTTCGTCGCCCGACATACCGGCCCCGAAACTACCCGCAATCATAAAGACCAAACCTACCGCACAAAGGATATAGAATGCCAGTTTGTACTTGTCTTTCTTAAAGCTTTCCAAAAAGTTTTCGCTCTTGGCCTGCATATCGTCTTGTTTTTCTCGTGAACGTTCGAATACAAAGAGCTTATTGAGCACGAAGCCCAGAAAGCCTACGGGGATGCTCATCACGGCGGCGTTTACATAATCGCTGATCTCAAAGAAATGGTCGAGCACCGCCATACCGCCGATGTTGGCGAAATACATAATCACATAAACGGCTATAAAACGGGGCAGCAGATAGTATCTGCCGTTTTTGAACACAATGGAGCCGTAGGTCTTGAAATTGAAAAGGATGCCTATGATCTGCCCGATAAGCGCGGCGATGTTGCGGTTGTCGGTAACCAGCAGCCGCAGCAGGGAAAACACGCACCAGCCGAAGAGCGTGTTGAGGCCCGCCACCAAAAAGAAGCGTATCAGTTTTTTGTCGAGCATCCGCAAGCAAAACCGCCCCAACGCGAATGTTTCAAGCCAAGATGTAAGTTTTTGAGGCATGGATTTCCGGTTTTGCTATAGATAATCGCCGTCCTGGCTTACCCAGTTGAACTTTGCCGGAGGCGTGATTTCCAGATGAACACGCCTTTCCTGCAAGGGATGCGGAAACGAAATGCTGTAGGCGAACAGCCGCACCGCCCTCTTTACGCGGGTGTCGGCGCCATATTTTCGGTCGCCCACGATAGGGCAGCCCATATCGCTCATGTGAACGCGTATCTGGTTCTTGCGGCCCGTTTCGAGCCGTATGCGCAAAAGCGAGAACAAGGCCTGCTCCTGCGGAGCCTGTCCGCCGTCCCAACCGAAGGTATCCACAATCCTGTAATGGGTAACCGACCACTTGGCGCCCTCCTCTTCCTCAGGCACCGAATACACCACCTGGCGGGCGTTTTCCTTGAGCCACGACTGCAAGGTGGCCTCTTTCTTGCGGGGCACGTTGTGCACCAAGGCATAATAATGCTTCTCGACCCTTTCCCAATTGTCCTGCAGGTACTCCTGCGTCCGCTCGCTCTTGGCGAAAAGCAGTATGCCGCTCACCTCCCTGTCCAGCCGGTGCACGGTATAGGCACGGCAGTTGCCCCGGCTTTTCTCGAGAACGTATTTGTTGACCGCGCCGAACATGGAACGCTCCTTCTCGGTGGTACGCCCGGAAGAAAGGATGCCCGCCGGCTTGAATACGGCTATGATTTCCTCGTCTTCGAACAGCACCCTGAAAGGGGGTTTCTCACGATGGGTGTCGCGGTCTCCGTATTTCTTGAACGTAATCTCCTGACCCGCCCTAAGCCGGAAGTCGGGATGCCGCAGCACCGCCCCCCGGAACGTAACGCAACCGAAACGCACGGCCTTCTTGAGATGCGTCTTGTTGCTGTCGGGGAAAGCCCGCAGCAGCACATCCAGCAGGGAAGCGTTCTCGGTTACCTTGATATTCATCGCCTAAAGCTTTATTTCCTCGCCGTTGCGGTCCAGGAACTTGTATTCCAGAAACCCGTTGGCATTGCCTTCCTCAAGCCGTATCCAGCGCTTGTACTTGCTCCACCACTTGCGCTGGTATCTCCAGAAACGGCGCATATAGGCATATACATAGGGACTCAGCACCACGCTGAAATGCTTGGCGTTCGTGTCCTTGATCAGGTATTCCACATCCCGGTCGATATCATCGACCACGCATACGCTGGGCCGGATCTTTCCCGTTCCCCCGCAGGCCGGACAGGTTTCCAGCACATCCACCTGGGTCTGCGGCCGGAAACGCTGGCGCGTAATCTGTATCAGGCCGAACTTGGTGGGCGGCAGCACGGTATGGCGCGAGGGGTCGTTCTCCATGAACTTGACCATGGAATCGAACAGTATCTTGCGGTTCTGCGGCTCGCGCTGGTCGATGAAATCCACGATAACGATACCTCCCATATCGCGCAGACGCACTTGGCGGGCGATCTCGGCCGCCGCCTCAAGGTTCACTTCCAAAGCGTTGGTTTCCTGGCTCTGTTCGGCGTTGACCCGATGGCCGCTGTTCACGTCTATAACGTGCATGGCCTCTGTATGCTCGATCACCAGATATGCACCGCTGCGCTTGATGTTGACCACCTTGCCGAACGATGCCTTTATCTGCTTGGAAACCCCGTAATGGTCGAATATCGGCTCGCGGTCTTTGTAGAGCTTCACGATATTCTTCTTCTGCGGGGCGATGGTGCCCACATAGGCCTGTATCTCTTCGAAGAGGTCTTCGTTATTGGTAACGATCTGGTCGAAGTCGTTGGTGAGGAAATCGCGCAGTATGCTTACCGTCTTGTCCATCTCGCTGCACACCTTTACAGGCGGCGTGGCGGTGTGTAGATGGTTCTTTATCTGTTCCCACTTGCGGAAAAGGGCGTCCATGTCGCCGTGCAGTTCGGAAGCGGTCTTGCCCTCGGCCACCGTGCGCACGATAACCCCGAAATTCTTGGGACGCACGCTCTGTATCAGGTTGCGCAGGCGCATCCTTTCGTCGGGGCTCTTTATCTTCTGCGATATCGATATGCGGTTCGAGAACGGAATCAGCACCACATAACGGCCAGCGAACGACAGCTCGGAGCTGAGCCTCGGCCCTTTGGTGGAAATGGGTTCCTTGGTTACCTGAACCAGTATATGTTGATTCTGCTTCAAGACCGAGCTTATCTTCTCGGTCTTGGATAATTCTTCTTTCAGCTTGTAGGCCGAAATGTCCAGCTGCGCCTGGTCTCCGTTCAACGCGCAATTGGTAAACTTGTGCATGAGCTGCACCTGCGGCCCTAAGTCCAGAAAATGCAGGAAGCCCTCTTTGGGGGCGCCCACATCCACGAAAGCGGCGTTCAGGCCAGGCATGATCTTCTTGACCCTGCCCAAAAATATATCGCCTACCGAATGCTGTGTATTGCTCTTTTCTCTATGGAGTTCCACCAATACCTTGTCTTCCAGAAGGGCTATCACCACCTCCTGGGAGCCGGCATCTACTATCAGTTCTTTGTTCACTCGTCAAATCCTCTAAAAAAACACAGGGTTCGCCTGCAACGGCAAACCCTGTGCTACATCACGGAAAAGAAATTATTTCTTTTCACCTCTAACAGCCACCATAAAGGGCTTGGCGGGCTTGAAAGCGGGAATATTGTGCGCCGGAACAATCATCGACTTGTTCTTGGTGATGTTACGGGCGGTCTTCTGGGCACGATGCTTGATTATAAAGCTGCCGAATCCGCGCAAATACACATTATTTCCCTTGATCATGTTGTCTTTAATGACTTCCATCATCGTTTCAACCGTAGCCAATACGGTAACTTTTTCAATTCCTGTCTTGTTGGCGATTTCAGCCACAACTTCAGCCTTTGTCATAGTGCGATATGTTTTTAAGTTATAACCCAATGGAACAGAGCCTATACAAGGCTTTAAGTGAGACCCTGCCTCCATAATTCACAACCTTTCAGATTTTTAACTTCTCCTCAAGGCTGGCGCAAAGATAACATTTTTTTTGAATTTAAAAAGTTACCGCCCAAACCTTAGAAAGGAAGCACATCTTCCTCAGGGTCATACTCCGGCTCTCCCTCTATTTTGGGGGGAATCGAAGGCATGGCCTCCACCCCTTTCAGGACAGTGGGCTTTTCGTCTTTCCTGCCGAGCATCTCCATGGTCTTGGCCTCCACCTCAACATAGTAGCGCTTCTGCCCTTTGTCTTCCCACATACGGGTGCGCAGCCGGCCTTCCACATAAATCTTCATACCCTTTTTCAGATACTTCTCCGACACTTCCGCCAAGCCGCCGTACAGCACCACCGAATGCCATTCGGTATGCTCGACCCGGTCGCCCTGCCTGCTCTTGTAATACTCGGTGGTGGCCAGCGTAAGGCGCGCCCGCTTGCGGCCGTTGTCGAAAACGTACACCTCGGGATCCTTTCCCAGGTTGCCGATCAGGATAACTTTGTTTACTCCGCTCATAACTTTAAATTTTTAGGGGTTTGTACTATACATAAAACCCACTAAAGCCGTTTTTATCGAAGTTTTTGCGATCAAAAAATTTTCAAATCCCTCAAAAACCGCCTTACAGATATCGGCAGGGCATATTCCGGAAGCGAATTTTTTTTGACCCTGAAGCAGTCTTCCCTGTTCTCCAGGTACTTTTCGAACCGGAACGCCCCGGCCTCCGCCCTGTAAAAATAGAAGTGCATCCTTCGGTGACTCAGCAGCTGGGTGCGGTGCTCCAGAAAAGTCACGCCCTCGGCCTCGCACACGGCGGGTCCGGCACTATCCGAGGCGGGAGCGCCGGGCAGTTCGGGCAAATCGTACATACCCCGCCAGAGGTCGTTGTAGCCGCGCTTGCGCAGCCAGATGAAATCGTCGCCGCACACCAGCATGTAGTGCAACTGACAGACGGGAAGCGGCTTTTTCTTTTCCTTTACCGGCAGATGGGAAATCGCCCCGTGCGCGAAGGCGTGGCAAGCCTCCCTGAACGGACACAATGCCGGATCCTGCTGGCAAACGGGATTCTGCGGCGTGCAGGCCAAGGCCCCGAATTCCATGATGGCCTGGTTGAACGCCCCCGGTTTCTTCCTGTCGATGCGGTCGGCCAGCAGACCCTCTATCCTCTTGCGGCAGGCCGACGACTGAACGGGTTCGTAGATGCCGTCCAAACGGCAGATAAAGCGGATCACGTTGCCGTCCACCACCGGATGGCAAAGGTTGAAGGCGAACGAACCGATGGCCGCCGCCGTGTAGGGGCCGATGCCCGGCAGGGCCTTTATGCGTTCGTAGGTGTCGGGGAAAACGCCTCCGTATTCATTCTGTACAACCTTGGCTGCCGCGTGCAGGTTGCGCGCCCGCGAGTAATAGCCCAAGCCCTGCCAGAGCGCCAGCACCTCCCCTTCGGATGCCGCCGCCAGAGCGCCCACTTTGGGAAAACGTTCCACAAAACGTTCGTAATAGGGCAGACCCTGGTTCACGCGGGTCTGCTGCAGGATAATCTCCGAAAGCCAGATCCGGTACGGGTCGCTGATGTCCCGCCAGGGCAGATACCTCCGGTTGGCCTCGTACCACGAAACAAGCTGTTCCGAAAAATTCATATAGAACCCTCCTTAAACTGATAATCCGGTGATGTAAAGATACACCACCGGATTATCCATTGTCCGAATCCGCTCCGGATTATTTTCCGAAAGCGTCCAGACCGCCCTGCAGATAGGCGATAAATGCCTCGATATCACCGGCATATCCGTATCCCTTGTCGGTAATGGGGTTGCCGTCGGCATCCAGCAGGTGATAGTAGGGAAGCGTGTTGGTCTTGAAGCGCGTTACCTGAAAGTCGGAATTGCGCTTGCCCATGGTCTTCTTTACCTTGCCGTCGATGGCGGAGGTTACCCATTCGCTTTCGGGCAGCTCGGTCTTGTCATCGCAATACATGGCGACAATCACGTATTTCTTGAGCAGTTCCTGAACGCGGGGATCCGACCACACGTCGTTTTCCATTTTCTTGCAGTTGGCGCAGGCATGTCCCTTGAAGTCGATGAACACCGGCTTGTTCTGCTGCTTGGCGCAGGCCAGCCCTTCTTCGTAGTCGAAGTAACCCTTGAGGTTGAAAGGCAGGTGCAGCTTGTCGGCGTACTTGGGCGTGCCGCACAGTTCCTGGCTCGTGCCGGGCATGGCCACGGTATTGGCCACGGCCGCGGGCTGGTTCAGGTTGAACTGCTGGGTGGTGAGCGGCGGAACCAGAGAGGAGACCATCTTCAGGGGCGCGCCGAACATACCGGGAATAAGGTACAGCACGAAGGTGAACGTAACGATCACCAGCAAGAGGCGAAACACGCCCACGTGGGGCACGTCCGAATCGTGCGAGAACTTGATCTTGCCCAGGAGGTAGAAGCCCATCAGCGTAAAGATCACGATCCAGATGGCCAGGTAAACCTCGCGGGTAAAGATATGCAGTTCATACACCTGGTCGATGTTCAGGATAAACTTCATGCCGAAGGCCAGCAGAACGAAGGCGAACACCACCTTCACCGAGTTGAGCCAGCCGCCCGATTTGGGCATCTTGGCCAGCAGGGACGGGAACAGCGAGAGGATGAAGAACGGCAGGCCCATCGCCAGACCGAAGAAGAACATACCCAGGAGCGGCTTGAGCACCGAGGTGCCCATGGCGGCTTCCACCAGCAGCGTGGCCACGAAAGGACCCGTGCAGGAGAAGGAAACGATGGCCAGGACGGCCGCCATGAAGAAAGCCGAGATGTAACCGCCGTTGTCGGCCTTGGCGTCCAGTTTGTTCGACAGTCCGGAAGGCAGGGTGATCTCGAACATTCCGAAGAACGAGAAGGCGAAAATCAGGAACAGTAGGAAGAAGATAAGGTTGGGAATCCAGTGCGTGCTGAGCACGTTGGCGAAGTCGGCGCTCTTGGTGATGGCCACGATACCGCCGATCAATGTGTAAATCAAGGTGATGGACAAGGTGAAGATGGCTCCCTTGATGATGCCGGCCTTGCGGCTGGAACCGTCATCGGTGTCCATGAAGAACGACACCGTCATGGGAATCATCGGGAACACGCAGGGCGTGAACACGGCGGCCAGACCGGCCAGGATGGCCAGAAGGAAGAATCCCCAGAGAGACTCGCCTTCTTCCAGAGGCACGCTCGCGGCCTCTTCAACGGAGGCCACCACCTGGGCGGCCTCCTCTTTTACGGCCTGCACCGTTTCTTCCACCTGCGCTCCGGCTTCGTTCACCGCGTTCTCAACCTTGGCGGCCACCGAAACCTTTACGCCCTTTACCTTGAATTTCAGATCGACATCGTTGAACGGAATGCAGGTTTCATCGTTGCACACCTGATAGTCCACCGTGGCGGCGATTTCGAAGTCCTTGTCGGTGTTGATGGTTATCTTCTGACGGAATTCGGCGTTCTTGGCGAAGAAACGCACCAAGGTTCCGAAAATCTCGTCGGTTTCCTCGATGGGTTTGGGACTTTCCGACACCTTGCCCTTTACCGTAAAGCTTTCCGACTTGGGAAAGTTGAAAACAGTAGGCTGGGGACCGCCCTCTTCCATGAACTGCGAGTACAGGTGGTATCCGCCGCCCACTTCGGCCTTCATGACCAATTCGGCCTGGTTACCGTCGAGGTACTTTACCGAACAATTCCATTTTACAGGGTTGTCTTGCGAAAAACCTGCCCACACGAAGGCAATCGACAACCATGCCGCAAAAAGTAGCTTTTTCATTTTTATCGGGTTGTTTTGAAATTTACGCTTTCTCGATCTTGTACTCGTAGCTTTCCATGATGGGATTGTGCAGCAATTCCTTGCAGGCCTTCTCCACAATGGCGGCCGCTTTCTTCTGGTCGGCGGCTTCCACTTCGAGGGTTATGTGCTTGCCGATGCGGATATTCCCGGCATCCTTCACGCCCATGTTGTGCAAACGGGCTTCAACGGCTTTCCCTTGCGGGTCGAGCAATGCCTTCAACGGCATCACGTTCACTTCTGCTTTGTATTTCATGATATATCGTTGTTTCCGATGTTTCTACTCTCCATATAGAAATGCACCCACGAAAAGAGCGGGTACAGGAATACCGTCACCGCCAGCCCCAGGAATCCGAACAGGGCGAACAGCACGATGGCCGAGGCCAGGAAAAGATAGACGACGCGCTGCGCCTGCCACGAACGGTTCTGTATCTTGAACGAGAACATACGGTAGTTGCACACCAGCAGGAACGACATCACGAACACCAGAACCAGCAGGTAATAGCCTTTGAGGAAAACGCCTTCATGACAGGCGTGCAAGGCCAGCGAGGCCCAGAATATGGCGTTGGCCGGGGTGGGAACACCCCTGAAGAAGTCGCTGTCGTCTTCGGTATTGAACTTGGCCAGGCGGTAGGCCGAGGCCGCCGCCATGACAAAGGCTATGCAAGCCCAGTAATGCCCCCAGGCGGGCTGCAAGGCCAGCATCATATAGGCCAGCACGGAAGGCGCCACGCCGAAACTCACCACATCCGAAAGCGAGTCCAGCTCACGCCCGATGGCGCTCTTGGCGTCCAACAGCCGGGCGGCCATGCCGTCGCAGAAATCAAAGACCGCCGCAATGAAGATAAACGCGCAGGCCATGCGCAGGTGCCCTCCGAAAGCATACGCAATCGACATACAGCCGCAAAGCAAATTACAAAGCGTAAGTATATTAGGTATCTTCTTGACGAACATAGCCTGCAAAGATACGAATAAGTCGAGAGCCAAAAACAAATTTATTTGTTTTGGCTTTTGGGGGATGGGCATTTTAACGAAGTTAAAGATGCACATACACCAAGAGCCAAGGCAAACGAAAGTTTGCTTTGGCCGAGGCGGAGTATCTTCAACGAAGTTCAAGATACGAATAATCCCAATATTTTCGGGTATTTGCCGGGGGCGCCAAGGCTTTAATACAACCAAGCCCCGGCAATGCCGGATATTTTGAGCATTGCCGAGGCAGGAATCAAGGTTGCCGCATCAAACGGCTACCGCACCGAAAACTTTTCCGTAAGCACCCCGCAGGGAGTCTTTACGCGGGCAAGGTAGATACCCGAAGGCATCCACGACACGTTGTAGCGGAACGAGGTTTGGTTATCCAATGTAGCGGCGTACAGAACACGCCCGTTTACGTCCAGTATCTCCACCTTCTGGAGGTTGCAGCCCGTGGTGGTGAGCGTTATCGTTTCGCCGGCGGGATTGGGGTAAATCTTTATGCCAATATCTGCTTTGCCCGTTTCATTCGCCGTTTCGCCACAGTTGCCGTCCGTAAGATAAGTCTTGCCATCTGCAAAAAAGCAACGGAGTCTGCATTTTCCCCACTCGGGATATAATCCCTGAACCTCTCCGAAAAAACCTCCCATAGACCCTATACCCTCTATGATGTACTCTTGATGCCAACCTGGGAAATGCCAGTATGAATCCTCTTCCCCATTATCCGTCTTTCTTTCGGTAAGCGGTTGTGCAGCCTGCCGTTTCAGCATTTTACCTCCCATACTTACCGAATCAATGGCGGTTATTCGATAGGCCATGAACCGAAAACTGTCGGATGGGTCGCGATATAGTTTCCATCGTTGATACGGGTCAAAACCCGGATTGGGAGTGAATGCTTCGGTATGGACCCAAACGGTATCGCCCGGTTTGGCCGATAAATCCAACAGCAAAAAGAAATCCTCGACAGCCACATTGTAGTAGAACAATTTTTCCCCTTCCGGATAGACATATTCATAGCTCGTTTCATACGAGCCGTCGCAAGACTCTATCTTGAGCCTTTTGCAAACTCGTTCACCCAACAAGGTATCGCCCGCCACAGACATGCGGATGCACCCCACCCCGCTTCCCATCCCGTCGTCGGCAATGCTATAGCACCACTTCGAACCCTCGGCAAACCAAGGTGACTCGTTGGCTTCCTGTGCCTGGAGAGCAGAAATTCCGCCCCAAGACAAGAAGAAAAACAACAGCAAAAGACGTTTTGTATTCAAGGTCTTAGTTTTTAAGGTTAAACTGTATTTAATTAAATTAATGTGTTCAATGGATGTATTCGCTTTCATAGTTGTTTCGATTAACATCTAGCAATTATGATTACCACACGTTTTTACCGATATAAATTTTTCCACTTCCACTACCGGGAATTTTGAATGAACGGGTGCGGAGTCCCCGATCGAATGTGGTGAACTTGAAATCCACTTGCAATGAATCTCCAGACGATACCACTTCCGCCTCATAGCCTACATTTTTGGGGCAGATACATGTTGCAAACATGCTGTCCGGCGCATAGTTCTCGGTCTCTTCGATTAAAAGTTGCCCGCCATTCTGTTTCACGGAAATATCCACTACCGTTTCGTGACAGTTAAGTATCATGCCCCGATGTTCGAATACGGCCTTTCCGTCTCCCGTAAACCGAAACCACAAATATTCCTCTCCAGCCACATTTACCGAGGCTATTCTATTTAAACACGAACTAACCCCCATCGTCGGCATATAATCTCCGTCTTCAGCCTCCTGTTCAAAAGGCATTTCAACAAAGCGGACTTCCCTTTCAGTACGCTCCATACCTATAATGCAATAAGCTTGGTCGTAAATGCCAGTTTGCGGTTGATAGTTCCGATGCACTGATACGTTCACAAAAGAACCGTCGTCTATCATCGATGCCACCTCTATTTCATACACGGGATGGGTACGGGTCGTATCAAAAAGGGCTATAACCTGCTGACAGGTAAAATCGGGAATAGGAATATCGCACGAGATATTGCCAATCATCCGCATATACGAGCCTTCTTCCCTTATCAAAAAATAGCCTGGTAACTGTCCGTAACTTCCATCCGTGGAGCCCTTGCAAAGTTCGGAATATGCAAGCTTCGTATCTTCTTGTCCACATGAAAACATAAAAACGCTCATCAGGCAAGCCAATACGAAAAAAGGAATCAAACCAGTGTTTTTCATTCTAACCTCCCTTTATTTATTCAATTACAGCCTTGACAGGGATGCAGAGTTCAAATGCGCTCCGCATCCCCCTTGGCTCTCCACGCTATTTCACCGAAAACTTTTCCGTAAACACTCCGCAGGGAGTCTTTACGCGGGCGAGATAGATACCCGAAGGCATCCACGACACGTTGTAGCGGAACGAGGTTTGATTATCCAATGTGGCGGCATACAGAACACGCCCGTTTACGTCCAGTATCTCCACCTTCTGGAGGTTGCAGCCCGTGGCGGTGAGCGTTATCGTTTCGCCGGCGGGGTTGGGGCTTAGGATTAACTCCGCTTTTGGGTGCTTTTCGGTTGGGGCGGCACCTACTTTCCGGATGTCTGTAACAAGCATTTCAGAATACGGATATCCCTTTAAACTATAGAAGTGTTCCACAAAACCGTTCATCACCTCAATACTATCTCCTTCCATGTAATCCACGCCTTGAAAGTGAAAAGGGAAGCCATCCACCGCCCATCCACTAAATGGTACTGTATCCATGTTATTGCTGAGAATGTGTACGCCATCATCCATCGCTACTGCCAATGCTTGATAACAACAATCAAATTCGGGGAAAATCAACGCGGGCGTTTCGACAATCACCAATTTCCCTCTTCCGGAAATGTAATAATGATCATCTCCGGAATAACAACGGCCTTTCCCATGCATGCTCCATCCATCAATACAGAGCAGGGTTTCAAATATTTCAGAAGGAAGGCCTGATTTATGCCACGCTATGCCATGCAAGGCGGAACCAATTCCGGTCAACCACATATCCATAACTTGATGGACGGTATCATAAACTTTCAAATAATGAGATTGACCAAATGGAAATGGAGCAATAGTGTCTCCGACCTCCAATACCCGAAATACTGGATTTTTGAGATTGTCCGTTTCTTCCACCCAATCCATCATCAGAACATCGTTCGCTTTCAAGGAAAAATCGAAAAGAACATGTTCCCGTTGACCGGTATAATCATAGACATAGACCCGAACGCTGTCTTCCCGTAGTGCATAGCCAGCCAAAGCCTCGTTTTGTTTATCGCCATCCTCTCGCCAAAAGATTTTCTTATAACTATTATTTCCAATGGCCGTGTCTCCCATAACAAAATATTGGTTGGTTCCGTTCCAATTTCCATCTATAACGGTATTTTCCCAATATAACGACCATAATTTGAAAGGTTCAGTTTCGGGTACTACCTCGGGGTTCGCCCATGCGTTTAGCGATAATAGGTAAAGGCATAGTATGATTATTGGTCTTGCTTTCATGGTTTTCATTTCTATTGGGTTATTATATTAACATTTGCGCCAAGTTCTATCGTTGTACCGGGATTTTACCAAAGTACTTCCGCGACCCTGAAATTGTTTCATTCTAACACAAAAGAAATATCGCTATCCGGATTTTCATGATGTTTGGTTTTTTGAGTTATTCGATATGTTACTTATTTTAGTCTAATATTTCACAGATGCAGTGCATCTCAATCAGCATATGCAAACATATGCCATATGTTTCAAAAATAAAACAGCACCATATCAATATGTTTTTCGTACCTTTATAGGTTTGATTTCATATCCTTTGCCAGAAACGGCAATTACCAAAAAGAAAAAAAATCCCTACCACCAAACGGGCGAGACGTCGAATTTCGATTGGGGCCAGTGTTCCGGTTTCCAGTGGAAGCCGCGCAGGGTGCGTTCGCGGCGGGTCAGCTTCCCTACCGGATAGAGCGCCGTCTTGGAAGGCTGCACTACCGTGATTCCGTTCACCGTGTTTTCCTTGAAGTACATCTTGAGGCTCTGGCTTTCGGTCTTGTTGACTCCCAGCAGCTCGTCCGGCTTGTCGCCCAGCACGTAATAGACCGACTGCGCCCCGCCCACCACGTGCGCCAGACGGAATTCCGAGCTGTCGTTGAAATAGCCCCATATCCGCCGACCTTTCACCTGGTTGTAGTAATGCTGCCCGATAGAAACGGGCGTGGTTACGAAAGCATTTTCATGTATCAGCACATGGTGCGGCTTGTTGTTGGAGAACCACACCTTGATCGAGTCGCCGTCTATCTGATAACCCTGCAGCCACACCATCGGCTCGTAAAAAAGCTGCATAAGCGTGTCGGCATGGATGTAGGAAAGCGAGTCGCACTTGCCCTGGATGCCTTCGCGGAAGAACTTCACCCCGTGATACACAAACAACTCCTTGATATGGCGCGCCGTGTCGTAGGTCATAACCATCGTGTCGCCCGCAACAAAGAGCGAGTCGCCGTTCTCCACCATCACCCCGCGCGGGCTTTGGGTTATCATGGCGTAGCCCGCCCCCTCGTCGTTCTCGGCGTAATCGCCCGCAAGATAGCAGTCCCGCAAGGTATCCTGAATAAAGACGTTGCCGAACACCTGCCCGCTTTTCCGCTCCAAGTCGTAGTAGATGCTGTCGCCGAAAAGGGTCTGCGTGGTCTTGGTCTTTACATAGGCGTCTTTCTGCAGGCTCACCTTGTTCTCGTCCTGGTTGAACCAGCCCCTGCCGCCGTACATCAGGTAATCGGAAGTCTCGATATCGGTATGCCCCCTGAAACGGGTCAGCCCCTTCTTGCCGTAGTAGAGCGAATCGGTCCATATCGTGTAGTCGGGGTTCACGATCACCACGCTGTCGAAACAGTTGAACATTTCCGTGCGCCCATCGTAGAATCCCCGCAGGGAGGTGAGTTCCGTCTCTCCCGAAACCATATGCCCGCCGTTCCTGTAGTACGCCCTGTTCTTCATTCCCTCGTAGAGCAGGGAGGGCGTTTCCATCGTCATCTCCCCGTCCTTGAGCACCACATTGCGGTCCACCACATAGGAACCCGTGGCGCCGTCGTAATCGAGCACCTCGCCGGTAATATACACGTTCTCGGCCGTGTAGATGCGCAGGTTGTCGTAGGCCTGGCAGGAACCCGTCTTCTGGTCGTAGTCGGCGAAATCGCTGAAAATGCGGTTGCCCCCGTGCTCAATCCTTACATGACCGATCAAGCGGTACACGCCCGGACGCTGCGGCAGGCTCACGATCGAATCGCCCGTAAACGACTGCCCCATGGCCGCCTGCAATACAAAAAGCAAGCATAGGGCGACACCTGTGATTCGGTATGGACGAAAACTCCGGGGCATCTTCCTATCGCAGTTTGCTGTAATCGTAGGGAACTTTCGAAACGAAATGCGCCTTGTGGTCGAAGGTAAGCATGAAGTACTTCCTTTCCTTGGTCGCCTTGTCCTTTACCCAGACGATGATCTCGTAGTAATTCTTGGGCTTTTCCTCGGCGGAGAACCGCTGCCTGTATTTCGATTCGTAAACCACCCGCTTGCCGGTCTCGAAACGGTATTTTTCGGGCGAGTTCAGGATATACTGCATGATGGGATACGACACGTCTTTCTTGCCGAAGAACAGCGCGGTGGTGGTATGCGTGCCGTCGGGCAGGATCACGGCCTCGGCGCGCTGTCCGAAATTGGTGAATATGGCACGGTAAATTCCGCTCGTGTCCTTGTATTGCCTTACGCCCTCCGCCTTGGGAAAGCGGTGGTTGAACGCCTTCTGCACATTGTCGGGAAAGATGTTCTTTACCGAGATCTTGGCCGCCGTAAAGCTCCTGCCCTCCATGTTCGACACCATGCTTGCCCGGCGTTCCATCGGTTTGGGCTGAACCTCTCCGGGCTTTTCTTCCTTAACTCTTTCGGGTTGAGCCTCCGTTTCCTGCGGCTTTTCTTCCGTTATCTCCGGCTGAACCTCCGCCGGTTCTTCCCGTACTTCTTCCTTTTCGGATGACCGGCGTTCCTGAACCTCAACGGTTTCTTCGGGTTGAACTTCCTCCGGAACCCCTACATTTTCTTCGGGCTGAGCCTCAGCAACTTCTTCCACCGCTCCTTCCGGCTGTTCCCCAGCCTTCTCCTGCGGGGTTTCGTTCAAGGCCAAGTCCCCGCCTCCTTCTTCCTGAACGGTTACCTCTTTCGGCACCACGGCCACTTCTTCGTTCGGGCGGTCGGTCAACAGCACGCTGTCTTCGCGCTCAATGCGTTTCTGCGCGGTCTTGGACTGCACCGAAACCTTGGCGGCGATAAACTGGCGCCTGGTCTGCGGCCTGTAGATGGCCCTCCGGTTCTTTTTCTGCTGCTTTACGGTATCCACGCTCGCCAGATCCCTGTCGGCGGCTCGGAGCTTCTTCTCGTTGCTTACGTTCAGCTCGTTCTCCTGCATACGCAGCACCTCTTCTTCGGTAAGCGGCTCGAATTCATCCAGATCCTCTATCTCCTTGCCGTCTATGCTCACCACATTACCCTTCATGTCGAAGCAGACCTCGGTTAGATAGCCCTCTATGCCGTATATCGAGAAAAGGGCGTAGTAATGCCGGCCCTGCCAGCGGTCTTCCTCGTAGGTGCAGGAACGCAGCATGTAAAAGGCGTACTTCTCGCTGATGAAGTCGTGCGCCAGAAGCGGCAGCTGGCTTTCGGGCACCACCCGGCGGGTGCTCACCCATTCGCCGTTGGCCTGAAAGAGCGAGGATATTTCCTTGGGTTCAAGGTTGATGCGCGCCACATAGCCCATATCCGCCAGTTCCCAATGCACGATCCTATACTGCGAGTGCGGATGCGCCAGATGGAAGCTCGTCACCACTTCCTCCGGCAGATCCGACCACGCCACGCGCTGGGCCGCGGCACGTTGTACGCCCATGCAGAACACACAGGCCAGTAAGTACAGCGAGGCTCTCCTAAGCATTCACTATCGTTTCTTCCCTGTCGGGACCAACCGAAATCATCTTGATGTCCAGGCCCGTGTTGCGCACGATGTACTCCACATAGGCCTTGAATTCCTCGGGCAGGCTGTCGTAGGTGCGGGCGGCGGAAATAGGGGCTTTCCAACCCGGCATGCTCTCGTAAACGGGTTCCACCCGTCCGGCCTGTTCGGTATCGGGATAACGGCCTTCCACCGGCTTGCCGTCTAGTTTATAGGCCTGCGCCACCTCGATGCTCCCGAACCCGTCCATCACGTCGGCCTTCATCATCACCAGGTCGGTGACGCCGTTCACCATAAGCGTGTAGCGCAAGGCCGGCAGGTCCAGCCAGCCCGTGCGGCGCGCACGCCCCGTGGTGGCGCCGAACTCGTGCCCCTTCCGACGCAGCAGCTCGCCCGTTTCATCGTGCAGCTCGGTAGGGAAAGGACCGCTGCCCACGCGGGTGCAGTAGGCCTTGAAGATGCCGTACACCTTGCCGATGCTCGAAGGCGGAACGCCCAGTCCCACGCAGACCCCCGAAGTGGTGGTGCTGGAAGAGGTAACGAACGGATAGGAACCGAAATCCACATCGAGCAACGTTCCCTGCGCGCCCTCGGCCAATATCTTCTTTCCCTGACGCATGGCCTCGTCTAAATAATATTCGGTGGAGACCACCTCGAAACCGCGCAGTTCCTCCACGCCTTCCAGCCATTTGGCCTCGTATTCCTTCCACGGCATGTTGTCGATGGCGGCGGCCTCTATGTCGAAGCCGTACTGCCTCAACTGCAGGATATGTTCAGCCTTGAGGTCGTTGTAGCGCTTGTCGAAATTAGGGCTGAAGATATCGCCCATGCGGAGCCCGCAACGCGCCGTCTTGTCGGTGTAGGCGGGTCCGATGCCCTTTACGGTGGAGCCTATCTTCCTGGCGCCCTTGCGGGCTTCCAGGGCGGCGTCCAGCAAACGGTGCGTGGGCAGGATAAGATGTGCCTTGTCGGATATCTTCATGCGTTGGCGCGGTTCGATGCCCGCCTGCCGCAACTCGGCCGTCTCCTGGCAGAAAATGCGGGCGTCCACCAACACGCCGTTGCCTATCACGTTTACCTTGCCTTCGTGAAAGATTCCCGAAGGAATGGTGTGCAACACGTGTGTGGCACCGCCGAACTTGATGGTGTGTCCGGCATTGGGACCGCCCTGGAAACGGGCTATGATGTCGTATCGGGGAGCCAATACGTCCACAATCTTGCCTTTGCCCTCGTCTCCCCACTGGATCCCCAGTATCACATCTATTTTAGATCTCTGCATCTGTTTGTTTATTTGCTTTTTAAACACAAACAACCCGGCACGCCACGGCGGCCGGATCATCTTTTTTTATTGAACCGCCTTCAGGCTCAGGTCCAGGGAGGCGATATGGTGTGTGAGCGCGCCCACCGAGATAAAGTCAACGCCCGTGGCGGCATAGCGCGCCAGGGTCTGCCGGGTGATTCCACCCGAGGCCTCGGTTTCGTACTTTCCCCCGATAAGGGCCACCGCCTTCTCGATATCTTCCGGACTGAAATTGTCGAGCATGATGCGGTTCACCCCGCCGTGTTCCAGCACCTGGTTCAATTCGTCGAACGAACGCACCTCGATCTCGATCTTCAGATCCTTGCCCTTTTCCTTAAGGTAGGCGTGCACCGAATCGATGGCCTGCGGGATGCCGCCGGCAAAATCGATATGGTTGTCTTTAATCAAAATCATGTCGAACAGGCCGAAACGATGGTTCATGCCCCCGCCTATCTTTACCGCCAGTTTCTCGAACACGCGGTTGTTGGGCGTGGTCTTGCGTGTGTCGAGCAACACGGTCTTGGTGTCTCCCATCAGCCTCACCAGCGAACGGGTGTGGGTGGCGATGCCGCTCATGCGCTGGATGTAGTTCAGGCTGAGGCGTTCGGCAATCAGGATGGAACGCGAGGAACCTTCCACGGTAAACACCTTGTCGCCCACCTTCACCTCGCTGCCGTCCTTTACCAAAGGCGTGAACACGGTCTGCGGATCCACTTCCCTGTACACCATTTCGGCCACTTCCATACCGGCTATCACGCCCGCTTCCTTGGCCACCAGAACGGCCTTGCCCCTGGCGGAGGCGGGAATGGTGGACAAAGTGGTATGGTCGCCGTCGCCCACATCCTCCCGAATGGCCTGGCGGATGTAGCCGAGCATCATCTCTTTCTCGTCTATCTGCATGGCGCTACTTTTTGGCCTTTTCGGCGGCGTATTCCTTGTTCAGGCCGTCCAGAATGGCCGAGGTGATGTCCATGGAAGGCTGCGAATACAAGATATTGCTGCTCTTTCCGGTATAGATGATCATGCTGAAGTTCTGGTTCTGCTCGTTGTAGCGCTTCACGTAATCCAAGATCCGGTTGGTAACTTCCTCCATGCGCTGCACCTGCAGGTTGGCCAGCTGGTTGGCGTAGGTCTGCTGCAGTTCGCCCAGCGACTGCTGTTTCTTGGTGAGTTCTTCCTCGCGTCTGTGCTGTTCGCTCAGGGTAAGCGTGGCACCGATCTTAAGGTAGTTCTCGTATTCTTTCTGAAAGGCGTTCGCCTGGTTCTGCACATCGGCCGTAAGGCGGGTTTCGGTGCGTTCCAGCTCGCGCTGAATGTCGGCCACCAGCTGGTATCCCATGTTGATGCTGTCGATGTTCACGGTGGCGATGGTAAGGCCTTCCACGGCGGCCACCGGCTGTGCCGCACCGGGGGTTCCGGCGGCATTCGGGTTGTTCTGGCAGGAAACGGCAATCATGCAGAGCGAGATCGCGAGAATGCCGGTCTTAAACATTTTCTTATTCATGGTCTTGTTTGTTTTTCTTGTTCTTGATGCCTAATTGCCTTCGTTGCAGAGAAACTGCAGGCGAACCAGGCGGACTTCGGTCTCGGTGTATTCGTCGTCGCCCAGCTCGTCCAGGGCTTCCTGCACCGAACCGTCTTCGGCTTCCGAGAAGTAGTCGTAGATATCTTCCTGATGGTCGGAATCCACGGCTTCCTCTATATAATAGTCTAAGTTGAGGCGGGTTCCCGAATCCACGATACGCTCGATCTCGGTAAGCAGCTCGTCCATCGTGAGGCTCTTGGCCTGCGCGATCACGTCCAAGGGAACCTTTCGGTCGATGCTCTGGATAATATACACCTTGAGCCCCGACTTGTTGACCACCGACTTGATGACGAAATCCTGCGGACGCTCGATCTCGTTGTCCTCCACATAGCGCTTTATCAGGTCGAGGAACGGCTGTCCGTGCCGTTTGGCCTTGTCAACCCCCACGCCTGTAATGCGGGTCATGTCCTCCATCGTGATGGGGTACTGCACCGTCATGTCCTTGATTGAAATGTCCTGGAAGATAACGTAAGGCGGCAGGTTCTCCCTGTGGGCGATGTCTTTGAGCAGGTCTTTCAGCATCAGGTAGAGCGTCTTGTCAACGGCTTCCACCGAACTGTTGCCGCCGGCCATATATTCCTCGTCTTCGGGATTGTACGTATGGTCGCGGATCACCTGCACCGGATAGGGTTCCTTGGTGAATGCCTCGCCCTTGGGCGTAACCTTGATCACGCCGTAGTCCTCGATGTCCTTGCTGAGCAGGTCTTCGATGATGCACTGGCGGATCACCGCCTTCCAATAGCGTTCGTCGCGGTCCTTTCCCTTGCCGAACTGAGGCAGCAGGTTGTGCTTGTAGTTCTTGATGGAGGGCGACATCTTGCCCATGCAGAGCGCCACGATATAGTCGGTCTTGAACTGCTGCTTCACGTCGTAGATAAGCTGCACCACGAAGCGGGCGTTCTCGGTGGCGTCTTCCTTTTCTTTGGGATAGAGGCAGTTGTCGCAGTTGTGGCAGTTCTCCTCCTCGTATTTCTCGCCGAAATAGTGCAGCAGGTTCTTGCGGCGGCACATCGAGGTCTCGGCATACGAAATGGTTTCGGCCATCAGCTGGCGCGCCACTTCCTGTTCAGACACCGATTTGTCCTTGAGGAACTTCTCCAGCTTGATGATGTCTTCCTCGCAATAGAAGGCGATGCACTTGCCCTCGCCCCCGTCGCGTCCGGCGCGCCCCGTTTCCTGGTAGTAGCCTTCCAGACTCTTGGGCATGTCGTAGTGGATCACGAAACGCACGTCGGGCTTGTCGATGCCCATGCCGAAGGCGATGGTGGCCACGATCACATCCACTTCCTCCATCAGGAACTTGTCCTGGTTGGTGGTTCGGGTGGCCGAGTCCAGACCGGCGTGGTACGGCAGGGCGCGGATGCCGTTGGCACAGAGCACCTCGGCGAACTCCTCCACCTTCTTGCGCGCCAGACAATAGATGATGCCCGACTTGCCGCTGTTGTCGCGGATAAACTTGACGATGTCGCGGTCCACGTTCTTGGTCTTGGGCCTTACCTCGTAATACAGGTTCTGACGGTTAAAGGAGGAGATGAACACCGAAGCGTCGGTCATGCCTAAGTTCTTCTGAATGTCTTTCTGCACCTTGGGAGTGGCCGTGGCCGTAAGCGCCATTACCGGAACCTGCTGGCCTATCTGGTCGATGATGGGCCGGAGCCGGCGGTATTCGGGCCTGAAATCGTGCCCCCACTCGGAAATGCAATGGGCTTCGTCTATGGCGTAGAGCGAGATGTGAAGGGTCTTGAAGAACTCCACGTTCTCCTCTTTGGTAAGCGTTTCGGGCGCCACATAGAGCAGCTTGGTCTTGCCGGCGGTAAGGTCTTCCTTTACCTGCTTCATTTCCGCCTTGGTAAGGGATGAGTTCAGGTAATGGGCTATCTCGGAAGTGCTTCCGAAATTGCGCACCGCGTCCACCTGATTCTTCATCAGGGCGATGAGCGGCGAAACGATGATGGCCGTTCCGGGCAGTATCAGTGCCGGAAGCTGGTAGCAAAGCGACTTGCCGCCTCCGGTGGGCATGATCACAAAGGTATCTTTCCCCGACAAGACGTTGCGGATAACGGCTTCCTGATTCCCCTTGAACCGGCTAAAACCGAATACTCGTAAAAGTTCCTGGCGGAGAAACTCACTGTCGTATTCCATGACAATTCGGGTTAAGAAATTTGTTTACTTTTGTGCGGCGCGCAAGCGCTGCACAATACCAAAGATACAATTTTTACAGAAAAACAAAAAGCCGCCATGATACTCCGCACCCAAGACATCGTAAAGATTTACAAGCAACGCACCGTGGTTGACCACGTTTCGATAGAAGTGAAGCAAGGCGAAATCGTTGGCTTGCTGGGTCCCAACGGCGCAGGAAAGACCACTTCTTTCTATATTATGGTGGGGCTGATCAAGGCGCTTTCGGGAAAAGTTTTCTTGGACGACACCGACATCACCCGCCTGCCCATGTACAAGAGGGCGCAGCTGGGTGTGGGCTACCTGGCGCAGGAAGCCTCCGTGTTCAGGCACATGAGCGTGGAAGACAACATCGCCTCCATCCTGGAATTTATCGAGAAAGACCCCGCCGTGCGCAGGCAGCGCCTGGAAGAACTCTTGGGTGAATTCGGCATCGAGCACGTGCGCAAGACCAAGGGCATCAGCCTTTCGGGCGGCGAGAGAAGGCGTACCGAGATTGCCCGCGCGCTGGCCGCCAACCCCAAGTTCATCCTGTTGGACGAACCCTTCGCCGGCATCGACCCCCTGGCGGTGGAAGACATCAAGAAAATCGTGCTGCAGTTAAAGCAGAAGAACATCGGTATCCTGATTACCGACCACAACGCGCAGGAAACCCTTTCAATCACCGACCGCTCTTACCTGCTCTACAGCGGAAAGATCCTCAAGTCCGGTTCCTCCAGAGAACTGGCCAACGACCCAGAAGTACGCGAAAAATATCTCGGCAAGGATTTCGAATTGAAAGAAATCCGTTAACCCGCACCCTGCGTTACGGGCAGCACCTCCGGCAGCCAGTCGGTTTTTAGAACTTGCAGCCGAGGGTAATCGTGCAAAAGTGAGGTTTGGTGAAAAGCATCCGGGGTTTGGTGTTCACAAATTCCAGTTTCGTGAACACCAAACCCGCTTATCTGTTCAAAAACATCCAAAAGTGAACACTTATGAACCTTTCTAATCGGTAACAGATTCTATGGGTGTAACAGTTTCTTCTTTTGTGTCGGATACATTTAGGAAAAGGTTCATCAGCGGTATATTCATATAGTAATAAGCTTTCCCGATTTTAGACCTTTCAACCAACCCAGTTTCTAAAAGCGTGTTCAAGTATCTATTGGCTGTTACTCGACTAACCATTAACTCCTTCTCCAAGAATTCAACCTTTGTATAGGGGTGAAAGAATAGGTTGTTGAGCAGCTCATGCCGATATTGTTTACCGAATTTAGGACG
Source organism: Bacteroides sp. (assembly GCA_023662825.1). GTDB lineage: Bacteria > Bacteroidota > Bacteroidia > Bacteroidales > P3 > Pullibacteroides. The sequence goes on from JAMPIH010000001.1 coordinate 292,313, forward strand.
CAATACGCCCTTGAATTCCACCATTAGTTTTGAGATGCCCTTAACAAGGCGAGTTGTTTCAATGGCCGTCTCTTCAATCCCTTGAAGGATAAACAACACCCAAGCCTCCCATTCTGAGGCATTGTTTTCGTTTTTGTCGCGAATAGACTGAATCAGCCGATAATATTCTGCCTTATTATGCGTGATGAAGCGGCTGAGATACAGAATCGGCAAATCCAGACGATTAGACAACACAAGGTACAATACACAGATAATACGACCCGTACGACCATTTCCATCATAAAAAGGATGAATGCTTTCGAATTGATGGTGGATTATCGCCAATTTTATTAACGGGTCAAGGTCTGAGACGCTGTCGTCATTTATAAATTTCTCCAGATTGTCCATCAAATTAAGGATGGCCTGCTTATCCTGGGGTGGCGTATATACCACTTTGCCATCAGAACGTTTTAATGCTGTACCCGGTACACTTCTGAATCCGGCAGAGTTATGTTCCAGTATCCCTTGTATTTCCTTAATCACAGAAGAGGTAAGCACTCCCTTTTCTTTAACAAGATGAAATCCATGTTGCAGAGCCTCACGGTAATTCAGCACTTCTTTGGTGGCGGCATTGATGGCATACTCCGACAATGATGCCGCCGCGCCTTGATACAAGTCGTCCTGCGTGGTAACGATATTCTCGACTTCGGAACTATCCTTGGCTTCCTGCAGAGTCAAGGTGCTGACAAGAATGTTCTCATTCGGAATAGTCATGGCTACACCTTTCAATTCCGCCAACCTCCGGTTCGCGTTATTGAGCTGTTTAAGCACCGCCTTTGTTTCCAAATCGTACTTCAAAGGGAGGGTCGGTATGTTATATTGTGTCATCTTATCTCAAATTTTGCGGTTAATTTGGGTTGTTCATGACAAAATTAAGACACTTTTGTATAGTTTCATCACCCCAAAATATCCAACCAAGCCCTCCCTTTGAAAATCCCCGAAGTATCGGTTTTTAGAACTTGCAGCCGAGGGTAATCGTGAAGGTGTATTTGGAGAATCGCAACTTGGCGGGGCTTACCAAGGGAGAGCCGTCTGCATCCAAGAGATAATAGAAGTCGTCGATCCGTTTGCCCAGATTCGCCATAAAGCCGAAATCGAGGTTCCAACGTCCCAAGGCCAATCCCAAACCGGCCGTAACCGTGTGGTCCGACCAACGGTTCTTCAACAACCCGCTCTTATACGGACAGGACTGCCAGACATAACCGGCACGGAAGCTCACGATGCCGGCCCGCCACTCAGTACCGGCCCTCAAGACACCCGACAGACGGTAGTTGTCGCGCACGATGGTGCGGATATACTGGTTGTATTCTATATCGTCGTCCACATCCATACGCATCTGGCGGTAGTTGATCAACTCTCCCTCTACGGCTATCGCCCCGAAATTCTTAATAAGGAAAGCCGCGCTCAGAATGCCCTTCATCGGCGTGGACAGGCCGTAACGGTCTTCGTAACTGCTATGTATCGCGTTAGGCAGAACATCGTTGTTCGCCAGAACGTACTGCATGTCGGTCATCAAATCCATATCCGACCTTTCCTTTATCCAGTAATAGGTGGGCGTATGGAATGCCAAGCCCACACGGAAGAAATGCACCGGTTTGTAGATTAAACCCAGCTTAAGGTTGAGACCCGAACCGCTTACATCCATACGGTTCCTCACTTCATACGATTTAAAGTTAAACGGAAGGGGTAAACCTTCGGTATTCGATTCTTCGATTACACTTTTTTGGGTATAATTCACTATGGGAACACCCAAGGTTACACCGAAAAACAGTTTGTCCGACCAGTTTCCGCCAAAGGAGAACGCCATCTCGGTGATATTGCCCCACTCCTGCAAGATGTGCTTTTGCGTCAAACCCTTGCCGAGAAAGCTTTCGTAGGTGTAATTCAAGGTGTCCAGATAATCCAACAGCCCCGTTTGATAGGCCAAATTACCGATATGGGCCACATCGCTGTGCTGTACGGCAAAATCGTAGCCGGCACTGCGGGCGGCCACGTCTTCCATATACGAGGACTGGGGATTGACGGCCTTAGTATAGACATTGTTGTTGAAATCCTTAATGCGGTTGGCGCCGAAACCCAGATGCAGGTTCCAGAGCCTGCCTTCCTCGCGGTTCCCGTTCTTGATGCAGAAAACCCCGCCGCCCTGCGGCAGGTGGATGCGTGTCTTATCCAAACTGTTGAGACGGTTGTAGTAGTCCGACTCCGTGTTTTGCGTAACCGTACCCAAGGTGAGGCTTATCTCGTGGCGCGTGTAGAAACCTATGCCCGCCGGATTGGTGCTGAGCGTGGTGAAGTTGGCGCCCAAGGCCCCGAACGCGCCGCCCATGGCGTTGAAACGCGCCGTTCCCACCGGATTGAGCATGGAGTAGCGCAACAGATCGGCATCGTCCTGGGCGGACAAGCCACCGCAAAGGAGCAGTGCGCCGGCTGTAAGTATATGTCTTATTCTGAACATGGCTGAATGATTCTTTTTTGTAAAAACCTTAAACAATGGTGGTTAAAACCGCCTTTTACCGGGTACGCCTCGTGGAGGAACCAGACGAACCGCCCGAGCCGGAACCGGAAGAACGGGATACCGAACCTCCACTCGAGGTGCTGCGCGGCGAAGACACCGTGGTGCTGCGGGTCGTGGTGGCCGGACGTGCGGTGGTGGCCGGTCTTGTGGTGGTGGCGGGCTGGGTGGCCGGACGCGGGCTGGCGTTATAGCGCGGGCTTACGTAGGAAGAGGTGCTGCGGCTGCGGTCGTAAACCGGAGAACTGTAGGGGCTGGGTTGCGACTGACGGGTCCGCGTGGTGGGCTGCTGCTGACCGGCGGTGCCGGCGGGACGCATGGGCTGCGTGCCGCGAACGGGCTGGGTCTGCGTGGAAGTGGCGCGCTGCGGATTGCCCGTGGCGGCCGCATTCGTGGTGGTGGTGCGGCGCGTAGGAGCCGTAGGTGTGGCGGGGCGCGTGGGCGTGGAAGGCAGCTTGACGGTTTCCTTGTTCGACAGGCGCGTGGAAACGCTTTCCATCATGGCCGAAGGCGTGGCGGTGGCGCGGCGCGTGGGGGTCGTGGTGGTTGTGGTGGTTGTGGATGTTCCGCCGTTCGTGGGGCGGGCAACGCTGCCCGAGACCTGCGAACTGGCCGTGGATGCCGAACTTACCGCGCGTTCGTAGCGTTCGGCGAAGGTACGGCGCGTGGCTGTAGGCAGGGAGGGCGTGGAGGTATTGGCTACCGTGCCGCCAACGGTGCCGGCGGAGGTAAGCGATCTTGCCGTACGTCGCGCGGAGGCCACCGACGGGTTGGTTACGGAACTGCTGCGGGTGCGGCGGCCGTAATAACTCTGTGTATAGGTGTTACGGTCATAGGGATTATAGCAGTAGTCGTAGCTGTTGCCGAAACGTCCGTCCCAATAACCGTTCCAGTAGCCGTTCCAATAACCGTCATGATAGCCGTGATGGTATCCGTGTCCGTAATTCCAGCCCCAGGAGTAACTTGGCCAATAACAGGATGAATAACCCCAATAGCCGCAATTTCCGTAGGCGAACGAGAACGGCCCGTAGCTGAAGCCCCACGACCAGCCCGGCCTGTAGTAGGTGTATCTCGGATACCACCAGTCGTAGCCTAAGTAAATGCTGGTGCCGTAGCTGTACGGATCGGAATCGTACCAGTAGGAATTGGTGTAGTAATCGGAATAATAGTCGTCGCTTACGTAAGCGTCGTTCTGAAAGCGGCGCAGACGCGAGGAGTATTCGTAATCGTAATAATTGTCGTAATTGAAGGTATCCGCCGGCTCAGGTTCGGATTCGTAGGAATAGGAATCGGCATACCCGTACCCGTTGTCTTGTTTCTGGTTCTGCGATTGTTTCCACTGCTGCTCGAGGCGTTGGCGGCGCTCCTGCTCACGGGTGGGCATATTGCCGTAGACATCGTCGGCGGCCACCATGAAGGTGGTGCCGCAGGAACTGAACAAAACCGCCGTCAGCGCCACCGAAACGGCGGCCATCAGGATTCTGTTTTTCGAGGACAACATATATACTCCTTTCTGCATTATAGGTGTACGCAATTTTGCGTATTTCTAACTTCGTCGAAAATACCCAGTCTCGGCATAGTCAACTTGAAAGCTCGCTTTCAGTTGCCTCTGCTCTCGACTTTTTGTATTTTTGCCCCGATTCAAAAGGGGGCGGAGGCCTCTTATTGCAATAACCGTACCAAAGTAGAAAAAAATGGCTAAAGATTTCTCTACCAGAGCCGAAAGTTATTCGGAATGGTATAACGAACTGGTTACCCGCGCCGACCTGGCCGAACAATCTGCCGTGCGTGGCTGCATGGTGATCAAACCCTATGGCTACGCCATCTGGGAAAAGATGCAGCACACCCTTGACCAGATGTTCAAGGATACCGGACACCAGAACGCCTATTTTCCGCTGTTCATTCCCAAATCGTTCCTGAGCCGCGAGGCCGACCACGTGGAAGGTTTCGCCAAGGAATGCGCCGTGGTCACCCACTACCGCCTCAAGGCCAACCCCGACGGCGGCGTAACGGTGGACCCGGCCGCCAGACTCGAAGAGGAACTTATCGTCCGCCCCACTTCCGAAACCATTATATGGAACACCTACAAAGGTTGGATCCAGTCGTACCGCGACCTGCCCATATTGGTGAACCAGTGGGCCAATGTGGTGCGTTGGGAAATGCGCACGCGCCTGTTCCTGCGTACCGCCGAATTCCTGTGGCAGGAAGGGCACACCGCCCACGCCACCAAGGAGGAAGCCGAGGCCGAGGCCCGCAAGATGCTGGAAGTATATGCCGATTTTGCAGAGAACTACATGGCCATGCCGGTAATCAAGGGCTACAAGACACCCAACGAACGTTTTGCCGGCGCGCTCGAAACCTATTGCATCGAATCGATGATGCAGGACGGAAAGGCCCTGCAGGCCGGCACCTCCCACTTCCTGGGGCAGAACTTCGCCAAGGCCTTCGACGTTACCTTCCTCAACAAGGAAAACAAGCTCGAATACGTATGGGCTTCGTCCTGGGGCGTTTCCACCCGCTTGATGGGTGCGCTCATCATGACCCACTCCGACGACAACGGCCTGGTGCTGCCGCCCAAACTGGCGCCCATTCAGGTGGCCATCGTGCCCATCTACAAGAACGCCGAACAGCTGGCGCAGATCTCGGAAGCCGCCAACAAGATAAAGGCGGAACTGCAGGCCAAGGGCATCAGTGTGAAGTACGATGACGACGACAAGCAGAAACCGGGCTGGAAGTTCAACGAATACGAGTTCAAGGGCGTTCCGGTGCGTATCGCCATCGGCCCCCGCGACATGGAGAACGGCACGGCCGAGATCTGCCGCCGCGACACGCTCGAGAAATCCATCCACAGCCAATCCGAGCTGGGCACGCTCGTTCCCGGACTGCTGGACCAGATTCAGCAGAGCCTGTTCGACCGCGCGCTCAAGCACCGTCTGGACAACACCGTGAAAGTGGACACTTGGGAAGACTTCAAGGTGCAGATAGAACAGGGAAAGTTCCTGTTGGCGCATTGGGACGGCACAACAGAAACCGAGGTGAAGATCAAGGAGGAAACCAAGGCCACCATCCGCGCCATTCCTTTCGACACGCCCGAGGAAGAAGGCAAGTGCATCTATACCGGCAAGCCTTCGCACCGTCGTGTAATCTTTGCCAAAGCTTACTAAACCATGAAATTCCTCATTGTCGGATTGGGCAATATAGGCGCCGAATACGAAGGCACGCGGCACAACATCGGCTTTATGGTGTTGGACCGACTGGCCGCCGAAAGCGGCGTGAAATTCAGCATGGACCGCTATGCCTACTGGTGCGAGATCAAATGCAAGGGGCATCTGCTGGAGCTGATCAAGCCCACCACCTACATGAACGACAGCGGCAAGGCGGTGCGCTACTGGCTGGAACAGGAAAAGATTCCGGTGGAACGCTGTCTGGTGATTGTGGACGATCTGGCGCTGGATCCCGGCCAGTTGCGCATGAAATCGGGCGGCAGTGCGGGTGGACACAACGGCCTGGCGAACATCGAGGCCCTGATCGGCACGCAGGCCTACCCTCGCCTGCGTTTCGGCATCGGCAGCAATTTCCACAAGGGACAGCAGATCGATTACGTGCTGGGGCAGTTCAGCCGTCAGGACATGGAGGCGGTGGAACCCAAGATCGACATAGCCTGCGAGATGATTAAGAGTTTTGCCTTCGCCGGCATCACCAATACGATGAATGCCTTTAACAACAAGTGATATGCCCGCGTTTCCCCGGTTTAAAAGACTTTTCGGCAAGAAAGAGGCTGCGGTTCCCTCCGTGGAAACGGTAACGGCGCCCGACTTGGCCGAGGCCGCGCCCGAGGCGCTTAAATTCTTTGCCGGATTCTCCGAAATCGAGGCCAGCCAGATCATGACGCCGCGCGTGGGCGTGGTGAGCCTGCCGCTCTCGGCCACTTTCGAATCGGTGATCGAGACGGTGCAGGAATCCGAATACTCGCGCCTGCCGGTATTCGACGGCGACCTGGACCATATCAAGGGCATCCTCTACATCAAGGATCTGATTCCGCACATGCGCGAGAACGAAGACTTCGCCTGGCAGAAACTGCTCCGGCCGGCCATCTTCGTGCCCGAAACGCGCAAGATCGAGAACCTGCTCAAGGAGTTCAAGAAGAAACGCCTGCACATCGCCATCGTGGTGGACGAATACGGCGGAACCAGCGGCATCGTTACCTTGGAAGATATTCTGGAGGAACTGGTGGGCGAGATCCACGACGAGTTCGACACCACCGAAGAAGAGAAACTCTACCAGAAAACCCCGCACGGCGACTATGTCTTCGACGGCCGGATGCCGATTCACGATCTTTGCAAGCTGCTGGAGAAAGACGACGATTACTTCGACCTGGACGGGGGCGACTACGAGTCGCTGGCGGGATTCGTGCTCGAGAAGTTAGGCTATTTCCCGAATGTGGGCACACACTTCAATTTTAAGGAATTTACGCTCAACATCGATGCCACGGGCGAGAACCGCATTACTCGGATAAGGATGAAAATCAACCGGAATGAAAATTGATTTCCGTTCGTTCTTGCATTGTTGCACCCTCTTGGGGATGCTTGCGGGCCTGTGCGCCTGCCGCGAGGACTACACGCCCAGACCGCGCTGCTACATGCGCATCGACCTGCCCGAGAAGGCCTACCGAAACTTCGACACAGCGGCCTACCCCGCCACGTTCCGCATGCCGGCTTACGCCCGCTTCGTGCCGGTGGAATCCAATCAGAGACAGAAGAACACGCTGTGGGCGGACATCGCCTTTCCGGGGCTGAACGCCGCCGTTTATTGCAGCTATATCTTCAGGCCGAACTTAGATTCGTGCATCACCAACACGCTGTTCTTCATACAGCGCCATATCTCGAAGGCCACCGGGGTGGACGAATGGGAAATCAACGACCCCGATCAAAAAAAATATGGTTACCTTTACCATATCAAGGGCAGCGACGTGGCGTCGCCCTACCAGTTTTACCTTACCGACAGCAACCGCTACTTCGTGCGCGGCTCGTTCTCGATAAACTGCACGCCCAACAACGACTCGCTCGCTCCCGTGATCCGTTTTATAAAGGCGGACATCGACACCTTGATTGAAAGCTGGCGGTGGAAATAAAGCGAGAAACGGAAACAGAAAACCTAAAATCCATCATACTATGAAAGCGATCAAACAACTCTTGATGACGGTCTTGGCTACAGGCTTGCTTTGCGCCTGCCATGCCCAACCTTCCGTGCGCATCGACTGCAACCAGCCTACCGTTACCAGAAACCACGAGATTACGGGCTTCAATGCCTTGACGGCTTCGCATGCCTTCGAAGTCGATATGTTTCCCTCCGACCGGGAATCGGTGCAGATTATGGTGCCTGGCGACATGGAAAAATACGTGGTGGTTTCTCAAAAGGGAAATACCTTGTATATCGGTTTGAAAGACGGTTTTTCGTACTCTTTCCGCGACAAGGATTGCCTAAAGGCTTACGTCTATTTTAAGGATTTAGCGCAGGTAAAGGGTTCGGGGGCCGCAGAAATAGACATCAAAGGAACCTACGATGCCCGTAACGGGAATCTGACAATCGACCTTTCGGGTGCTTCTTCGTTCGATGGCCGCGTGCTGAACCTCGCCAAACTGAAAGCCGAACTCTCAGGTGCTTCGGAATTGGATATGAAAGGCTCGGCCACCGATGTGGAACTGACCGCTTCCGGCGCTTCGGAAGCCGATCTGGAAGACCTTTTCGTACGGAACTTCAGCGGCCACGTTTCGGGCGCCTCCAAAGCCGAGCTCAATGTATCGGAAACCTTCTCTGGCAGCGCCTCCGGTGCTTCCAGAATCGAAGTGAAAGGCCGGCCGCGCGTGCTCAAGGCCGACGACAGCGGCGCCTCCACGATTCGCTTCGAATAAGCCTTGCCGCATATAGACAGAAAGAGGTCGGTTCGTTGGAGAACCGACCTCTTTTGTCTTATAGCAAAATTGCCCGAAAACCGCCTTACGGACGGGCTCTTACTGTTCTTCTTTCCGCGCTTCCCCTTTCTCTTGTCCGGCAGAGGCAGACTCGGAAAGGTGAGACCTGTAGCTGTTGATGTAATAGACGGGACGGCGCTTCGATTCGATGAAGATGCGTCCGACATATTCTCCAATGATGCCGATACTCAGCAACTGCACGCCGCCCAAGAAGAGGATCACCACGATCAAGGTGGGGAAACCACCCACGGGGTCGCCGAAAACAGCGGCCTTGACAAGGTAGAACACGCCCAGAATCATCGCCAGCGAAGCGGTGAGCGAACCGATAAGGGTGGATATGCGCAAGGGAAAGTTGGAAAAGGAGACGATGCCGTCAACCGCCAGGAAAAACAGTTTCTTGAAACTCCACTTGGTGGTGCCAGCCACACGGTCGTCGCGGTTGAAGTCAATGCCGGTTTTCTTGAAACCGATCTGACAGAAAAGCCCCTTGGTGTAGCGTTCCGACTCGCGGAGCTCCTTCAGGGCCTCGATGCACTTGCGGTCGAGCAGGCGGAAATCGCCCACGTTCTCGGGGATATCCAGACTGGACCCCCTCTGTAAAATCCGATAGAAAAGAAGCGAGAACTTGCGCTTGAGCAACGATTCCTTGCCGCGCGAAATCCGGTGGGCGTACACATCGTCATAGCCCTCCTCCCATTTCTGCAACATCTCCTTTATCAAGCGGGGAGGATCCTGCAGGTCGGCGTCGATAATCACCATGCAGTCGCCCTTTACATAATCGAAACCCGCCAGCATGGCCTTTTCCTTACCGTAGTTGCGAGAGAGATCCACCACGCTCACACGCTTGTCCGCATGGTAGAGTTCTTCCAGAATCTGCAAGGTGCGGTCTTTCGATCCGTCGTTTACGAAAAGCACCTCCCAATCGTAATCGTCGGTCATGATCTTCTGCAATTCCGACCAAAGATGCGGCAAAGAAGCCTCCTCGTTATAGCAAGGAACCAGAATGGAAACAAGTTTTTTCTGCACGGCGTTCATCTCTTTAATTTTGGCGTAATCGATACAATTCGAGTTTGCAAACGGAAGTATCCGTTTGGAAAGCGAGGTCGTAGTTCGCTTCGATGTATTCACGGCCTTTCGGAAAATAAGACGTTCTGTCCACTACCACCCATTTCGGGCAATGCGTTTCTATGCTCTCGGTCTCCTCTAAATTACCGTATTCTAAATGCCAGCAACAGAAAATACGATTGCTGGGAACAATACCGTGATGCGGAAAAATGCCCATATTGCTCCAGCCGAAGCTTACTAAATTGTAGCACCAGATATCGTTTTTCTCGTTATCGGGGACACGGGCAAAAAGTTTACCCGCCTCTTCGTATACTTTTGTAATTTTCTTATCTTTCTTTAGAACCCTCACCCATTCATCCGTAGATTGGCGAACATTTCTCCCTGGATGCGCAAATCCGCAACCGGCAATCAATATCCACAAAACAAGCGAAATATAATACTTATTGAACAACAGGCTTATACAAAGGGAAAACAAGGGCATATAGATGAGATAGTAATGCGGAAAGTTATATTTCCCCACGAGAAAATAAGACAATACCGCTACTGGAACGAAAACGAAATAAAGATAGGACAACTCTTTTTTCTTTCCAACGGCCAAAATACAAGACAGGAGAAAAAAGATGAGAATATTGGTATTTCCGTAGTTGTAGCGTACATGATGGGATTTTTGAGAATACAGATAGTTGAAGGTAAACTGTCCGTCCCAAAATTCCGGCAGCGCATTCTGTGCGGCGAAATAAATTACAAACGGCAAAATCAATGTAGCGAACCCGGCTAAGAACCAAAGGATGGAAATCAACGTTTTCTTGTATCTTTTTTTGATAAAGCCATACAGGCACAGCCCCGCAAAAAGCCCGCCCACCTGCATCACAGCATCGCTCATCCTCAACAGAAAAATCCACGAAAAACAGAGACCGATAAAATAACTTCCGAATACTTTGTCGGGATTTTTATAAACACGCAAGGTAAGATAGAGTGATAGTGCGATAGCCGGCACCATAAAACCCTCAACCAGGTTTCCCCCTTCACTAAAAATCGCCCAAAAAAGAAGTGCAATCAACGAAACCCAAAAAGCATTTCTACAAGAAGTGAAAAAACATGAAACGAGATATATGAGGTAAAGGGTGACGGAAAGAAAGAGGACACTCAACAAATAAAGTCCGGTTTTCCCTCCCATCCCAAGAGCTACTGCATTTATATAAAAAATGAGGGGGCCTTTATGATCGAATAAATCCCGGTATGGCAGTTTTCCGTCCAAAATTCCTAAGCCCATAATCTTGAAAATGGAACTATCCGCACCTTCGAATACAAACAACGGAGAAACCGTCCATGCAAACATCAGACAGAAAATGGTGGCAAGGGCAATCCAAATCAACCAAAGGAAAGGACTGTTGAAAAAAGACGGTTTGTCGGTCGAAATTAAAGTCGGACAGCGAAAATTCATAATTCAATCCTCTTGCTTTTCTGCAAATGTATGATTAATCTTTCCTTTCCCCAAATCGACAGGGAACGGTTAAGGAAGGTCTGGAGATATTCCGTTATTGAAACCTGACTGACAGTAGTCCTTACTTCTTTCCGTATTTCTTCTCGAAGACTTCGTAGTGGGATGTGCCCCATTCGAGCATGGCGTCGATAATCGGCAGGAGCGAGGCACCGAGTTCCGTTATCCTGTATTCGGAACGGGGCGGAAGTTCGGGGTAGATGGTCTTGGTCACCAGGCCGTCTTCCACCATCTCCTTAAGCTGTATGTCAAGCACGCGGGGAACGGCTTCCGACAGGCACTTGTGAATCTCGCTCGGCCGCATGGACTCCCCGCTCCTCAACTCATCGAGGATGCACGATTTCCACTTCGATTCAATCAGGCTCATCGTGAGCCGCAAGGGACAGTCGAGATCGACGGGTATTTTCTTTTCGTAGGCCATGTCTTGAAGTTTGACGCAAAGATATCCGCAACCCGAGCGCAAAGACAACTGAAAGCTGGCTTTGCCGAGGCGAAGTATCTTCGACGAAGTCAAAGATACATAATATCGCGTAAAATCAGGATACCGAAAAATTTTTCTATACCCGAATCTTTTTTCGGTACTTGTTTAGAATTTTATACCCGCATAATTTTGCCGCTGGAAATTCACCCTAAAAAACACAACATCATGAGAGCATCCATCAAGGAATACGAGGCGGTGCAGGCCGCGGCGGAAAATTTCGTGAAGAGCGTGGCCGAGGGCGACAGCCGGCACGCGAAGAAACTGTTTACGGACGATGCCGTACTGTTCGGCATCCTGGACGGGGAACTGGAACACGGCTCCATCGAACAGTTCTACAAGAATGTGGACACCGTGGCCGCCGGAAAGGACTTCAAGGCCCGCATCGACGTGGTGGCGGTTGAGGAAACGCTGGCCGTGGTGCGCGTGCTCGAGGAAAGCTGGGGCGGACGCATCGACTTTACCGACTATCTGCTGCTTCTCAAGCTGAACGGCGAGTGGAAATGCGTGGCCAAGGCCTACAACCAGAACTCCGACACGATTAAGAAATAACCATGAAAGTACTTTTGGTTAACGGCAGCCCCAACGAGAAAGGCTGCACCTATACCGCGCTCTCGGAAGTGGCGGATACTTTGCTCAAACATGGAATTGAAACCGAGCTTGTATATCTTGGGAAAAAGCCGGTGGCCGGCTGCATCGCCTGCATGAAGTGCTTCGAGACCGGACACTGCTTCCGCGACGACATCGTCAAGGAACTGCAGGACCGGCTTGACGAGTTCGATGCCATCGTGCTCGGATCTCCGGTCTATTACAGCAATCCGACCGGGCAGATCCTTTCGTTCGCCCAACGCCTTTTCTTCTGCAAGGAAAATGAATTGGCGGGCAAACTCGGAGCATCTGTCGTATCCTGCCGCCGCGGCGGGGCTTCCGCCACCTTCGAGTCGCTCAACCAGTTCTTTACCATCAGCAATATGCCGGTGGTGTCTTCGCAGTATTGGAATTCCGTGCATGGCTTCACGCCCGAGGACGTGCGCAAGGATGCCGAAGGCCTGCAGACCATGCGCTCGTTGGGCGAAAACATGGCGTGGATGCTGAAATGTATCGGGCAAGGACGCGAGAACGGCACCGAAAAGCCCGTTTACGAAGCGCGCCTGCGCACCCATTTCATTCAATAAAAACCATTAAAATCTACAAAAGATGAAGACAAACCTGTTAGGTATCGCCGCGGGCGTGATGTGTTTCGCCTCGGCTTGCTGCACCGACGGAAAGGATCCGCAGACCGCCTGCACGAAAGGCAATGCCACGGCCGAAGAAAAGGCGGCCATTGCGGCGGCCATCGACTGCTACATCGAAGGCGGCCGCCAAGGTTCTTCCGAGGTGGCCCGCAAGGGTTTTGCCCCAACCGCCACCATGTCGTGGTACGAAAACGGACAGCTGCAGAGCGTGCCCATCCAGACACTCTACGATGGTTTCGACGCGATGGAAGGCGGCGAGGTTTCCTACGAGATGACCTTGTGCGAGGTGGCCGGAGACGTGGCGGTCGTGCGTATCGAGTCGCAGTTCGGAGACGCCCGCTACACGGATATGTTCTCGCTGGTGAAAGACCGCGAGGGCTGGAAAATCGTGAGCAAGATCTACCACGTGAAGTAAGGGGCTGTTTGTACGGATATTCACCCCGGTTTTCCTTTGGATGGCCGGGGATTTTTTATCCGTAATTCGGGTAATCCTATCCGCAATCTGTCTTAACTTCATTTGGGGATGGCAGATTACCTTTGCAAAAATGAAAACGAATATGAAAAAGACAATCTTTATCCTGGCGGCATTGGCGGTATCCCTGATGTTTACGGCCTGCGCGCAGAACGGCAAAACGCAAAGACAAAACGAACAGACAATGAATACGGAAAAGAAGGTGCTTGTGGTGTTCTTCTCGCACACGGGCGAAAACTACGGCGTGGGCTACATCACCAAGGGCAACACCCATATCGTGGCCGAAATGATTGCCAATACCACGAATGGAACTCTCTTTGAAATCGCGCCCGTGCAGGCCTATCCCGACAAGGACTACAACGCCTGCGTGGAAACGGCCAAAAAGGAAAAGGAAAGCGGGGCGCGTCCCGAGATCAAGGCCGACATCGCGGTGGAGGACTACGACGTGATCTTTATCGGCTATCCCAACTGGTGGGGCGATATGCCGATGCCAGTCTATACCTTTATCGAGAAACACGACTGGCAGGGCAAAACCGTGATTCCGTTCTGCACGCACGAAGGCAGCGGATTGTCGGATACGGAACGGTACATAGCCGCCGCCTGCAAGGGTTCCACCGTGGGCAAGGGCCTCGCCATGCAGGGAACCACCGCCCAGAAGCATCAGGAACAAGCCCTGAAGGCGGTTCAGAAATGGCTTGAAAACGCGTTGTAAGGGATTTACTTCCTTATCTGCAGGTGAGCCATCAGTTCGCCGGCGAAGGGGGCTTCGCCCACTTGCTGGAAGCCGAGGGCATCGTAGAGCCGGCGGGCGGTGGCGTTGGTCTTGTCGCACAGCAGGCCGAGGGGTTTGCCGATCTGCAGACCGCGCTGCGCCATCGCCTGAATCAACGCCCGCGCCACGCCCTTGCCGCGATAGGCAGGAAACACAGCGAGGCTGTCGAGATAGAACTCGCCCGCCTCGCATTCATCATCCACCTTGCCGTCCATATCCCTCTCGAACACGAGGCGGACTTCCTCAAAGAACGCCTTGCGCAGTGGATGCAACAAGGCGCCGTCGTAGCCGACCGCAAACCCCATGGGTGTTCCTGTTTCGTCAACGGCCTTCAGGCTGTTGCGGTAGGAATACTGCGAATCCTCGCGGGCGGCAAGCCTGGTAAAAAGGCGTTTCACATCCTCCACCGTCTTCTCTCCCGCAAAACTGCGGGCAAGTTCGTCCCCGATGGCGGTCACAACCACCTCCCCGATAAGGGCGGCATCCGATTTCTCGGCATTCAGAATTCTTATCTCCAGTCTGTCCATAGTGCAAAAATAGGAAATCGTTTTTCAATGCTGTGATTTTTTTGATTTGGGAAATGTATTCCACCGCCAGTTCAAATCTTTTGAGCCGTCCAACAAACAAAAACGAGCCGTTCAGCAAAGTTTTTCAGGGATTGTTTTGTAGTTTTGCGTGTTTTTAAAACTTTAGCGCGGTGGAAGAATTACGCACTTTTGAGGGTTCGGACGTGTTCATTGCCAGTTACTTTACCGACAACCGCGAATGCGCCCACGCCAACAAGGAACATACGCTGATTTATATCCGCTCGGGCGAGCTGGAGATAACCGACCGCGGCCGGAAGACCATCCTGCGGCCGGGCGACTGCGCCTTTATGCGGCGCGACAACCAGATGATGCTGCAGAAGCGCGTCAAGGACGGCGTTCCCTACCATTCGGTGGTGCTGAAGTTCTCGCGCAAGTTCCTGCGGGAATTCTACCAGGGCATCGACAAGGACACCCTGCCCGAACATGCCCGCCGCAACAAGAAGAGCCTGACGGTGCTGCCCGCCGACCGTCCCGACATCAAGAGCCTGTTCGAATCCGTGATCCCTTATTTCGAGTCGAATATGAAGCCTTCCGAGGAAATCCTGAAACTGAAGATGACGGAGGGGGTCTATGTGCTGCTCAACACCGACAGGAACCTCTACGCCTCGCTCTTCGACTTTACCGAACCTTGGAAGATAGACCTGCTGGAGTATATGAACGAGAACTATATGTACGAGCTTTCGATGGAGGAGATGGCCGGCTACACGGGGCGGAGCCTGGCTTCGTTCAAGCGTGACTTCAAGAAGGTGAGCGACCTTTCCCCGCAGAAATGGGTCATCAACCGCCGCTTAGACGCCGCCCGCGAGATGCTTTCGGCGGGCAATTCGAAAGTGACGGACGTCTGCTATCAGGTGGGCTTCAAGAACCTATCCCACTTCTCCAAGATTTATAAGGAGAAATTTGGTTTTCAACCGACCTCCTCTCGCCTCGGCATAATTTAAGCAAACTTAACTTCTGCGCTCGGCTTATCGAGGAGGGTGGTTTTCAGCCGACCTCCTCTCGCCTCGGCATAGCCTAAGCGGGATTTGCCGAGGTTTTTCGTGCCCCATTGGCTGAACTTAGTGGCTTTGGAGGAAGACACCCTACCACCATCCGTTCCGAAACCGCGAGTTCCGAAATGGCGGTTTCGATTCGCACCGGTTGTTTTATCAGAATTGTAAGATTAAAAAACGGCGGCGACTTTACGGATATTGTTGATTCGTTCCATGAACGAGGGATTGGCTTGGGCCATCTGCTTATTGTAGTCGGACTGCAACTTCAACCAGATATCCGCCTCAATGCCCAAGGCGGCTTCCAGCAAGAGCGCGTATTCGGTGCTCACCGCCCTCTTTCCGTTGAGTACGGCATTGAGCACGGAGGCCGGAATACCGATTTGAGCGGCAAGATCTTTCTGCGACATGCCCCGGTATTCAAGTTCATCCTTAATCATCTCTCCCGGATGGACAGGCCGGCTAGGAGTAAGGTTATTCGCTATCATATTGGGTTTAACACCCTTCATTGTGAACATCTCTTTCCTATTTATAGTGGTTCGACAATTCCATTATATTGCAAACGGTCAGTATCGGTTCTTCCGTGGTTTGGGTAACCGTAAATTCCACCCGATACCGGTCATTGACACGAATGGAAGACCTGCCGGCCTTGTTGCCCGTCAACACTTCGTAGTTAAGTGAGCGGATGGGCCACAGGGCTTCGATAGAAGAAGCCGTTATCAAAAAACGTATCGCTTTTTGATAGCGACGCACGATATCGGGCTGATAGCGGTGTTGGTTTTCAACCGACCTTTTTCGCGCCTCGGCATAGTCCGAGCAAGCTCGGCCTCTGCGCTCAGCTGCAGAAAAACGTTCCTTGTCCTTGCATCTGCCCTCTTCGTACAATTGGCGCAGGTATTCCTCTTCGAAAACAACAATCATAAACCCCAAATCGTTAACACCATAACAAATGTATGGACAAATTATCAGATTAGCAAATTTGATAATTTTTCAATTTCGGGAAATCCATGGGCGTTTTCGCCCAATGCCCATGCCGCAAAATCGGAAACCGTTTCCCAAAGTCGAAACTTTTTATAGTTTGGGAAATGAATGGTAATAAAATAATGATACAATCACAATTGTATCAGACAATTAAGTATATTTGCAAATACTCCCGACAAGAAGATACCGACTACGAGGGAATACGCATAGCCGACATTCCCCGATGGCTGCTTGAATGATTCCCGACAACAGTTATGCAAGCAATGAACGCGGCCTTTCGCCTGAGGACATGAAGAAGATTTTTCTAATGTCGGGATTCTTTGTGTTTGGGAAACGAGGTGATTTGTATTAATTTTGTGGAGGACTTGGTTTCGGGCGCAGGGGGCGGTCGGGATTCGGGTTTGAAATCACAGCCCGCCCGCAGACGGAAGCCGGCGGGAAAGCGGGTATGAACCTCAAAAAAATAAAAGATGAAGAATTTGAATTTATTGACGATTTTGGCGAAACGCGCCTTCTTCGCACTGGCATTGGCGGGCACGGGATTGATGGCGGGATGCGACAAAAAAACTGAAGACCCGTATTCCCAACCGATAGACCCGGTACAGGTTTTGAAATTTGGTGAATATTTTAAAAATGATTCCATTCAATATGAAAATGTTATGAAATATGCCAACGACCCGCGTATCACAACAATAATTTATTTTATGGATTCAATAAACAACAATAATAACTATGGTGGGCATAATACTTCAAATATTTCTTTTATACGCGAATACTTACAGGAACGGCTGAACTATACATCCAAAGCAACGGGGAGTGGAACATTTAAGTTTATGGCCGGTGCCGCATCGCCCGAGGACAGTCTGTGGTTCGTGCAAAACGGCTGGCAAATCAGACCGTATCGAAGATAAAACGCCGCCCAGGCGATGCCTTCTTTTGCCCTCACGCCCCGCCTCCCGCGGGGCGTTTTTAGTTTTCCAGATTACACATCGGCACCCTCTAAAACTCCCCGTGTCCTTGGGGAGGAAGCGAAGTTTCGGCTACATATCTTTCATGGAAAGGACCTTGCGGGAAACGGTGTAACCCTTGAACTGTCCGGTAACCTGCAGGAATTTCGCCACCTTTTCTTCTAATACAGCGGGGTTGTAGCGGTCAGCGTTCCGCTTGATTTCGAAAAAACACGCCTCCCGGGTCAGTTCGTTTTCGGCAATCAGGTCGATTTCGTTCTCTCCCTTGCGATTCCACCAACCACCTATGCGTGTGTATTTTCCGCTTTCCGCCAGCACCTGTCTGAAATACCTTTCCAGCATCAGGCCGCTGAAAGTCTCGTAGTCGCGGTTTACTAAGGTCTTCAAGGCATCGAAGGCCTCTATCTCCAACATGTAGCCGTATTTGTAGATGAAGCGGAACCAAAACGTAAGGAAGTTGTCTTTCAGCACGTAGCGCATGTTCTTGTTCGAATTCTTCTCGAACAAGGGCTGTTTCTTCCCTATCAGTTCGTATTCGGTTTCCAGCCGGGTCAGGTAGCCGCCGGTTTCCCGCCCCACGGCGTTTTCTATTTCCGCACGGCTGTTCTTGCCTTGCGCGATGGCGGAGAGTATCGAGAAATAAATGCCGTATTCCCGCCCGAACTCTTCCACCAGCATAGCCTTGCCCTCTCCTGTAAAAACCGAATCGGGACGGAGAATCTGACGGATCATCTTAGCCTTGGTGGTGGCGCCGGCATCCATCAACAGCTGCACATACTTGGCCACCCCGCCCGTAAACGAGTAGAGAGCCAGCAGGTCTTCGGGCGTATAGGTTCCGTTGTGGCTTTTAAGAATCTCTTTCAAGACCGAGGGCGTAAAGGGGCGTATGCTCATAAAACGGGTCTGCCGGTTATACAGGGGCTCTTTGCCGTCCATAAAGATCCGGCTCATCATGGAATGAACCGAACCGCACACAATCAGGTTGACATGCGCCCGGGTATGATACAGGTCCCAAAGACGCTGCATGTCGCCGTACACGGATTTATTCACACGGTAAAACTCCTGGAATTCATCGATAAAAAGCGTAAGCGGATGGGAAACGGACCATTTCAGCAGGAATTCGAAGACTTCGGCGAAGTTTTGGGCTTTTCCTATCGTGGGCACCCCTAACTTCCCGGAGATTTCCGCCTGATAGGTCTCGCAAAGTTCGCTTTCGGTCTTCCGGCTCACGAAGAAATAGAGGAAGGGCATGTCTTCGTAGGCCTTCCAAACGAGCGAGGTCTTGCCGATACGCCGCCGCCCCGTAAGGACGGTGAACTGGGCCTGCTTTTGCACCTGCTTGCGGATTTCCCGCAACAAACGTATTTCCTGTTTTCTGTCAAAAAATTTCATAGGCGTGTCTTGTCAATCATTCCGAAACAACAGGTTCCGAAACGGTGAGTTCCGAAATGGTGGTTTCGGAACTGCAAATGTAGTGAAAAAAACATAAAAACGCATCCCACAATTACGAAATCAGTGATTTCGCAATCATCTCCGGCTTGTCCATGCCGCAGAAGCATGAAGTTGTTTCCCAAATTCAATCTTTTTAGTTTTTGAAATCGAGTGATTTGTATTAATTTTGTGGATAACCTGGTTTTGGGCGCATGGGGCGGTCGGGATTCGGGTTGAAATCAAACAAAAGACAATGATAATGGAAAAACGTAACTTATTGATGATTTGGGCGGAGCGTGTGTTCTTCGCACTGGCATTGGCGGGCACCGCCGGATTGATGTTACCCGCGTGCGAGAAAGAGAAGGATAAACCAATATACCGTGCCCCGTATGAGAAGGAATTGTTTTTTAAGCAGGGTAAGATGGATTCTGTTCAGGAACCTGTTGTTAAAAAATATGTAGATGATACCGCGTGCAAGCATATATATATGGTTGTAGAATCCGATAATAATTACACAGCATATGACGCAGAAGATATTAATATAATAAAAACACAGCTTCAACGCAGAATAGATATTTCCAACAAAGTCTCAGGTCGTGGTGATTTTCATTTTAGACCGAATACAGCCAGTGTAAATGATAGTTTGTGGTTTGTACAAAATGGCTGGACCGTTCGTCAAAAACAGTATTAATAAACATACCCCGCAAACGCGGGGTTTTTCGTATCATCACCTTTTGAGCCTCCAAGCAAAATAATTTGAGCCTTTGAGCAAAATCCATCTGCCTGGGGCGTTCTATTTTTGCAGCGTGAAATCAACACGGCTTGGAGATGAAAGAGAAGGATATGAGCCGCCGCGGGTTCTTGAAGACGGCCGCCGCCGTGGGGGCTGCCCTGAGCCTGCAACCGGCCTTCAATAAGGTAAAGGCCGCCACGTCCGCGCTTGCGGGCGATACGGCAGCGGCCAAAAACAAGGATATGCAGTACCGGACCTTGGGCACGGGAAAAGCCGCGTTCACCGTGTCGGCACTGGGTTTCGGCGTGATGGGGATGACCTACAACCGCAGCCAGTATCCCGACAAGGCATCGCGCATCCGCGTGATCCACGAGGCGGTGGACCGCGGCGTGACCCTCTTCGACACGGCCATCATCTACGGCCCCCTGCACAACGAGGAATTCGCGGGCGAGGCCTTGGCTCCCTACAAGGGGCGCGTCAACATCACCACCAAGTTCGGACACGAGGTGATCGGCGGCAAGGCCACCGGCAGGCAGGACAGCCGCCCGGCCACCGTGCGCCGCTACTGCGAGGAATCCTTGCGGCGACTTGGCATCGACTCCATCCCGATGTTCTACCAGCACCGCTTCGACCCCGCCACCCCGATTGAAGAGGTGGCGGGTTGTATCGGCGACCTCATCAAGGAGGGCAAGGTGAAGCGCTGGGGTCTGTGCGAGGTGAGCGCGGAAACCATCCGCAAGGCGCATGCCGTAACTCCCCTTACCGCTATCCAGAGCGAATACCACCTGATGCACCGCTTGGTGGAGGAAAACGGCGTGCTCGACACCTGCCGCGAGCTGGGCATCGGTTTCGTGCCCTACAGCCCGCTGAACCGAGGCTTCCTGGGCGGCTGCATCAACGAATACACGGTGTTCGACAACCGCAACGACAACCGCAACACCCTGCCCCGTTTCCAGCCCGAGGCCATACGCGCCAACACGCGTATCATGAACGCGCTCCAGCAGTTCGGGCGCACCCGCGGCATGACCTCGGCGCAGGTGGCGCTCGTCTGGCTGCTGCAACGCGAACCGTGGATGGTTCCCATTCCCGGCACCACCAAGATAGCCCACCTGGAAGAGAACCTGCACGCGCTCGACTTCGCCCTTTCATCCCAAGACTGGAAGGAACTGGAAGAGGCCGTGGCCGCCTTCCCCGTGGTAGGCGACCGCTACAATGCCGAACAGCAACGGCAGGTGGGGCATTAAACCTCCTTGATTTCGGTAACACAATCCGTAATCCGGGTATTCCCCAACGTATTGCACGTGTTACTTTTGCACACAAACATCAAAGACAAGACGACCATAAAAAAACTACTGTATTTGCTGCTCGTATTAGGGCTGGCCACAGGTTTCACCACCGCTTGCGAAAAGGAAGACCCGGAACCCGAACCTCCTCAGACGGAAGTTCCCGATACGCCTGGCAACGAGGAGAACGACGACAACACCGACAACGAGGGCAACGAGAACGAGGGCAACGAAGACGAAAACGAGGATGAGGACAACACCGGCAACGAAGATCCCGAGGAACCGACCCCTGCCGCCGGAAAAACTTTGATCGTTTACTACAGCTTCACCAACAACATCCACACCGTCGCCACCGACCTCAACACGCAGATCGAGGCCGACATTCTCCGCGTGGAACCCAAGGAAAAGGGCGTGGACTACGCCGCCAACAACTACGCCATCGGCAGTGCGTGGATCGGCAAGATACGCGAAAACCCGGACGATCCTGCCTCCTATCCGGAAATCGACGAGGTGCAGGTGAACTTAGAAGACTACAGCACCGTATTCGTGGCCGCACCGCTTTGGTGGAGCCAGATGGCCGCTCCGATGCAGACCTTCCTCTTCCAATACGGAAATCAATTGGCCGGAAGGAAGATAGGCCTTATCGTATCCAGCGCCAGCAGCAGCATCAGCGGCGTGGAATCCGATGCGCACCGGCTCATTCCCGAAGGCGATTTCATGACGCCGAGCCTTTGGATCCGTTCCTCCCAGACCTCCAACTGCCACAGCCTGCTTGAAAGCTGGCTGGTTCAAATCGGCTTCACCGCCGAGTAATCCGTAATTTTGGTAACACAATCCGTAATCCGTTTATATCCGGATTCCGGGCGGCTCCTTACCTTTGCTCACGAAAATCAAAAACGAAAAGCGATGAAACGATATTTTTTTTGCCTCCTATTGATAACCGCATTCTTAAACCTTAACGCCATGGCACAGGAAAAAATTGTTCAGACCGCCGGACGTACGCAATTGGGCGAGTTCGCCCCCGAGTTCGCGCACCTTAACGATGATATTCTCTTCGGCGAAGTGTGGAGCCGCAACGATCTGCTCTCCCTGCGCGACCGCAGCCTCGTCACCGTTACCGCGCTCATCAGCCAGGGCATCACCGATGCCTCGCTCGTGCACCATCTGCAGACGGCCAGGAAGTACGGCATCTCGCGCACCGAGATTGCCGAAATCATCACGCACATCGCCTTCTACGCCGGCTGGCCCAAGGCTTGGGCGGCTTTCCGCCTGGCCACGGAGGTGTGGGCGGAAGACCTGCAGGGCGAGGATGCCAAGGCCGCCTTTCAACGCAGCATGATCTTCCCCATCGGCGAGCCCAACACGGCCTACGCCAAGTACTTTATCGGCAACAGCTATCTGGCGCGCATCTCCACCGAGCAGGTGGCGTTCGCGAACGTGACCTTTGAACCGCGCTGCCGCAACAACTGGCACATCCACCGCGCCACCAAGGGAGGCGGACAGGTGCTGGTGGGCGTGGCCGGACGCGGCTGGTATCAGGAAGAGGGCAAGCCGGCGCAGGAAATCCTGCCGGGCACGGTGATCCACATTCCGGCCAACGTGAAGCACTGGCACGGGGCGGCCGCCGACAGCTGGTTCGCGCACCTCTCCTTCGAGATTCCGGGCGAAAAGACTTCCAACGAATGGCTGGAGCCTGTTTCGGACGAGGAGTACGACAGGTTGGGGAAATAGACACCGACACAAAACCTTCCAAACAAAAAAATCGGCCCGGTTCGGACCGATTTTTTTTGTTGCACACACCTTCCATGATTATTGAAAGGCCGTTTTTACACCTTTCCAAGATTATAAAAACATCATTTTTGCACGTTTTCAAGATTATTAAGCATATTTAATATATAATAACCTTACAATCAATATAATAAGTAAAGGAGATGTATTACTTTCCCTCGAAGACCCCTTTATAGACGGCCTCGGCCTCTTGGTACCATTCCTCGCCGTAGTATTCGGTGAGCGGGTCTTTCAGGAAGCGGAACACGGGAATCTTCTTGCGGCGGCCGGCTACCTCCGCGTCGCGGCAGATGCTCCAGTGAAAGTAGTTCACCGCATCGTATTCGGGATAGTGCTGCACCCGTATCGGGAACAGATAGCACGATATGGGCTTGCGGAAAGGAATCCTGCCCTCGCGGAAAGCCTTCTCCACCGCGCAGTACGCGATGCCGCCCTCCCCGTAGGTAAGGTACACGCAGTCGCGGCCGTTTATGATGGGCGTCACCAGACTGCCGTCGGGCGGATAGACCTCCGAAAAACCCTTCGTTTCCACGATCTCGCGCGCCTTTTCGCACATATACTCGCGGTAGGCCGGATAGTACTTTTCCAGCAGCTTGTGCTCGTCTTTCTCGAGCGGCGCCCCGGCATCCCCCTCTATGCAGCAGCAACCCTTGCATTTGTTCAGGTTGCAGCAGAAGTGTTCGGTAAAGACCTCGTCCGAAATCAAGGTGTTCTGAATGGCAATCATAGGCCGTATTTCTATCTGGCTCCAAGCAGCTTCCGCACCGAAAGCCTGTCTTGTTCCAACTGTGCTTTAAGGGTTTCCAGAGAGTCGAACTTCCGTTCGCCCCGTATGAACTCAACAATCTCCACGCGCAAGTCCTGCCCGTAGAGGTCGCCGCCGAAATCGAGCAGGTGGATCTCCACGCGCAGTTCCCTGCCGAGGTTTACCGTAGGACGGTTCCCCACATTCATCATTCCCGGATGAACCGTACCGTCGGGCAAGGTGGCGCGGCAGGCGAAAACACCCGCCGGCACCACTGTCCCGTCCTTTATCTTCAAGTTGGCCGTAGGGAAACCGATGGTGCGTCCCAGACGGTCGCCCTGAATCACGTTTCCTTCAAAAACCAAACCTTTCATCGTTCCTTATTCAAAGACCAACACTTCGGGCATGCGCGCCAGCACCTGCGGTTCGTCCATGCCGAGCAGTCCGGAGATGTAGGCGTAGGCATCCATGCCGGTCTTGCCGAAATGCCTGTTGATATACGCCTTGGCCGAGCGGGCCTCCATATCGCCCAAGAGTTCGAAGATCTGCTCGCTCAGGCTCTTTTCCTTGGGATATTCCACCAGGGAGTAATCGCCCAGCTGTGCCAATTCCGCCGCACCCGCAACGGCATCCTGCAGGCCGCCCAATTCGTCCACCAGACCGATTTCAATCGCGTTGGCACCGCTCCATACACGGCCCTGGCCGATGGAGTCCACCTGAGCCGTGGTCATGCCGCGACCCTGCGCCACCTTGCCGATAAAGCCGGCATAGATTTCCTCGATGCTCTGCTGCATCACCGCCGTTTCGTACGCGTTCATCGGGCGGAAAACGCTCCGCAAGGCCGAGGCGTTCCTGTTGGTGCCCACCTCGTCGATATGGATGCCTATCTTGTCGGTAACCCCCTTCAGGTTGGGAATCACGCCGAACACGCCGATGCTTCCGGTGAGCGTGGTGGGCTGCGCGTAGATCCTATGCGCCATGCAGGAAATGTAGTAGCCGCCGCTGGCCGCATAGTTGCCGTACGAGGCCACCACCGGCATCCGTTCGCGCACCTTCATCAGTTCCTGATAGATGATGTCGGAGGTGAGCACGCTGCCGCCAGGCGAGTTCACGCGCAGCACAAGCGCCTTTACGTTCTTGTCCTTGACGGCCTTCTTAATCTGTTCGGCCAAGTCGGTGCCGATGTTGTCGGAGGAACCTTCGCCGCCCACGATCTCGCCTTCGGCATAGACAACGGCAATCTTGTCCTGGGCCTTGACGGCCTTAACCGTCTTGGCGTAGTCGGCCAAGGCGATCCGTTCCACCTTCACGCTGTCGGCAAGGCCGGAACGCAGCGAAAGCAGGTTTTCCTCCACCATGCTCACGGGCACCAAGGCGTCCACCAGCCCCGACTTCAACGAACCGTTGGCGGTGAAGCCGTCGAGCCTGTCGGCAATCTCGTTGAGGCGAACCACGCTCAAGTTACGCGACGAGGCCACGTCTGCAAGCACCTTATTCCACATGGAGTTGAACAGAACGCTGTACTGCAAGCGGTTGGCGGCGCTCATATCGTTGCGAAAATAGGGTTCCACCGCGCTCTTGAACTGCCCGTGACGGACAATCTGCATCTCGATGCCCACTTTCTTAAAGAAATCGGCGAAGAACATCAGCTGGGCGCCCATACCCTGCCATGCCACCGAACCCTGCGGCTGCATGAACACCGAGTCGGCCACCGAGGCCAGATAGTACGCGCTCTGCGGATAGCCGTCGGCATAGGCGTAGATGAACTTGCCGGCATCCTTGAATTCCTGCAGGGCCGCGCGCAATTCGGTGGCGGCGGCCCAGTTTACCGAACCGCCGTCGTATTTGATGTAAAGCCCCTTGATGCGGGCGTCGTCCTTGGCCGCGGCAAGGGCGCGCAACATCCCGTTCAGCCCCATGGTCTTCGACAGGCCGGGCATCGAGAACACGCCCATATTGCTGCTTTCGCTGTGGCTCCGGTCGGAAACGGTCTTGTCGAGGCAGAGCTCCAGCACGCTGTTGTCCTTGACCAACACAGCCGGTTTGGAACTGCCGGCGAACATGGCGCCGAGCGAGCCTACAAAGACGAAGAACATGACCAGGCACACGATAAGCATGCCCACCACGCTCGCCAAAAGGTATTTGAAAAACGATTTCATGATTTTTTGATTTGATTGATTTTTATATTAATATTATTGCACTGCAAATATAGTGAATTCTCAGCCGTTTCCAACCGCCTTGCGGGCGGCATCGGCAATGCGGTCCACGATCTCGCGGTAGTCGCCCTCGTTGTTCACGAAATCCATTTCCGTGGTCTCGATCACCAGGCTCTTCTTGGCCGGGAGCGTGCGCATGTAGTCCATGTAGCCCTGCTCTATCAGCCGCAGGTAGGCCGGATCCATATTGCTCTCGTACTCGCGGCCGCGGCGGCGGATGTTCTTCATGAGCCGGCTCACGTCGCTGTGCAGGTACACGTACAGGTCGGGCTGCGGCAAGGTGGTGAGGATTATCTTGTAGAGCCGCGAAAAGAGGCTGTATTCGTCGTCCTGAAGGGTGTTCTGCGCAAAGATGAGGCTCTTGCTGATCGAGAAGTCGCTCACGATGAAGGGGCTGAAGAGTTCCTGCACGAAGTCTTCCTTGGCCTGACGGTAGCGTTCGGCCAGGAAGGTGAGCTCGAGCGGAAAGGCGTAGCGTTCCTTGTTGCGGTAGAACTTGGGCAAAAAGATGTTTTCCTCGAAGCTCTCCGTTACCCATTTGGCGCCGAACTGCTTCGAGATAAGGCGCGAGAGCGTGGTCTTGCCCGCCCCGATGTTGCCTTCGATGGCGATAAAGCGGATGCCTTCGGGAAAAACGGCCCGGACTCCGTTTTCAGCGGGATTCTGCACCGAAGCCGACGGATGTTCGTACATCCGCACCTCGCCCACCGTGTCGGGGCATTGGTCGAGCAGCTGCCGCACGGTCTTGCCGAGCTGGGGATGCGGCAGCCCGGGCGCGATGCTTGCCAGGGGAACCAGGGCGAAAGCCCGCTGCGGCAGCAGCGGATGGGGTACGTTGAGCACGGAGTCGCTGATCACGGCGTTTCCGTAAAAGAGGATGTCGATGTCGATGACGCGCGAGGCGTATTTCTTTTCGCCGCCCGTTTCGGGGGGACGCACGCGGCCCAGGTCTTTCTCGATACCCAGCAGGGTGCGCAGGAGCGCATAGGGATCGAGGTGCGTCTGCACGGCCAGGGCCTGGTTGTAGAACAGGTTCCCGGATTCGAACCCCCAGGCGGGCGAGGTGAACAGGGGCGAGGCCTGCACGATCTGCCCCGCGTGCTTGTTGATTTCGCGCCGCGCCGCACAGAATGTTTCCACGCAATCGCCTAAGTTTCCGCCCAATAGCAGATATGCCGTTTGCTTTTCGTCCATAGGTGTAAAGATAGGCAAAAAAATATAGAAAAAATTACTATCCACCATAGCAAAACAGTCGGTGCGGGCATACGCTTTTTTATTTGTCGCCGTTTTTGTATTTTAATATAATCAGTATCTTTGCAGGGAATTGAAACACTGGTAAAATTTTCCGAAATGGGACTTTTTCATAAAAACAACGATGTTCCGGGTGCATTCAGTACCCAAAAGAATATCATGGAATCCATTCAACGTAAACAAGATACAGATACGCTTATCTATCTGGATTCCATAAAAGACTTCAATACGAATTCCGTGATTACCGTGGCGCCTAACGAACAGGTTATCTTTGTCAAGAATGGCGAATTCTACGGAACGCTGCCTTCGGGAAGGCACGAGATAAAAAGTGAGAATTATCCCGTATTGAGCCGCATCCGGAATGTACTTACAGGCGGGCAAAGCGCTTTTACCTGTCAGGTCTATCATGTAAACACGTCCGAACAGAATGTGGCATGGGGCACATCCAGCGCCATCGAAGTTCAAGATTTCTTTCTCGGAGGAGGAAAAATAGGAGTACCCACCTTAATCCGAGGAGCTGGAGAATTTCGTATCCGTTTCAATATCAATGAGGATGATGATGCCTGCAAACAGACGTTCATGCGGTTGGTGGGTGATAAAAGCACCTATACGGTCCATGATTTAAGCCTGCTTTTTCGGGCTCAAATGTCGCAGGAAATCAGCAATATGGTTGGCAAGGCGTTGGAAGAACGTTCTTTAAAACTCTCTATAAACGCCATTTCCAGTCAACTCAAAGATTTTTCAACAGCCCTGACTCCAGCATTTAGGGAGCTTTTTACAGAGTATGGATTTGAATTGATGAATTTTTCGTTCCATAACCTTACGATTGACGAGACGGAAGAGCGCAAGAAATATCTGGACCGCCTTATCGCCACCGCGCATACGGGAAGTTACGACAAGGCCGTACAACAGGAAATACTTAAAGACATTGCGGAGAACCAAGGCGGAGGGGGCATGGCCGGAATCGGTGCCGGACTTGGAATGGGAATGGCGGCCGGAAACGCCTTTTCCGGTATGTCTTCCTCAATCGCGCAGCCTATTGTCGCACCTCCATCAGACCCGATGGAAGTACTTACGAAGATGAAGCAGATGCTGACCGCCGGCTTGATAAGTCAGCAGCAATACGATAGTAAGGTCGCGGAAATCATGCAACGCCTGTAGGCGGGTTCATTTAATCCTTCAATCGATATGAAAAGTACAAGTTTGAAATTTGTCATCTGTCTTGCTTTTTTAATTTTGTTTAATGCGCTCTTCTTCGGATTAGGCGGCACTGAGCATTCATTTTCCGCATGGTCCGGATATGCGTTTATACATGTGGCCTATCTTTCCTTGTTGTCCACGCCGCTATTATACACGAGAAAAAAAGGGCTGACGGTATTGATTGCCGGTTTGTATCTAAGGGCGCTCGTTTACTTTTTTGTTCAATTGGGACTGAGCTGCTTGTGCATTGCCGTCGATTTCGCCAATCCGGTTATTCCGGTTGCGGTTCAGGCGTCTCTTTTCGTGCTATTCCTTGTACTTCAACTGATGGGGGTCTTGGCTAATGAATCAACGGACAGATCCATTCAGAAACAGCGGCAGGAATCGATCAAGTTTCAAATGATGGCACAGCAAATCAAATCCTGTATGCGACAGATTGAAGATGCCGGAATGAAAAAACGGGTGCAACGGTGCTATGAAGCCTTATCCAACTGTTCCATTGAATGTTTTCCGGAAACCAACGATATAGAGCGGGAATTGTCTATGGCCGTCGATATGCTTTGCAAGGTTGCGGAAATCCAGGATACGGCCTCGCTGCCGGAACAAGCCGATGCCATACTCCGCTTGATCCAGAAGAGGAACGGTATGGTGATGCTGCTCCGAAAATAATCGATTACAAATACTAATATCTCACATTATGGCTGAAACATTGGAATTACAGCAAGTGGTCTGCCCGAGCTGCAAACAGGTAATAAGCTCATTTAGTCCTTTTGCCGCCGAAGTGGAGTGTCCTTTTTGTCATAACAAAGCGTTCAATCCGCTTATCACGGCTAAAAAGACGCCTATTCCGGAACGGCTCATCGTTTTCAAGACCAACGAAAAGGATTTTGAGCACGCGCTTATTGACAATCTGATTGCCCGAGATTATGTGCCTACGGATATCTTCCAAAGCATCAATCCCGGAAACGTAATCAAGGCGTATCTTCCCATGTACCTCTATGAGGGCAGATTTCAATCTTCATGGTCGTGCCAAATGGCCTATATGACCACCGAAGTACAAGCCTCTTTGGACGGAAAGTCCTTAAAAAACAAAAAGGTAAAGAGATTTGTTCCTCATAGCGGAAATTCTCAGGGCAATTTTTCCTTTCTGTGCCTCGCCTACGATGGAAACGATATACCGGAAGAGTTACGCCATTTCTGTTCGCAATTCCCATATAACGTAATGTCGTCCAAAGAATATGACCCGGCATTGCTTGGCCTTGACTCTGGAGAAAGCCCGATGACGCTTGCATTGAACACGGACACCGACTGTACCTGGAACAAGTATGGGGACAGCCTGGTTAACCGTTTGGCGGAACAGAATGCACTGCAACAACTTCAAGGACGGGAAATCGTGGACTTCCGTGCCAGCAACAGTTACGAGTTAAACCATAACGGGCGCTATGTGCTGGCTCCGTTCTGGTTCGTGTATTATACTTACGACAACCGTCAGTATTATTTCCTGATGGATGGACTTGGTGAGAACTGCTCCATGTCGGCACCGGAAGATGCTCAGGAAATAGCGTTCGTAAAAAAGAAAAGACGCATCAAGAAAATAGTGAAATGGTTATGGCCGTTGGCCATTGTGGTGGGCTGGCTGGCTTCAGACTTTGGCGTTGCGTTGGTTCTGTTTGTCTTATGGTTTATTGCCAAATGGGTGGTAAACAAAGTAATGGAAACACAGATCAAGAACAGGCTGTCGGCCTCCCGGGAAAAACGGAAAGTTGAAGCCGCCCGTTTGGGCTAAATGTCAAACACCCGGTTTGCCTTGTGGGCGGCCGGGTGTTTTTGGTTCCGGCTATTTCCCCTTCCCTACCAGATACTTTACGCGCACGCTGTAGCGGCGCACGATACGGCGCATCGATTCCATGCCGCCCGAATATCCGTCGGCACTCATCATCACGTTGGCAGCCTTCATGCGCGGGGCGTCGTAGTAGGTGGGGCCGTTCTCCACAATCTCCCAAGGCATCAGAAGCTTCAGGTTCTCGTTGCCGGCAATGAACTCGGCCTTGGCGCGCGCCGCGTCCAAGGCGGCCTTAAGCCCCTGATTGTTGTATTCCTCCATGTCGCTGTTGTCTAAGGAACTTATCTGAAAACTGGTGATGCCTTGCATGCCCATGTTTTCGGAAATGGCTTCCAATTGGCCGAAACCGGTCAACACCGCGTTTATCCGTTTTGCCATCAGGAAATTCCCGCCTCCGGAACGATAGCTGTAATTGCCTATGTCGGAAAGGGTAACCATGGAGTCCGCCACCTTGAATTCCCTGAGGATGGCGCGTACCTGCCGTTCGATTTCCGGAATCTTCACCACCACGCTGTCGCCGTTTTCCTGCTTCTTGTAGTATTCCTCCATGCCGATCTCTATTGAGATACGGTCGGGCACGATGCTGATGCTCGCCGATCCGCTCACTTCGATAACCGGCTTGTCCTGGGCGTTCACGGTAAAAAGACCGAAGGCGAGCACGGCGATAATTCCGAATAAAAGTCTGTTGGTTCTCATTGGTCAATAGTTTTTAGGGTCAAAACGAAGGTATAAAGATACGGATTTGATGTATATTTAACTGCGTTGAAGAGACTCCCGTCTCGGCAAAAAACAAGCTTGTGCTTGCCTTTACCCTTGATGTACAGGCATCTTTAACTGCGTTAAAATGCCCGTCCACCAAGGGCAAAGAGAAAATAAATTTTCTTTTTGCTCTCGACTTATCCGTATCTTTGCAGGTTATGGATTCAAACAGGCAACAGAAAGTGAACCGGCTCTTGCAGAAAGAGCTGGGCGAGATATTCAGGCTCGACATGCAACCTTATTTTCCGGGCATCATGATGACGGTGACCTTCGTGCGCATGACACCCGATTTGAGCGTGGCGCGCGTGAACCTGAGCCTCTTCCCCGACCACGACAAGGCGGGTACGCTCAAGAAAATAAAGGGCAAGACCGCTGAAATCAGGGGGCTTCTGGGACAGAAGGTGGGCAAACAACTGCGCATCGTGCCGCGCCTGGAGTTCTTTATCGACGATTCGTTAGACAGGGTGGAACGCATCGAAGCCCTGCTAGCCCAATAAACTGGAAGCATCGCCGTGAACCTGCCGGTTTTTATAGCAAGACGTTATTTTTCGTCCAGGAAATCGCCGCTCGTTACCGTTATCGGAAGGGTGGCGGTGCTGGGTATCGCGGTGAGCACGGCGGCCATGATGCTGATTCTCTCGGTGATGAACGGCATGAACCGTTTTGTGGCCGAGCGTTTCGGAAACATGGACGCCGACCTGAAGATAGAAGCCGTGAAAGGCAAGTATTTTTCGGAAGACGGACTGTTGGGGCGGATTGCGGCCGAACGCGGCGTGCAGGCGGTTTCGGGCGTGCTGGAAGACCAGGCGCTGCTTACCTACGGCGAACAGACCGTAATGGTGCAGTTGAAGGGCGTGGACTCCGCCTTCGACCATGTTTCGGGTCTCGCGGCGCAGATCTATTCGGGCGACTACGATCTGGATTACAATGATTACGCGGCATTCGGCGTGATGGGCGGCGGGGTGTATGACCAACTGCAGTTTCCTCCCTCCCAGGCCGAAGCCTGCCGCCTGTATGCGGTGGACGGCAGCCTGCTCGACAGCCCGTTCGCGATGCAGCAGGCCGTGAACTCGTTTCCCCTGTATCCGTCGGGGCTTTTCAGTTCCATTCCCGAATACGACAACCGCTATGTGTTCTGTCATATCGGGTTCGCCCGGCAGATGTTCAAGAGCGAGGACGCGCTATCGGCCATCGAGCTGAAAGTGGCTCCGGGCTTCAAGGTAAGGAACGTAAAGAAAGCCCTGCAGGCCAAGCTGGGCGGCGGGTTTACGGTAAAGGACCGCATGGAACAGCAGCAGGCCATGTTCAAGAGCATGAAGGCCGAAAAACTGATCGTGATCGCCGTGTTCGCCTTCGTGATGCTGATCGCCACCTTCACCATGGTGGCCGACCAGATGCTGCTGATGTACGAGAAACGCCGCGACATCGCCATCCTGTCGGGCATGGGCATGGGCAGAGGCGCTTTGAAGGGGCTGTTTTTCTGCAACGGACTGCTGGTGTGCGTATGGGGCACGCTTTCGGGCCTGCTGTTCGGCAGCCTCCTGGCGTTCGGACAGCAGGAATTCGGCTGGGTCAAGTTGGGCGGCGGTTCGGGCAACTACATTACCGACGCCTATCCGGTGTATTGGCAGGCCGGCGATTTGTTATTGGTTTTGGGGGTGGGACTGGCGGTAGGCATGCTCGCCTCGGCGCTCCCCCTGCAACAAGTGAATGTTTTTGCCGGAAAACCGGCGGAAAAAGAATAATCAGACATGGAAAAGGAAACCAACATCCGTCAAAACGATTTGTGCGTAACCAACACGCTCTCTCGCAAGAAAGAAGCCTTCCGGCCCCTGCACTCGCCTCAGGTGGGCATGTATGTCTGCGGCCCCACCGTCTATGGCGACCCGCATCTGGGACATGCCCGTTCGGCGGTTACCTTCGATATCGTTTTCCGCTACCTCAAGTATCTCGGCTACAAGGTGCGCTACGTGCGCAACATCACCGATGTGGGGCATCTGGAACACGATGCCGACGAGGGCGAGGACAAGATAGCCAAGAAAGCCCGCCTCGAACAGCTTGAGCCGATGGAAGTGGCGCAATATTACACCAACCGCTACCATACCTTTATGGACATGATGGGCGTTCTGCGCCCCAGCATCGAGCCGCTGGCCTCGGGGCATATCATCGAGCAGATAGAACTCATCAAGAAGATATTGGAGGCAGGATTCGCCTACGTGGAAAACGGTTCGGTGTATTTCGACGTGCGCAAGTACGGGCAGACGTTCAACTACGGCAAGATTTCGGGACGCGTGCTGGAAGACCTGCTGGCCACCACGCGCGACAACCTGGCATCCCAGGACGAGAAGCACGACCCGGCCGATTTCGCGCTCTGGAAGAAGGCGCAGCCCGAACACATCATGCGCTGGCCTTCGCCCTGGAGCGAGGGTTTCCCCGGCTGGCACACCGAATGTACCGCCATGTCGCGCAAATACTTAGGGCAGCCTTTCGACATACACGGGGGCGGCATGGACCTGATGTTTCCGCACCACGAGGCCGAAGCCGCCCAGTCGAACGCGGCCTTCGGATGCGAACCCTGCCGCTACTGGCTGCACAACAACATGATCACCATCAACGGCAAGAAGATGGGCAAGTCGCTGGGCAACTTCATCACGCTCGAAGAGTTCTTTACCGGCAGGCATGAAGCCCTTACGCAGGCCTACGACCCGATGACGATACGTTTCTTTATCCTGCAGGCGCACTACCGCAGCACCCTCGACTTCAGCAACGAGGCGCTGGTTTCGGCCGAAAAGGGCTTGCAGCGGCTCATGCAGGTGCGTCCGGTTCTGGAACGCATCAAGCCCGCCGCCAGCTCGCAGATGCGGGAAGCCTTGCAGGAACTGCGCGCCAAGTGCCAGGCCGCGATGGACGACGACTTCAACACGCCCATTCTCATCGCCCACTTGTTCGATTTGGTGAAGATGGTGAACTCCGCCTCTGACAATAAGACAGCCTTTACCTCCGAAGATATAGAGACGGCAAGGAATTTGTATCACGATTTCGTGGAAGAGGTGCTGGGTCTGAGCGTGGCCGAAAGCGGAGACAAATCGGCGCAGAAATTAGACGGCCTGATGGGTATCCTGCTCGACATACGCGCCAAGGCCAAGGCACAGAAGGATTTCGCCACCTCCGACCTGATCCGCGACGAGCTGAAGAACCTCGGCATCGCGGTGATGGACGGCAAGGATGGCGCCACCTGGAAAATGGAATAAAAAAATTGTCCAAAAGCACTCATCTACTTCGTTACTGATTTACCAAACTTCGGTCACTTACATAAGTAAGCTCCCTCAGCTTGGTAAATCAAAGCCTTGTATCTGAGCGCTTTTAAACAATTTTTTGAAAAATGTAAAGAAAGATGTTTTTGTATGTTCAGACAAATTCCGGGCTGTCTTTTGCCTGGTTGATTTTTATCGGCTTGATGGTCTTGGGATTGATCGTGCAGTCGAACCTGAAGAACAAGTTCAGGAAATACTCCAAGGTGCCGCTTCCCGGCGGCATGACGGGCAAGGACGTGGCCGAGAAAATGCTGCGTGACCACGGCATTACCGACGTTACCGTGCAGTGCGTGCCGGGTATGTTGAGCGACCACTACAACCCCGACAAACAGACCGTGAACCTGAGCCGCGACGTGTTTTACGGCGACAGCATCGCCGCCGCGGCCGTAGCCGCCCACGAATGCGGGCACGCCGTGCAGCACGCCACCGCCTACAGCTGGCTCAGGATGCGTTCGGCCTTGGTGCCTGTAGTAAGCTACAGCGACCGCATCGTGATGTGGGTGCTGCTGGCGGGCGTACTGCTGGTGGAAACCACACCCTCGCTGCTGCTGTTCGGCATCTGCCTGTTCGCCCTCACCACCCTGTTCGCGTTCATCACGCTGCCGGTGGAAATCGACGCCAGCCGCCGCGCGGTGGCCTGGCTGGACACGGCGCAGATAACCAATGCCGAGACCTATCCGATGGCGTGCAGCGCCTTGCGTTCGGCGGCCTATACCTACGTTATCGCGGCCTTGTCGAGCTTGGCGACACTGTTGTACTATATAATGATCTACCTGAACCGCCGGGATTAACCTCCAACGGCAAAATATTCGTATCTTCGCGCGTTTCTAAGGCGGTTCTTCCGACTTGGAACGCTGATTGCAAACAAAATTCAAAAACATACAACCATGAGCGAAATCGATTGGAAAAACCTGCCCTTCGGTTATTACAAGACCGACTACAATGTAAGGGCTTACTACAAAGACGGCAAATGGAGCGAACTGGAAGTTCACCAGGATGAAATGCTGAACCTCCACATGGCCGCCACCTGTCTGCACTACGGTCAGGAAGCGTTCGAAGGCCTTAAGGCTTTCCGCGGCAAAGACGGCAAGATCCGTATGTTCCGTCCGGACGAAAACGCCAAGCGTCTTCTCCTCTCGGCCAACGGTATCCTGATGCAGCCGGTTCCCACCGACCTGTTTATCGAAGCCTGCAAGAAAGTGGTTAAACTCAACGAGAAATACATTCCTCCTTACGGAATGGGCGCTTCTTTCTATCTGCGTCCCCTCTTGATCGGTTCGGGTGCCGAAGTGGGCGTTAAGCCTGCCAAGGAATACACCTTCGTGGTGTTCGGCGGTCCAGTAGGCCCGTACTTCAAGGCCGGCTTCAAGCCCGTGCCCATGCAGATCGTAAAGGACTACGACCGTGTGGCTCCCCTCGGAACGGGTCTGTTCAAGGTGGGCGGTAACTACGCCGCTTCCTTGCGCGCCAGCGAACGTGCCCACGATGAAGGCTTCTCCACCGTATTGTTCCTGGATGCCAAGGAACACAAATACATCGATGAAGCGGGTCCGGCCAACTTCTTCGCCATCAAGGGCAACAAGTACATCACGCCCGACTCCAACTCGATCCTGCGCTCTATCACCAACATGAGTTTGCAGCAGATCGCCAAGGATATGGGGCTGGAAGTGGAACGCCGTCCGGTTGCAGAGGAAGAACTCTCCACCTTCGACGAAATCGGCGCCTGCGGAACTGCCGCCGTTATCTCGCCCATCAGCAAGATCGTTGACCGCGCCACCGGCCACGAATTCGCGGTTGGCAACGGTCAGGAAGCCGGCCCTGTCTCCACCAAGCTGTACAAGGCTCTCCGTGCGATCCAGGAAGGAGAGATGGAAGACAAGCACAACTGGAACGTGATTGTTGACTAAAAAGCGTTTTGAACGGCGATCTGCTTCGTTGGAAGCCCTTGACTCGCTTGGTCACGTACTTCAGTACGCTCCCGCACGTTCCAAGGGCTTCAGCCTTGCATCCCGCCATTCAAAACACTTTTTATGGGTCTCGGATTTAGAGGCACATAAAAAAGGCTCCGGACTTTCGTTCGGAGCCTTTTTGTTTATAAAACTTGAGGAACTCTCAGAGTCTGTAAAATACTATCTATTCAGCATCCAATTTTCCCAACCCGTAGCAGATGAAGAAACGTTAATGGTCGGGGTTTGTGCTTTCTTGTTGATGACAACGGATTGGCGGGCTACATTGGTTTTAATATAATCACTCAAATCGCCCATGTTAATGTTTCCTTTACTTTCTTGCAACTTCTTTAAGAGAAAATATGTAAACAAACCGTGTTGTTCTTTTTCATAGGGCAAGGCTGTTTCACTGCCGTTGGTGGCCGAGATCACCATCATATTTCCCTCCAGTATTTCTTTTTTGCTGCTGATGGCCACCCCTCGGGCGGAAGCCAGCATCTCACCATTCTCGGCACGGGCGCTGCCGCTGAAACAGGCATCTAAAAACACCATAATCCGACGGGCCTTCATATCGGCTAAATCCGCGTAAAAATCTTTCAGTGCATAGCAGACTTTCGGATTAACGCTAAATGCGTCAACGGGAAGCAGATAGGCTTCCTTAGTGGCATCGTTAGGCGCACCATGACCGGCATAATACACGATAATGTTGATGTTATTTTCACCATAAGCCTTGGCTATGCTACTCATATCGTCCATGGCCGCCAACATAGTACCATAAGTGGCATCCTGATAGATACGGATATTATTCTGGGGAACCCCCAAGGTCTTATTGCAATATTTGGCAAATACTTCGCCATCCCTGATTGCAAACGGAACATCTGCCAATTGGGTATAATTTTCGTTGCCGATGATCAAAACAAACGTGTTCTCGTTGGGAATCTTATTGCCGGGAATGTTAACATCCAAATCGGAAGTGTAGGCGATGTTTTTTTGTTCCGATATGTTTTTTATGGACATCGGTGCATGCTGCATTTCTCCTTTTTCGGCAGATTCGGCAAGTGCCAGTTGCATATTCCTGCAACGTTCTATTTCGTTGGAAGCCTCTTCGATACCATCATCGGCCGCAAAAGTAAGGTAGTTCTTTGCTAAGCCATAATCAACCTTAACCCCACGCCCGTAAGCGTACATAAGACCCAAGAAATATTTTGCCTGAGGGATAGACTGAGACGCCTTCAACATAGAGCGGTATGCGGAGCGTTCATTTTGTTCAATGCCTCCTAATCCATAAAATTCAAGAAAGCCTACGGTAAACAGGGCATTGGGAGTCGTATTCCCTTTCAGTAGCTCATACGCATCTTTAATATTACGGAAGATTCCTTTGCCGCGAATAAGCAAGTCTGCCATATAGTATTTACCTAAGTCATTATCTTTTTTGACTGCTTTGTCAAACCACGTATATGCGGTACCATATAGATCTTTTGCTTTAAAGATACCCAATTCATAGTACAACCCAATTACATAGTGATAGGTTCCGGATTTATCGAATCCTGCCGTGTATTTATAGAAACCTATTTGCCCCCGTAATTGTTTTTCCGGGTTCTTCATAGTCTTACTGAGTTCTTGGAAAAGTTTTTGCTTTTCGCTCTGATTCCTTGCTTCTGCAAATTGTTCATACCAATCAAGAGCCTCTTGCTCATTGTAATCCAACAAACTTTGTGCACAAGCAACACCTGCACCCAGTGCAAGTGCCAACAAAAAGATGAATTTTCTCATTTTACATTGATTATTAATTTCTTGCTCATCAGCTACAACATTATGAATCGTAGCGGAAAATGCTATCTGTTCAACATCCAGTTTTCCCAACCCGTAGCGGAAGATGAAACGTTAATGGTGGGGGACTGTAATTTCATATTGATTACCACCGATTGTTTGGATACATTTGTCTTGATGTAGTCCACCAATTGTTTCATACTTGTATTCCCCTTGGTTTCTTGCAACTGCTTGAGCAGATAATAAGTAAACAAACCATGTTGCTGCTTTTCATATGGCAATGCCGTTTCGCTTCCATCCGTAGCGGAAAGAACCACTAAATTTCCGCTTAGCAATTCTTTTTTGCTACTGATAGCGATACCACGGGCTGAAGCCAACATCTTTCCATCTTCTGCACGGGCGCTTCCGCTGAAGCAGGCATCGAGAAAAACTATCGTTTTATTAGCGTTCATACCGGACAGGTCCGCGTAAAAGTCTTTTAGGGCATAACAAATCTTAGGTTTTACGCCATAGGCATCTATAGGAATCAGATAAGCCTCTTTTGTGGCATCATCTGGTGCTCCATGCCCGGCATAGTACACGATAATATTTATGTCGTTGACCACACTTGCCAAACTTTTCATATACTCCATCGCGGCCAACATATCCCCGAACGTGGCATCTTTGTAGATCTTAATGTTCTCTTCCGGTATTCCCAACGACTGATTGCAATACTTGGAAAAAACCTCTCCATCTCTCA
The DNA here is from genome assembly GCA_023662825.1 of Bacteroides sp. Lineage (GTDB taxonomy): Bacteria > Bacteroidota > Bacteroidia > Bacteroidales > P3 > Pullibacteroides. The sequence continues at coordinate 330,902 of JAMPIH010000001.1, forward strand.
AAGCATATGGAACCTCAGCCAATTTATTGTAATGTTCATTACTAATAATCATAACATAAGTATTGTCATTGGTGGTGTTACTTTTGGGGATGTTTAAATCAATATCCAACGTGTAGTTGCTATTGACCGGAATACTTTGAGCGGAAGACATTGCTTTATCAGGTTCTTGTCGGTTGGCATTTGCGGGGATATTCTGCGCAATAACAGTTGTTGCTGCCGGTTGCTTGGGTGCTTCAGGTGGCCGTATGGTTTCTTTCCGGGTAAACGACATATAATAGTATTTCTTCTCAGGTTTCTTGATGCTCCCTGTGCTGGCATCAATAATCCAGGCGATGGGATCTCCGAGATTCAGGATTGATATCGGATTAAATTTCTTATTGATTCTAAAAGAGTATGGTTTATAGCCATCAGCTTTAGCACTGACATATATATCGCCTCCTCCCCTTTTGACCTTTACCGTCGTAGGTAAAAAATCATTATAGTTTTTACGTCCAACCGAAAGTTGTACAGGCTGATCTTTAACATTGCCGTCTATCGTTACTTTTGCTTTTGTTCCGCAGAATATTGTTGCACACGAACACAAAATAAGAGGCACAAGCAAAAGCAGTACCGGAGATAGATTCCTCTTCATATTTATATTATTTAAAAACATTAAACCCGAACGGGTGATAGTTTGTTTTTTCTTGACTGTCTATGGTGTAATACCATTTAAAGAACTTTTCAAAACTCACTTCTTGCTCCAAGTAAGGAATTTGCTGACGGGTAGCCACAACAAAGATGAACGTGGTTTCCAACTCCTTGCCATCATTCAGCGTAGTGGTGTAGTCGAAATCTTGCGAGCGGGGAAAGACATATTCACGCCCCTGCTGCAAAGGTTCGTCTCGGTCATATCCAGAAAGTGGATATAGCATAAAGCCCGAACCTGTGGTGGTGTTATCGAACCAAAAGACCCTTACATAGCAGTCTTTGGAGGACTTTACCGAAAATCGGATCGGTGTACCCACCTTATATGATTTTTCAAAACCTTTAACGGAAATTTGAAATTCCGGGTTTACCGGAGCCTCTTTCAGTACATCGGCCAAAATGGAAACCCGTACACGGATAATGCCGTTTTCTACCGTCTGCTCGTATTCCGGCTCCTCCCTCATCTTGACACGCCCGCTGATATAGAAAGCGTTAATTTGGCTAAAAAGTTCATCGCTAAAATTTTCGTTTCCCTGCGCCATAGATGAAAACGTCATGCTCTGCACATTGGTTCCCATACCCGCCTGGCGCAAAGCGGATTTCTTGGCTTCAAAAAGCGCGTTTTCCTTCGCCTCATTTAAAGAGGTGTTCCCCGTAACATCCCAAGAGGCAGTGGCTTTTATGTTTTTTATCCACGAGGCTTTCTCGGCATGAAGCGGGGCAAAACCCCATAAGAGAATCAAGAAAATGCCAATGAATTTATTGCGCATTCCGGTTTTCATCAGTTCTAAAACCTTCCTTTATAAAGAGTGAAATTTCCTCGGCAGTGTTTTGGGCGGCCTTGGTTTCCTTCAGAGCATTTTCCATAGCCTTGATCCTCTTTTGCGAAGCCTGTTCTTCGTTTATCAGATAAAAGGCCACGTATTCGCGTTTCTTCGTCTTCTGGTCATCACGATAAAAACCGAATTGAAATTGCAATTCACCCTCGATATCGGCCGAAACCAAACGTTCGTAGGCCGAATAAAAATTTTCCAATTCGGCATCGTTTTGCTGCCCCATATTGTTGGTTACCCGCCCTTGCACATGCGACTTTGCCTCTTGAGCATACTTTACCATAGCGTTATTGAGAGCAATATTCTGAACCAAGTTGAGGGAACGTTCCGAACTGCCTTGAGCATTTGACTGCAATTCCCTATAGTTGGGATCCAGCAGCATTTTTTGATAGTATTCACGAAATGAAACGGATACGGATTTGGCAGTACCATCTATGACCCAACCGTCTTGGGAGTATTTTTTGATTTCATCATTTACTTGCTTGCTGCGAGCTTGGATCAACTCCTTTTGCATTTTAACCTGCTCCTTTTCAATCATCTTCTCTATTCTCGCATTTTGAGCAAAAACACAAGTCAAAGCCCCTGTAAAGGTCAGTGCGAGAGCGACAATACGTTTCATCTGAGTGTAATTTAGTTAAACGATTTATCTATTCCTGTCGGAATGATGCCGCAAATATAATAATAAATTTACACAATAATATCATCTATGGAAACAAACTCTTCGGAAAAAATTTACAGCATCTTATTGCAAGTAGTTGACCTTAAATAATGTTCAAAATACTTCTTAGGGATCTCGGATTTAGAGGCAACTAAAAAAGGCTCCGGACGAAAGTCTGAAGCCTTTTTGAAAAAAACTATTTCTTGGAGGAAAGTTTGTTCTTTTGCTCTTGAATGGTCTGGTCGATAACTTCCTTTATGAGGTATTCAGCGATACCGATAGGTGTACTTACACCGCGGAGAGACCATTCAACCGTAGTTCTATTCTTGGATTTGCAGATAAGCAGGCCTATAGTTTCATTATCTCCTTGCTTGCGAAGAAGTTCGTTAGCAGCATTAACATAGAAATTAAGTTTGCCTGCATGTTCCGGTTCAAAATCCACCACTTTGAGTTCTACCACGATATATCTTTTCTGGGGAATATGGTAAAAAATGAGGTCGGGGTAATAGGATTTTCCTCCAGGCATGGAGAGTTCCATTTGCCGTCCCACAAAGGCAAAGCCTTGCCCTAATTCAAGAAGAAAACGGGTTATATTCTGAATAAGTGCGTTTTCGAGTTCACTTTCGTCATATCCTTGCTTCATGGCAAGAAACTCAAAATTATATGGGTCTTTAAGAATTTCTTTTGCCAAAAGGCTTTGATGAGACGGAAGATGCGTGTCGAAATTGGTGATGGCTTTCCCTTGACGGTGATAAAGACCGCTGGCGATTTCGTTCTCGAGTTTAGCTCTACTCCAATTCTCAGAAATAGTGTTTTCTATATAAAAAAGGGCTTCATCCAAAGTTTTACTACCATAAACTATGGCTATGTGATGTTTCCATGGTATCAATGCAAACGGTTTAGGCATTTCTAATTTTTTACCAGGCTGATACAACATAAACATCGGCAATTGTTTACCAAGTTGGTAAACTTTTTCAACAAATTGATTATAAAAACTATACCACTTCTTTATATATTTCAGATTAATAACAGAAAAACCGCCGATATTGGGAAAGGCTGCCCGTAAATCAAGGCTTAATTGATTGATGAGTCCGCTTCCCCAACCGTATTCCTTTTGCTTGGTAACAATATCGTATCCAAGATTCCAATAAAAGTCGAGCAGGGATGTATTGACTTGTATCGCGGCTTTGATTTGGCCTTTATTGAAACGTTGTTTGAGGTTAATAAGCCATTGGGTATATGTTTTGTCTATGTGAAATCCTATATCACGTTTAATAAACTTGGGGTTATTTTCCATATTGAAGGTCGTTTGGATGCTAAGGTATGAATTTCTGATAGAAAGATTCTCCCTGACCAATCTTTTCGTTAACGATAAAAAGATGCCACAAGAAAGCCTTGTGGCATCTTTAACAAATGAAATTCGAGAACGCTACCACAGGCTTACATCCCCATGCCGCCCTGCATGTTCTGCATGCTCTGCATGAATTCCTGGATGTCTTTCTGCATCTGTTCCTTGGTGGACGCCTTGTAGGAAGACGGGATGCTGAAGTACTTCGGGTTCACCTCTTCGTTCGTAAGCTTGCGGATGGTAAAGTTTACCGTCATATCGGGCGTCTTTACCTTGTATTCCAAGGGGAATCCCTTTAAACCGGGCACCTCTCCCTGCGTGGCTCTCGAAAGGAAGGGGTCACAGAAATTTTCCACCGTCCAGATTTCCATTTCCACCGAGGTGTTGCCTTCTTTATAGGCAGCTTTGGTGAGTTTTGCGGTATAACCGAAAATGGTTTTGGTTTCTTCAGTTTCCTCCACCTTTACGTTCTGCATTTCCTGCATCTGCTGCTGCAGTTCGGCTTCGGTTTCCACCATATGGTATTTGCCCAGACCCATGGACGAAAGGTTTATCAGCGAATGAACCTCTTTTGTGGTCGCATCGGCAAGAACCTTCTGTTCAGCCATTGAGAAAACGGCCTTGTCGGCGGCCATGCGGAGCGAGGCGATCTGCGGCTGCTGCGCCAGTTGTTCCTGAGGAATGATCGGGCTTTCGTACGCGATGCTGTACTGCACGGTTCCCGTAAAGGGCAACACGGCCTGTTGGGCGCGCAAGCCCGTTGAAAATACCGCTGTCAAGGCGGCAAGCGCGATAATTCTGAGTGTTTTCATACGTTGAGTTTATAGGGTTGATGTTTACTTGAAATGTTCCAGTTTGTTGTCGGAAATCTTTACGAAATGTACGTCCCGGTTTTCGAAACCGCCCATGTCGCGTTCCTTCAGGATATAGATTTCCCCGTTCTCCCTTTCTCCGTGCGTTCCCTCATCTTCGTTTCCGGCATCTAAATAGCGCATGAAGTCCGCGTTGTGGGCGTTCAGGTTTTCCAACAGCCAGAGCAGGGTCTTATAGCCCTGATAGGCCAGGGGATTGGGCAAGGCGCGGTACAGGAAGTAGTATTTGCGCGAGAACTCCAGCAGATCGGTGTTCTGCACGGTGCTGCAGAAAGTGTGATAGACGGTGAGGTTGTTCTGTATGTAGTAGTCCAGGTCAACAGAGGCGTAGTCCAGCCACACGTTGGGCGCGATGATGGTGATGTTGCCCTTGGCCTGACGCAAGGGAAGCACCGTCTTTACCGCCGTTATCTCCTTGCGGTAGAACGGCACGACAACCACTTTGGCGTTGTCTTCGCCGAAGCTTTCCAGCAGTTCCACCGTGGCCGCGTTGAAGTAAAGATGCTCGCATTCGGGCAGCAGCGCCTGCAATTGTCCGGCCTTGCGCACTTCCGACTCGGCCGAATCGGTGATTACCAGCACCCTCGACTTGGCGTGGTGTTCCCTGACGAACTCGGCGATATGCCTGATCTGCGTGCTGTAGCTGGCGGCCAGCTGAACGAAATAGGGATTGCCCACACCCATCGAATCACGTTCGGAAATGGGATGGATCACGGGCATCCGCCATGCCTTGGAAAGGCTGTCGAGCAAAACGAACTGGTCCACGAAGGCCGTGGCCACCACCGCGTCCGAGGCCTGGAAATAGGCGTCGTTTACAATCGAGTCGAGCGCATCGGCCGATTGGGTAAGGTCATAGACCCGCAGGCTGATACGGGGCTTGGGCGTGGTGTCGGCAGGAATCTCCGGCACGGCTATGGCCAATGTGTCGGCCCCTACGGTGTCGGGCACGGGAGGATTGAAGAAAGCAGGGTCGAGGTGTTCCTGCCAGGCCACCGTGGCCCCTTCGAAAAACGGCAGGTAGATATAGGCTTTCTTGTCTTGGGGCGTGTTGCTGTAAAGGGGCAGCAGCAGGGAAACGCGCAAGGAATCCTTATATTCCTTGGCCTGCGGGTGCGGGGTCACGAAAACGCTGTCGGACAGAAAGACATCCAGGCTGTCGGCCACCACGGCGGTATCGGCCTCGGCCATGCGTTCTTCCCTACGCTCACGGCGTTTCTTGCCCTTTCCCTTTTCAACTTCCACGGAATCTTCCTCCAATTCCGTCCTTTCCTGAACGGCCCCGCCCGGCCTGAGGTTTTCGGGTTCGGCGCTTTCAGCCACTTCGCTGCCCGTTTCCACAGGGGCCGCCTCCTGTCTGTCGGACGTTACCGTCTGCGCCACCTCGTCTTTCTTCAGGAACACCACCGCCCACGGACGTTTGCCCGAAAAACGGCTGAATTCCTGTGCCCTCTCGCCCGGCAGCAGGCGGAGCGGAATGTAGATGAATTCATCGATATCCACTTGGTTCGCCGGAGAGTCCTTCAGTAAGGAATCAGCCGGGACCTGATAGGCCCTGCAGATGGAATACAGTGTGTGGCCTTTCTGCACGGTATGCACCCGATAGGCCTTGCCCAGAATGGTATCGGTCACCTTGGCGGGAACCACGGGCGAAGCCTGGAACGGAGTCGCGGACTCCTGCGCGCCAAGCTTCGCGCCGATACACAGCAGGAGTGCAAAAAAGCATATTCTGAAAAGGAAACTTTTAATCTTCATGGCCGTAAAAATTAAATCGGATAGCCTTATCGGACACCGGAAAACCTACTCCCACTCGATTGTGGAGGGAGGTTTGGAGCTGATGTCATATACCACGCGGTTCACGCCGCGCACCTTGTTGATGATCTCGTTGCTCACCCTGCCCAGGAAGTCGAACGGAAGGCGGCTCCAGTCGGCGGTCATGCCGTCGGTGGAGTTTACCGCGCGCAAGGCCACCACCTGCTCGTAGGTGCGTTCATCGCCCATCACGCCCACCGAATAGATGGGCAGCAGCACGGCGCCCGCCTGCCAAACCTTGTCGTACAGGTTTTCCTGCCGCAGGGCGTTGATGTAGATGGCGTCCACTTCCTGCAATATAGCCACTTTCTGCGCGTTCACCTCGCCCAGAATGCGGATGCCCAGGCCGGGCCCGGGAAAGGGATGGCGGTTGAGCAGGCGGTCGGGCAGCCCCACGCTCTTACCCACCCGCCGCACTTCGTCCTTAAAGAGGGCGCGCAGGGGTTCCACCACCTTCAGGTTCATCTTTTCGGGCAGGCCGCCCACGTTGTGGTGCGACTTTATCGTTTGCGAGGGTCCCTTTACGGGCGCCGACTCGATAACGTCGGGATAGATCGTGCCCTGCGCCAGGAAACGCGCGCTCTTGAACTTGCGGGCCTCGGCCTCGAACACATCGATAAAGGTCTTGCCGATGGCCTTGCGCTTGGCCTCGGGTTCGGTAACGCCCTTGAGGGCATCGTAGAAAAGTTGGGAGGCATCCACGCCCGTAACCTCGATGTCCATGCCCTTGAACGAATCCAGCACGTCGTCGAATTCGCCCTTGCGCAACAGGCCGTTGTCCACGAAGATGCAGTGCAGCTGCTTGCCGATGGCCTTGTGCAGCAACACCGCCGCCACGCTCGAGTCCACGCCGCCCGAAAGCCCCAGGATCACTTCTTCGTTGCCCACAGCCTTGCGCAGGTCTTCCACACACGACTTCACGAAATTGTCGGGCGTCCAGTCGGCCCGGCAGCCGCAGATACCGGTAAGGAAATTGCGCAGGATGGTGAAGCCGTCGGTGGAGTGGTACACTTCGGGATGGAACTGCAGGGCGTAGGTGTTCTCGCCCTCGATGCTGTAGCCGCAGGCCTTTACATCGGGCGTGCTGCAGGTGATGCGGAACCTGGCGGGATATTCCAGGATCGTGTCGCCGTGCGACATCCATACCTGGCTGTTGAGCGGAACGTCCTTGAACAACGGGCATTCCGTGTCGATATACGAGAGGTTGGCGCGTCCGTATTCGCGGCTGTTAGCCGAGGCCACCTTTCCGCCTTCTAAGTCAACCAGCAGCTGCGCCCCGTAACATACCGCCAAAAGAGGGAACTTGCCGCGGATTTGGCTCAAATCGGGCTTGGGAGCATCGGGGTCGTTTACCGAATACGGGCTTCCCGAGAGGATGACCCCCTTGATGTTTCCGGACAATTGCGGAATGTGGTTGTAGGGATGAATCTCGCAATAGATGTTGTTCTCGCGCACTTTTCGCGCAATCAGCTGCGTGTATTGCGAGCCGAAATCCAGAATGAGGATGCTTTCTTGCATATCGAGGCGTGTTTAACACGCGAAGATAACCAAAAACGGCGGTTTTTCCGACGGCAGGCGCAAGAAACAGAGGCCTATTTACAAACAAGGGGAAGTTGCAGGGCGGTACGGTTGCCCGATACGTCTTCCATATTGATGATGAGCGTATAGGAACGCCCTTTTTGCGGAACAAAGACGCCCCGGTTGTTCATTACGCGGTAGGGCGTGGCGCATTGGCCGTCGTCTAAGTAGGATTTTTCGAGGCGTTTTCTCGTGATTCCGTAGAACGGCAGGTCGATATGCCGGTTCAGTTCTGCACAGGTGCGCAGCGAAAGGGCGTCTAAGCAATAGTACGCCAAGGTGTCGGCCTTTTCACTGCCTGTTTCCCGAACGGCGAACAGCAGCTTGAAAAGCCCGTAGTGGAAGGGCATCTGCTGTATGGAGTCCAACACGCAGACCCCGAAAGCCGCCTTTTGGTGCAGGTACAGGGTATCGGGCAGGCTGTCGGCACGGAAATAATGGGCTGTGAACGCCTCGCCTTCGATGGTTTTTGGCAGGCGGAACAAAGAGGGCCGGTCGGCGCAGAGTGTGTCGGAGATTCCGGAAAGCGCGAGAAGGGAATCGTATTCGTGTTCAATGGCCTTTTGCATCGCGTAGTCCGAGGCCGGGGCATCCATGAAAGATTCCTGCATCAGCGAGTCGGTGTCGGGCAGCACGACGGTGTCGGCTTGCCTCGCCGAATCCCGGTGCGAGTAAAACGCCAGGTACAGCAGGGCGGGCGGCACCGAGTCCTCGATGCGGATTCCGTAAAGCGCGGGGTTGAGGCGAAGCGTGTCTTGCAGTATCTCGAAATGCAGGTGGGGGCCGCCCGAAGAGCCTGTGTTGCCCGAACGGGCGATGGGTTTGTTTTTCTTGACAGGAATCTGAAGCCCCGTCAGGCTGGTTTCGTAGCGGCCGCTCTGTTTCTGCTGTTTCCTGACTAATTTCTGAACCGACGCGCAGAACTTCGAAAGATGGGCATAGACGGTAACCATACCGTTGTCGTGCTGAACGTAAAGCACCTTTCCGTAAGACACATTGGACACACCGGCCCGCACGATAAGGCCGGGCGCGGCGCTATATACCCGCAGGCCCTCGCGCTGTTCGGTGCGCAGGTCCATGCCCCCGTGAAAGTGGTTGTTGCGCAGTTCGGCGAACGAACCCGAAAGTTCGGGCGCAGTGCGCAGCGGATAGCGGAACAGCGCGGTGTCCGCCGTTTTCTTTTTGGCCGAAGGCGCGCCCAAAACCGAAGATTGCCGCACCAGCCCGAGAAAGACCAATGCAAGGACAAGGACATATCGCAGGGAGATGTTTTTTCTATTCATGGACTTTCTTGAGCTGTCTGGCGAGTTTTTCCACGTATTTGCGGCGGTAGTCCTGCTGCAGCAGGTAGTCGGTGAGGAAGCGCGCCTGTTTCCATTCTTTTCCGCGGAGGCAGTATTCATCCCACACAAGCAGGCTCTGCAGGTCGCCGCAGGCCGAAAGGCGCCCGAACAGCGAGGGTTCCGCAGGCACGTAGGCGCTCAGCCCCATAGTGTCGAACATAGCCGAAGCCGACAGGTATTTGGCGATGAAGGCCACCGTATCTCCGTTCCTGTGGCAGGCAAAGGCCTCTTCCATCGATTGGCGGTAGGAAGTCCAGTCGGCGAACACGCTCCGGATCTTTTCCTGTCGGGCCTCCGGATCGGCACAGTCGGCGAACCCGTCCTTCCATTGATTAAAGGTACGGTTAAACAGCAGCAGGTTTTCCTCTGCCGAGGCGTAGTTGCCGAAAGAGGCCTCCCGGAAAAAGGCGGCGCGAATACGGTTCAATTGGTCGCTCCACTGGCGGCAGCGTATGTCGTTCCTTTTCTGCTGATAGTTATCCAAAAGCTGTTGCAGGGGCGTAAGGGCGGCCACTTCTTCCGGATTCTGTTCCCGGTAACGCCCGAACAGCGCGGAAGACTGCACATACAGGCTGTCGGCACGCCCTCCGTTATTGTTCCACAACTGAAATAAGGCGCGGTTCAGCAATTGGTCGATGGCCTGATAGAGCGTGTGCAGGCATTCCTGCTCGAAATCAGCCTCCGCCCGCAGCCTGTATAGGTTTTTAAGCTGCACGGCCTCTTCGAACCAGGCGTAGGCCTCCGGAAACTTTCGCTTGGTGTTGAGATAGCGTGCCTGTTCGCAATCGGTTTCGAACTGCCTGCGGGCCTGTTGCGGGCTCAGGCGTGTTTGCGCGATATTGTCCGGTGCGGCAGGTTGAATCGGCGTACGTTGCGGAAGCGGCCTGCTGTCGGCCACCGCCAAATCCCTGCCCTGCGGAATCGTGTCGGGATGCAGGCTGCGGTTCAGCAGTTCCAGTTCGAGCGCAAGGTCGTCTTCGGGCCGGTATTCGATGCGCGGGCTGATGACCAGGCCCGTGCGGTTCACGATGGTATCGACCAAGGCGGAATAGAACGCCCTTTCCTCGATGTCCGAAAGGGAAGCGATACGGTTGTATTCGAGCGCGATACGGTCGAGCAGCTCGAGCACGCGGTTCAGGCCGTCCATATGCTTTTCGTTGGCGTTGAAATAATCGTAGGCCTGCAGCGCATACTGCTGGGCGAACTGGTACTGCTTTTGCGAGAACGCTTTCTCGGCCACCTCGCAAAAAGAACGATAGACCCCCTGGTGCGCCTTGTTCTGCAACAGTTTTTCCTTGTAGCGCATATAGCTTACGGGAAATTCGGGCAGGAAATAGGTTTCCAGGAGCCGGCACAGATCCAGAGCGTCGCGGTAGAGCTTGCGGGAAATGAGTTCCTCGATTTCCTTTAGGGTACGCCCATAGACGGTCTGCGCCATCTGCCTTATCTTGGGCGGATAGGAACATTCCCTCAACACCTGGTTCACGTATTGCAGCAGGGCTTCCTCTTTGGTTTTGTCGAGCGAGAGGCAGGTAAGCCTAAAGGCGATCGCCTTGATGAAAAAACGGTTGTGCAGCAGGGATTTCCCGATGTTCCTTTCGGCCTCTTTCCAGTCGGGAACGCTTTGGTTGATGGCCTGGAGCGCCTGTATGTAGTAGAGGCTGTCGATGCGGGAACGCATGAAGTCAATCTGGCGGCGCTTTTCTTGCATCCGGTGGCGAAGGTCGGAGGGGATGCCGCTGTTCTGGCGGGCGTAGGAAAGGAATATTTCCGATTCGAGATCGGCCAGACGGCAGTCGGAGGCCGGCAGGACTTCCAAGGGCGAGGTCTTGATGGCTTCGATACGCTGACTGAAGGCGTTCTTGCGCACCTCGTCGTCTTGCGCCCGCAGGCCGGGGTGGAACGACAGCAGAAGCGACAGAAACAGGAAAGAGCGTTGAAACAAGGCTGATTTCTGCATGGCGGGCTATCGGGCGTTGGTGTCCGGAGTTTCTTCCTGATGTTTGGCGTAGGCTTCGATAATGCGCGCCACCAGACGGTGCCGCACCACATCCTTGCCGGTAAGTTCCACAAAGGCGATGCCGGGAACCGGATGCAGCAGCTGGCGCGCCTGCACCAGGCCCGATCGCTGGTGACGGGGCAGGTCGGCCTGGGTGATGTCGCCGGTGATCACGAACTTGGCGTTCTTGCCCATACGAGTCAGGAACATCTTCATCTGGCTTTCGGTGGCGTTCTGGGCTTCGTCCAGGATAACGAAGGCGTGGTCTAGGGTCCGGCCGCGCATAAAGGCCAGGGGCGCGATCTCGATGGTGGATTCTTCCAGCAGCGTAAGCAGCTTGCGGTAGGGAATCATGTCGCGCAAGGCATCGTAAAGCGGCTGCATATAGGGATCCAGCTTCTCCTTCATGTCGCCGGGCAAAAAGCCTAAGTTCTCGCCCGCCTCCACGGCGGGACGGGTCAGTATGATGCGCTTTACCTCTTTTTCTTTCAGGGCCTTTACGGCCAGCGCCACCGCCGTGTAGGTCTTTCCCGATCCGGCGGGGCCGATGGCGAACACCATGTCGGTCTTGTGCACGGCATCCACCAGTTTCTGCTGGTTGGCGGTAAGGGCGCGCACCGGCTTGCCGTTCACGCCCATCAGGATAAGCGGCGTGGACGCCTTTTCCAGGTCGGGATCTTCGGTACGGGGGTCCTTGTCGGGCTTGTTTTCGCCCAAAATGGCGTCGATATCGGCTTCGTTGAGGCGGTTGAAACGTTCGAAATGGAAAAGCACCAGCTTCATCTTTTCCTCGAAATCCGCCAAGTGTTCCGTATCGCCCACCGCCTTGATCAGGTCGCCCCGCAGGATGATGTTGAGCTGCGGGAAAAAACGGCGTATGCGGTTCAGTTTCTCCTCTTCCAGTCCGAACACGTCGATCGGATGGTGCGGTGAAGTTTCGATATAGAGTTCGCTCATCGTGTGCCAGGACGGACTATTCTCCCAGGAAAGTCTTGAGGTGCTTGCTGCGGGAGGAGTTCTTGAGGCGGCGGATGGCCTTTTCCTTAATCTGGCGCACACGTTCGCGGGTAAGGTCGAACTTGGCGGCGATTTCGTCGAGCGTAAGTCCGTGGTGGCCGCCGATACCGTAAAAAAGGTTGATCACATCGCGTTCCTTGTCGGTAAGCCCGGCCAAGGCGCGCTCAATCTCGCGGGCGAGCGATTCCTTCATCAGCGACTGGTCGGTGGAAGGCGCGTCGTCGGAGACATACACGTCGATGAAGTTGGTCTCCTCGTCCTGCACCAGGGGAGCGTCCATCGAGATGTAGCGCGTGGTGATGTTGAGCACTTCGGCAATCTTTTCCTTGGGCATGTCGAGGCTGGCCGCCAGCTCGTCGATGGAGGGCGGACGTTCGTATTTCTGTTCCAGTTTGGAAGATTCCTTCTTGATCTTGTTGAGCGAGCCCACCTGGTTCAAGGGCAGGCGCACGATACGCGACTGTTCGGCCAGAGCCTGCAATATGGACTGGCGGATCCACCATACGGCGTAGGAGATGAACTTGAATCCGCGTGTTTCGTCGAAACGTTTGGCGGCCTTGATCAGGCCCAGGTTGCCTTCGTTGATCAGGTCGGGAAGGCTCAGCCCCTGGTTCTGGTACTGCTTGGCCACCGACACCACAAAACGCAGGTTCGACTTTACCAGTTTGTCCAAGGCAGCCGTGTTGCCCATGCGGATAAGCCCCGCCAGGCGAACCTCTTCTTCGGCCGATATAAGTTCTTCCTTGCCGATGTCCTGCAGGTATTTGTCCAAAGAGGCGGTTTCGCGGTTGGTGATGGATTTCGAAATCTTAAGTTGTCTCATCGCTATGGTTTTATGGTGTGCTTACTTCTTGATTCCCTTTTTGTTGAGTTCCCGCTGGTACGCCCGGGCGTTGGCCAGGTGCTTGGAGTAACTCTCCGCAAAGGAATGGGTGCCCGAAAAATCGGCTTTGGCGCAAAAGTACAAATATTTGGTGGGTTTATTCTGCAAGACGGCGTCGAGGCTCGAAACCGAGGGCGTGCAGATGGGACCCGGAGGCAAACCGTACCTGAGGTAGGTGTTGTAGGGCGATTCGTATTTGAGGTGTTCCTTGAGGATGCGCTTCATGCCGAAGTCGCCGATGGCGAACTTCACCGTAGGGTCGGCCTGCAGCGGCATGCGCCTGCGGTAGCGGTTCAGGTACACCGAGGCCACGTCGGGGCGTTCCTCTTGGTTGAGCGTCTCTTCCTCCACGATGGAGGCCAGCGTGGACACCTGCACCCGGTTCAGGCCCATGGCGCGCGCCTGCCCACGTCGGAAATCGTTCCAGAAACGGTTCTGCTCGTAGTACATGCGCGCCAGAAATCCCTTGGCGTCCATATTCCAGAAACAATAGTAGGTGTCGGGAATAAACAGACACAAGACCGTCTGCGTGGTAACGGGCAAGGTATCGAAAGGCTCGTCGAGGGTTTCGTATTCCCGGGACGGGAACCAGTAGCCGCCAAGGTATTCGTCGTTCAGCAGAAGTTGCGCGATCGACGCCGAGTCGGCCTCGATCTGTCTGGATACGTGGCCCGCCAAGGCTTCCGGTGTGCGGAACTTGCGCAGGGTAAGGCGTATCTGGTCCTGGAACCCCATGCGCAGCTTGTTCACCGCCGCCCTGGCCGTGGCTCCGCGCTGCAACACGTAACGCCCCGGCTTTACGCATCGGGGATAGTCTTTGATGCGCGAGATGATCTCGAACTTGAACATGCTTATGTTGCCGCTGGCGCGCAGGCTGTCCTGCACCTGCGCATAGGTGGCGCCCGAGGGGATGAAGAGTTCCGTGCGGTGCTTCACCGCCGAGCCCAGACCCACCGAGGCCACCGTGACCATCAGCGCGAAGATGCACACGGCTATCGCGTACAGGCCGTACTTTAGCTTTTTGCTGAATTTTTTCTTTTTCGCCATGGTCTAACGTATCTGCATGCCCGGTTCGGCATCGGGGGCGGGTTCCACAAAACAGAGTTTTCCGTCGGGGTTCTCGCTCATGAGGATCATGCCGTGCGACTCTATACCCTTGAGCATCTTGGGTTCGAGGTTCGCCAGCAGGCATACTTTCTTGCCGACCACCGCCTCAGGTTCGTAGTATTCGGCGATGCCGCTCACCACGATGCGGGTGTCGAGTCCGGTGTTCAGGGTCAGTTTGAGCAGTTTCTTGGTCTTGGCCACCTTTTCGGCGGCGGTGATCTGCGCCACCCGCAGGTCGATCTTTCCGAAATCGTCGAAACTTACCGGCGCCTTCTGCGCCTCGTATTCGATGGCGGCATTCTTCCTGTTGGCTTCCTTGGTGGCGTTCAGTTTGTCGATCTGTTTCTGGATGGCTGCGTCCTCTATCTTCTCGAACAGGAACTCGGCCGGATTCAGTTGATGGCCGTCGGGCAGCAGGGCGGTTTCGCAAGCCTTGTCCCAAGGCAGTTCCTCCATGCCGAGGATACGGCGCAGCCTGGCGGCGGTAAAGGGCAGGAAGGGCTGGCAGAGCACGCACAGGTGGGCGGCGATCTGCAGGGAAACGTTCAGCACCGTCTTGACCCGTTCAGGATCGGTCTTGAACACCTTCCAAGGCTCGTTGTCGGTAAGGTATTTGTTGCCCAGGCGAGCCAGGTTCATCAGTTCGTTGAGCGCCTCGCGGAAACGGTATTGCTCGATGCTGGCGGCGATTTTGTCGGGATAGCCGCACATTTCGTCCAGCACCGCCCTGTCGCTGCCGGTAAGGGCGTTTGCTGCCGGAACCTTACCCTCGAAATACTTGTGGGTAAGCACTACGGTACGGTTCACGAAATTGCCGAAGATCGCCAGCAGCTCGTTGTTGTTGCGGGCCTGGAAGTCTTTCCATGTAAAGTCGTTGTCTTTCGATTCGGGCGCGTTGGCGGTAAGCACGTAGCGCAGCACGTCCTGTTTTTCGGGAAAGTCCTCCAGATATTCGTGCAGCCACACCGCCCAGTTGCGCGAGGTGGAGATCTTGTCGCCCTCTAAGTTCAGGAACTCGTTGGCGGGCACATTGTCGGGCAGGATATAGCTGCCCTCGGCCTTGAGCATACACGGAAAGATAATGCAGTGGAAAACGATGTTGTCCTTACCGATAAAGTGAACCAGCTTGGTGTCTTCAGACTTCCAGTATTTTTCCCAGTCTTCCGGCCTCAGTTCCTTGGTGGCGGAGATGTAGCCGATGGGTGCGTCGAACCAGACGTAGAGCACCTTGCCTTCGGTATCGGGCAGGGGGAGCGGCACGCCCCAGTCCAGATCGCGGGTAACGGCGCGGGGCTGCAGGCCGCCGTCTATCCACGACTTGCACTGGCCGTAAACGTTGGTGCGCCAGTCGTCCTTATGTTCCTTGAGGATCCATTCGCGCAGGAAGTCTTCGTAGCGGTCGAGCGGCAGGTACCAGTGCTTGGTTTCCTTCTTGACGGGCGCGTTGCCGCTGATGGCGCTCTTGGGATTTATCAGTTCGTCGGGGCTGAGCGAGGAGCCGCACTTCTCGCATTGGTCGCCGTAGGCTCCCTCGCTGTTGCATTTGGGGCAGGTTCCGGTAATGTAGCGGTCGGCCAGAAACTGCTTGTTTTCCTCGTCGTAGTATTGCCAGGAGGTCTTTTCGATGAACGCACCCTTGTCGTAGAGCGTCTTGAAGAAAGCGGAGGCCGTCTCCTTATGTGTGGGACTGGAGGTGCGCGAGTAGATGTCGAACGAGATGCCGAACTTCCCGAACGATTCCTTGATGAGCGTGTGGTACTGGTCCACAATGGCCTGCGGCGTGGTATGCTGCTTGCGTGCCTTGATGGTGATGGGCACCCCGTGTTCGTCGCTGCCGCCGATAAAGAGCACGTCGCGCCCTTTGGCACGCAGGTAGCGCACGTAGATGTCGGCCGGCACATACACGCCCGCCAGGTGTCCGATATGCACCGGGCCGTTGGCGTAGGGCAGTGCCGAGGTAACGGTATAGCGTTGGGGGTTTCGATTATCAACGCCTGTATGTTGAGAATTCATGACAGCTTGTTTTTTAATGCTTTCCTTTTCGGGATAATTTTGCCGGTTGGGCGCTCTATACGCGCCGCGAAGATAATAATTATTAAAGACAAGATTGGTTAACCAACACAAGAAAAAGTGCCGGATATGTCGAAAAAACATTTTTCAGCCTCCGTGTTGCTGCTGGTGATAGGCATCACGCTCTTTACGCCCCTTCCCTGGAACAAGGTTCAGAGCGGCCAGCAGGAAGACTATGTGGGTCCTCAGACCGAAGAGGAAATCTTGCGCGCCCTGTACGAGAAGGCGCTCGATTCGGCCAAGTCGGCGCGTATCGACCAGATGCTCACCAAGGCGTACAGCCGGGGAAGCTTCAGCGGTCAGGTGCTGTTGGCCGAAAAGGGCAAGGTGCTGTACAACAAGTGCTTCGGATTCTCCAATATCCGCGCCCACCGCGACTCCATCTGTCCGGAAAGCACCTTCCAGCTGGCCTCGCTCTCCAAGCCCTTCACGGCCACGGCGGTGATGTTGCTCTACCAGCAGGGAAAGATCGACATCAACCGACCGGTAAAGGAATATCTGGAAGACTTTCCGTTCGAGGACATCACCGTAACCCATCTGCTCCAGCACCGTTCCGGACTCAAGAACTACATTTACATAGCCGACAGATACTGGCCCGACAAGAAACGGTACCTCAAGAACACCGACATATCGCCCCTCTTCGCCAAATACGCCAGGACGCTCGACTTCAAGCCGGGCACGCGCTTCAAGTACTGCAACACCAACTACGCGTATCTGGCGCTCCTGGTCGAGAAGGTGAGCGGCCAACCCTTCGAGCGGTTCTTCACCGAAAACATCTCGGAACCCCTCGGCATGGAGAACACCTTCCTGTTCGACAGCCGGAATCCGCTCATGCCGGATAAGAAAGTGGTGAACGGTTATTCCTATTCGCGCCGCACGGGTTTCTACAAACGCTATCCCGACTATTTAGACGGCGTGCTGGGCGACAAGGGGCTTTTCTCCACCGCCCAGGACATATACCGTTTCGACCAGGCGCTGTACCGTTCCGATTTCCTGGCCGACAGCATCATCAAGCTCATGTTCACGCCCGCCGAAGAACTTACCGCCAGACACGACAACGACTACGGCCTGGGCTTCCGCATCCGTCAGGACACCGCAGGGCACCGCATCGTGTTCCACAACGGCTGGTGGAAGGGCTTCCGCACCTACTTTATCCACGACTACCAATGCGAACGCACGGTGATCTGGCTCAACAACCGCAGCGATGTCACCATAAATCCCTATATCTCCAAAATTTTCGAGATCGTGGACACCTCGCAACTGCATTTCCCGGCTCCCGAACCCATGATTGCCAAAGACGAACGCTTCATGTCCGATTCGGTGACCCAGCAGATTGCAGACGAGACCTACGGCTCGCAAGAACAAGAATAACGCTATGTCTAAAGGAAGAACATTCGCCGGCATTTTGCTCATCGTTATCGGGGTAGCGGCTTTGGCGCTGCTGTTCTTATGGCTGATGGGATTCCGTTTGCCGGACACCGGACTGGAATCCTGGTTCCCCCAAGACGAGACAACGGAAACAAGCCTTCCGGAACGCCCCGTTATCGTGGCGCCTGTGCCTACCGGGAGCTCGGAACTGAAAGAGTTTTACGCCAAGCATCCCCAGGTGGAGAAACGTAAGAAAAAGGCGGAGGAAAAACTCGACACCTCGCTTTGGAAAAACGACTATTACACGAGTCCGGAAGGCGTTTCGTGGCAGAAAGACAGCAATTCGGACAAGGTGAGATCCGAAACCAAGACCGGCGAACACGAATACACCACCGCCGCCCCGCAGCCGCTGCCCGACGAGAAACCCCAGCCCCAGCAGTCGCTCCGCGTGGAATTCTGGGAATCGCCCGTCAACTACAAGGGCTATAAACTGGACAAGAAACAGCTCATTATTTTCGGCATCTCGCCCGACGACCCCTTGCGCTTCGAGAACCATACCGACGGCATCTGGATGCACCATAACGGAAAGGTGTATCTGCTTAAGCCCGACGCGGGCTATATGCCTTTCGTGGAAAGGGGTGCGCAGGCCTCCGCGCAGGATTCCATCCAGGCGGTACAGGCAGGCCTGGCCGCCGAAAAGAACGTAAAAGGCTTGTAAACACACCGGATTATGGAATCTAAAACCAAGCTGCATATCTGCAAATATCAAGGGGCAGGAAACGATTTCGTATTGATAGACAACCGGCAGGGGCTATATTCAAACCTTGACTATAAGCAGATAGCGTTGCTTTGCGACCGGCGTTTCGGTGTTGGTGCCGACGGCTTGATGCTGCTGGAAAAGCATGAAAAATACCCGTTCTGCATGCGTTTCTTCAACTCAGACGGCATGCCCGGAAGTATGTGCGGAAACGGCGGACGTTGTATCTCGGCTTTCGCCCTGAGATTAGGTTTGGTAAAGGAAAACGAACCTTTCGGATTCTGGAGCAGCGACGGGGCGCATCAGGCCACCGTGATCTCGCAATTGGGCAGCCACTGCATGGTGCGCCTGCAGATGCGCGATGTAAGCTGTTATGCCTGCAACAAAGACCGGAACGTGTTTCTACTGGACACGGGATCTCCTCACTACGTGGCCTTCCGTACGGAATGTCAGAACATAGACGTGGTGGCGGAGGGTCGGAAAATCCGCTTTTCGGATCATTTTCCCTTGGGGGTCAACGTCGATTTTGTGGAAAATGAAGGTTCCGCGCTCTTGGTGCGCACCTACGAACGCGGCGTGGAAGACGAAACCTTTTCGTGCGGAACGGGCGCGGTGGCTTCGGCGATGGCCAAAGCCCTGAAAGAGTATGCCCTCTCTGGACATCACCGAACGGACATCACCACGAAAGGCGGCCAGCTGCAGGTCGATTTCGAGCTTTCTTCCGCACCCCGGGATCCCGAAAAAAGCGAGATCTTTGCCCTGCCGCCCCGTTTTTCGCTGTTGCGCAACCGCGTTTTCACCCAGGTCTTTCTGGAAGGTCTGGCCACCTTCGTGTTCGAGGCCGACATTGAACTGTAAGCTTTCATGAAAACCGAGATTTCTTCCGACAGCCTGTTCCTGCGCGCCATGGAGC
Source organism: Bacteroides sp. (assembly GCA_023662825.1). Lineage (GTDB taxonomy): Bacteria > Bacteroidota > Bacteroidia > Bacteroidales > P3 > Pullibacteroides. The sequence continues at coordinate 350,141 of JAMPIH010000001.1, forward strand.
CGCAGGACGAGTCGTTTCTCTATGATATCGAGAACCGCCGGGAAGCCTTTTCGGTGGGCGAAAACCGTATTCCTTTCTCACACGATTACCTGCAACGCTTTATCTACGCTTCCCTGCAGGAAAACTTTCTTTCGAGCGGACAGCTTAGGCTTGTCGCCTGCTGCGGAGAAGACACGGAACTTCACCCGGAGCAAGCGGTCGGAATTCTCGATTTCTTCAATTACGATTCCTTTCACCGGAGAGCCGAAACAGGCATCGTGGTCTGCCCCGGATACCGAAACAAGGGTATGGGCGAAAAAATATTGACCCTCGCCTGCGATTACGCCCGAAACCAGTTAAATTTGCACCAGCTTTATGCCGAAGTGGCCGCCAACAACGAAGGCAGCCTCAAGCTGTTCGAAAAGTGCGGTTTTGAGCGCTGCGGATTGCGCAGGCAATGGTTGCTGCAGGCCGGAGAATGGGTCGATACAGTGCTTTGGCAAAAGATTTTTGGATAGAAAAGACACAATACTATAATGAGTACCGAAAGAAAAGTGCGGGTGCGTTTCGCGCCCAGTCCCACCGGCCCGCTGCATATCGGCGGGGTCCGCACGGCCTTGTTCAACTACCTGTTCGCCAAGAAACACGGCGGCGATTTTCTGCTCCGCATCGAGGATACCGACTCCAACCGCTTCGTGCCCGGCGCCGAAGAATATATCATTGAGGCCTTTAAGTGGTTGAACCTGCCCTTCGACGAAGGCGTGGGCATCGGTGGCCCGCACGGCCCCTACCGCCAGTCGGAAAGACGCGACATCTACCGCAAATACGTGCAGCAGCTTCTGGATTCGGGCCACGCCTACTATGCGTTCGACACCCCCGAAGAACTGGAAGCCATGCGCAAGCGCCTGGAAGAGAGCAAGTCGAGCAGCCAGCAGTACGACGCCTCCACACGCATGGGGATGAAGAACTCGCTGAGCCTTTCCAAAGACGAGGTGGACGCCCTCCTGAAAGCCGGCACGCCCTACGTGGTTCGTGTCAGGATCGAGCCGAGGCAGGACGTTACGGTAAACGACATGATCCGCGGCGAGGTAACGGTAAATTCGAGTATTCTGGACGACAAGGTGCTCTACAAGAGTGCCGACGACCTGCCCACCTATCATTTGGCCAACATTGTCGATGACCACTTGATGGAGATCTCCCACGTGATACGCGGTGAGGAATGGTTGCCCTCCGCACCCCTGCACGTATTGCTCTACCGGTTTTTCGGCTGGGAAGACAGCATGCCCCGATTCGCCCACCTGCCGCTGCTGCTCAAGCCCGACGGCAACGGCAAGCTCAGCAAGCGCGACGGCGACCGCCTCGGTTTCCCCGTGTTCCCCTTGGCCTGGACCGACCCCAAGACGGGCGAGAAAAGCAGCGGCTACCGCGAAAGCGGCTATTATCCGGAAGCGGTGGTGAACATGCTGGCTTTCCTTGGCTGGAACCCCGGTACGGAAGAGGAACTCTTTACGCTCGACGGACTGGTGCAGGCCTTCAACCTCGAGAAGGTGAGCAAGTCGGGCGCCAAGTTCAACCTCGAGAAGGCGCATTGGTTCAACCACCAGTACCTGCAGCAACACAGCAATGAAGATTTGGCCGAAAGCCTTAAGAAACGTCTGGCAGAACCGGGCGTAAGGGGCGGGCTGACCCGTGCGGCGGATTCGTTTTCCGAAGCCGAGCTGCAGAAAATCGTGGGGTTGGTGAAGGAACGCCTTTCCTTCCCCAAGGAACTGTGGGAGCAGGCCTATTTCTTCTTCGAAGCCCCGGAATCCTACGACGAGAAGGTGGTGAAGAAACGCTGGAGCGAGGATATGCCGCAAATTCTGCGCGCCTGGCGTGCCGAAGCCGAAAAAACCGACTTCTCGGCCACCGTGCTCGAAAGCCTTACGCAAGAACTTATCGGCAAGAACGCATGGAACGCCGGCAAGGTGTTCAACAGTATGCGTTTGGCCTTGGTGGGCGCCTCGATGGGGCCGCACATCTTCGACATCATGGAAATCATCGGCAAGGAAGAAACGCTTGCCCGTATCGAAACCGCCTGCCAAAAGATAGGCGGCGGCAACTAAGCATGCTATGGAATAGGGTGGAACATCATCCTCCCTATTCCATCTTTTTCAATATCTCCTGCACCTCTTTCTCGGTACTGCCGAGTTTCTGTCGGCAAAGAGCCAATAGACCCACCGCTTCCTTGAGGTTTTCGGTAAGTGTATCCACCGTTATCTCTTCGGCGTCGAGGCTTTCCACAATCTCTTGCAGGCGCTCGAAAGCCTTGTCGTAGCTCTTTTCCTTCTTGGAAGAAGTCTTGGTGTTTTTTTCCATCGTCAGTCGTTTTTGGTTTCCTGTACGCGGCTTATGACCTCGCCCTCGGCCAGCAGGGTCCTGAGGGATTGTCCGACCTGTACGTCCGTGGCCTTGCGTATCAGCCTTCCTCCTTGATAGGTGAGCGAATAGCCCATTTTAAGCGTGCGTTCGGGCGAAGCGCGGTGCAGGGTCTTTTCCATCTGCGTCAGCTCCTCTTTTCGGTTCCTGACCAACTTCAAGGCGGCGCGTTGCAGCCGGATCTGCAGTTCCCGCAGGTTTTCCCGGCGGTAGCGGAGTTTTAACCCCGGCAGCCTGAGCAGATTGCCGACCTGTGCCAGACGTTGCCTTTCGCGTTCCAGACGCGCCTGTGCCAAGGATTGGAGCCGTTGGGCGGCTTCAGTCAGTTCCTGTTCGAAGGCCTCGAAGCGGCTCAGCACGAAAACGGCCAGTTCGGTGGGGGTGATGCCGTGGAACCAGGCCACTTCCTCGCTTACGGTAAGGTTGGTGGAATGCCCGATGCCGGTAAGCACGGGTATCGGGTAAAGGCAGATGTCGTGCGCCAATTCGTAACGGTTGTAGGCGCTCAGTCCCACTTCGTCGCCCCCGCCCCGGATAATCATCACCATGTCGAAATCTATTGGAAATTCCCGAATCGTACGGAGTGCCTCCCGGATGGAGTCCACGGCCTTGTCGCCCTGCAAGAGCGCCGGAAACAGCCTTACATAGAAACTGTAGCCGCAGCCGTTGCGTTCCAGCACTTGCATGAAATCCGAAAACCCCTTGCTGGTCTGTGCCGAGATCACGGCTATCTTGGCAGGCACCAACGGCAAATCCAGGCCTTTGTTGCGTTCCAGAAGGCCTTCTTCGGCAAGGCGTTTCAAACACTGGAGGCGTTCCCTTTCGAGGCTGCCCAGCACGTAGTCGGGGTCTATGTCATGGATGTGAAGCCCAAGGCCGTAGCGCGGGTCGTATTGGACGGAGGCCGAGAACAGGATCTCGATGCCGTCCTTGAGGGGCTCGCGCACCGTTTGGAGAAAACGCTCGTTGATGCGCCGGTAGTCGCCGTTCCAGAGCGTGGCGCGCATCTGGGCCACGGTCTGGCCGTTCTCTTTCTGCAGCAGTTCGGGAAAGCAATGCCCGCTGCCGGGATAGAAATTGAGCTTGTGCAGTTCGGCCTTGACCCAGAAAGGTGATCCGTAGCGCGCGGTCAAGGTTCTTTGGATGCTCTTGCAGACATCCAGGAGCGAAAAAACGTGAACGTCGAAACCATCGGGCATCATCGGAAAGGGTTTGGAAACACCTGCAAAGATAGATTTTTCTACCGGCACTTCTTGCCGAATTTCTTCCGTTTCAAAAAATTAGTTTAACTTTGTAAGTTGTGCGTGTGTAGTTTGCTTACGCCAAATTGAATAAGAAACTTAAAAAATACTGCCATGATGTTTAAACACGGCTCTTTTATCGCCATCGCTTCCTTGTGCGGTGTGCTGATGTTCACCACTTCGTGCAAGACCCCCAGAGAAAAGAGGCTGGAGGCTGAAAACGCAAGACTCAACGACGAGATCATCAAGTCGGATTCGGTGCAGATACAGTTTATGAACGCCTATGCCGAAATCGACGCCAACCTGCAGGCCATCAAGGTCCGCGAGAAAATGATTAACCGCAACAGCCAGGAAGCCGAAGAAAACGCCGACGTTCAGCAGCGTATCATCGCCGACATCGTTGAAATCGGCAAATTGATGGAAAAGAACCGCCAGAAGCTGCAAAGCATGGAAAGCTTGCGCCGCGAGTTGGTGAACGCCCGTGCCGAAAGCAAGAAATTGAAGGCCGAAAACGTGGCCCTCAAGGAATCCTCGCACACGGTGGGCAATCCGCAGGATGCCGAACGGATCGCCGCCCTCGAAAAGGAAAACGCCCGCTTGACCGAACTCAATCAAGGTTTACAGAAAACGATAACCAGCCTTAAGAAGCAGTTGGCCGAAAGCGAAGCCCGCATCGAAAGCCTGCAGCAGGAACTGGCTTCGCTTAAAGACGCTTACGCTGCCTTGGAAAACATCAACAGGGAACTCAAGGCCAACGAACAGCAGTACTTGGCTCAGCTGGACGAAAAGGAAGCCACCATTTCGAGCCTCAACAGCCAGTTGACGCAAAGCAAGACCGTCTATTATATCGCGGCTCCCGCCAAAGCCTTGAAATCGAAAGGTATCGTGGTCAAGAACGCCGTAAGTTCCGATGTAAAGCTTACCGCTTTGACGGCGGTTGCCGATTACAACGAACTGCGTGTTATCGAAACCAAATCCTCAAAGGCTGAAGTGGTTTCCTCTCATCCCAAGGGCAGTTACCGTATCGATGCCAAGGACAAGAAGAACGTCAAGATTGAAATCACCAATCCGCAGAATTTCTGGAGTGTCAGCCGCGTTTGCGTGATCAGCACCAAATAAACTTTTCAATCAAGGATTGATAAAAACGCCGGGAGGGAAAACCTTCCGGCGTTTTTATTTGGCACTATACGCAAGAAAACGGGATTTTGCGTAAATTCGCACCTTATGCCAAAGCCGCTTGAAGCGACGAAAAACATCATGTAAGAGATGAAGAAACACGTTGATTTTCTGATTATCGGAACAGGCATAGCCGGATTGAGTTATGCGTTGAAGGTGGCCTCGAAAGGCACCGTATGCATCATCACCAAGGCCAAGGCCGATGAAACCTCCACCAACTACGCCCAGGGCGGCATCGCCACCGTGATGGACGCGCTCGATTCGCACGAAGAACACATCAAGGACACCCTGATCGCCGGCGACGGCCTCTGCGACGAAGAGGTGGTACGGCTCACCATCGGAGAGTCGAACGCCCGCATCGACGAACTTATCTCGTGGGGTGCGGAATTCGACCGCAAGCAGACCGGCGAGTTCGAGCTGGGGCGCGAAGGCGGCCACTCGGCGCACCGCATCCTGCACCACAAAGACCAGACCGGCGCCGAAATAGAACGGGCGCTGCTCAAGGCGGTCAAGGAACATCCCGCCATCGAGTTGCTGGAGAACTACTTCGCCATCGACATCATTACCCAGCACCATCTGGGCCGGGAAGTGACGCGCCGGACGCCCGATATCGAATGTTTCGGCGCCTACGTGCTCAACCCTCACACCGACCAGATCGACACCATCCTGGCCAAGACCACCATGCTGGCCACCGGCGGCAACGGCAACGTATATAACACCACCACCAATCCTGTGGTGGCCACCGGCGACGGCGTGGCCATGGTCTATCGCGCCAAGGGCAAGGTAAAGAACATGGAGTTCATCCAGTTCCATCCCACCGGCCTCTACAACCCCTCGGAAAGACCCTGCTTCCTGATTTCGGAAGCCGTGCGCGGGGCCGGCGCCAGGCTCTGCTCCATCCGCGGCGACTACTTCATGGAACGCTACGACAAGCGTCTCGAGCTCGCGCCCCGCGACGTGGTGGCGCGCGCCATCGACAGCGAGATGAAGATTACCGGCGACGACCATGTATTCCTCGACTGCCGTCCCATCCCCAAGGCCGAGATATTTCACCATTTCCCCACCATCTACGCCAAGTGTCTCTCCATCGGCATCGACATCACCAAAGACATGCTGCCGGTGGTTCCCGTGGCGCACTACAGCTGCGGCGGCATCGTGGTGGACCACGACGGCTGCACGAGCATCAAGAACCTCTACGCTTCCGGCGAGTGTTCCTGCACCGGCCTGCACGGCGCCAACCGGCTGGCCTCCAATTCGCTGCTGGAGGCCCTCGTGTTCTCGCACCGCGCCGCCCAACACGCCGTGGCTCATCTTCCGGGCATCTCCTTCTGCGAGGAAGTTCCCGACTGGAACGGCGAAGGCATGGTGCTCAACGAAGAAATGATCCTCATCACCCAGAGTCTCAAGGAAGTTCAGGCCATCATGTCGAACTACGTGGGCATCGTGCGCTCCAACCTGCGCCTTAAACGCGCCTGGGACCGGCTCGACATCATCTACCGCGAAACAGAAGAACTGTACCATAAATCCGTGCATTCGGTAAAACTGGCCGAACTGCGCAACCTCATCAACATCGGCTACCTCATCATCAAGATGTCGATGGAACGCAAGGAAAACTGCGGGCTTTACTACAATCTCGACAATATCAAGAAATAATGGACAACACTGCTTTCTCCGCACTGCACGCCACCTCGCCCATCGACGGGCGCTACGCCGACAAGACCTCCGCCCTCCGGGAATACTTCTCGGAATGGGCGCTCATGCGCTACCGGGTGCGCGTGGAGGTGGAGTACTTCATCGCCCTCTGCGGCCTGGACATCGCCGCCCTGAAGGACTTTCCGAAAGACAGGTTCCAGGCCCTGCGCGGCCTCTACCTGAACTTCTCGGACGAAGACGCCTTGCAGATAAAGCAGACCGAAAAGGTTACCAACCACGACGTAAAGGCCGTGGAATACTTTATAAAGTCGAAGTTCGAGGCCTGGGGACTGCAGAAGTACGAAGAGTTCGTTCACTTCGGGCTTACCTCGCAGGACATCAACAACACCGCCCAGCCCCTGATGCTCAAGGAAGGCCTGGAAAACGTGATGCTGCCCGCCCTGCGCGAAATCATGCGGCTCATCGGGCAGAAAGCCTTCGACTGGGCAGAAGTGGGCATGCTGGCGCGCACCCACGGCCAACCGGCCTCGCCCACCGTTTTAGGCAAGGAAATGCTGGTGTTCGTGGAACGCCTTCACGGACAGCTGCAGCTACTGCGCCAAACGCCCCACAGCGCCAAATTCGGCGGCGCCACGGGCAACCTCAACGCCCATTACGCGGCCCTGCCCCATATCGACTGGGTGGCGTTCGCCAACCGTTTCGTAAGCGAGAGCCTGGGCCTGAACCGTTACCAGACCACCACGCAGATAGAGCACTACGACAATGCCGCCGCCATTTTCGACGCTCTGGCGCGCATCAACACCATCCTCATCGACTTCAGCCGCGACGTGTGGACGTACATCTCGATGGACTACTTCAAGCAGCGCATCAAGGCCGGCGAGGTGGGTTCCTCCGCCATGCCGCACAAGGTGAATCCCATCGATTTCGAGAACGCGGAAGGCAACCTGGGCCTGGCCAACGCCGTTTTCGCGCACCTGGCTTCCAAACTGCCCGTCTCGCGCCTGCAGCGCGACCTCACCGACTCCACCGTATGCCGCAATATCGGCGTACCGCTGGCGCACACGCTCATCGCCTTCAAGTCGCTCGAAAAAGGCATCGGCAAACTGCTGCTGAACCGCCCGCGCATCGACCAGGACCTGGACGACAACGTGGCCGTGCTGGCCGAAGCCATACAGACCGTACTGCGTTCCATCGGGTTCGACCATCCCTACGAAGCCCTCAAGGCGCTTACCCGCACCGGCAACAGGATAGACCGGCAGGCCATCACGGATTTCGTGCAGAACCTGAACGTGGATCCCGACACCAAGAACCGCCTGATGCAGATCGACCCGAAGACCTACACGGGTGTTTACGGCCTCGAACCGCAACGCATCCGGGAACGCCTGGCCCAATGCGGCGCAGAACCCACGCAAAGCGAGGCCGAATGAAAAACAGCCTCCTGTTCAAGTACATGAAGCCCTATGTGGGGCGGTTGCTGTTCAATGTATTCCTGCGGACACTCTCGGCGCTGTTCACCATCGCGCTCATCGTGTCGGTGGCGCCTTTGCTGTACATCCTTTTCGACACGGGCAACGCCGGCGCAGGCGCGCAGGCCACGGAAGGCCTGGCCAACGCCGGCATCGAGGTGCTGGAAAACTGGGTGAACCATTCCATCGCCCGCTTCGGCAAACCCGTCACCCTGCTGATCCTGGCCGGCTGCCTTACCGGAGCCTATTTCCTCAAGAACCTTTGCGCCTATATGGGGCTGTACCTTTTCTCTCCCATCCGCAACCGCATGGTGGCGCAGATGCGCAACGACATGTTCCATAAATACATGTCGCTCCCCCTGTCTTACTATTCCAGACAGCAGAAAGGCGACCTTATCTCGCGCATCACCGACAACACCCAGGAGGTGGACAACCAGATGCTGAACCAGATTCAGGAAGTGCTGGTGGACATCGTCACCTTTATCTTCCTGGTGGCGGCCCTGTTCTTTATAAGCGTACCCCTGAGCCTTTTCGTGCTGGTGATTCTGCCCGTCATCGGGGTGGCCACCAGCTTCATATCGCGCTCGCTGAAGCGCAAGTCGCGCCAGTTGCAGAACCTCAAGGGGCAGATCGCCGCGCAGGTGGCCGAAAGCCTGGACGGCCTCAAGACCATACGCAGCTACAACTCCACCGATTACGCCGTGGGCAAGTTCCGCAAGGACAACGACTTCTTCTACACGCTCAACAGCCGCGTGCTGCACCGCATCAACCTCAGCTCGCCCGTAAGCGAGGTACTGGGAACCATCGCCATAGTGGTGATCCTGATTGTGGGCGGCTACCTTATACTATCGCAGCACAGCCTCCGGCCGGAGGCCTTCATCACCTACCTGCTGGCCATGATCCAGATCCTGCCTTCGTCGAAGAACATCACCTCCGCCTACTTCACCTGGCAGTCGGGCAAGGGCTCGCTGTCCCGCATCCAGGAAGTGTTCGATGCCGAGGAAGTGATCGTGCAGAAGGAGAACGCCAAAGAACTGAAAACGTTCGAACACGAGATAGCCTTGCAGGACGTCTGCTTTACCTACGGCGAGAAACAGACCCTAAAGCACATCGACCTGCGCATCGAAAAGGGAAGGTTCGTGGCGCTGGTGGGGCCTTCGGGCGGAGGGAAATCGACCGTCATCAACCTTATCCCGCGTTTCTACGACCCCGTTTCGGGCAGGATAACGATAGACGGAAACGACATCGCCGACTGCCGCATCGACGACCTGCGCGAGCTTTCCTCGCTCGTTTCGCAAGACACGGTGCTGTTCAACGACACGCTCTACAACAACATCTTGGTCGGAAACCCCAAGGCTTCCAAAGAAGAGGTGGAACACGCCGCGAAGATGGCCGACGCGCACGGTTTCATCATGCAGAGCGAAAACGGCTACCAGAGCCTTATCGGCGACAGCGGCACCAAACTCTCGGGCGGACAGCGGCAGCGCATCAGCATCGCGCGCGCCCTGCTCAAGAAAGCGCCCATCCTGCTGTTCGACGAGGCCACCTCCGCACTCGACACCGAGGCCGAGAACCGCATCATGGAGGCCATCCGCCAAGAGGGAAAGAAGAACCGCCAGACCATCATCTCGGTGGCGCACCGGCTCTCGAGCATCCGCCGGGCCGACGAAATCATCGTGATCGAGGAAGGCCGCATAGTGGAACGCGGCACGCACGAACAGCTCTACGCGCAACAGGGGCTTTACCACAAGCTCTGCCAGATGCAGAACACCGCAAATCAGTAAGCCGATGCTGGGAAGGGTAATCGCAAGTACGGGCAAGGAATACGCGGTGCAGGACAGCGCCTTGCAACTGCACAACTGCAAGGTGAAGGGCAACTTCCGCATCAGGGGCGTAAAGACCACCAACCCGGTGGCGGTGGGCGACATGGTGGAATTCGAGGGCGAGTGGATCACGCGCGTGGAGGAACGCCGCAACTGCATCATCCGCAAGTCGGTGAACCTCTCCAAGCAGACCCACATCATCGCCGCCAACATAGACCTGGCGTTCCTGGTGATCGGGCTGAACCAGCCGCGCACGCCACAGGGATTCATCGACCGCTTTCTGGTAACCGGGCAGGCCTACCGTGTGCCTGTGTGCCTCGTGTTCAACAAACGCGACCTCTTCACGCCTCAAAACGAGGAGGAATACGAAACCTACCGTAAGATCTACACCGATGCCGGCTACGGGGTGATGGCCACCAGCGCGCTCACGGGAGAAGGCATGGAGGAACTGAAGGCGCGCATGAAAGACCGCATCTGCCTCTTCTCGGGCAATTCGGGCGTGGGCAAGTCGGCGCTTATCCGGAACCTGCAGCCGGAACTGGACATCCGTATCGGCGAGATTTCCGAAACGCACCTCAAGGGCAAGCACACCACCACCTACGCCCGCATGTACCCGCTCCCGTTCGGCGGCTACATCGTGGACACGCCCGGCATCAAGGAATTCGGCATGGTGAGGTTCACCACCGACGAGCTGTCGCGCTACTTCCCCGAAATGCAGCGGGTGTCGGGCGATTGCCGCTTCAACAACTGCACCCACGAACACGAGCCGGGCTGCGCCGTGAAACAGGCGGTGGAAGAGGGAAAGATCTCCCCGGTACGCTACGCCAGTTACCTCAACATACTGCACGGCGACGAGGTGCCCGAACCGGGCCTTCTGGGGAACAAAAACGACAAGAAATAACGACATGGACAAGAAGAAAATAATCGGCATCGTGCTGGGCATCCTGCTGCTCGTGGCGGTATTCCATTGGCTGTCGAACCTGGTCGTCTACACGCTGGCGGCCTTCTTGATCTCCATGTTGGGCAGGCCCCTGGTAAAGCTGCTGCACGAAAAGGTAAAATTGCCCGCCGCCCTAAGCAGCGGCATCGTATTGGCGGTGATCATCGGTATCGTGGGCCTGGCGGTGTGGCTGGTGTTCCCGCTCTTCGTACGTCAGGCTCAGCAGATCGCAGGCCTCGACTACAACGCCCTCTCCGCCCAGACAACCGTTATGGGCGGCGAACTCATCGAATGGCTCAACCGCAAGGGCGTGGCCGTTACGGGAGAGGACATCTCGGCTTATTTCTCCTCTGGATTGAACGCCGTCTGGAAACACCTCGACCTGCAAAGCCTGCTGGGCTCGCTGGCCAGCAAGGTTTCTTCGCTGGCCATCGGCCTGTTCTGCGTCATCTTCCTTTCGTTCTTCTTTTTGCGCGACGAACAGATGTTCAAGAAAATGATCTTCCTGTTTGTTCCCGACCGGCAGACGGCGCGCATGGAAAGGGTCATGAAATCGGTGGAACACCTGCTGAGCCGTTATTTCGTGGGGCTTTCGCTCGAAGTGATCTGCATGATGATCCTGCTCTCGCTCGGCCTGTGGCTCTGCGGCATCGAGAACGCGCTGCTCTACGGCTGTCTGGGCGGTCTGTTCAACGTGATTCCTTATTTAGGCCCCGTTATCGGGGCGACCCTCACCTGCCTGTTCGCCATCGTGAACCACCTGCATTTCGGCCTCTCGACCGAGCTGCTGTGGGTGCTGCTCAAGGTGGTCGGGGTGTTCACCGCCGCCAACCTCATCGACAATTTCGTGCTGCAGGTAACCATCTACTCCAACAGCGTGAAGGCGCATCCGCTCGAGATATTCTTCGTGATCCTGATAGCCGGCACCCTTACCGGCATCTGGGGCATGATCCTGGCCATTCCCTTCTACACGGTGCTGCGCATCATCGCCAAGGAATTCTTCAAGAACACCAAACTGGTGCGCGAGCTCACCAAGCGGCTGTAAGCGAAGAGAAGCGCAATCCCTGCCGTTTTCAACAAGAAGATTTTCAGGCTATTGTACCCGCTTTAAGTTTTTTTTAAGAACATTTTCTTCGATAAAACCGGATTTCGGGGTTATTAAGGTAAAGCACCTTTATGACACCTTTCGAGTTTATTCTGGAGAAGAAACACTTCCTGCCCATCCATAAATGGGATTTGAAAGACCGTCCGCGCGAGAAGTTCCTCTCCGGAGAGGCCGCCGGCATGAAAGACGAGGAACTGCTGGCCATCCTTATCGGCAGCGGTACCGAAAGCTATTCGGCCTTGGACATAGCCAGGAAAATGCTCAGACACTTCAACGGCAGCCTGCACGAACTGAGCTGCCGCTCGGCCAAGGAACTGGCACGCAAGTTCACCGGCATCGGGCAGGCCAAGGCGGTGGGCATCCTGGCGGGCATCGAGTTGGGAAGACGGAGTCTGTCGCTTGCCTGCGGAACGGAAACCAAAGTCTGCACCAGTTCGGCGGCCTTTCGGCTTCTCTGCGGCGATTTCGCCTCCTCTCCCTACGAGAAGTTCTACGCCCTGCTCTTGGCGCAGTCTGGGCGGCTGCTACGCAAAGTTCTGATCAGCGAGGGCGGGCTGGCCGCCACCGTGGTGGACGCGCGAAAGGTGTTCAAGTTCGCGATCGACGAGCAGGCCAGCGGGCTTATCCTGGCGCACAACCATCCTTCGGGCAATCTACGGCCCAGCCCGGAAGACATCTCCATTACCGAGAAGATAAAGGACGGCGCCAAGCTGCTCGACCTCTACCTGTTCGACCACATCATCGTGTCGGGCAACCGCTACTTCAGCTTCAACGATGAGAACCTGGTGATAGAACCGCCTAAATCGACCCTCCGCATCTACGGTTAGACATCGAATTCATCCCAGCCGTTGCCCAGTTCCCAGTGGATGTCCACATCGAAGGCGAAGTCTTCGGGCAGGTTGAACTCCACGGCGAGCAGAGCCCGCAATACCGCTTCGTGGGGCTTGTACCAGGAACCTACCTTTACCCAAAAATATCGGGTCCTGGTATCGTAAAAGACACATCCGCGCGGAATCATCGTATAGTCCTGATAGAACAGGGAGTTTTTCTCTCCCTTTGCCCGCGCCTTGTAGGCCTCTTTGTTCCAGAAGGTCTGGTGCAGCTTGCCGAAAGTAACCAGCCCCTCGGCCTTGATGCTGTCGTAATCGCAACCCTGCGGAAACAGCAGCTCGCCTTTTTCCGGATCGAACCAGAAGATGCCCAGCTGCGGCTTGGAATCGTCCAGATACTGCGCCATGGCCTCCATCACGAGGTCGTCTTCGGGATTTTGATTGTTTTCCATAGTGTCGCCTTCAATAAAAAAGGGGCGAACCGAAGCCCGCCCCTTTTGTGTCGTTTGTCGCTTTACTTAGCGGATAATGCTCTGGAATTCGGCATCGTCGCGGAAGTTGATGAATTCGACGTCTTTCTGAGCCTGGGCCTTCAGCGAAGACTTGCCGGCAACAGCCTGACGGAGCGCGTTCGTCAAATCGGCCTTGTTGTTCTGACGGGCGGCGATTACGGCCAACAGGTATTGGGCGTCGGGAGTAACCGTTTCCATGCAGTTCAGGGTGGCCTTGGCTTCGTCGAGCTGACCGTTCATCAACTGGGCGAGCGCCAGGTTGTAAACGCATTTTTCTCCGCCCATGGCGCTTACACCCTTGGCGTAGTTACCGTCCTTGATGTCGAGCATACCCATGTTGAAACCGGCTTCGGCATTGCCCGTCTTGAGGGCGTTCTCGAAGTTGGAACGGGCGTTGTCCATATCGCCTTTGGCCATGGCCACGGCACCCATGTTGTTGAGTACCGCACCGTCGTTGGGTTGCAGGCCGAGAGCGGTTTCAAGCAGGCTCTGGGCTTCGGCGTACTGGTGTTTCTCGATGTACAGGGCGGCGGCGTTGTTGAATCCGCGGTATTCTTCGGGATATACTTCGGTGGCCGAGAGGTAGATCTTAAGCCGGTTGTCCTTGTCTTCGGTAAGGGTGGCCGCATAGAGCAGCTCTTCCACCTTCAGGGCCGAAGGTTCGGTGAGCGAAAGCCGGGCGATTTCCTCGTCGGTCTTCTTGGGTTCGAGGAAGTTCACCTGCAGTTCGGCGCGACGCAGGGGAGGCAGGATGTTGTCTTCGATCTGCTTGTAGATGACGGTCATGTTGCGGATTTCCTGTTCGCGGGCGCTGCGGTCCTTGTGCGAGGAAATAACGTTGATGATGGTGTTCCTTTCGGCGATGTCGGAAGAACGCAGGTCGGCGATGAACTTATCCCAGTCTTCGCCCATCGACTGAACCGAAGGCTGGATGTCCTGCTTGATGGCGGCGGGCTTCACCTTCTGTTTGCGGGCCATTTTCTTGACGGCGTTGTCGTAAGCGGTGTTGAAGTATTTCACCGCGGTCTTGGCACGGTTGTCGGAGAGGTTCTGGTTGCGGCTTTCTTCACCTTCGGGAGAAGCCCAGGCCTTGATTTCGACCGACTTCATGGCCATACCGGTGTTGAACAGGCTGTCCAGAGCCTTGATGGCGGCCTTGGCTTCGGCCTTCTTGTTGAGGACGAAGTTCCAGTTCAGGTTGTAGGTATCCACCAGATAGTAGATGTGGGCCAAGTGGGGGATGACGGTTTCCTTTTCGTATTTGTCGGGAGCGATGGCCGGCTTGGCGCCTTCCCTGTCGATGCGGGTGGAGGTGATCATCATGCCTTCCGCCATCTGACGGTCGCCCAACTGAAGCCTCTTGGCCAACTGCATCGCGGCAGCGGCGTCAGCCACGTTCTGTCCGGCGGCGCTCTTTTCGGGGAAACCCACGGGGTTCACCACCAGACGGCTCTGTTCCATTTGGGGAACGTAGGCCACTTCGTCGGTATAGGTGAACTTGCCGCCGGTCTTGTTGTTGATGACCGTGCCCTGACCCTGGGTCTTGACACCGCGCAATGTAAAGGGTTTCAAATCCGTCTGGCCGCCTTCGTAAACGATGGAGGGTTGGAAGACAACCACAGCCTTGTTCCAGAAATACTTGCCGGGAATGGTTCCGTTGATCTCAACCTTCACCTTGTCGCCGTGCATTTCAAGCGGACTGGGCTTTACTTCGTACTTAACGGTGGGATGGTTCTTGGCCATCTTCTTGAGGCTCTCGCAGGATGAAAACAGAACACCCAGACCGAGAACCAACGAAATACTGAGGAATTGTATTCTCTTCATTGCTTTTGTGTTTTTCTTTTAAACCAACACTTTACGGTTATCGAATTGGCCGACGGCACATACCGCCGAATTAAAGGGCGAATATAGCACTTTTTCCCGAAATACTATCGGAAAACTTTGTGTCTTTTTGCCATATAGGCCTGCAGCACGGGAACGAAGCCCTCGGCCACGTCGGCTTCGGCCAGGTCTATGCGGTACTGGTTGCAGCGGTTCACCAATTCCTGACGGAAAGCCGCGTATTTCTCGGCATAGGCCTGCCTGTACTGCGCCGGGCTCAACCTGATTTCCTTTCCGCTCTCCATATCCACCATGCAGTAGCGTTTTTCGGGGAACGCCAGGGCCGCTTCCTTGCCGTGGTGGGTAACATGGAACAGCAGCACCTCGTTGTTGCGGTATTTGAGGTGCTGCAACGCGCCGAACAGCGCCTCCGGGTCGGCCTCGGCCTCGAACATGTCCGAAAAGACGACCACCAGCGAGCGTTTGTGTATGCGCTCGGCCGCCAGGTGCAGGGTTCCGGCCATATCCGAGCCGATATGCAGCTCCGGGCGGTCGAGCGAGCGGCGCAAACGTCCCTCCAGTTCGGAAAGCAGGTACTTGAGGTGGGTCTGGCTCGACTTCACCTCCGTCTTGACGTCTTCTTCCGAAGAGAAGAAATGCAGCCCCACCGCATCGCGCTGCCTTACCAGCATCGTGGAGAGCACCGCCGCCGCGCAGAGCGAGAACCCCAGTTTATGCAGCGTCCTTTCATTGGCGCCGGAAGCCGGGAAATACATCGAGGAAGAGGTGTCCACCAGGATATGGCACCGCAGGTTGGTCTCCTCCTGGTATTTCTTGACGTACAGCCGGTCGGTGCGCCCGTAGAGCTTCCAGTCGACGTGCCGCACCGATTCGCCCTGGTTGTACTGGCGGTGTTCGGCGAACTCCACCGAAAAACCGTGGAAAGGGCTTTGGTGCAGGCCGGTGATGAAGCCCTCCACCACCTGCGAGGCCAAGAGTTCCAATGAGGAGAAAGGTTCCGTTATCTGTCTGTAAAAATCTTCTGTCATGGCAAGCCGGCTTTACCGGATAAAAAAAGTCGGTTGAAAACGCATGGTTTCCAACCGACCTCGTTCAACGGACGGAAAACCATCCTGAACCATTAGAGCATGGCGTCGAGTTTCTTTCTCAAATCGCCTTCGTTGGTGCTGCCCACGTGCTTGTCGGTCACTTCACCGTTCTTGATGAAAAGAATGGTGGGGATGTTGCGCACCTTGTACTTCTTGGTTACTTCGGGGCAGGCGTCCACATCGACCTTGCCGATAACGATTTTGCCTTCGTATTCGCCCGCCAGCTTGTCAACCACGGGAGAAAGGGCCTGGCAGGGACCGCACCATGCGGCGCCGAAATCAACCATAACGGGCGTGGCGGCCTTGAGCGCCAGCTCTTCGAAATTTGCATCAGTGAATGTTGTTGCCATAGTATTTTGTCTTTTTAGTTTTCCGACGGCTAATTTACGCGAAAAAAATCAAAACGGACCTAATCTATCTTCACTTCCGGTTCCAGATTCTCTTTCTTGAGGTCGGCCAGAAAATCGGAGGGCTTTACCTTGGCGGGAAGTATCATACTGACAGACAATGCGTTGATACTGTCAACCACATGAAAATCGACCACGGCGCCGCCGCTCTGCGCCAACTTCTTGTTAAGGGCGTTGTTCCTGCATACCCGCTGCACCTTTTCGGTAAACTCCGGCGTCACATCCTTGGAACGCAGGGTAAGGCGGAGTTTCTTCGCCTTCTTGTCCAGCATCTCGTCCAGCAGTTCCATGGCCTGGATCCGCAGCTCGTATTCGGGGGCGGCGTCCTTTTCCTTGGCCCAGCGCTGGCGCACGTCGGCGGTGATGAACACCAGGCGCCCCACCACGTCCACGAAGTTCTTGAAGTTGATGTAATCGTTGCCGAAGAGCATGAACTCCATCGAATCGTCGTAGTCGGCCAGCGTAAAGCGCCCGTAGTCCTTGCCGGTCTTGGTCTTCAGGTTCAGCGAGGAAGCGGTTACGATGCCTCCGAAATGCAGTATCTTGCCCCTGAAGTCCCCGATGGGCCTACCCTTGATGCCGGAAATGTTGATGTTCGAGAACGTCTTGAGCTCCAGTTTGTAGGGATCCAGGGGGAAGCCGCTCAGATAGATGCCCACCACCTCCTTCTCGTTGCTCAACTGCTCGATCTGCGACCAGGGCTCCACATTGGGAATGTCGATCGTGGAGGCCACTTCCTCCATGCTGTTGCCGAACAGGTCGGTCTGCGTGGAGCTTTGGTTGCGCTGGACGCTCGCCCCGTATTGCAGCAGCTTTTCGGTAAAGGTCTGGTTCTCGCCGGGACGCTGGAAAAAGAACACCGAACGGGTAAGCCCGAAGCTGTCGAACGCGCCGGCCATCACCAGGGCTTCCATACAGCGGCGGTTCATGCTGCGCAGGTTCACGCGGGTAACGAAATCCAGCACGTCCTTGAACGGCCCGTTCTCCTCCCGTTCCTTGATGAGTTCCTCCACCACGTTGGTGCCCACGTTCTTGATGCCGCTCAGGCCGAAACGTATCGCCCCGTCCTTGTTCACGGTAAAGAAACCCATGCTTTCGTTCACGTCGGGCGACAGCAGCTGGATTCCCATGTGCTTGCACTCGTCCATGAAGAACGAGATCTTGTCGATGGCGCTCAGGTTGCTGGTGAGCACGGACGCCATGTATTCGGCCGGATAGTGCGCCTTGAGGTAGGCCGTCTGGTAGGCGATCCAGGCGTAGCAGGTGGCGTGCGACTTGTTGAAGGCGTAGGAGGCGAAGGCTTCCCAGTCCTTCCACACCTTCTCGCAGACCTCCGGATTCAACTGGTGGCCGCCGCAACCATCCATGAACTTGGCCTTCATCTGGTCCAGCACGTCTTTCTTCTTCTTGCCCATGGCCTTGCGGAGCTTGTCGGCATCGCCCTTCGAGAAGCCGGCCAGTTTCTGGGAGAGCAACATCACCTGTTCCTGATAGACGGTGATGCCGTAGGTGTCGTGCAGGTATTCCTCCATTTCGGGAAGGTCGTAATCGATGGCCTCCTTGCCCTCCTTGCGGCGGATGAACTGGGGAATGTATTCCATAGGCCCCGGACGGTAGAGGGCGTTCATGGCGATGATGTCTTCCAGGCGGGTGGGCTTCAGTTCCTTGAGGTACTTCTGCATGCCCGGCGATTCAAACTGGAAGATGCCGTTGGTCTCGCCGTTGCCGAAAAGCTCGTAGGTGGCCTTGTCGTCGAGCGGAATGCTCTCGATGTCGATGTCGATGCCGTGGCGCAGCTTGATGTTGTCGAGCGCGCCCTTGATGATGGTGAGGGTCTTGAGCCCCAGGAAGTCCATCTTGATCAGGCCCACCGATTCCACATAGGTGCCTTCGTATTGGGTCACGGGCATTTCGGAGTCTTTGGCCACGCCGGTGGGCACGTACTCGATAATGTCTTCGGGCGCGATGATCATGCCGCAGGCGTGCACGCCCACGCTGCGGATGCAGCCTTCCAGCTTGATGGCGTAACGGAGCGTGTCGCGCACCAGGGGGTCGGGGTTGCCGTCCATTTCCTTCTGCAGGTCGGGCACTTCCTTGAAGGCCTTGGGCAGGGTCATGCCCGGATTGTCGGGCACCAGTTTGGCCAGGCGGTTCGATTCGGGCAGCGGCAGGTCCAGCACCCGCGCCACGTCCTTGATGGCCGACTTGGCCGCCATGGTGCCGTAGGTGATGATCTGCGAGACCCGTTCCGAACCGTATTTCTCCTTTACGTAGTCGATGACACGGCCGCGCCCCGCGTCATCGAAGTCCACGTCGATATCGGGCAGGGAGATACGCTCCGGGTTGAGGAAACGTTCGAACAGCAGGTCGTATTTGACAGGGTCTATATTGGTGATTCCCAGGCAATAGGCAAGCATCGAACCGGCCGCCGAACCACGTCCGGGCCCCACCAGCACGCCCATTTCGCGGGCGGCGCGGATAAAGTCCCACACGATGAGGAAATACCCCGGGAAACCCATTCCCGCAATGGTGTCCAGCTCGAAATCGAGACGTTCCCGCAGCACCTCGTTTTCCCGAAAGTTTTCCCCGTAACGTTTTTTCGCCCCCTCGTAGGTGAGGTGGCGCAGGTATTCCATGTCTTCCGTAAAGGGCTCCGGCAGGGGGAAGTGCGGCATCAGCGGCGCGTGTTCCAGTTCGAAGCTCTCTATCTTCTCCACGATCTCGCGCGTGTTCTCGAGGTATTCGGGATGGTCGGGAAACAGTTCGGCCATCTCGTCGGCGCTCTTGAAGTATTCCTGACCCGTATAGAGCATCTTGGTGTCTTCGTGCAGCTTCTTGCCCGTGTTGAGGCAGATGAGGATACGGTGCGCCTCGTAGTCGTCGGCGTTCACGAAATGCACGTCGTTGGTGGCGATGCACTTGATGTTGTACTCGGCGGCCAGCTGTTCCAGACGGGCGTTCACGATCATCTGTTCCTCGTGTCCGTGCCGCTGCATCTCGAAATAGTAGTCTTCGCCGAACAGACCCTTGAAAAACGCGATGTGTTCCTTGAGCTGCTCTTCCTGGCCGGAAAGGATTGCCTGCGGCACCTCGCCCGCCAGACAGGCCGAACAGCAGACAAGACCCTCGTGATACTGCCTGAGCAGGTCATGGTCGATACGCGGCTTGTAGTAGAAGGCTTCCTTGCGCTGCGACAGTGAACAGAGCTTTACCAGGTTGTGGTAGCCGGTGGGGTTCTTGGCCAGCAGGATCAGGTGGTAGTTGGTCCTGTCTTCATCTTTACCCCTTTTCTCGAAACGGCTGTTGGGCGCCACGTACACCTCGCAGCCCACGATGGGCTTGATGCCCGCGCCACGGGCCTTGTTCACGAACTCCATCACGCCGTACATATTGCCGTGGTCGGTAATGGCCATGGCGTCCATGCCGAATTCCTTGGCTTTGTTCATCAGGTCGGGAATCTTGCAGGCGCCGTCGAGAACCGAATAGAGCGTGTGCAGGTGAAGGTGGGTGAAATAAGGCATGGCGTGTGGTTTTAGCGTATGATACGGGAAACCGTGAGCAGGATAACCTTGAAGTATTCCCTGACGGAGCGGTTTTCGATGTATTTCATGTTGTACCGGATCTTGTCCGGCATGATCTGCTCGACATACACGCTGTCGGGGTCGGAGGCCTGTCCGAGAATCGTGTTTTCGTCGATGTATTCGATGGAGGCGTAGTCGGTGATGCCTGGACGCACTTCCAGCACCTTGCGCTGTTCGGGAGTATAGAAAGCCACATAACGGGGAACTTCGGGGCGGGGTCCCACCAAACTCATGTCGCCCTTGAGCACATTGAAAAGCTGCGGCAGCTCATCCAGTTTATACTTGCGGAGAAAGGCGCCCGTCTTGGTTACGCGCGGGTCTTTTCCTCCCACCGTGAGCAGGCCTTCCTTATCGGCGCCCACGCGCATGGAGCGGAACTTATAGAGCGTGAACTCCCTGCCGTCCTTGCCCACCCGCCGCTGACGGTAAAGGCCGCCGCCCCGGCTCTCCATACAGACCGCCGCATACACCACGATCAGCAGGGGCGAGAGCACGAGAATGCCTAAAAGGGAAAACACTATGTCGAACAGACGTATCATCTTTCTTCCTGCACCGCCCGGTAGGCTTCCTTAACGGTCTCTATCACGAATTCCACCTCTTCCGGTTCCAGCTGCGGATAGATGGGCAGCGAGATCTCGGCGCTATAGTTGCGGTAGGCCTGCGGGTAGTCCTCTATCCTGTAGCCCAATCCCTTGAAGAAAGAGAACATGGGCATGGGGACGAAGTGCACGTTGACCGCCACTTCCCTTTCGGTGATCTTCTCGATCATGCGGTCGCGCTGCGCCTCGGTAAAATCCTTGATGCGGAGCGCGTAAAGGTGGTAGGAGCTTTCCTTGCCGTCGCGCACCGAAGGCGGGCAAACCGCCCAACCGCAATCCGAAAAGGCATTGTTGTAGGCGGTAAATATGTTTTTGCGCTGCCTCAGCAGGATGTCGTACTGGCGTATCTGCGCCAGACCGATGGCGGCGTTCACGTCGGCCATGTTCACCTTCATGCCCATACCGGTAATGTCGTAGCGCCAGCCACCGGCCTTGGATTTGGCTAAGGCGTCCTTGGTCTGGCAGTTGAGCGACATCATGCGCAGTTCCTTGTAAAGAAGCGCGTTGTCGAAGGGTGCGGGCAGGTTCAGGCATATCGCGCCCCCCTCGGCCGTGGTAACGTTCTTGACCGCGTGGAGCGAGAAAACGGCCACGTCGGTTTCGCATCCGGTGCGCCTGCCCTCGCCATAGCGAGCGCCCAGCGAGTGGGCCGCGTCGTTCATCACCATGATGCGCCCCAGTTTTTCCTGCACCGGCGAAGAGGCCGAAAACATCGCCTTGATGTCCGGCTCGGCCACCAGGGCGTTGATGGCGTCGTAATCGCAAGGGAAACCGGCTATATCCACCGGAAGGATGGCCTTGGTTCGCGGGGTGACCGCCTTGCGGATGGCATCCACCGAGATATTGAAGTCTTCGCCCGAATCCACCATCACCGGCGTGGCGCCCGCATGCAGCACGGCCAAAGCCGTGGCACTGTAGGTGTAGGCAGGCACTATCACCTCGTCGCCAGCCTTCACGCCCAGCCAACGCAGCATCAAAATGGCGCCCGAAGTCCAGGAGTTGACACAGAGCACCTCTCCTGCATCGCAGAGCTTGCGTATCTCTTCTTCCAACGCCCGCGTCTTGGGTCCGGTGGTGATCCAGCCCGAACGCAAACAGTCCACCACTTCGGCAAGTACCGATTCATCGATATAGGGAGGCGAAAAAGGTATCTTCATCTTGTTGGTCTTTAAGGTTACGGAAAGCGCCTATCGGCTCTCCCCCACGCTGAACTTCCCGCCCGTGGCTATCTTCCAAAGCCCTTTCCAATAGCCGCAACCGTAGCAGAAATGCATCAGGAAGAACACGACCGGAAGCAGAAAAAACAACACCGGCTTCTTATGCCCCACAGCCTGCTTGAGGCTCACCAGCAGACTGACAAGGATATACAGCGAAAAACAGGCGGCATACACCTTGGCGGCAAACGGCAGGAACACCGACAGCGGCAAACCGAAAATCAAACCGGCGACAAACAGCACCGGTACGAACTGACGCAGGGTCGCCGGATGTTTTATCTTTTTATTTACCAATGGCTTAAACAATCCGTACTGGAAATATGTCTTGGCCATCTTCGACAGGCTACCGCGCGCGGTATAGGTGATTTCCAGTTCCGGCAGCAAGAAAATCCTGCCGCCCGCCTGAATGATGCGCGCGTTGAACTCGTCGTCCTGGTTGCGTATCAGGTCTTCGTCGAAAAAACCGATCCGGTCGAACAGATCCCGCCTGAAACATCCGAAAGGCACGGTATCCACCTGCCGTACCGATGCGATACCCGTTTTGTGAAAAGAATTGCCGACCCCGAAACTGTTGGAAGAAGCCACCGCCAAAGCCAGAGCCTTATCCGAACCGTCGGCCGGCACCGTTCTCCACACGCCCCCCACATTGTCGGCATCCATTTCGAACAGACGCTGAACCAGCACGCTGAAATAATCCGAAGGATATACACAATGGGCATCCAGCCGGATAACGACTTCTCCCCTTGCATTTTCGATACCGATGTTCAACGCATGAGGGACATAACACAACGGATTATCGTACAACGAAATAAACGGATACTCCCGAATATAGGACTCCACCCGTTCTTTCGTTTTGTCGCAACTTCTTCCATCCACAATCAAAACCTCCATACGGTCTTTAGGATAATCTTGACTTACAATGGAATGAACCAATCCATCGATAAACCGCTCCTCGTTATAGACCGGACAGACAACTGATATGAAAGGCTTGGGGTTCACGCTTATAGTTTTCCTGTGCTCTCTTGCCAGAAAATTTTCCGACAAGAGAGCGAAGATAATGAAAGCCGAACAAATATGCCTTGCAATGCGTCAAAAACATATCAACACCCTTGCAAAGCCTTACAGAGCCATATTTTGATAATCGGTAATTTTGCTATATTTGCGAGCGTGAAAAACGGGGCGGAAGCCTTGTAAACAGACACGAAACACCAAAATTACTAACCCTTAAAATCCTGCTTGACAATGAACAAATTGATGAGCCAAATCAACGAACAACTCGAAGCTTTCAAAACCAACGCCGACGCTTACGCCGAAAAGGGAAACAAAGCCGCCGGTGCCCGCGCCCGCAAGGCTTCCTTGGAACTGACCAAACTGTTCAAGGAATTCCGCAAGGCTTCGATTGAAGAAAGCAAGAACTAATCTTTACTTTCATAGACAAAAAAAGGGAGTTCATATGAACTCCCTTTTTTTGTCTAAAACGACTTTTAAACAGTCATAATATCCTTTTCCTTTTCGGCAAGAATCGCATCAACTTTTGCCACAAACTTGTCGGTCTGGTCCTGGATGTCCTTTTCGGCCTGTTTGGCGGCGTCTTCGGGCAGCACCTTGTCTTTGGAAAGTTTCTTGATTTCCTCGTTGGCGTCGCGGCGGGTGTTGCGGATCACCACCTTGGCGTTCTCGCCTTCAGCGCGGCACTTCTTCATCATGTCCTTGCGGCGTTCCTCGCTGAGGGGCGGAATGGCGATGCGCACCACCTCACCGTTGTTCTGCGGCGTAAAGCCGAGGTTGGCGGCCATGATGGCCTTCTCGATAACGGGAAGCATGTTCTTTTCCCAGGGCTGCACCACAATCTGGCGCGCGTCGGGGGTGTTGATGGCGGCCACCTGCGAAAGCGGGGTCATGTTGCCGTAGTATTCCACCTTTACGCCGTCCAGCATCTGGGGGCTGGCCTTACCGGCGCGGATACGCGACAATTCTTTTTCCAAATGCGCCAGGGCGGCTTCTATTTGGGTCTTCTGCTTGCTCATGCAAGCCTTTACTTCTTCGGTCATGATGTATGGTGTTTTATTATTTGCTGATTAGCGGCAATGAACCAGGGTGCCTATCTCCTCGCCCTTCACCACCTTGGCTAGGTTCCCCACGGTATCCATGTCGAACACGTAGATGGGAACGTTGTTTTCCTCGCAAAGCGTGAAGGCCGTGAGGTCCATGATCTTTAGCTTCTTTTCGTAGGCTTCGGCGAAGGTGAGCGTCTTGTATTTCACGGCCGTACTGTCTTTTTCGGGGTCGGCGGTATAGACGCCATCGACCCGCGTGCCCTTGAGCAATACATCGGCGCGTATCTCGACCGCCCGCAGCGCGGCGCCCGAATCGGTGGTGAAGAAGGGGTTGCCCGTACCGGCAGCCATGATCACCGTGTAGCCGCGTTCCAGATAGTCGACGGCACGGCGGCTGCTCATCTTTTCGCACACCGGGTCGATGGCGAGCCCCGACAGAAGGACGGCTTTCACGCCCTCTTTCTCCAAGGCCGACTGCAAGGCCATCGAGTTGATCACGGTAGCCATCATGCCCATGTAATCGCCCTGTATGCGGTCCATTCCCTTGGCCGCTCCCTGCAGTCCTCGGAAGATATTGCCCCCGCCGATCACGATGCCCACCTGACAGCCTTCCTTCACTACAGAGGCAATCTGGGCGGCATATTCGGCCAGACGTTGCGGGTCGATGCCGTAAGCCTGGGAACCCATCAGCGATTCGCCGCTGAGTTTCAACAAAACGCGCTTGTATTTCATAGAGTGTTTCCTTGTCAAAGCGGGTAAAGTTACAAAAAATAAAAAAGCGGAGCCGCCTGCACGACCCCGCTTTCCGTAAAACATGTGAAACGCCCTACGCGGCCACCTCTTTTTTCTTCTTCTTGAAGTCGAGGGCCATCATCCAGTTGATGATCTTGCCTTCGATAACGATCAGCATGATGGAGTAGATGGGCAGGCGCAGTTCGCCGAAGGCCACCAGGGTGGAAAGGGTGATGAGGGTATCGACGATAATGACCAGCGTTCCCAAGGGAATACGGGTGTATTTGTTGATGATCATCGAAATGATGTCGCTGCCGCCGGAAGTGGCGCCCGACCTGAATATCATGCCGATGGCGACCCCGTAGATAAGCCCCGCCACCAGAGTGTTCAGGAAATAGTCGGGAACGAAGGTAATGCCCTTGTCGCCCAGCTGCACCAGCATGTTCTGCATGTAGTCGGGCACGGAAGCCATGTCGAAATCGGCGCTCAGGATGCCGTTGTGGATAAGCGGCGCGTAACCCCAGGTGTTCTCGATAACCCAGACCGCCCCCAGGATGACGAAGGTGGAAACGATGGTCTTGACGCCGAAACGGGGGCCGAGGATCCACGTTCCTATCAACAGCAGGGGAATGTCCATACAGGCGGCGTAATAGCTGATTTTCCACGGGAAAACGGTGTTCAGCACATTCGAAAGTCCGTAGGTGCCGCCGGGCGCCAGCTTGTAGGGGTTGGCGAACATTACGTCGCCGATGGCAAAGAGGATACTTCCGCCGATTACGAGCAGATAGGCGATGAGTTCCTGCTTGCTGAACCAGGAGTTTTTCTTGGAAGACAGAGTCTGTTCGGTAGTCATGATGTTGGTTTTTCGGTATTCAAAAAAAAGGGGGCTGCCTCAAAAAGCGACAGCCCCGTCATCGGCTTGTGTAAGGATTAGGCACCCATCTGGAGGCGGCGGAAGGCCACTACGGCGGCGTCTCCGTTCTGCTTGACGTAGTCGCCCACGCTCAGCTTGCTGTCCATAATGTATTCCTGGTGCATCAGGGTGTTTTCCTTGTAGAACTTCTCGATGCGGCCCTTCACGATGTTTTCCAGCATGGCTTCGGGAATGTTGCCGGCTTTCTCGGCCGACACGGTGGCGATGATCTCGCGCGCCTGCTGCGCCTGTTCGGGCGTAAGCCATCCCTTGGAGGTGTTGGACTCGATGTGTTCTTCGGAATCCACGTGGGCGGGATTGATGCCGGCTTTCGAGAGCGCGTTGTCAACCGCCTTCTGAATCTGTTCCTGTTTGGTCTTTTCGCGGGCCACCGACTTTTCGGTCTCGATGGTGGCGGCGGGTACGGAATCCTTGTCGAGGGCCACGGGATTCATGGCGGCAACCTGCATGGCCACGTTATGACCCACTTCTTCCTTGGCCGAGGCCTTGTCGAAGCCTACCAAAGTGGACAGTTTGTTGCCGTTGTGGTTGTAGGCGCAGACCATGCCCGCCTCGATGAACTCGTAGCCGGGAATCTCCATCTTTTCGCCAATCTTGCCCACCAGGTCGGTGATGTGGTCGGCCACGGTGCGGCCATCCACGTCGAGGGCCTTCACTTCGTCGGCGGTCTTCACTTTCTTGGCCAGGGCCAGTTCGGCCATCTTGCGCACCAAGCCCGTAAATTCGTCGTTCTTGGCCACGAAGTCGGTCTCGCAACTGAGGCTTACGATGCAGCCGAACGTCTTGTCGGCGTTCACCTGAGCCCAGACCATACCTTCCTTGGCTTCCTTGTCGGCACGGTTGGCGGCCACTTTCTGGCCTTTTTTGCGCAAGAATTCAACGGCCTTGTCGAAATCGCCGTCGCATTCGGTAAGGGCCTTCTTGCAGTCCATCATGCCGGCGCCGGTCATCTGACGGAGTTTATTTACTTCGGAGGCAGTTATATTTCCCATTTCTCTTGATGTTTTAGGTTATTGAATAAAAAAAGGCTCGCCCGAATTGCTTTCGGCGAGCCTTGTATGTCGTTTCCTGATTATTTCTTGGAAACCTTCTTGGCTCCGCCTACCGGCGTGGTCTTGCGCGGGCGGCGTTCACGCTGGCCTTCGCCGCTTTCGGCGGCACCGGCGCGCTTGCGTTTCTTTTCGCTTCCGCCTTCGTTTTCGTCTTCATCCATGCCTTCTACGGAAAGTCTTTCCTCTCCGTCGGCGGCCTCGTCTTCGTCTTTCTGCTGGTCTTTGTCGAGCTTGCGTTCGGTAAGGCCTTCCTCGATGGCGTTCACCATCTGTTCAACGATAATCGCGATGGATTTGGAGGCGTCATCGTTGGCGGGAATGATGAAATCCACCAGGTCGGGGTTCACATTGGTGTCCACCATCGCGAAAACGGGGATGTTCAGGCGGCGGGCTTCAGCCACGGCAATGTGTTCCTTGTTGATGTCAACCACGAAAATGGCCGAGGGAAGACGGCTCAGGTCGGCGATGGAGCCGAGGTTCTTTTCGAGTTTTTCCTTTTCGCGGCGGATCTGCAGGCGTTCGCGTTTGGAAATGGCCTCGAACTGTTTGTCGTTCATCAGACGTTCGATGTTGGCCATTTTCTTGACAGCCTTGCGGATGGTGGCGAAGTTGGTGAGCATACCGCCCGGCCAGCGTTCGGTAACGTAAGGCATGTTTACGCGCTGTACCTGTTCGGAAACGATGGCGCGCGCCTGCTTCTTGGTGGCCACGAACAGAATCTTGCGGCCCGACTTGGCGATCTGCTTAATCGCGGCGCAGGCTTCATCCAACTTGGCTTCTGTTTTCTGGAGGTCGATGATGTGGATCCCGTTCTTTTCGGCAAAGATATAGGGAGCCATCTTGGGATTCCACTTTCTTCTGAGGTGGCCGAAGTGCACACCTGCATCGAGCAATTGCTCAAAGGATACTTTAGACATTTTATTGTGTTTTGTTTACTTTCACTATATCAACCCTCCGGTAGCCTGACGGATCCGAAAGGTTTGGATGCTAAACGGGAACCAAGACCCTAAAACGCAAAAGCGACCGGAGAGAATCGCGTACAATCCTCTCCGATGCCTGCATATACTAACGCTTGCTGAACTGGAAGCGTTTACGTGCTTTGGGCTGACCCGGTTTCTTCCTTTCAACCATACGCGGGTCACGGGTCATAAGACCCTTGGCCTTGAGGGCGGGTCTGTGCTCGGGGTCAATCTCGCACAGGGCGCGGGCGATACCCAAACGGAGCGCTTCGGCCTGGCCCCTTACGCCGCCGCCGTCCAGGTTGGCCTTGACGTCGAACTGGTTGAGGGTTCCGGTTACCTCAAAAGCCTGGTTCACCACATATTGCAAAATGGTGGTGGGGAAATAGGCTTTGTAATCTTTTCCGTTTACCACGATGTTTCCGCTGCCGGCGGTAAGATATACACGGGCAACGGCGGTCTTTCTTCTACCTGTCTTATTGGTAACTTCCATGGCTATTACTTGAGGTCTTTAACGTTAATCACAGTAGGATTCTGGGCTTGGTGGGGATGTTCGGCACCGGCGTAAACGTGCAGGTTGCGGAACAGCTGGCTGCCCAGAATGGTCTTGGGCAACATTCCCTTTACGGCGTGTTCGATAACGAAATTGGGCTTACGTTTGAGCATTTGCGCCGGGGTGGCGAAACGCTGGCCGCCGGGGTAACCGGTATGGCGGGTGTAAACCTTTTCGTTGAGCTTCTTGCCGGTAAAACGGACTTTGTCGGCGTTGATCACGACAACGTTATCCCCGCAATCGGCATGGGGGGTGAAGTTGGTCTTATACTTGCCGCGCAACAAAGAGGCGATTTCAGAGGCAAGACGACCGAGCGTCTGGTTTTCGGCATCAACCAAAACCCATTTCTTGTTGGCCGTAGCCCTGTTGGCCGAAATGGTTCTGTAAGTCAAGGTGTTCATTTTCAAACAATTTTCATCATAATCCAATCGCACACAAGGCGCAAAGGGAGCGCAAAGATAAAGCAAGTTTTACTTTTAAACAACCATTTGTTCAAAATTTTCTTCACGAGTTTTTAACACACGGAGACCGAAAACAGCCAACTACCATAATGAAAAACGGCCAACTACCATAATGAAAAACGGCCAACCACCATAATAGGAATTATTTTTTATTTGCAAATTAATGATTTATGATTACTTTTGTTTTGTTGAAAATTTAGAGAGAAAATGGAGCGAGAATACATCCCCAGGGTGGCCGACCAAACCCTGGAAGACAAACTGGACGCCTTGGGCGCCGTTCTGATTGAAGGCCCCAAGTATTGCGGAAAAACCATGCTGGCCTGTCAACATGCCAAGAGCACCCTCTTTATGGCAGACCCCGAAACCCGCACCCAAAACCTGCTTCTGGCGCAAAACAATATATCCCGGCTCTTGCAGGGGGACACGCCCCGCCTGATCGACGAATGGCAGCTCGCGCCCGAATTCTGGGACGCCGTGCGCGGGGAAGTGGATAAGCGGGGGGAAGACGGACAGTTTATCCTTACCGGCTCCGCCGTACCCGCCGACACCAAGAACATTTTCCATTCCGGAGCCGGACGTATGGCGTGGCTGCGGCTCCATACAATGAGCCTTTGGGAGTCGGGCGACTCGTCGGGCGATGTAAGCCTGAAGGATTTGTTCGGAGAAAATAAAAAGATAGACGGAGCGGGTAAAATCGAAGATATAGACCGGCTGGCCTTTATCGCCTGCCGGGGCGGCTGGCCCAAATCCATCCTGAAAGACAAACGCAAGTCGGCCTTGGTGCAGGCCGAAGAATATTTTGAATCCGTGGTGCAGAGCGACATCTCGCGCGCCGACAACGTGGAACGCAACCCCGAACTGGCACGCCGCCTGATGCGCTCCTTTGCCCGCAACCAAGGCTACCAAACGCCTGTCTCCTCCTTTTTGGCGGACGTGAACACCCACACCGGCTCACAGACGAGCGAACAGACCGTGGCTTCCTACCTCAACGCCCTTAAAAAGATATTCGTGATAGAGGATGTGGCGGCCTGGAATCCCAACCTGCGCAGCCGAACGGCCATCCGCACCTCCGACACCCGTTATTTTACCGACCCCTCCATCGCCACGGCCGCCCTCGGCCTGGGACCCGAAGATCTGGTGAACGACCTGGCCACGTTCGGCCTGATATTGGAAACACTCTGCATACGCGACCTGCGGGTATATTCCGAACCCATCCGCGGCACCGTTTACCATTACCGCGACAAGAACGGTCTGGAATGCGACGCCGTGGTTCACCTTAAAAACGGATCCTATGGTCTGGTGGAAATAAAATTGGGCGGAAAAATGCTGATAGAAGAAGGTGCGCAAAGCCTTAAACGCCTGGCCGACAAGATAGACACGTCCAAGATGAAAGCACCCTCTTTCCTGATGGTGCTTACCGGGCTGGGGCAATACGCCTATCAACGCCCAGACGGAATCTGCGTGGTTCCGGCAGGCTGCCTGAAGCCTTGATTTACACCGAAAGCATCTCACCCAGACGGTAGAAGTCGAAAAGTTTCATGTTGGGATGCCGGCCGTTCAGGTTCTTGAGGAGAAGCGGTTTTGAAAGGCGGTGGAAGAAACGGAGGATGCCGCCCATGCCATATTTCCTCACTTTCAGGTAACAGGCCAGCAGACGGCTTTCGGACGGCAGTTCGGGATATTTGCCGCTATGGTAGATACTCAGCAGATTCTTACCGGATTCCTCCGCTTTCTGAATCATCCGTTCGTTGGTATCCAACCCCAAATGCACCAAGGGATTGTCGATAAACACAACGGGAACGCCCAGACGCTTTATCTTGATGCCGAGCACCGTATCTTCATGCCCGTAGTTAAAGTCCCAGCCGTCGTCCAAGCTTATCTGTCGCAATACGGAAGCGGGAACCATATAGTTGAACGTACTCAAACCCCGTTTAAGACCGGGGCGGCACTCCCTTTTACATTCGTAGGCAAAACGAAGGCTGTGACGGGCATCGGGAAGGGTTCCCCTTTCCTTGCCTCCCACCACCGCCGCTTGCTCGCCACGCAAGGCAAAATCGAGATATTTCCGGATATAGTCGGAGCGGACCACCCCCGCGTCGCTGTCCATGCAAATCAAATACGGATACCGTGCCAACGAAGGCAGCAGGGCCCGTATCTTGAACCGCCCCACGTTCTCTTTCCGTTCCTCGTACCGCACGTTTTCAAGTTCCGTCATTTGACGGTTGCTCTCCAAACATTGCGTGGAACCGTCTTCCACCACGATGATTTCGAACGGATAGCCGCACTGTGTCAGCTGCCCGTGCAAATCGCGCACCAGTTGCAGGCAGTCGTAGTTGTAGTTGGGAATGAGAACCGAAATCATGGCATATAGCGTTAAGGCACGGGGTCGTAGCCGCTGCCGCCCCAGGGATGGCAGCGGGAGAGCCGTTTCAGGGTCAGCCAGCCGCCCTTGAGCGGGCCGTATTTCTTCAGGGCCTGCAAGGCATATTCGGAACAGGTGGGCGTGAACCGGCAGGAGGGCGGAAAAAGCGGCGAGATGCAGGCCTGGTAGAAGCGCACCAGAAGCCGCATGATCCATTCCAGAAAATCCAGAAAAAACTGCAACGCCTTACGCATGGTTCAGGCGGGTTTGAAGCGTCTGCGCGGCTTTTTCGACCAACTGCCGCATCACGGGCAGGGAAACCCCGCCCTGGGTGAACTGCAGGGAGAGCAACAGCACATGGCCTTCGGGAACGACTTGCAGAAACAATGCCTTGTGGGAGCGGAACGCCTCGCGCAACAGGCGTTTGATACGGTTGCGGTCCACCGCGTGCTTGAAGCGGCTCTTGGGCGCGTTCACCAATAATTTGCAGGAATAGGGAGGATAGGCTTCTAAATTTTCGCCCCAGACTTGCGATTGGGAAAGAAGCAGGTAACAGACCCTCAGCAGGCTCTTCCCCGCCGGAGCGCCGGTATCGGAAAGCCCTGCGCAAGTAAAGCGTTTTCCCTTGTCAAACAACATCGACAAGAGCTTTTTTTCGAAAAGGCGCTCTTGCTTGCAAAGTGTGGGCATTCCCTATGTTTTATGCTTTCCTGGCCGTGGTTTTGGCAGAGGAACTTTTGGTTGCCGCCGTTTTGGCTACCGTACCCTTGGCCGCCGGAGCTTTGGCTGTCGTGGCTTTGGCCAGAGCTTTGGCCGCCGTGGTCTTGGAGGACGTAACTTTCGAAGCCGAGCTCTTGCGGTTTACCTTCTTCTCCGCCATCACCGCCAGCGCCGCCGCCTTGTTGGCCGCCACCTTATGCTCGATGGCTTTCTTGCTGCGCGTGGCCGCGGCCTTGGCCCTGTTTTCGTTCGATATCGCCTTGGCTGCCTTCTGGGCCGATTCCTGCAACTGCCTGTATCCGTATTTGTCTTCCACCTTGCTCAATTCCCAGCCGTTCTTGTGCAGGTCGGTCAGGAACTCGTTCAAGGCCTGGGTCATGGAACTCGACGTGGGCGTGGGCGCCGAAAGGTTCACCGTAAGCCCGGCCTGGTCGGCGGCTTCAGCCACCGAAAGCCCGAACGTGGCGATCAGGGTCTTGTTCTGCCGGTATCCGGGATAGTTCTCGAACAGCGACTTCACGCCCACCGGGCTGAACAGGATCAGCATGTCGAACTCGCTGATCTTGATTTCGGAAGCCACCTTGGCGGGAACGGTGCGGTACATAGGAGCCTTCTTTAACGGCAGCTTAGCCTTCACGAAGGCCGCCGGCACGTCCGAATTGCTGTCCATCGAGCAGGGAAAAAGGAACTTTTCGTCCTTATGCTTCGTAATGACCTCCATCAGGTCGGCCGTGGTCTGCTTGCCGTAGAAGATCTTGCGCTTGCGGTACTGGATGTAGGTCTGGATATAGAAGGCCACCGACTCGGAACTGCAGAAGAACTTCATCGTGATGGGCACCTGCACGCGCAATTCCTTGGCCAGACGGAAATAGTTGTCGACCGCGTTGCGGCTGGTGAGCACCACGGCGGTATAGTCCAGCAGGTTGATACGGCTTTTTCTGAATTCCATGGCCGAAAGCCCCTCTATCTGAAAGAGCTTCTTGAAAACAATCTTCAGACCAAACTTGTCGGCAATGGCTTTGTAGGGAGATTTTTCGTAATCGGCGGGAGCCGGCTGCGAAACGAGGACCTTTTTGACCTTTAACATCTCTGAAAACGGTTTGGTTAAGCCGAGGCCGGCAAAACAATCCGCCTGATGCTACAAACAGATTGATTTACAAGCCAAATACAATCCGCCACAAACTAAGTGAGAGCAGGATTTCAAGGGCGCAAAAGTAAACAAAAATATGGAGGTACGAAAACCGGCTGTAGTACCTGCCCACGATAACCGCTTTCAAGATTCTTATAATGAAGAATATGGCGAACAAACCGGCGGCAATCCAAAAGGAGGCAGCCTGAAGCCAGCCGTCGGCATAGAGAAAAATCATCAGGAAAGGGAAACTGAACACGGACAGCAGGAAATCGTACGAGATGCTCATCCGCCAGAGGAAAAGCCCGCAGCGCGACTCGTCGAAGATGTTGGAGACAACAAACAGCACCAGGCCCTTGAGCATATAGAAGAGCAGGGCGAAAAGGGCGCAGACCGACATCAGGTAGTTGCAGCCCAGATGGGCGTCGTGATGGTCCTCGCCAAAGGGAAGTTCCCAGCCGGCGTACGTCCAGAGCGCGTACAGGAACCAGGCCACGGTAACCACCGAGAGCGCCAGGAACGAGAAGTTCCAGATGCGCCGCGAATG
Organism: Bacteroides sp.; assembly: GCA_023662825.1. Taxonomy (GTDB): domain Bacteria; phylum Bacteroidota; class Bacteroidia; order Bacteroidales; family P3; genus Pullibacteroides. Next base: position 383,521 of record JAMPIH010000001.1, read on the forward strand.
CCGCTTGCCGCCTTTGACGTTCTTATTCCTCGCCTGGTCGCGGAAACTGAACAGATTGCCGCACAGACTGCCTATCTTGCGGATATTGCGCTGCACCGCCCAGGCAAAGAACACCATGGAAAGGAAGATCCATATGTCCATGCTCAGGAAGTGCATGACGTGATAGGGCTGCCACTGCAGGACGGAAAGTAAGGCAGGAACTGCTGTCATAGCGGTTTTTCGGTTTGCGTGAGCCGATGGAACACGGATTCGAGGTTCATTTCCTCGCGCTGCAAAGTTAATACGGAAAGCCCGTTGTTTACCGCGAACGCAAACACGGCGGGGCGCAGGTCCACCTGCGGGGAACTCCACAGCTGATAGGTATTTTCCTGAAGAAGACAGGCTTCCGTAACGCCCTCGATGGCTTTCAGCCTACTTACATCCACGCTTTCATCGAACTCCACCCGCACCATCGTATTGCCGTTCAGACGACCGGTCAGCTCGCGGGTGGGCGCGTCGGCCACGAGCTCTCCACGGTTCAGGAGCAGCACCCGGTCGCACACCGCCTGCACCTCCTGCATGATGTGGGTCGAGAGAATCACGATTTTACTTTGTCCGACCCCGCGCACCAAGGCGCGTATCTCCTCCAGCTGGTTGGGGTCGAGGCCGGAGGTGGGTTCGTCGAGCACCAGCACTTCAGGATCGTGGATCAGGGCGGCCGCCAAACCTAAGCGCTGGCGGTATCCCTTGGAAAGCTGCCCCGCCTTCTTGTGCGACTCCCTGCCCAGGCCTGTAAGGGCAATCACTTCCTCGCGGCGTCTGGCCACCGTCTTGGCGTCCATGTAGATGCCGCCCGCGAAATCGAGGTATTCGCGCACGTACATGTCCAGGTAGAGCGGGTTGTGTTCCGACAGATAGCCTATCTTGCGGCGCACCTGCAGCGACTGCCGCCGCGTGTCAAGGCCGCATACCGACACACTGCCCGAGGTCTGCGGCAGATAGCAGCAGATAATCTTCATCAGCGTCGATTTGCCCGCCCCGTTGGGGCCCAGAAGCCCCACCACCTGGGCGTTCTCCACACGGAAACTCACTCCGTTCAAGGCTTTCTGCGCCCCGTAGAACCTGCTTACCTCATCTACCTGCAACAACATGCTAATAGGCTATTTTGCTTTCGTATTTCTTCCAGGCCTCGAAAGGCTTGTTGCCCTCCTCCCGCAGGAGCACGGTAACGGGAATCCTGCGGTCGGCGTAGTCTTTAACCACTTCCTCGTAGAGAAAGTTGTCGTCGAAACCCGCCTCGGCCGCTTCCTGGCGCAGTCCGGCCATGTAGATCCTGTCCACGTGCGCCCAATAGATGGCCGAGAGGCACATCGGGCAGGGCTCGCAGCTGGAATAGATCTCGCAGCCGCTCAGGTCGAAGGTGCCCAATTTCTTGCAGGCCTGACGTATGGCGTTCACCTCGGCGTGCGCCGTGGGGTCGTTGTCTAAGGTAACGGTATTGCCCGTGCGGGCGATCACTTCACCGTCCTTCACGATGATGGCGGCGAACGGGCCGCCTCCCTTGCGGATGTTTTGGCAAGCCAGCTCGATGGCTTCCTTCATGAATGCAGCGTCCATCACTTGTCTTTTTGGGAATTTCCTCCGGGCGACAGCAAGGCGCGGTAACGCCCGCCGTCGAGCAGCACCCCGATGGCCGTGTTCACCGTTTCGTCGCCTTGAAGCTCGGCCTCGGCACGCCCCGACTGGTAGTAGTAGCGCGACACGATTTCCTCGCGCAAGAGGGTCGAGATTTCCTTCTTGTTCTTAATCAAATCGTTTTCCTTGGTCTGCGCCAGCCGTTCGGACAGGGCGGCGAACTGCGCCTGCACCTCGTTCCAGCAGCTGTCGTTCTGCGCCTCGGCCTTGAACTGGTCCAGCACTTTCTCGCACGGCAGGCGGTACGAATAGTCCTTGTCTTTCATAAACGAAAGGAAGTCGTTGTAGAGTGCGTCGCTCACCTCGAATTTCGAGATCTCGCCGATTTTGTCGTGTTGGGCGGCGTAGCGGTTGGCGTAGTCGAAGATAAGGAACTTGGTGACGAGGCTTATGGCGGCCTCGCTCATGAGGGGAACATCCACCTCGATGTCGGGCTCGATGCCGTCGCCGTCGTACACCACGCGGCCTGCCGCCGTCCTGAAGGCGTTGCGCAGGGAATCGGGAATGGGCAGCGCCCGGCCGTTCTCGTCCTTATGGCTGTAGTCGAGCGCCTGCACGCAGCGGCCGCTGGGAATGTAGTACTTGGCCACCGTCACCTTCATCTGCGCGTTGTAGGGCAAGGGCAGTATGTTCTGCACCAGACCCTTGCCGAAAGTGCGCTCGCCCACCAACACCGCGCGGTCGTAGTCCTGCATGGCGCCGGTAAGGATCTCGGAGGCCGAGGCCGTGCCGCGGCTGGTAAGGAAAACGATGGGAATCTCGGTATCCACGGGGTCCTTGGAGGTCTGGTAGGAATAATTGCGGTCCTGCAGCTTGCCCTTGGTGCTCACCACCGGCACGCCCTTGCGGTAGAACAGGTTCACGATATCCACCGCCTCGTTGAGCAAGCCGCCGCCGTTGTAGCGCAGGTCATAGACCAGGTATTTCATGCCCTTTTCCTTAAGGGCGAGAAACGCCTGCTTCACCTCGTCCACCGCGCCCTGGGTAAAGCCGTCCTGACGGATGTAGCCCACCCCGTCGCGCAACATGCCGCTGTAGGTTACGTTCTTTATCTTTATCTCGCGGCGCACGATATTGTATTCCCTGGGCTTGGAACCGGGGCGTTCCACCAAGAGGTTGAGCGCCGTTCCCGCCTGCCCCTTGAGCAGGGCGCTTACGTCCGAAACCTTCTTGTCTTTGGTGGACTCGCCGTTGATGGCCAGGATCCTGTCGCCGGGCCTGAGTCCCGCCAGGTCGGCCGGAAAGCCTTCGTAGGGGTCGGAGATGTAGATCCAGCCGTCGCGGGCCAGAATCGTGGAGCCTATGCCGCCGTACTCGCCCTCGGTCATGATGCGGAAATCCTCTATCTCGGCCTCGGGAATATACACGGTGTAGGGATCGAGGGTGCGCAACATCGCGTCCAGGGCCGTCTTGATCAGGCTGCCGGGCTTCACGCCGTCAACATACACCAGTTCCGCGTTCTTATAGACGGCCGAGAAAATCTCCAGGTTCTTGAGCACCTCGAACTCGTCGTTGCGCGCCGCCCCGCTCTGCTGCGCCCTGAGCGCCTGCGGCATCAGGAGCGAAAGGAACAGGAACGGAAAAACGATATTTTTCGCAAGAAACTTCATCTCTTACCGATTCTGGTTATAGATTTCCGAAAGGACCCGGTAAAGGCGCTGGGTGGGAAGCCCCATCACGTTGTAGAACGAACCCTCTATGGATTCGATGCCCACATAGCCGATCCATTCCTGAATGCCGTAGGAACCCGCCTTGTCGTAAGGCTTGTAGGTATCCACGTAGTATTCGATTTCCTCCAGGGTGAACACCCGGAACGAGACCTTCGACTCTACCGAAAACGTGTATTGCTTTTCCTTGGTGCGTATCGAAAGCCCGGTGATCACCTTGTGGGTCTGACCCGAAAGCGAATAGAGCGTGCGTATGGCCTGGTCGCGGTCCTTGGGCTTGTGAAAGGGCTTGTTCTCGAGCAGCACCATGGTGTCGGCGGTGATGAGGAGGTAGTTTTCGGGCAGTTCCGCATCGGAGAACGCCATCGACTTGAGGTGCGCCAGATATTCGGGAACGCTCTCGCGGGGAATGGTCAAGGGATAGTCTTCGTCAACGTCCTTGCTCATCACCTCGAACTGAAAGCCCAGTGCGGCAAGGAGCTCTTTCCTACGCGGGGAAGAGGACCCCAGCACCAGCCTATAGGGAAAATCTTGAAAAGGAAGCATTGTCTTTTCGTTTTTAAATAGAGCCAAAGGTACAAATAAGTTAAAAAAAGCAAGGCGACCCGAATTTTCGGGTCGCCTTGCTTTCCATCAAAAACAACCTGTTTTATTGAATTATGATCCGTTCTATCTTTTCATATCCGTCACGCAGGCGCAAACGCACCAGATAGAGGCCTTGCGGAATATTCTCCACGAACACGTTCAGACTGGCGGCCTTTCCATAAGCCCGAAGAACTTCGTTTCCGCCGGTCGAATACAGAATCACCTCATCGACGATTTCCGAAGCCTCGATATAAAGCGTATTGCGCACAGGATTGGGATAAAGGCGCACGGAAAAATTCTCGTTTGCCTCATTGGCCACCGGAGGGTCGGGAGGCGTTACGGGGTTTTCCTCAAAATAACCGGTAACGGTAGTGGCTCTTTCCATCACAAAAAGATACAGGGAATCCGTAACGGTCTGGTTGCTCACCGTCCACCTGACAAAGCGATGCCCTTCGGAAGGAACCGCCCTCAAGTGAACCGTATCGCCGGCAAGAACGTCGTGACTTCCCGCCGCAGGTTCCACCGTTCCCTCTCCCTGCACACGCATCGTCAGCTTATAGACCGGGCGGCTGAAGATGGCCTTGGCATGCAGGGTGTCGGTAACGATCCAACGGAAGGAAGCCTCGCCTATCGTGCTGTCTCCGTTCAGCACCCATTTTTCGAAACGATATGATCCGTTGGTTGCCTCTGCCTCGAAAAACAACGTATCCAGACTTTTGCAAACGTGTATACCCGGTTCGGGACGCACCGTGCCTTCCCCTTCCACCTCCACGGTAACCGGATAGGTGATGTCGCTGAAGAGCGCGGCAAGGAGGGTGTCGGAAACAAGCGTAACTTCCAACGGATTTTCTTTCACCGTATCCGCGCCGCATTTCCACCCCGCAAAGTAACTCCTTCCGGAGACTTCCTCCGCCGCCAGAGTGATTTTACTGCCGGGAATGTAGAAATACGTACCGGGCAGAGGCCTCACGCTTCCCTCCCCATTCAATGCCACCGTCACACGCAATGTATTGACGGTTACTTCCGTTTCAGTATAGGCGGTGTCGGCAGGCATGCCCGCTCTCGTTACATACACCACTCCGTAGGTATATTCCCCTTTTTGGAGCAGGGAATCCTCGTAACTGTTGAGTGAGGTCTCGCCCACTTTCACGCCGTCGCGCAACACCACATAAGAACCGTTGGCGCGGAAAGAGGAAGTCTGCGCGGCGGCCCCGTCCCAGGTCAGCGTAACGGTATTCTCGCGCACCGAAGCCTGCAGGCCCGCCATCGAGGGCAATTCTTCCGCATTGAACAAATCGAGGGTAAGCGAGTCGAGTTCGGTGTTTGAGAAATTGTATTCGGTAGCATTGGCGCCGAACGTTCGCAGAGTAAGTCCGGAAATCGGAAAATCAAACACCCTTTGATAACGCTTGTAGTCGGACGTATTCCTTTCGCAACCGCAAAGGCGCACAGAGTCTATGGCCTGTGGGTTTTCCCCACCCATGTCGGCCATCAGGTAAAGCCATGGCTTGATATTTTCCTTACCGTTACAATCCTCGGCATTCCACCAATAGAATTCGATCCCTGTATGAGTGGCTCCATCCGACTCAAGCGTCGGACTGATCAAATCGCCGTATTGAGAAGGCAGAAGGGTGTTGCTGTTGAAGCGGATGGCTTTTTCTCCCTGCATAGGCTCTGCATCGCTCATGTCCGAAGATCCTTTTACATGAACCTTCCAGCTTGCATACACGTCTTCCTCTCCGTTGCTCCAACCTGTCGTGAGCCAGCATCCGTTTCCGAAATCCTCGAAGTTTTCGTGCAGGGGATACTGATGGTTGGGCAAGCAAATGGTTGTAAAAGACTTGGATTCCGACCATGCAGAGAAGAGACCTTCCGCCTCGCAATAGCCCCGCACGCGAAGCCAGTAAAAGGTCTGTGGTTCCAGTCCGGATAGTTCCACCGAGGTCTTTCCATCGGCAACGGTCACGGTGTCGCTGTCATCGAAATTGAAGCTCTCGCCCTTGCAGTAGGCCACCTCGTATTTCTGTGCGGAACCGTTCCACGAAACGCGCGCCGACGTTCCTTCAATCTCACTCACACCAACACTCTTGACAGGTTTGCAGGAGGGGGTTTGCTGCACACTGATGTCGTCGATGCAGAGGGTCGCCCCGTCGCTCCAACCCCCGCCATGCCCCTTGAGGCGAATGGCAAAGTACTGCGGAATGTTGCCGAGCATGTTTTCGTACGTGGCCGAAATCTGCTCGTATTCGGTGTTCAGGTATGCCGTATGGCAGGCCAGTTGCGTGGTCATGCCCGAAGGTTCGGGACTTTCGCCCACCCAAAACTCGATGGTGTCCACGCCTTCTTTCTCATTGCTGCGGAACCATGCCGAAAAATCATAGGATTCTTCCTGTTCCAGAACTGCCCCGCGCAGGATAATCCACTCGCAGACAGTATCGCTCACGGAACCTTGCGGCTGGAAGAGGATATATTTGCTGTCGCCGTGGCCTTCCTGTTTATACCATGAATCGTTGCTGATGGGCGTGGTCATGCCGTCGCTGCTGCTTCCTCCAAGGTGCGAGATCCACGCCACCTTGTCGGGAAGGAGGCCTTTTCCCGTCAAACCGGCACAATCTTCCACAAAAGGAATCGAGAGTGTGTCTTTCGCAGTTCTGACGGTGAGGGGACCCGCCCACACACTTTGTTTATCTCCATCTGCAATCCTTACATACACATCGTATTCGGTATCGGGCCGGAGGGCACGCCCCTGCCCGTCGAGGGTCAGCGTGGCCTTGGCTTCGGAAAGGGAGAGTGAAAGCACCGAGTCTTCGGGCTTGAAATCCGCCTTGGACGTATGTATGCCCAAAGCAATCTGACGTGTAGAGGGTGTGACGTTTTCGTTCCAAACTACAGAAAGGCTCCGCGCCGCCTTGCCCTCGAGTGCAAGACTGGAAACCGAAGGCTCTCCGGTTACATCTTCCACCTGCAGGTCATCGAAACACAGCCTTTCCGCCTTGAGATCCCTTTTCTCGTCATAGGTCCCTTTGAAATAGACCACCATACGGTTGTCCTGCGTGGCATCGGGTGTGTAGTACGCGCACATTTCCCGATAATATGCGGTGTGCGGGTTTTCCTGCACCGCGAGAAAGTTCACGGAACCGTTCTCTCCCGCCTGCACACCCAAAGCCAGGGTGTCGAAACCTAAGTTCTCATCGGTAATCCACCAGAACGAAAGCTTGTAGGTTCTGCCCGCCTCCATGCGGATGGCCGGCGAGAAGTAGCGGTTTTCGGTCTGCTCCGAATATTTATGGTTGAGGAAACAGGCGTAACCTTTCCCAGTATGGGGCTTTTCGTTGTACCAGGCGGGGCTGGTGTAAATGAGTTCCTTGATGCACTTGAAACGGTCGTAACCACTCGTCTCCACGCTTTGGCAATCGGGCAATATATCGTCGGCCACCAGATTCTCGAAGCCCTCAAAAAAAGGAACGGTGAAATATTCCGGACAACCCGTACGGAAAAACAGAGGGGAACTCCAGGCCGAAACACCCATCTCGTCTTTGGATCGCACGTAAACCACATAGTCGGTGAGAGGCTCGAGCGCGGAGGGCGTGAACCTGTTTTGCGCAACTTCCACGCCGGAAAGGTTTTCCTCATCGACTGAGGTGGTTTTGACTACCGCCACTTCCCACTTGACCGCGGAGGAAATTTCCGTCCAGGAAATCGTGCCGCTTTCCGCCTCGCAGGCAAGGTTGACGGGGGCGGACAAGCGCACGGCCCTGAGGGGCGGCAACTTTACCATATCTACATAAAAGTAGTCGTAAATCTGGTTGTCTGTCGCCTCATATTTGATGCAGACATATTTCGTGCCGGAGGGCAAATCCGTCTTGCTATAGCTATCCCAATAGGAATAACCTTCGTAGTTTTCATCATACACTCGTTTAGATTCGGTGTAGGTGAAATCCCCGTCTGCCGTACCGGTCGAGGACCACCCCACCCGGAAATAGCGGCTTCCGTAGCCCGGAACATAGTAGCGAAAGGAGAAAGTGTCGGCTTCCGCGCAATTGAGTTCGGGGCTGATAAGCCATTGTTCGTAAGGCGCCCCCTGCTTGTTGTCGTTGGATGAGAAACGGAAAGACTTTTCTCCTCCCCCATAAGGGTGCTCGTCTGTGGAAAGACACATGAAATTGCCCACGGTGGGAGCAGGGTTGGCATAACGCACCGTCCAGTCCTTGGGCGGAAAATAAGTGCCTTCAAAACTTTCCGTGGTTTTCTCCTGAGCCTGCAAAAGCGGAAAACTCAATAAGAATATGGCGATTAAAAAACGTGCTTTCATAGTTTTTGGTTTTAAAGAGTGATTATTTTTTGAATTCCGACCTGGTTGTCGCTACCCACGGCCTCCATCAAAAGCAGACCTTGAGGAAGCCCATGCAGGGATATGCACGGGTTTTGTCCCGAACAGGAAACCACCCGCAAGCGTCTTCCGTAAACATCATGGATACGGATTTCCTTCAACTCGCTTTCAGACTCCACATAAATGAAATCCCTGGCCGGATTGGGATAGATGCGGAAGCGAAGGCTTTTCGGAGACTCCACGGAAGAATTCTCCCCTTTCGTTATCGGACGGCAGAAGGCATAATCCGACTGTACGTTCCCGCTGTAAAAGGTCTGTATGGCGTAGAGGTGAGTGGATCCGTCGGGATAGGTCGCCCATTTCTCTTCGTTGAGGGTGGTGGCGGTGATGGGTTCGGGCGTAAGCAACTGCCAGGACTCCGGCTCGGCCTGACTCCCCTCCTCCACTTTCCAGACCTTGAAGTTCCGGACGGACTTGCCGGCATTCCTGTCCTTGAACACCACGGGACGCAACATAAAGACCATCTCACCGGCCATCATGTCTTCGTCCATATTCAGCCATTGCCCGTCCTTGCCCACATAATAGGCCAATTTCTCGGCAACATGCGCACCCGTTTCATCTATGTCGAGGTAGTTGGTGTAGTGTTCGCGTTCTCCGCCGAAATGCACCATCACGTAATAATCTTCCTCCAACTCAAGCATATAGGGAAGCTTCGCCTCTGTCCAACCGCCAGCAGGAATGAAGAATTTGGAACTTTCAAGCAGAAGCTTGCGGTTTTTGTCGTAGATTTCAACAGTCACCGAATCGGGCCCCGCCTTTTCGCTGGCACTTCCCGAAACCTTGACCGACGACAGGAATAGAGGTGCATGATTTTTATAGAGGTTGCCTATCCTGATGTCCTGATAGGGGGTCAGCGACATGCCGTTTTCAGAAGTCCCGTCATCGAGGGAAACTTCCGTGCAGGTCATCCAGTCGGGGTTTTCCCACTTCAGGTCCATCCTGTTGCCGTTCTCGCTCACCACCCCACGGAAACCCACGGCGGGATAGACCGTTTCGTGCAGGGTAACATTCAGGAAAATTTCTCCGTCCACAACCGTCAGAACTGTATCGTAAGGTGCAAAACCATGTTCCTGTATCGACAGCCTATAGGTTTTGGGGGCATAGACGTTTTGAAAGGCGAAGGTTCCGTCGGAAAGCGTGGCGGCCTCGTAATTTTGATAGCCCTCCAGGAACACGCTCACCCCGCGCATGGGTGCCCCGTCATTCGACAAGACTTTTCCCCTCACCTCATATACGGGAAGTTCGCGGAGCGCGAAATTCACGGTCACGATTTCCTTTTCAGACACCACGATATGGCTTACCGTCGTATCGAAATAGCCGTGTTTCGAGGCTTTCATGTCGTAGGTTCCCTCCAGAATCCTGTTCATCTCATACTGGCCTGCCTGGTCGGTCGTGGCGGTGATGGCTGTGCCCAGACATTCCACCCGCACCGAGGCGATAGCCTTGCCGTCCGTGCCGGAAACCTTGCCGCGGATGCGTCCGGACGACATGGAATCTATATAGAATACCACGTTGGGGCTGTATTCCGACAGGCTTCCGAATCCGTCCCCTCCTTCGTTTCCAATCCATGAATGCGACCTCTGGCGCGAAAGGGGGTCTTTCGTGGCCCACCAGCTTTCGCCCGTCTTGAGATAGGAAGGATCAGGCGTTTCGTTCCCCTTCCTGATTGAAACCAAAAGATTGCCCCCAGTGTATGTGTAGGGCACATCCAAGGTTACGATCAAATCGCCCTCCCCGCCCAACGAATCGACGGTTGCAGCGTAAACCAAGGTGAGGGAATCTTCATTCACCCATTCGCTATCGGAGTTGAAGCTGTTTTTTTCGGTGGTTCCCAAGCGTATATGAAGCGGGAAGCCATAGTGGATGTTGGATGTGAGGTGGGAGAACTTCAGGGCGGTTATCGCACCGACCGAGGAAAGTTCATCCTCATAGTAGATAATTTGCGCCTGAGCGTTTATCGAAAAGAAATTGATGGGAACGTCGTCGCGCAGCATACGCCCATCTCCAATGGCGTTTACCTTTGTTTCCTCGCTCAATACCTCTGCCTTGAAAGGCATGGATACGGTTTTTTCCTTCTCAACGTCGTTTTCGAAAACAATCCTGGCGGAAAGGCTTTCCACACCCTTACGGCTTGGCGTCCAGACCAAAGGTACGCGCACGCTTTCCTCCGCATAGAGAGTTTGTGTATAAGTGGCGGTGGCCACCACGGTGCCGTTTCCATCAACCAATTCCACTACAAAATCCTTCTGCGGCTCAGAACCTTGATTGGAAACTACCGCATAAATCGTGTTCTCTTGATTTATAATCAAATATTGTTGACCCTCCATACCCTGCGCCACCATATATTTCTCGGGGAGCGGGCGCACGGCAAGGTTGTCTATAAAAACATTATTGATGTCCTGCCGTTCCCAATAATCACCTTTGGTGGATTCGGCATAGAAAGCGATTTTCACCGTACCGCTGTAATCGCTCAGATCGAGGGTTACGGGTTGACCATAAGGAGGAACATCCTTCAATACATTTTCGCTCGTGGTATTGTCCCAAAGCCGGAGCAGATTGGATTGCGTCCACGTGTTGCCGTTGTCGGTGGAGACAAGCACGGCAAAACGGTCATCGTCGGCATTGGGAGCTCCCCAACGCATGGAATTATTGAGGGTTACGGCCATATCGAACTGCAACACATACTTTTGCGCACCATTGCCGAGATCGATGGAGGGCGTCACCATCCACATGCCCGCACTCTCAAAATTGGCGCGGGCGGCGAAGTTCCGCCGTTTGTCGTTGCCGAACCAATGTCCCGTCCATGTGCTTGATGTAACTATGGTGTCAACAAGCTCAATCGCCCCCACGTCTTTCAACAATCCCGCCTTCACTGTCCAGCAGGGGGTGGGGAGCCGCGTGAAAGCCCCCGTTTCGAAAGCCTCGAAATACGGTATGGGGTTGTCGGCGCAGGCCGTTTGGAAAGAAACGGGGTATTCGCTCCATTGGGCCGTGTCGCCATCTCCGCACACCCCTCTCACATATACATCCAGATAGGTTCCTGCAGGCAGTCCAGTAAGTACGCAGGGATTTTCCGTAATTCCCCTGAGCACCGTCCCCTGTCCTGAAGAAGGGTGGAAATCTATAGGGCCATAGCAGATGTCCCACTCGCGGGCATCACCTTTCTCCGTCCATGAAAGCGTGGCAGACGAGGAAGAGTTCACCGTGACGGTCACGTCCGTAACCCGGGGACAGGTGGGAAGTGTGGTGAAAGCCTTCGGAGCCGACCATTCCGATTTCCTGTCGGCCGAATACACCTGACGTACACGAAACTCGTATTCCGTAAGAGGCTCCAGCCCTGTCATCATGAAAGAGGTACCCGAAACGGCCTGCACGGAAGCAGTGGTGATGTCGAAGCCTTTTTTGCCGTAAACCAACTCGAAATTCGAGACATTGTCGTAGCCCTCCCACACAGCCTCGGCCTGTCTTGCTTGGATTTTATCCCAAGTGACCTGCAGGTTCGAGGCCTGCAACAGAGGCCTGTCGCCCACATGCAGGAAATCGACAAACGTGTTGTTCCCTCCATAGTTGCTTATGCCCTGGATGCGTATCTTTTTCGTGTTTTTGGAAAGAGGACGCTCGTAAAGTTCCCATTTTTGACATCTTGCGGCTACAAGCGTATCGACACCTCGAAAATCCATACCGTTTTCGGAAACATATACAATCATTTGCGCCCATTGCCCGTCGAACGGGCTGGTTGCTTGATTAATCCACATAAAGGTTAGCCGTGGATTTTCGAAGGCCTGCAGATCCAATTCCGGCGAAGTAATACTACCCCGCACGTCAGCGGCACAGTTGAAGTTGTCGAACATAGCGCAGAAAGAACCCTCGTAAGCATAATAGGGTCCGAAACTCCAGCCATAATCCTGCATCCATCCTCCATAACTCCCTGAAGTGGGGTTCAGTTCCCAGCCAACGGGTGGCCACTTTTCAAAATCTTCCGAAAGGGCAAAGGTCGGAGTCTGGGCAAACGCCGACGAAACCAGGCAGAACATGCCTCCCAAAACTATCGTCTTGAAAAGGCTTGATAATTTTCTCATAGCATATTGTTTTTGGTGAAACTTCTGAAACGGGATTACACTGCAATTTTAGGGAAAAGCGCAGGGAAAGCCTTAAAACAGAATGATAGCGAATGGATACAGGTTTTAAAAACGTAGCTATTGAAAAGATACAACAGACTAAAACATACAGGATATTAAAAAATTAAAACGACAAATAAAAACAAAAAAACGTAGTGTCAATATCGGGAAAGAAAATCGTAGAGGGTCTGATTGTTGTTGGTGAGGTTAAGTCTCTTGCGCAACCGCACCTTCGCCACCCGGATGCTGTTCGGGCTGAGGTTGGTGATAACCGCAATCTCCTTTGTATTCAAACCCAGCTTGATAAAGGCACAAAGCCGCTTTTCCGACTGGCTCATGGATGGAAAATCCGTCAAGAGATGCGTATAGAAGTTCTTGTTTATCTGCGTGAAACTATTCTCAAACTCCGAAAGGAGGTTGGGATTGAGCGAACGACGCAAAGAAGAAATCAACGCAGAGATTTTTTGACGACCTTTTTCGTTCACACCCAACCCCAATTCCTTTAACTCATTTATTGTCTTCTTTGTAAATTCATCTCTGTTCATTCTAAGGAGAATGCTGTCGGCCAATTCTTTCTCTTTGAGCTCCAAATTTTCGAGCAAGGCATTCTCGACCAGTTTCTGCGCCTCCCGTTCGCCTTTCTTTTTTTTGCTGTAAATCAAAAATATACAGACTAAAGCCACCAGAAGCAGAAACACACTCACCAATATCCACCTTTGCCGGCCTATCTGGTTCTCCAGTTTCAACAACCCTTCCTTATACTCATATTCCAGTTTCTGCTGCTCCAGACGAAATGCCTCTTCCAAAAGACTTTGCTTGGCTTTTTCGGTGCTTTCCCGAACATCAAGACTGTCGTTCAACGAGATATACTCTCTGAGCACATTATAAGCCTCCTCTTTCCGGTTCATCTCGTCCAACACCCGGCTTTTTTCACGCAGGGCCACAACTTTTGCCAGAAGATTGTGGTTCCGGTGGCCCATTTCCAACAATTCGAAAGTTTTCTGCAAGGCCTGCTCATACTGGGACGTGCCTGAATAGAGTTCGATAAGCGACACCAAGACCTGCATCTTTACATTTTCTTCCTGTAAATCGTCTGCCAGATCGAAACTTTTCAGAAAGTAAACATTGGCCGAATCGAGTTGTTTCTTCTTCAGGTAGGTTTGCCCCAGAAGAAAGTATGTATTTGCCTGGGAATAATTGCGGTGAGGGCCGATATCCGCCTGCATGGCCCTGCAGAGATAGAGATAGGCCGAATCCGGAAGATCCATATTCAAATAAGCCTCGGCAATGTTTGACAAGGCCAAGGGGTATAATTCGGATTTATGGAAGTCGGGGGAGAGGTTCCTGCGAAAGAGGTCGATGGCTTTTCGATTCTGTCCCAAATTTTTATAAATGGCTCCTTGGTTGTTGTTGATGGAGGCATCGAGAAGAAAATCCCGCAGGTCTTGATTGATTTCATCGGCATGTTCGTTGGCCTCCAATGCTTGATTGAGGTTGCCCAGATAAAAGTAGTAGGCTCCCGTGGCCAACAATATCTTGATTTGCAGTTTTTGTGTGTATTGATTGTTTACCGCAAAATGGTTGGCAGCCTCTTTCGCCTTGTTGAGATAGTCGGCCGTGCCCCGAAAATGGTCGAAATTCATGGAATAGCACCCTAAGAGATAATTCGCGTAGGCGCGGTTGTAAGGAGTTTTGTCGTTCACGAGAGGCCGCAAATCATCGGTCAGACAACCCCAGTCTTCATATGGAAGCAACAGCCGAATGGCCTCTATATAGTCAATGAGTCCGGCGGTGTACTTCTGATTCTTCCTGTAGTCTTCGATATAGCGGTTGACGGAATCGGGAAGAAGAGGATAAAAATAACCAGTGCAATCCTGTCCGGACAACGGAAAAAAAATACACAGAAACAATCCTATGGCGACAAAACGTTTCGTTTGGGTACAACCAATGCAGCTATTGACTTTTGGGAGAATCATTTTATAAAAGTACGAATTTTTCCACGACTTAATCAACTTTTCAATGGATGAATCCCAAATGTCGCCTTGTTTGCATTGCGGTTCTTTTTTTGTATGGAAACTATTCGCTAAATTTGCCCTTTATGCCTGATGAAATTTAAATCACTAACATAAAATTACTGCTATGTCTTGGATTCAAGCACACACTGCTATGGCGGTTTTGATCGGGATTGCGATCGTGGTCATACCGTTTCTGGTCTATTATGTGGTTACGGCCACGAAGAACCACCCCAAAGGTCTGATCGCCGCTGCCTTGAGCAATATGGGCGAACGTTTCGGCTACTACATCATGAACGCCGTACTGCTGCTTTTCATCTGCTCCAAGTTCGGTATCGCCGACGCCACGGCGGGTCTGATCTACGCCGTTTTCTACTGCTGCATCTATCTGTTCAGCCTTCCCGGAGGTATCGTGGCAGACCGTCTGCAAAACTATAAGGGTACCATCATGGCCGGCCTGTTCATCATGGCCGTGGGTTATGTGCTGCTCTCGCTCCCTGTTTTCGGCGGCGCGCCCGGCCACGTTCCCTCGTGGGTGTTGGTGTTCACCTGCGTGGCCCTATTCCTGATTGCGGCCGGTAACGGTCTTTTCAAGGGCAACCTTCAGGCCATCGTGGGGCAGATGTACGACAATTTCGAGGCCGACGCGGCCAAGAAGGGCCCCGAAGCCCTGGCCTTGGCCAAGAGCAAGCGCGACAGCGGTTTCCAGATTTTCTACGTGTTCATCAACATCGGCGGCGTAATCGCGCCTTTCGTGGCACCTTTGTTGCGCGAATGGATCCTGGGCACCAAGAACCTTATCTACAACTCGCAGATGCCCGCCCTTTGCCACCAATATCTTGGAGGCAATATGGACGCCACGGCCATGAACAACCTTACCGAATTAGCCGGCAAGGTTAGCCAAACCCCCATCGATACCGCCGGTTTGGCCGCCGACCCCGCCGCCATGGGTGCATTCTGCGAAAATTACCTGGAAGTATTCAATACCGGCGTTCACTTTTCCTTTTTCGCCTCGGTGGCCGCCATGTTGGTTTCGTTCGTCATCTTTGCTTTCGTAAAGAAAAAATTCCCCAACCCCGTGCGCAAGGAAAAGAGTGCGGCGGTCGATTACACACCCGAAGAACGCCAGGCGCAGGCCAAGGAAATCAAGCAGCGTATGGCCGCCCTGTTCGCCGTATTGGGCGTGGCCATCTTCTTCTGGTTCTCGTTCCACCAGAACGGTCAGTCGCTTTCGATCTTTGCCCGTGACTTCGTGAACACCGAAGCCATCGCGCCCGAAATCTGGCAGTGCATCAACCCCTTCTTCGTAATCGTGCTGACCCCTGTCATCATGTTGATTTTCGGCCTTTTGGCACGCAAGGGCAAGAACGTTTCCACGCCCAAGAAAATCGCCATCGGCATGTTCATCGTGGCCTGCGCCTACATCTTCCTCTCGGCCCTGGCCAAGGTGATGGGCTATCCCTCCGGCAATGAATGGGCCACCATGCCCATCGAGGCCCGTACCCCGGTAGGCCCGTGGGTGCTTATCCTCACCTACTTCTTCCTTACCGTGGCCGAATTGTTCATCTCGCCGCTGGGGCTGTCGTTCGTCTCGAAAATCGCGCCCAAGCATTTGCAGGGTATCTGCCAAGGCTTGTGGCTGTGCGCCACGGCCGTGGGCAACCTGTTTATCTTCCTGGGGGTTACGATGCTCAACAACATCGGCCAGCAGTGGATCACCTGGATGGTGTTCGCCCTTATCTGCTTAGCCTCGATGGGTGTGATGCTCGGCATGCTCAAGTGGCTCGAACGCATCACCAAGTAAATCTCCCGGTTCAGTCCGGCAATAAAAAGCCCCCGACATCGCCTGATGCCGGGGGCTTTTCGTTCATGGCTCGCCCACTCTCGAATTGGGCTTATTTTTTATACCCCAGGCTTTTCTCGTAGCGGCGTATCAGGATGGCGAACCAGGCTATCTGTACGGCGATCACCAAGGCGCTCACCAGACTGTAGAGGAGAATGGCGAGCGTAAAACTGTGTGCCGCGATACCGGCAAGAAGCGCAGCGGCGCGCAACAGCAGGTACACCGACTCGATGGCCAGCATCGAACCCTGTTTCTGAAACAGGTCGCTTACAAAAACAACGCAGCCCCCTATGGCCGTAAGCCCCAGCCACGGCAGCATAAGACGGATGTAATGCCCGGTGGTTTCCCATTGGGCACCCAACAGCCAGCCCGTAAGCGAGGGCAACACGAGATACAGCCCCGCGAACACCAGCACCACCGCCACTCCACCCCGAAGCACGATGCGCCTAAAGAAAGCCGAAACCGGCTGCCTGTCCTGCACGTTCCTGGCCATTCTCTGAAAGAACACCTGGCAGAGCGAGGCCGTAACCATGCTTACCGGCCGGTAAGCCAAGGTCATGCCCATGCCCAAGAAACCCATCTCGGCAAGCCCGAAATAGGGTGTGAGCAGGAACACCGGCAGGTTGCAGCTTATATTGTTGATGATGGTTCTCGGCAGCGAGAACAAAGGGAATTTGGCGTATCGTCTAGCGGCAGAGCGCAAATGGAACTTATCCTTATCGAACCTGAACAAAGGTCTGCACACCGTCCTGTTGGGCAGCAGAACCGCTCCCAACGACACCACCAGCCCCACCACGATGGAACCGACAAGCCCCCAACGGAACCAGCCCGCCCTGCCCGCGCCATATTTGCATAGGGAGTTGCCTACATTCTGCGTTACCTGATAGGCCGCCACCGCCCCGAAGCAGCTTTGGCGCGTGAACCAATAGTTGAGCAGCACCCAAAAGGCCGACAAAAGCACGAACAGCGGCAGCACCGGATACACCGCCGCCAGTTCAGGCGCCTTGAAGAGGACGGCGATCGGATCCCTGAAAAAGACCGACAGCGCGCAAAGCAGCGTAACCCCCACGGCAATCAGGGCCGAAAGCTGGAACACGGAAACCGCCTTCTTTTCCGATTTGGGCAGTAGAATGGCGTATTGGTAGTCGGCGGTGGCAAAGAGTGTAAGCATGCCGCCAATCGAAAGAAAAAGGTTCAAGACACCGAAATCTTGAGGCGAATAGAGCCGCGTAAGCAAGGGGTAGAACAAAAAGCCTATGGCCTGGGCAAAGATGTTGCCCGAAAGCAGTTTGGCGGAATTCTTCAGGAGTTGGGAGGCCATCACGAAAAACGTTTATTCCTGGTTGATTGCGGAGGTTTCCATAGCCTTCCCGCGGGATTTCTTCCGTCCGATAAAGTCGTCCAGCACCCTGTCCTGTCTTTCGGCGCCGATAAAGTTGAAACGGTAGCGGCCTCCCCTTTCCTCGCCCTCTTTCCTGCCGTAGATGCTGCCGTTCAGGTTCACGTTGAGCCGCACCATATATTGCGTTCCCAGCTCCTTGCCCGAGAGGTGGAACACCGCCGCGGCCTCCGCGCTCACGAAATCGTTCTCGAACAGCACGCAGTACCACTTGCTCTGCAGGTATGAATTGGAAGCCAGTATCGGATTTCCCCAATAGGTGAGCGCGTGGTTGTCGGTGGGTACGGTAAAGCGTTTCTGCCCGTAGTAATAGAGCGTCTTGGTGCCGAAACGCCAGTAGCGAACGTGCAGGTCGAGCACCAGCCCCAAGGGAATCTTTACAGGTGTTACATGGTCGCGCTTGCATTCGTAGCCCACCATGAAGTTGGCCGAAAGCCTGGCCGCATAGAGCCAGTGCGCCTTCTGCGAGAAGTCGATGCCCACGCCCACCTGGCCCAGGCCGTTGTCGTGCACCACCCCGTCGCCGGAGTGCGGCTTGGTGTTGGCATAATGGTAGTAGTAGCCAAGCACCTGCGCGAAGAACCACTTGTAGCGTTGCTCGCCGCTCAGGCCCACGAAGAAGGCCTCCCGCACGGTGGGCGACTGCGCCCCCGTCCAATCCAGATAGAGGCTCAGGAAGTTGTTCTTGCCGCTCAGCCTGTAGAAAAGCCCCGTCATGTTGGGGCGGAAGTAATTGAACGTGTCGCGGATAAAGAAATCGGTGTAGTTGGGCAGCAGTTCCTGCCTCGGGAAAGCCCCGAAACGGAACAGGTGATGATCGTTCCTATACTGGAAATAGCCGATGAAATAAAGCCTGTCGAGGTATTTAGGCGAGCCGAAGGAGGTCTGCAGGTGGGAACCCACAAAGAGCGAGAAATCCTTATACGAAACGCCTACCTGCGGCGAGAAACGGAAACCGTACATAGTCTGGGAAACAGCCTGTCTGATGCCACCGTACTCCCCGTTGTCGAAAAAACCGTCGGCATCGGCCTTCCACTCGAAGCTCTGCGCCCGCACCGCACCCGAAAGCATCAGCAGCAAAGCCATTCCCCAAACGCACTTGAATCCAATGGCACGCATTTTATTGTTAATTTGTTTTGTACCTTATTGTTAACAGCACAAATATACACTTTTCCCATTTTTTGAAGGCCAAAAACTACACTTTTTCCATTTTACGGCCGGGGAATATACAAAAAGGGGAGTCTGGTTCGCCAGACTCCCCTTTTTAAGCCTCCGGTGCTTATCCCACCGGAAACTCACGGAACACATACTATCTTACAACCACTTTCTTGATGGAAACCTGGCCGTTGGCGCGAACGCGTACGAAGTAGATGCCCGCGTTGTCGATCTGCATGGCGTTTTCGCCGGCGGATACGTTGACACGCTTAACCATCTGACCGTTGAGGCCGAACACTTCAACCACGGCGTTTACGGGAACGCATACGTTGAACTGACCGTTGCTCGGGTTGGGATATACGCGTACACCGGCAAGTTCCTTGCCTTCTACGGCAACGGGACCCTTCTTGAACTCGTACACAGCGGTATCGGAATATTTACCGTCTTTCATGGCGTAGGCACGGATAACGGCATCTTCCTTCAACACGATGGTGTCGTTCTTGTCGAACTTCGTGAACGCGGTGGCGGCAGCTTCGGTGGCGGCATAGGCAACCATCATGCTGTCAACATCGGCAGGCATAACGACAACCACGGTGGTGTCGTTCATCTTGTTGAAGGTGGGAACGGCTACAATAGGTTCGTTGCCCTTAAGCGTGTAGGTAAAGGTTACGGTGTCGGAGTTTCTGTTGCCCTTCACCGCATAGGCGCGGAAAGTGGTGTCTTTAACGATTGTCAAGGTGTCGTTCTTGTCGAACTTCGTGAACGTGGTGGCGGCACCGAGAGCTACGAAAATGCTGTCGGCTTCACCCTTAAGAATAACCACGGTGGAGGCGGAATCTACCTTGGAACCGCTTTCAACGTTGGCTTCAGGAGCAACAGGCTTCCAGGTGTAAGCGTAGACAACAGTGTCGGAGAACTTGTTGGCCTTCATGGCGTAGGCACGAACCACGGTGTCTTTCGTCACCTTGAACTTGAGGTCAGCCGTTTGCTTTTCGAAAGCGGTGGCGTTGGCTTCGGTGGTACCGAAAGCTACGAAAATGCTGTCGGCGGTACCTTTGGCAAGCGTTACTTCGGTGTTGAGCACAACTACACCGGCGGCGGGATTAGCTACGGGAGCGGCTACCGTTTCGGGATCAACCGGAGTGGTGGCCTTCGTGTTTTTGTAAGCAACAACGGTATCCGAGAAAGCGGTACCCTTCTTGGCGTAAACCACAACGGCGGTGTCCTGAGCCTTGGAAGCGAAGATCGTGTCGTTCTTGGTAAGTTTTACAAAAGCAGCGGCCGAAGCAGAATCTTTGCCTTTGGCAACATAGGTTTCCACACCTTCGGCGGTAGCCATAACAACTACAACCGTATCAACTTCAGCACCATTCTTTACTACAAAAGTGGGAACGGCTACGGTTTCGGGATCGGGCGTAGTCGTGGTCTTCGTATAAACGTATTTTACGGTGTCGGATTTAGCTTTGTCGGCACCCTTTACACCATAAGCTACAACTACCGTGTCTTTGTTTACGGCAATCTTAGCATCAGCGGTGTATTTGGTGAATACAGAAGCTACGGCAGCAGTGCTGTCAGCACCCGTGGCTACGAAAATGCTGTCGGATCCAGCCATCTTAACCACGATGGTGTCGGCTTCAGCACCATTTTTTACTTCGAAAGTAGGAACATTCACCACAGTCGGAGTGGAAGGTTCCTGTTCGTCGGCCTTCAGCGTAAGGGTGATGGTGAGGACTTCGGATTCTTCCGCGGTGGCAGGAGAAGCCTTGGAACCATCAACAGCCTGTTTGTAGGCGATAGCCTTGATAACGATGTTACCGTCGGTACCCTTCATGTCTTCGGTTACAACGAAAGCTTCGGTGTACTTCGTGGAGACACCGGCCTTTGCAGCAGGTTCAGACGGTTTGGAAGGAACGGTGGTACCGTCGGTGGTGTAGTAAATGTCAGCGCCTTCGCAGATAAGCGTCAATTTAGTTTCGCTACCGGCGGTTGCGTTCAAAACTACGTCCGTGGCCGTATAAGCATTGTTCGTTTTTTCGCCCAAGGTTACATTTTCACCGGCGTTAGCAATCGAAGCGGTGATTTCCAATTCGTCTTCGGCACGTGCAAAGCCGGCGAACGAAAAGGCCATCATCACAGCGGCAAAAGCCTTTAAGAATTTTGTCTTCATGATGTTTTTAAAAGTTTTTGTTTAAAATTATTTGTTTATTTAATTTTCTTTTATTACAATCATTATCTGGGAATTAAAATGAATGCAAACGTGCACACTCCTCCCGATTTTGGGGCGCAAAGGTAATACAAAATTCTTCGGATGCAAAAAAAAATTTTGTCAATGCTCTTGCATAATCCGTAATTTCTTTTATTTTAGGAGGATTTCGAGTGAATCGTAAACAATTGTATCGAATTGCATAGAAACATATTACAAGGAAAAAGGAATCCTTTTTTTATAAAAAACGATACCAAAATAAACAGGACGAAATTTTTCCTATATCCAGCCTACGTCCGTATCGAAATCCTTAAAACGGTCTATCTCGCGGCGTTCGCGCTTGGTGGGACGGCCGGTGCGGGGATCGCGCCTCTCGAACGAGGGGGCGCGCTGCATGGCCAGTTTTTCCTTTTCTTCGGGCGCGGTAACGTCCTGCACGTATTCGGACACCTTGGCCGCCCCCACGCGGTTGGGCAGCAGCTGCAGCACCTTGTACGAAAACACCACTCCGTGGCGGTTCACGTGCAGGGTATCGCCCTCCCGTATCTCCTTGGCCGCCTTTACGATATCCTCGCTGATGCGCACCCGCCCCAGACGGCAGGCCTCGGCGGCCTCCGTGCGCGTCTTAAAGACACGTATTGCCCAAAGGAACTTATCGATGCGCATAGCCGAAATTTTCTGGAATCTCTCCTATTATATAAGGACTCTACTTTCTGTCGAACGCCTGCCAGCCTTGGGCGGTAAGCGGTATGAGGCTGCCGTTCTCGGGCACCAGGAAATTGCCCTGCGCCTTCTCCACCATGTGTCCGATAACGCTTATCTTCTTATTGTCCTTTATCTTGTCGTAGTCTTTCTGGCTTATCGTAAAGAGCAGCTCGTAGTCCTCGCCCCCGCTGAGGGCCGCCGTTTCGGGCAGTATCTTGAAAGGCTCGAGTGCCTTGCAGGTTTCCATATCCACCGGAATCTTACCCTGATAGAGCATGCAGCCGCAACCCGACTCCTTGCTCAGATGCAGTATCTCGGAAGCCAGGCCGTCGGAAACGTCGATCATCGAGGTGGGCTTCACGTCCAGTTCGGCCAGCAGGTCCACGATGTCCAGGCGGGGTTCAGGCTTGAGCTGGCGTTCCAGCACGTAGGCGAAGTCCTTGAAGTCGGGCTGCACATTGGGGTTGGCCAGGAACTCGCGCTTCTCGCGTTCCAGCAGCAGCAATCCGGCGTAGGCGCCGCCTAAGTTGCCCGACACGCAAAGCAGGTCGTTTTCCTTGGCGCCGCTGCGGTAAGCCACCCTCTCGGGCGCGGCGTAACCCAGCACCGTTACCGAGATGGCCAGCCCGGCGCGGCTCGACACGGTGTCGCCCCCCACCAGATCGACCCCGTAGCGGTCGCAACACAAGCGCATGCCCGCATAGAGTTCCTCGATGGCTTCCAGCGAATAACGGTTCGAAACGGCAAGGCCCACCAGCACCTGCGCGGGCTTGGCGTTCATGGCGGCGATGTCCGAGAGGTTCACCGCGATGGCCTTGTAACCCAGGTGCTTGAGCGGACAATAGGTCATGTCGAAATGCACGCCCTCCATCAGGAGGTCTTTCGACACCAGCTGAACCTGCCCCTGAGGCGCCCGCAGCACCGCCGCGTCGTCGCCCACGCCCTTGAGCGTGCTTTGGGGGTTGTGTATCTCCAGGTTCCCGGTAATGCGTTCTATCAGGCCGAATTCGCCCAATTCCTCCAGTTCGGTGCGGTTCCCGCCGCCCTTGGCTTCTTGGTTCAGGTTCTTATCCACGGAATGCTGTTTTTTTGGTTGATGAATAACGGGTCAGCGACTTGGCCTTGCGCGAGAAGATGAACATGGGCAGCGAGGCGCCCACCGTCATGCAAAGGATCACCGTTACCGTCACTATCACGTTGAGGAAAAAATCGTTCAGGTGCAGGAAGGCGGCCGCCGGCGTGTTGATGTTCTGCATGAAGAGGATAATGGAGAACACCGCCTTGTAGGCGTACATTCCCGGCACGAAAGGCAACAGCGCGGGGATGTAGAGCGTGGTCATGGGGCATTTGATGCGCCCGCCCAGCCACAGGCTGCCGAAGCCCATCAGCAGCGAGGCGGCCAGCGTGGAGGTGGCTATGTCAAACTCCACCCACTGCATGAGCAGATAGCGCGCGGCATAGCCCACCGCGGCCAGCGCCATGATGCAGGGAATGGAACGGCGCGAAGGGTTCGACACGGCGCCGAAGCCGAGCGCGGCAAAGGCGGCGCAGACGGCGCGGATGATGGTTTCTTCTATCATAGCAGCAAACTCCCCCTGAATATGATCATCGAGATGGAAAGCCCCACCGCCAGGCAGAGCACGATAAGGATGGCGCGCATGAGGCGGGCGAAGCCTATCAGGATATGGTTCTCGAACATATCGATCACGCCCGTGATGAGCGGCACGCCGGGCACCATGAAAAGCACGCTCGTGGCCACCGCCACGGTAAGGTTCACATGACCCGCGAAAGGCGGCAGCGAGGCCAGTCCCGAGCAGGCGGACGAACTGAAGAACGACACGAGCAGCACCGCCAGCGAATGGTCGATGCCCCGTTTCTTGATGAACCGCAACAGGCGGAAACCCGCAAAGGTGCAGATGAACACGAGCAGCATCGCGCCCAGGTCGCCGTCGAACAGGCGGCAGAAACAGGCGTTGGCCACCGACACCAGCAGCGTCACCAGCCACGAATTCATGCGGGGCCTGCCCATGATCCGGCCGTATTCCTCCTTTACCTCGGCGATGCTCAGCCTGTTGTCGAACACTTTCCAGCTGAGCGCGCTCAGTTCGGCGTTCAGCTCGAAGCTTACCGGCAGCTGCCTTATGTGCACCACCTCGGTGCATATCTCGTCGAGTTCGGGATCGGAAAGGGTAAGGATGATGTTGGAGGCGAAGATGGTCATGGTGATTTCCATGCCGTAGGCCTCACAGATGCGCCGCGAGTTGCGCAGCACCCGCGTGCAGTGCACCCCCGCGCCCAGCAGCACGGCGGCGTATTCGGCAATGAAGCCCGTGGTTTCCTTAAGTTTTGCCGACTGGTACATGGTCTATTTCACTTCTTCGAGGGTTACGAGCTTGTTTACGATGGCGTAGATGGTGAGGCCCGCCGAACTGTGTATCTGCAGTTTGTTGGCGATGTTGCGGCGGTGGGTTATCACCGTGTGCTGCGACAGGCAGAGTTCGTCGGCAATCTGCTTGTTGGTGTAGCCCTTCACCACGAACGAAACGATTTCCCGCTCGCGCTGGCTCAGCGTCTTGCCCGAATCGGACACGTCCTGGCGGGAAGGTTCCAGCTTGCCTAGCTTCTCGCGCAGCTGCTCGAAATCGTCGAAAACAGACACCGACTGTTCGAAGCCCTGCAGGTTCTGCATATCGCGCAAGCCCGTAAGCAGGGCCACGCACACTATGTCGCGGTGGCCGCCGTTGCGCAGGGCGCTGCCGCCCTCGCCCGTAAGCAGGGAGGGGTTCACGACCAGCACGTCGGGATGCTCCAGCGCCAGGTGATGGTTCAACTGCCCCGGATCGCCCAGCTGCAATACGCGGAACTCGCCGTTTATCTTCTTCAGCACGGCCGCCAGGCCTTCCCGTATTATGTCGGAAGGTTCGGCCACGGTAAAGGTAAGCGCCCTTTTCATCTGCCCCCCGCTTTTTCGATTCTTTCTATCAGAGGAACCAGCAGCACGTCTTCGAGCGTGTTGTGCTGGCGAAGGTCTTCGGCGCAGGTAAAGATATCGAACAGGGTGGCGTTGAACTCGTGTCCGGTCTTGCCGGCGTAGTACTTGAGCAGGATGTCGCGCAGCTCGGTGAGGCGGCTCTCGATCTGGTTGTGCTGCTTGCGGAAAATCTCGATGTGGTAGCCGCTGTCGGCCTTGCCCTGCACCAGGGCGCGGATATAGGGGAAAACCGTCTTTTCCTCGTACTGCATGTGTTTCTTCACCTCGGCGGCGTATTCATCGAAAAAGCGCATCACGACCACCACCACGTCCTGCTGGTCCTTGCCGCAGATCACCTCCGAGAGGTTGGCCCGCAGGGTGGGCAGCCGGTAGTTGAGGAAGTATTCGTGCGAGTTGTGGAGGTAGCGCACGATGGCCTCGGGGTTCAGGTCGATCTTCCCGGCATCGCGGTCGAGACGGCCGGAAAGGCTCAGGTTCACCACGGCCAGGAAGGTGGGCACGTCGATTCTGTTCTTGCGGCAGACCTCGCCGATGGTGGCGTCGCCGAAGCCCATCGGAATACCGAAACGGCTCAATACAAACAGCATGTAGTGGTTGCTGCACACCAAGGCGCACATCTTGTCGTCTTCAGTGTATCGGGTCTTGGTATTCATGGCTTTTACTTAATTTTGTTTTTTCTGCGCTGGCGCGCGATGCCGTGTTAGTTACTTTTCTTTGTCTTGCCAAAGAAAAGTAACCAAAAGAAAGGCGCGTCCTGCGCGGACGGCGCTCCTATGGCGGAGGGCAATTGGTGCTTGCCAAGGCTCCGGCCGCTCCCGCACCCCGCGCGCTTGGCCCGCGCTATGGAATAACTTCCGAGGCTGCGCCTCGAAAGAACCCGCACCCGGCGCTGCGGTCGGTACCTCCGGTGGTTGGTTGACGCGCTCGCTTCGCTGGCGCTTTTGGGGCGCCTCCGGCGGGGGACACGCTCGCTTCGCTGGCGTGTGACGCAAGTCGCTCCGCTCTTGCTGCGGAATATTGTGCCTCCGGCGGTTGTTGACGCGCTCGCTCCGCTGGCGCTTTTGGGGCGCCTCCGGCGGGGGCGCGCTCGCTCCGCTCGCGCGGAGTACGGTTGCAAATTTAGGAATTTATTTATGGAAAACGTTCAAAAAATACAGCTTGAGACGCTGTTGCGGGGGCTGGAGGAATGGGCGCCGCTCTCGCGGCAGGAAAGCTACGACAATGCGGGGCTGGTGCTCGGAAACCGGAACATGGAAGTGAAGGGTGCGCTGATTTGTTTTGATGTTACGCCTTCGGTGGTGGAAGAAGCCGTGGAAAAGGGCACCGACCTCATCATCTCGCACCATCCGCCCATTTTCCGGGGCATCAAGAAAATCGACCCATCCTCGCACATGGGCCGGATGCTGCAACTATCGCTGCAGCACGGCATCGCCTGGTACGCCATGCACACCAACCTAG
The DNA here is from genome assembly GCA_023662825.1 of Bacteroides sp. Lineage (GTDB taxonomy): Bacteria > Bacteroidota > Bacteroidia > Bacteroidales > P3 > Pullibacteroides. The sequence continues at coordinate 409,722 of JAMPIH010000001.1, forward strand.
ACAACACGCCCACCGGGGTCAACTCCTACCTGGCCGGCAAACTGCAGTTGCAGGACGCGCGCCCCCTGGTGCCCATGGACGCCGAAGGGAAAACCGGCGCGGGGGTTATCGGCACCCTGCCCGCCCCCATGAACGAAAGGGAACTGCTGGACACGCTCAAAGCGCTTACGGGCGTGTACTGCATACGGCATTCTGGCTTTGCCGGACGCGAAATAAAGACGCTGGCGCTCTGCGGGGGCAGCGGGGGCGGGTTCTTCGGGGCGGCTCAGGCTCAGGGGGCCGACGCCTACGTTACCGGCGACGTGAAATACCACGACTTCGCCGATGCCGAAGAACGCACGTGGTTAGTGGATATAGGACATTACGAGAGCGAGCAGTTTGTAAAGCAACTTGTATTTAACTATATTACCGAAAAATTTCCTAAATTTGCCGCCCATATTTCGGAACGGTCCGTAAACCCCGTTTCTTGCTATTAAACTTACTGATACGATGAAAGAAAAAGCCGAAACCAAAACCAAAGCCGCCGCCAAGAAAGCGGCTGCGCAACCTGAACAGCCCGCCCAGTCCAAGGTGGTTTCCGACGAAAGGGATGCGGCCGTAGAACAGAAATTGGTTTCCCTTTACGCCTTGCAAAGCGTAGATTCCGCCATAGACGACATCCGCATTCTCCGGGGCGAGCTGCCGCTGGAAGTGCAGGACCTGGAAGACGACATTGCCGGCTACCAGAGCAAAATCGAAAAGCTGAAGGCCGACATGGAAGAGATCTCCAAGAACATAGCCGACCGCAAGTCGGCCATGACCGAGATCAAGGCGCAGGTAAAGAAATACGAAAAACAGCTGCGCGAGGTAAAGAACAGCCGCGAATACGATGCCCTGAACAAGGAAATCGAATTCCAGAACCTCGAGAACCAGCTTCACGAAAAGAAGATACGCGAAGCCAACATGACGCTCGAAAAACGCAAGGCCGAGCTGGAACGCAACGAGGAAGCCTGCGCCGAACGCCAGAAAGACCTGGAAGTGAAGAAGGGTGAACTGGACGAGATCGTGGCCGAAACCGAAAAGGACGAGAAGGCGTTGATGGCCAAGTCGGAAGAATACCAGAAGAACATCGAGCCGCGTTGGCTGCGCCTCTACGAACGTATCCGCAACAACGCCCACAACGGCCTGGCGGTGGTCCGCGTAGACAGGGACGCCTGCGGCGGCTGCTTCAGCAAGATTCCTCCCCAACGTCAGATCGACATCCGCATGCACAAGAAAATCATCTCGTGCGAATACTGCGGCCGTTTCCTCGTGGATGATTCCATCTGCGAACAGGCCGAAGAGATCACCGGCAGGAACAAATAAGACGGGACGACCGGATATAAAAAAGCCGCGCTTCAAAGCGCGGCTTTTTTTGTTCAGGCCCTCTTGGCAGAAAGGACAAGAGGAACCAGACCATAAACCCCGTCCCGTAAAAAAGGAACTGCCCGGCCATACGGCCGGGCAGTTCTCTTACACCTTGTAAACAGACATACACACCTTACGGCAGGAACACCTTTTCGCGGTATTGCTTGCCGGCACTCTGCACTTCGACAATAACCACACAGGAAGACAGACGGGTCGTAAGGAGCACGTTGTCGTTGCTGCGTACCGGATAGTCGGTATAACGGCCGTCCAAGGTATAGAGACGGATCCGTTCGATATACAGGAAGGAAGGATTCATTACATGCAGCTGACCCTTGCCTGCATAAACCGAGAATTTTGATTCATCATCGGTTTCGACGGCTGTATTTTTCTGGGTCTGGAAACGTTCCCGCTGCGCCCAGTCGCTCATCTTTCCACCCTTGCAGACCGACATGACGCTCCACAGATATACCGTTTCGGGTTTCAAGTCCTTCAACTCATATGACGTGTCGCTGATGCTCTCAATGTTGTTCCACGAAACCGGAGCAGCCAGACTGTAACGCAAGGCGAAGGCGGCGCCTTCTTCCGGACTGGACCATACAAGATGAGCCGAGGTGGCCGTCAGGGTTTCCGCACGCAGGTTAGACGGTTCGGGGCAGTCCGGAGCCATATTGGTGGAGAATTCGGTCCAATCGCTCCAGGCACTGGTGTCGTTCGCGGAACAGATGCTGCGTACCCGTACGCTATACGAGGTTTCGGCCAGCAAGTTATCCATCTTGGCAAAAGTATCCGTTACAACGACCCTTACAGCTTCAGCCAAGAGGTCGTCTGCCAAACGGTATTCCAACTGATACTTGTCGGCGGTTCCTTTCCATTTAATCACCGAGGAATAATGATTTTTATCCACGATTTCGATATCGGCGGGGGCAAAGCAGGTAACCGTCAAGGTGGTGAAGTTCTCGAAGGCCACGTAGTTGGCCGTATCGCCCACCGCCAGGCCGCAAACCGACTGCACGCCGCCTTCGTAGTCCATGGCTGACTCAAGGTTCTGCAGCACGAACGAATTCGTTTCGGTTTCATAGTAGGTATAGGCTGTTCCCGCTACCGGACGGATCCTTACACGGTATCTTTCGGCCGAGCCGGTCCATTGCAGTCTGGCCGTGGCTTTCGTAACCTCGCTTACGGTAACTCCGCTTACCGGGTCGCAGGGAACACCGCCCGTCTTAAAGGAAACACGGCTCCATTTGGAGGTGTCTGCACAGTCCTGACCCACCAGGACGGTATAATCCGTGGCTTCCACCAAATTGTCGAGACTCAGCGAAGAGCCTTGAACCGTTTGAACCGTTTCGGTTCCGTTGCCGCGGCAGATCGCCTTCCATTCGCCGTGGGTAGGATTTTCCCACCAATCCAAGGTAACCGAAGTTTCGGTCAGACTGCCGGCACGTATGGCAAGATGTTGGGCAATCGGACACTTGTAAACCACGCCGACGTTGTCGAGCCAGAGAACATTGGCACTTGCAATCGTGTGTACACCGAACGCGATGCGGATGTTTCCGTTATATGAAGTCAAAGGTATCTCGATATGCGCCGAGTCGCCCTTTTCGGCCAGCTCCGCATACTCGAAGGTACGCACTGCGGAATCCATCTTGAAGGTATTTCCTCCATCGGTCGAAACCCATACGTACAATTTATCGTAATTGTCTCGCACCAAGGGGTCTGCCGACATAAAATTATAGTCTACATCCAATTCTCCGTAGGCGTAGTCAAATATCAACGTAGGCTGTTCATCGGCACGAACGGAAACTTCCGGCAAACGCAACACTTGGGTGGATCCGGGCGAAAGAGGCATGGAAAATACCGCCGACGCGTTCGTTTTTCCCGGCACCACCGCATACGGGGAAAGTCCCGGCCCCTGTTTCCAGTTATCAAACCTCAACCGCATCGGTGTCATCTGGTCGAAAACAACCGAACTTGGTTCTCCTGAACCGGTCTGTTGAGCCATAGTCCAGCCAAAAGGCACATACCATGCATACAACTGACCATACAACAACTGGGGTTCCAGATTATTGAAGTTTTCCACAAAGGGCGAGGTCCAGCCCGAGTTGAAGTTGGTGGAGACCCAATCGCTGACAGACCCAACCTTGCAGACGGCCTGCATACGAACCGCATACTTCCTGTTGGGTCTCAGGCCCACTATGTCGTAGGAACTTCCCGTTACTTCCACCGGTTGGCTCCATTCTCCGGGAGTACCGTCGTCTTGCCGCAGCGCATAACTCAGGTTCCACTGGGTTTCATTATGCGCGCCGCCTGCCCAGCGAACCGTTACCCGGTCGGCCTTGACCGAGGAATCGACCACCTGCACCAAGGCGGGATAATCGCACGCATCCATCGCAACCAATTCAAAATTGCGGAATTTGATTTCATTCAACAGTTTGCCATCCTTGTAATGCGCAACATAGCGTATTCTCAATCTGGCGTTTTTAATGTCGTAGAACTCCTTGATGGCAATTTTTTTCTGCTTATAATCATCTTCGGAGGTAAACTCATCGGCATTCTGTCGCGTGATGACATAAGCAGACGTATACGTACGGCCGTCGGCGCTTACTTCGAAAACGAGCGAGTCGTTTTCCTGCCAATCCGCCTTGGTCGTTCCCCGGGCAACATTATCGGACATGCTGTAGTTCATATTGTATTCGAACACCAGACGCAAATCCCGGTCTTCGGGATAGTTCATGGCCGGGAACACCAGATTGGCCGTATAGACGGAATCGGGCTTGTCCATAGTCATCATCGTACCGACAAAACGGTAGGTTGGACGCGTATTGATTTTATAATCCGCCGAGGTTCCGTACCATCCGCAAGGCACTTTATAGGGCCTCATCGTGCTGAAATCTTCCTTAAACGGCAACTTGGCAGGACTTACTGTGTCGGTCAGAATGTAGGATGCGGAATACGCTCCTTCTTTCGTGCGGCTGTAGGCGATAAAGAAGTAAGGGGTATAGTCCGGCACCGACGTTGTATAGGCAATGTTTTGGGAAGCGAGTCCTTTATAAATCAACTTGCCGCCAAACTTGTTCTTGTACCACAAGGTATCGCCCAGCTTCATGTCACCCGCCGGTTTTCCGTATTCTTCCTCGTATTGGTCGGACAAATCCTGGTTGGAACAGGCAATCAAGACGGTGTCGTTCCAACGGTTGGCCGTTACAGACAAGGTAATGCCGTTATCCGACAGCGAGGCCACGCGCAGGCTTTCGGGAGGGAGGGTTCCGGTAATGGCCGAATCCATATAGGCGGGGCCATAGACGGGACCTCCCGCACATTGAAGATTATTATACAGGAATATCGAATAATAATACTTCGTGTTGGGCTCCAATCCTTGATGGGAAGCCGTAAAACTGTTGAAATAGGTATCCACATTGCCCACGGCAATCACCTTTCCACCGGAAATTGCATCGCCCACACTGTAAGTGCGTTCATCTTCCAATGTGTAGGTTTCCTTTTGGGGGGAAGCGACTATCAGATAAGCGTCCGCCGTTCCCGTTGGCCCCACGGTAACAGCCAGATTGATGACGTTTTCTTTCGCTTGGGGCTTAACCGCCGTTACCGTTTTGGTCGGAGCGGCACAATCGGGAAGGGCCGGAACCGAAAATGCAAACCGTTCCATACCCATAAACATAGTTCCGTCACCCACAACTTCAGTAATGTCTGTAAGTGCTTCTCCATTGATCCATCTATTCGACATTTCCAGTCTGCTGCCGCCTATGCGCAGTCTTTTTCCACCTACACCCTCGATACCTATACCCCAGGTCGAGCTGGGCGATGATGGAACATTGTAAGAATCGAAGAAAAGTTCGATCAGGTTCGTGGTTTCGTGCAGCTTGATCTGGAAATTGAACTTGTCGGCACTTCCACTTGCATGCGTCAGACCGGTAAACTCCACCGTCAGGACGCGGTTCTTTTCGGCTTCGGTACCGTCAAGCCTATAGCAAATCTTGGTTCCTTCCACACCGATCACAGAAAGGTCCACGGCCGCACCGATGGTGCGTTCCCGACCGTAGGTAAAGACGTTCGGGTTGCCGGTAATCCATACATCATTGTCGGTTTTGGGCGCCAGCATGATGAATCCCGCGCCACAGGCAATGAACTTGTCGCAGGCCACGCCCTCAAAATAAAAATCGAAGCCGATGTCGATCCCGGTCATCCCCTGTGACCGGCCTGTGTACAATATTTGTTCGGTGTCGTTGAAAAACGTGGACCGGAAATCCGTTCCCTTAACCTTGGCCGACTCGCTTAAGGTTTTTATACCGTCGCCGGACATGGCCGTGTACGAAGATCCCCCTCCCCCTTCAAAGACATACGTGGAGGCATCCTGCGCCACCACCAGCACCGTAGAGAGTAAAGCCAGGAAAAATCCAAAAAATAGTTTTTTCATAGTTCTGTTTATTTTGTTATTTAATATCTGGTGTGTTTACGGTAAGGAACTTTACCGTAAACACACCAGACAATGATTTACAATACAACCACCTTGAAGGTGCGGGCATCCTGTCCGCGGGCCACCCTTACCAGGTAAACGCCCTGGGCAAGGTTCTTCACATTGAGCACGGGCTGAACTGTCTTGGCCTTCTTCTGTCCGTTAACCGAATACACTTCCGCATAGTCGAAAGCGCCGTCGATACGGATTTCGCCGTAGTTGCAGCTTACCTGTACGTCTTCCAACGCATCGCGGCCTTCCACGGCCACCGGTCCCACTTCATCTATGTAAAGATCCGTTATCTGCAAGAAAGAATAATAATCAACCGGTACGGGGGAGACAAGGTGCAGACCGACGGCCCTGATACCATCTTCTTCCAGAGCGGGAAGTTCCACTTCGACATAACTACATTCCACGTATGGATGGGAAGGTTCCAGCACCATCTTTTTCACCAAAGTCTGTCCTTCGGCATCGTTGGTCTTACCTACGGTTATTTCGAAGGTTTCATTGGAAACACAACGGTAGTCGAAGGCAACTCTGTAGACTGTATTGGCCTTGAACAAGAACGGAGGCGAAACGAAATAATCATCGGCATCCTTTACCGTACCTGCCGGATTAATCATGGGATTGATAAAATATTCCAAAGCCGTCAGATCATCGAGGAATTGATAACCGCCGTACATCGTCGAAACATCAAATGTCCAACCGTCCTTGTTATTGTCGACCGTTGTCCAGGAATGGGCCATGGTATCGGCCGAAATAAAATCGGTGAAATAGTAGGTCGGATCCATGGCGGGTCCCGCCACATTGACGTTGCTGAGAACACTGGATTCTCCCTCTTTGTTTACAGAATAGATTTCATAGCTGTAACCATCCAATACCTCAATTTTCGTGTCGGTAAAGACCGTATCCTTCAAGTTGTCGGCCACCACGATAGAATCGGGGAAACGAACGATCCTGTAGCTGATTTCTTCGGGGTTCACATAACCGTTGTTGGCACCGGTCCTGGTCTTTTCCCAAACGATCTGCAATTCCTTGCAGCCTTCCTTTTTGTTCACTTTCAAGCCTTTTACCTTGGCCGGCGCATCCGGTCCCACATAAATGTGGATATAGGCTTTTTCGCCTTCCCCTTGGGCGTTTACGGCCACCAAGACGTATTCCTGAGGTCCGTACTCAGGCACGTTATCGTCTTCCCAGGTCATCTTCTTTCCGATTTCGGTTGCGGGCAGTGTGGCCACTTCCTTGCCGTTTCTCCATATCTTTATCTGCTGCAGGCCTTGCAATTCCTTGCCTCCGAAGTCCACTTTGGGGGTTGTCCATTGCAAGGTGGCTTTCAGCGCACCGGAAGGATCCGGAATCACAGAAACATTCTCAGGAGCGGCCGGAGCGTCTTCTCCCCCGAGAACAAAAGGTATGTACAGCCCGTACAATACGGCTTTGCTCTCGGCATCGGCTACAACACCCAAATCCTTATAGGTGACAGGGTTGGCATTCAAATCAAATTGAATAAGATGATAGTTCCTGGCCGTATCAAAATCTTGTGAAATCGCGGCCCAGTACAGCATATTATCCGTATGATCCACCTCGGCGCCCCAGAAAGAGGTGGGTGACCCATACGGGGTCTTGCACAAAGCCTTTACCTTGCCCGTTTGCTTATCCGCTTCGTACAGCACACCGTCGCGTCCTATCACATACAGATGGCCTGTGTAATCAGCGGCAATGGCGTGATAGAACTGTACAGTATCCAACACAACCTTCTTATTCATTTTCCCGGTCTTCAAATCTACCGTGAACAGACGGGTAGCCGGATAGTTTCCCACCTCTCCTTCATAGTCGTAAGAAATGGCATACATCGTGGAATCTTTGTAGCTGTAGGTCATATCCTGTACCCGCATGCTCACGTCTTCCGCCCACGGACCGATGGCATGCTTCTCTCCGGTCTGCATATCCACGGCAATAAGATCCTCCGGTTGCGGAGGAGCCGCATCCAGATACAGATAAGACAGACCGTAGTACATACCGTTAGCCGCGGCGCCGGCAAAAAATGAATTTTCCGACTTAAAGGATTGCCACAACTCCGTTTTTTGCGGTTTGTCCGCATAAAACGAACCTATGCCGAAATCTCCGAGACCGAACTTGTAGTTTGCCAGAAAGAACGCATAGATCTTACGATGCGGCGCCTTTTGCCCGGCATCTTCTGTCCGTACCGTTCCTGCAAGCGTGAATCCCGATGCAAGCAATGCGAACAGAAACAAAACAATGTTTCTTTTCAGTTTCATTACATCCTCCTATTTTTTAAGATTTAACATTTTTTCTTTTTCCGTGTACCCCGGATCTCAACCCGAGGTTTACGAATACAAAGCAAAACGAATAGATGTAATAATAAAAGAAAGTTATATCATTATGGTATCATACACCAATATAAAAAACAAAGAATCAGTGCAAATAAAATTTAAAAAACGTAGGTCTTTGTGTCTAAAGATTAGAGCGTTTTCAGGAATTCGAGAATCGTTTTCTCCGGCGGGATGCCCAATTTCTTACGGATCTTCGAACGGTTGTTGTTCAAACTCCTGTCGGTGCAGTTCAGAACGCTGGCAATGTCTTTCGAGGTAAATCCCACCAACAGCATGGCACATATCCTTTTTTCAGAATCCGACAGCTCCGGATAGTCGCGGGAAAGCTTCTGCAGGAACTCTCCGTAACGGGCGTCGGAGAAATTATTCAGCAGGGTCTTGTTTTCCGAAACAATCTCTATCAACTGATTGTAATTGGATTTCAAGGCCTTTTTATCCGTTTCCGACGAAGTGTGCGTCGCCATGTTCCGCAGGCTGTCAACCACTTGCATGATCACAGTGCGCAGTTCATGGAAATAGATGGCGATGTCGGTCATCGTTTCGTTGTCTTTCTTCCGTTCCCTGAACCACATCTCCGCCTGTTTCGCGTGGTTCCTGATCTTCATCCGGTACCTGTAATACCAAAATCCTATCAACAGCAAGAAAATGATGATAAAACCAACAGTCAGAATGCGGTTCCTCAACATCCTCGCCTCAAGCCTCTCAAGATATTGATCCCGTTTGGCTATATCGTACATCAGCTCCTTTTCAGCAATACGCCCCCTGTCGATGTCCGATTCCAAGGAATCCTGCGCCGCACTAAGCTGCTGATAGAATGTGGAAAGCTGTGCATACTCCTTTTTCTTTAAACTTACCGAAGCCAAATTCTTGAGAAACTGAATCTTGGTTTCCCAGTCGGAAACCTTGTCCGCGATGGCCAGACCCGCCAGGAAATCGTTCTCCGCGCTATCCAGACAGTTCTTCGCAAGCCTCAATTCTCCCCGGTTCAACAAATAAGCCATATGATATTCAGGAAGATACAATATAGAATCCGGACACTCGAGCCGAATCCTTTCCAAAGTGTGCAGTCCCTGATCCGGCTGCCCTGCATACTGATAGGCCAACGAAAGATTCAACAAGGTAACCAATCGTAGTTTATTTATCTTGTATCTGTATGTAAGCCAATCTATCTCGTTAAGAGACATGATGCATTTATCGTAGTCCTCGCTTTGGCCGTACATAATGGCGATCTCCCCCATCGTCTTAAGCAGGTTCACCGTATCGGCCTTGGCGGAATAATACCGGTAGGATTCATCGAGATAGGTCTTTGCCAAGTCGTTGTTTTTCAAACGAAGGTATATGGAACCCACCAATCGGCCGGCATCGGCCCGCTGTTCTTCCGTACCGGCTTCCTGCAAGGCCAACAAGGCCTTGTGGGTGTTCGACAGCGCCATATCGTATTTTTTCAAGGACGAGAACGCCCTGCCCAGATCGATATACCCCTGGATAATCTTCTCATCATCCTTCAGCTGCTTGCCGATTTCCAGTTCAAGATAGGCCCAGCGTATGTCTTCCACGGCATTTCCGTTTACCGAACCTATGGCGTTCCGGCAGGAATCATATTGGGCAATCAACTGCGTGAATTTGTTGCCCCTAAAAAAAACGGCACCCCTCGCCGTGCAGAGACAAGACCCGGACACCACAGCGATCAAGGTGCATATAACTTTAATTCTAAGCGAAATGATAAATCTTGTTCTCATCAGGACAAACTAACACTTAATACTTCCGTTTTACGGGCATGAACAACCGGAGCACGATCAATCCGTGAAAGAAAAGCGTGGAGGGCAGGCCGAAGTTGAGGCGCATGATGCGGAAACGCTCCCTCCACGAGAGAACCAGCATCTTGCGCGATTTCCCGCCCTTGAGGTAGCAAGAAACTGTCTGGTGGGTGTTGGCGATACGGCGCGCCTTCTTGAGTGCCTGCAGCACCCAGTTGTAGTCGGCCGAACATCTGTAGCGCATCTCGTAGGGCCCGGCCAGTTCGCGGCGCACCAGCACCGACTGGTGGCACACCAGCATGCCCATGCGGAAACTCCCGGGCGTAAGCCTTTCGGGCGCGCGCAAACGCCTCATGCCCGCCGGCTTCCAGTCGGAGTCCACCAGCTGCGTCTGGCCGTAATACACGTCCGCCCAGCCGTCGGGCGTGGCATCGCTGCGCACGTCCTTGGCGAACATATCCGCCAGAAATCGGTCGGAATAGATAAAGTCGCCCGCGTTCAGGAACCATACATAATCGCCGGTGGCCATCTTCAACCCCTTGTTCATGGCATCGTAGATGCCCCTGTCGGGTTCCGACACCATGCGCGACACCAGGTCGGCGTTTTGCGCTATCAGTTCCACGGTGCCGTCTTTCGAGGCTCCGTCCACCACGATATACTCGATGTGCGGGTAACGCGCCTTTTGCGCGCGCACGCTCTCCATAGTCTTGGCAAGGTGTTCCTTAGCGTTGAACACCACCGTGATGATGCTTACGAGTGGCAGGTTGTTTTCCATCGCTAAACAGTTCGGGGTTACTCAACGATGTCCATTTCGTCGATAAGCCGCGTGGCACCGGCGAACTTGTCGATGATAAAGAGGCAGTAGCGTATGTCGAGCATGATGTTGCGGCACATCTCGGGGTCGTAGCGTATGTCGCTCATCGTGCCTTCCCAGTTGCGGTCGAAGTTTATGCCCATCAGGTAGCCGTCGCCGTTGAGCACCGGACTGCCCGAATTGCCGCCCGTGGTGTGGTTGGTGCCGATAAAGGCCACCGGCATCTCGCCCAGGGCATTGGCGTAGCGGCCGTAGTCTTTCCTGGCGTAGAGGTCCTTGAGCCTGGCCTCCACCACGTAGTCGTAGATGTCGGGGTTCTCCTTCTGCATGATGCCGTCCAGGGTGGTGTAGTGCCGGTACCTTACCGCGTCGGCGGGCGAGAATCCCTTAACCTTGCCGTAGGTTACCCTGAGCGTGAAGTTGGCGTCGGGATAGAAACGGCTGCTGCCCACGTTGTGAACCGGCTCCTGCGCCTTGTTGCCCACGAACATCAGCTTGGCGAACGCCCCGCTTTCCTTCATGGCCAGCTGTCCTTTCATATAGACGCGCTGCAGGCTGTCGATCCGCTTCCTGCCCTGCGCCAGCATGGGCGACACCATCTTCTGGTAGATGCCGAACATCACCCCGGCATAGCTGTACAGAGGGTCTTTCTCTATCTTCTTGTAGTCGGAAGCCTTGTACTTGTCCAAGAAAGCCGTGAGCCTCTTGGACGAGGGGAACAGCGATTTCCCGTAAAATTCGTTCACCAGCCTGTCCAAGTCGGAGCCCACCAAGTCTAAGAGCTGGGCGTTCAGGCCGTTTTCCTGCCGGGTCAACGTAAGCATGGTGACAAACAGCTGTCTGTCCACCTCCTCGTTGTAATCCTTGAAGAACTTCTGCGCCTTGGCGCGGCATTCCTCCAAGGCCTGCTCCAGGCTTACGCTCCGGTCCTCGCCCTTGGAAACCCGGCACAGTCTGTTGAACGAGTAGGCGAACGAAACCGCTTCGGGCGCAAAGATGTGTTCCTGGAAAATCACCGCCAGCGTGAGATAGAGTTCCATATCCTTATAGGCTTCCTTGAGCGCGGGCAACACCCCGGCGTATTCCGCGTTTACAGGTGCTTCAGCCCAGTCCTGGAACACCTTCTCGTAGTCGCGCTTGCTGCCCAATACGTTGATGCGGTTGATGCCCTTCATCTCACCCATCCATTTCTTCCAGCCGTTGGCTATCGAGGCGGCCTTGGCCGCATACTGTATGCGCACGGCCGGGTCGCGCTCCATGGCGGCCTTGATCACTTCCAGACGCGCGGTGCGGGCGGCCACCCGCATGGGGTCTTCTAAGTTAAGCACCTGTTCCACGCCGTAGGAACTGAGGTATTCCTGCGTCCTGCCCGGATAGCCGAACACGAAGGTGAAGTCGCCCTCGTCGTAGCCGCGCAGGTCGATCTTAAGGTGTTCCTTGGGCTTATACGGTTGATTGTCGGGACTGTAGGCGGCCGCGCGGTTATCCTTGTCGGCATAGATGCGGAACACCGAGAAATCGCCCGTATGACGGGGCCACATCCAGTTGTCGGTGTCGCCGCCGAACTTGCCGATGTTGGAAGGCGGCGCCCCCACCAGACGCACGTCCTTGAACACATCGTAAACGAAAAGGTAGTACTGGTTCCCGTAGTAGAACGGCAGCACCTTGATGTCCGTGTTTTCTTCGGCAAGGCTCCGCTGCAGGCGTTGCGCGCGAGCCCTGATGCTGTCCTGACGCTCGGCTTCGGGCATTCGGGCGGTGATGCCCTCCAGCATGATGTCCGTTACGTCGCGCATCTCGCGCAGGAAGCGCACTTCCAGGCCGGGGCAGGGCAGTTCGTCCTGCAAAGTCTGCGCCCAGAAACCCTTGGTAAGGTAGTCGTGTTCCACCGAAGAATGGTACTGGATATAGCCGAAACCGCAGTGATGGTTGGTGAGCACGAGCCCCTGGCCGGACACCACCTCGCCCGTGCATCCGCCGCCGAACTGCACGATGGCGTCCTTGAGCGACGAACGGTTTATGCTGTAGATGTCTTCGGCGGTAATCTGCAGGCCCAGCCGCCGCATGTCGTCCTGGTTCTGCTGCAGCAGAAGGGGCAGCCACATGCCTTCGTCGGCACGGATTCCGGCACAGAAAGAAAGCGCGGTGCCCACGCAAACCGTCAGGTTCAGTATCGTTCTTCTAAAAAACATGGTGTATTGATTTTCGGTAAGGGATTACTTGCCGTCCGCCTTTTCGAACGCCTGGGTAGCCTTGGTCTTGCGGTGCCTGTTGAAGGCATCCAGGTCTAAGGTAAGGCTTATGTAGTTGGGTGATCCCAACTTATGGTAGCGCGAACGCGAGTAGCTGATGTTGAATTTGGAGATGCGGAAGCCCACGCCCCACGAGAAGCCCACCACACCGGCCTTGGAGGGCTGCATCATGTCGCGCGAGCGCATATAGTTGTACGATGCCCGAACGTAGAAGCCCCGGTAGGGAATCAGTTCCAGCCCCACCACGATGTGCCGCCCTAAGTTGTCGAAGAAGTCGGCGGCGCCGTTGCGTTTCTTCACCTCGCCGGTGATCAGGTCTTTCTCGGCATAGGGATCCTCGTAGTTGAGCCGCCATTTCTGCAGGTTGGGAAACTCGAAAAAGATACGCAGGGGCGTGTGGGGGATGCGCTGGGAGAGCGCCACCGCCACCTCGAACGGCATGCGGGTGTAGCCGTCGCCCGAATAGGATTTGAGCGCGCCGCCCATGTTGCGCAACAGCAGCGAGACGGCGAACAGCCTCGAGGTATTGGCGTAGGTGGCGCTTACATCCACCGCCATGCCGAAGGCGTTGTACGACTCTATGCTCGAATAGATCATCTTGAAGTTGGCCCCGATCGTGAAATGGCTGTCCAGCTCGCGCCCCCAGCCGAGAATCACCGCCGCGTCGTTGGCATAGACCGTGCCCAATTTCTGGTCGAACTCGTTGGTGGCGGTAATCTTGCCGTAGGCCCCGAACTGGGCGTGGATCGCGAAACTGCCCACGTTCTTGAACGTGCGGCTGTAGGAGGCGAAGCCGTAGTTGGTACCGTTGAAGTAATTCACGATGTTGACCGCCAGATGGTTGTGGATCTCGTTCGTGATAAGCGAGGGATTGGCGAGCGAAAGGGTGATGTCGGCGTCGCGCACCGAGAGGAACTCGGCGCCCATTGAGCCGATACGCGCCGAATTGGCCATGTCCAGAAAGGTAAACGACGAACGCCCGAACTGCGCCCGCGCAGCGGAAAGGCAGCCCAAGAACAGACCCGCCCAAAGAAGCATCCGTAAGGTTTTTCCTTTCATATCCGGCATAAAGGTGCCAAATTTACGAAATTTTCGTTTGTAACCCAACCACCTTACCCCAGTTCTATCACGGTGATTCCCGTGCCGCCGAATTCCTCGCTTTGGTCGGCGTAGGAGGCCACGTGCGGGTTCTTGGCGGCCGTGGCTCGGGTAAGCTGACGCAGCACCCCGTTGCCCTTTCCGTGCAGTATCTCCACGTGTTTGTGGCCGTAGAGCAAGGCTTCGTCCAAGAGTTTTCCCACGGCATCCAGCGCCTCGTCGGCCCGCATGCCCCGGATATCGGCGTAGGGCTTGAAGTTCGCGCCTCCGGCATTGATTCCCTGTACGCTTACCTGCGCCCTGGGCTGGTTCCTCATGTATTGTTCCGCCTCGGCCTTGTTGAGCGGCACTAAGCGCGACAGGGGCACCTGCATATGCAGGAAGTCGAAGTTCACCCGCGCCGTGTTCCCGCTTATCTTCTCGATTTGCGCCACGCTCCCCTCCCCGTCTATCTTTACGAACGCTCCTTCCTTGAGCGGCATTTGCGCCGTGCCCGCAGCATTCTTTTTCTGCGGCCTGGAATGCGGTCCTGCACTGCCTTCCATCCTGCCTTCCGCCTTGTTTCCCGATCCGGAAGCGTTTTCCTGCGGTTCATCCTCCACCTGCTCGCGCAACTGGCGGCGCAGCCTCGCGGTGGTTTCCTTCTCGGCCTGCGCCTCGCGTATCTCGCGGATCACGCGCTCTATGGCCGCGTTGGCGTTCTTGACGAGCGTCCTGGCCTCGTCCTTGGCCTTTTTCATCAGTTCCGCCCTGTTCTTCTCCAAGTCGGACAGCAGGGCCGTATATTTGCCCACCGTTTCGGACAGCAGGCTGTCGGCGATGTCGATCTGCTGCCTTTTCTGCGAAAGCTCGTGTTTCTGCACCTCGATCTGCTGCAGTTCCTGCTCGAAGTGCATCTGCTGCCGCCCCACTTTCCTGGAGGCCGAGGCCAGAAGCGTTTCCGGCAGGCCTATCTTGCGGGCTATCTCGAAGGCGAACGAACTGCCCGGCAAGCCTTTCTGGAACACATAGAGCGGGCGCAGGGCGTCCTGGTCGAACAGCATGGCGCCGTTCACGATGCCCGGATGCCGCTTGGCCAAGAGCTTGAGGTTGGTGTAGTGCGTGGTCACGATGCCGTACGCGCCTTTCCGCAGCAGGGTCTCTATAAGCGCCTCGGCGATGGCGCCGCCCACGTTGGGTTCGGTGCCCCCGCCCAACTCGTCGCACAGGAAAAGGGTCCTGCCGTCGGCGTGCTCCACCCAGAACTTCATGTTGGTGAGGTGTGAACTGTAGGTGGAGAGGTCGTTCTCGATCGACTGCTCGTCGCCGATGTCCACGAAGATGTTCTGAAAGAATCCGGCCTGCGAGTGTTCGCTCATGGGCACCAGCAGCCCGCACTGCAGCATGTATTGCAGCAGCCCCACCGTCTTGAGGCAGACCGACTTGCCGCCCGCGTTGGGGCCCGATATGATCACGATGCGTTCGCCTTCCTCCAGGCTGATGTCGAGCGGCACGATCTTGGCCTGGCCGCCGGCCTGCGCCTGCTTCTGCAGCGACAGGTACAGCAGCGGGTGCATGGCCCGGTGCCACCGGAGGCAGGGTTCGGGGCGCATTTCCGGCAGTTCGCCCTGCAGCATGATCGCCAGACGCGCCTTGGCGTGCAGGAAGTCGACGGCGGTAAGGAAACGGTAGGCGCGCAGCAGCCCCTCCAGCCTGGGGCGAAGAAAGGTGCTGAACGCCTTTAGTATCGCGATGATCTCGAGCCTTTCCTCGTTCTTCAGCTCGACGATCTCGTTGTTGAGGTTGAAGATCTCTTCCGGCTCCATGAACACCGTCTGCCCGGTGGCCGAGACATCGTGGATAAAGCCGCGCATGCTCTTCTTGTAGGCCGCCCCCACGGGTATCACCAAACGCTCGTTGCGCACCGTAACCTCGGCGTTCTCCTCCACCCAGCCCTGCTGTTTGGCGGTGCTCATGTAGCGTCCGATATAGGTCTGGGTCTGCGAGGACTTGCGGCGGATAAGGCTGCGGATGCGCAGCAGGTTTTCCGAGGCGTTGTCGCGCACCTCGCCGGTCTGGTTCAGGATCCGGTCGGTTTCGGGCAGGATGGCGGGGTCGATGTCCAAGAAGGCCCCGAACCTCATCAGTTCCGGATAGGTTTCGGCATCTAATTGCGCAAAGAAATCCTTGATTCGGGAGAGCGTGTTGTACGAGGCTCTGAACTTCTGCAGGCCCTGCAGGGTGATGTAGCTGCCCTCCACCCGCAAGCGCGCCAGTTCGCCGCCCATCGGGTAATAGTCCTGCGTGGGAAAAGACTTCTCCAGTTCCAGCACCTGCTTGAACTCGGCTGTCTGCCGCAGAAAGAGCGTCAGTTTCCCGAAGTCGTCCACGGGGTGCATCCGGCCCGCCAGTTCGGAGGCCGAGGCGGTGATGCAAAGCCCCTGCAGCAGCTCCACGATGGAGCCGAAGCCTATCTTTTGCGCGAAGTTCTTGGGGCAGAGCATAGTAAACTAATCAACAATCAACTAAAAGTATTATAGTTTCTTGAAATCCGCGATGCGCTGCGGAACATCGGGCGCCGAGAACACTGCGTTGCCCGCCACGAGCGCGTCGGCACCGGCGGCCAGGAGTCGGGGCGCGTTCTCGAGGCTCACCCCGCCGTCCACCTCGATGATCAGTTCCGGGTTGTATTTCTGTTTGAGGCGGTTCAGTTCCTCGATCTTGCGGTACGAGTTCTCGATAAATTTCTGCCCGCCGAAACCGGGGTTCACGCTCATGATCAGCACCAGATCGGCATATTCAATCACGTTCTCGAGCATGGACACCGGCGTGTGCGGGTTGATGGAGACTCCCGCCTTCATGCCTTCCTCGCGGATATTGCCCAGGGTGCGGTTCAGATGGCGGCAGGCTTCCTCATGCACGGTAAGGATGTCGGCGCCCGCGTCCTTGAACCCCTTGATATAGCGGTCGGGGTCCACGATCATCAGATGCACGTCCAGGGGCTTTCGGGCGTGTTTCTTGATGGCCTTTACCACCGGCTGGCCTATGGTGATGTTGGGTACGAAAAGGCCGTCCATCACGTCGATGTGGAACCAATCGGCCTGTGTACTGTCAATCAGTTCGATAGCCTGTTGCAGGTTGGCGAAGTCGGCCGATAGCAGGGAGGGAGAAAGGATAAAAGCCATTGTGTAAGTTTTTTAACCTCGCGAAATTACAAATTTTTTATACCTTTGCGCCTTTAATTTCTGGACAAATAACAATTGATAATGAAGACGTTGCAAAAAACTTACGTTGTATTCGCTTCGGTTGCCGCCTTTTTATTGTTGTCAACCGCTTGTGTGCAGGCCTTGCCTGATGTTTCGGAAAGCTTGGTCGAAAGCGCCGCCGGGAAAGAAAAAAAGGAAAGGACCAAATGGGTGCGTCCGGTGGACTCTTCCAAGACGCGCTGGCTGTTCGACTTCGCCGGCGGCATCAACTTTGCCCAGAACTACCTGCAGAACTGGGCGGCGGGGGGCGAAAGCTCGCTGGCGGGTGCCGGAAAGTTAGACATGAACCTGCTCTACACCTACAACGGCCATATCTGGGAATCCAAGCTCAAGACGGCCTACGGATTGTCTTACACCAAGACCAACGGCCTCAACAAGACGGCCGACAACCTCTTGGTTTCCACCAGCTACGGCTACGCCATGCCGGGCGACCACTTCTTCTACAAGGCCTATGCCGACATACAGACCCAGTACGACTTAGGTTTCGCCAATGCGGACGGCCGCAAGAAACACGAAGACTACATTTCGGCCATCTTCGCTCCCGGTTACCTGAACGCTTCGTTAGGTATCGAATACCGGCTCAAGACCCTGCTGTCGGTCTATTTCTCGCCCGCAAGCACCCGCACCACCTTCGTCATGGACGACTTCCTTTCCCGACAGGGGCTGTTCGGGGTCGATTCGGGCAAGCACGTAAAGTTCAACTGCGGTATGTCGCTGCAACTCAATCTGGCCTGGACATTCTGGAAGAACTTCACCATCAAGACCGACGCCAAGTTCTTTACGCCCTACGACCGCGATTTCGGCAATATCGTGGTGGATTGGAACGTGGGGCTGGAAATGGCCATCAACAGCTATTTCACGGCCTCCATCGGCACCTCGCTCAAATACGACGACAAGGTGAAGTCGGTACGCAAGGACGGCAGCCTGGGCGGACCCAAGGTGCAGTTCCGCGAGTTCCTCACCATAGGCATCGGCTACACCTTCCAGCAAAAATCCAAGAAACTGGCGTTTTAAGGCGTCACTGAGGGCGGGTATTTGGTTTTCCCGAGAAAAACATCTACCTTTGCAGCCCCTTTCCGATAAAACCCGGACGCAAGAACCGGTAAGTCGGAGAGCCCTTTCAAGACCAGATATATTTCCGGAGGTCACGTAGCTCAGCCGGTAGAGCACATCCCTTTTAAGGATGGGGCCCTGGGTTCGAATCCCAGCGTGACCACGAGCAAGCGGGCGTTTCTACCCCGCTTTTATTTTATAGTCAGCAAGTTGCGACACTTCTTCCTCCGTTTTTAAGCGCAATCCAGGAATCAAAAAAAAGCCCCTTTACACGCCACTCAAAGCCACATTGTGCCGTTTTTGGCCTGTGGAAGCAACCCTAAGCGGGTTTCGTTAAATTGCACGTGCAATCGATACTTCAGCACGTAACCGAAGAGCGGGCCCGACGGCAAGGCCGCAGATCCCCTCTCTATTTCCGAATTTTGTACCAGAAAAAGCATTCGGTCTGCCTGTCCCGCTTCGCAAAGTCCCGTTCCGTGAACACGGGTTTCAGCGTGTAGGGGTCCAGCCCCGTGTAGTAGGTCTCGGTGGAAAGCGTCATCGGGGTGGGCGTAAAGAGCTGCACCTGCTCCAGCTTGTAGCCGAGATGTCTGGTCTTTTCCTGCAGGCGTTCCATATCCTTTTGGGTGCAGCCCGGATGGGCGGAGATGAAATACGGAATCAGCTGGAAGTTGAGGCGGCAGCGGCGGCAGTGGCCGTCGAAGAAGCGCTTGAATTCCTCGAACTGCGCGAAAGGCATCTTGCGCATCCTTTCCAGCACCGGAGCCTCGGTATGTTCGGGCGCCACCTTCAGGCGTCCCGAAACCCCGTTTTCTATAAGCCATTGGGCGTATTCCCGCGCGTGGTTCTGCGAGGGCTTCCCCCTGCCGCCCGTGTCGAGGTAGGGCACCAGCATGTCGTAGCGCACGCCGCTGCCGATGAACACGTGCCGCACGCCGGGCAGGGAGGCCACCTTCCTGTACAGGTCGAGCAAAGGCTTGTGGTCGGGGTTCAGGTTCGGGCACACCGACGGAAAGAGGCAGGACGGCTTCTTGCATCTGGCGCATTTTGCGAGGTCTTTGCCGTGCATCCCGTACATATTGGCGCTCGGCCCGCCCAAATCGCTCAGATTTCCCTTGAAATACGGCATCCGGGCAAGCTGTTGTATCTCCTTCAGTACCGATTCCTCGCTGCGGCTGTGCACGTGCTTGCCCTGATGGGCCGAGATGGTGCAGAACGAACAGCCGCCGAAACAGCCCCGGTGCAGGGTGATCGAGTTCTGTATCATCGTGAAGGCTGGAATCTCGCCCCGGTTCTTGTAGCGGGGGTGCGGCAGGCGGGTGTAAGGCAGGTCGAAGCTTTTGTCGATCTCGTGGCCGCCCGGTTCGAACGGAAAGGGCGGGTTCACCACCACCGTGCCCCAGGCGGTCTCCTGCAGGATTCGCCCGCAGCGCATCATGTTCGAGGCCGTCTCCACCACGGCGAAGTTCCCGGCCTGGCAACGCTTGTCCTTGAGGCAGCGTTCGTGCGGCTCCAGCACCAGGTCGGCTTCGGGCACCGGCGAGGGGTTCAGCGCGCCTTTCTCCAGGTAAGACACCTGCAGGATGTTCCGGCAGGATTCCGCGCGTGGATCCCGCTCCAGCTGACGGGCGATCTCCACAATGGGTTTCTCGCCCATGCCGTACACGAGCAGGTCGGCGCCGCTTTCCACCAGAAAGGAGGGCCGCAGCCTGTCCTGCCAGTAGTCGTAGTGCGTGATGCGGCGCATCGAGGCCTCGATGCCTCCGACTACCACCGGCACGTCGGGATAGATTTCCTTGAGGATCCTTGAGTAAACGATGGTGGGATAGTCGGGCCGGAAACCGGCCTGTCCGCCGGGGGTGTAGGCATCGTTGCTGCGCAGGCGCTTGCGCGCCGTGTAGTGGTTCACCATCGAGTCCATGCTCCCCGCCGAAACGCCGAAGAACAGCCTCGGCCTGCCTAATTTCCTGAAGTCGCGCAGGTCGTCGCGCCAGTTGGGCTGCGGCAGGATGGCCACCCTGTAGCCGGCCGCCTCCAAGGTACGCCCGATCACGGCGATGCCGAACGAGGGATGGTCCACATACGCGTCGCCGCTTATCAGGATGATGTCGGCCTGCTCCCAGCCGCGCTTATCCATTTCCTTTCTGGAAACGGGCAGCCAGGCCTCGATGGGCAGGGTGTCGGGATCTATCTTGGGTAAAGGTTGCATGGGGTCAGGCTTGTTCACGTGCGTTCTCCGAAAAAAGAAAAAGGGTGCCCCGAAAGGACACCCCCATCACTATAACTAAAACTATGAAAACTCTTAGCTTTCTGCGGGAACCACCGATACGAACGGACGTCCGGTGTCTCTTTTGCGTTTAAAGGCAACCGTACCGTTCACCAGGGCGAACAAGGTATGGTCTTTGCCCATGCCCACGTTCTGACCGGGGTGGTACTTGGTTCCACGTTGGCGAATAATGATATTGCCAGCGGTTACGGCCTGTCCGCCAAAGATTTTAACGCCCAAGCGCTTGCTTTCTGATTCACGACCGTTATCGGAACTACCGACACCTTTCTTATGTGCCATTGTCTTATTCTGTTAAAAATTTCTACTCCGTTTACTGTGCCTGCAACTTAGGCGATCTTTTCGATTTGGATCTGGGTGAGGGAAGAGCGGAAACCGGTTCTCTTCTGATAGCCTTTCCTTCTCTTCTTCTTGAAGATGGTAACCTTGTCGCCCTTGAGGTGACCCAGCACCTTGGCGGTTACCTTGGCTCCCGAAACCACGGGCGTACCTACTTCAACCTGACCGTTATTGTCTTTCAACAATACCTTTTCGAATTCAACCTTGTCGCCTTCGGCGGCTTCCAGACGGTTCACGATAACCTTCTGGTTTTCTTCAACCTTCAACTGCTGGCCGGCTATATCTACAATAGCGTACATGACTAAACGTTTTTTCTCAATTAGGGGCGCAAAGATAGACAAGTTTTTTGAAACCGCCTACATTTCACTGGGTAATTTTTATTGTTTTTGCACAAAACACTAATAATCAATAGTTTTGTTTATCAACACCTGTTGATAAGTTGTTGATATGTTGCCTCCGACCCGGCTTTTTCCCGCTCCCGACCGCAATTTTTTTTGCCCGTTCGGGGCCCTTTTGTAACGAAACAAAACACTTTCTTATTAACTTCGCGAAGTTTTACCACCTAAAGTTTTGGTTCTATGTTCAGCAAGGATATGACCGTAGGTATCGGCTGCGACCATGCCGGTTTCGAACTCAAGGAATACCTCAAGGAAACCTTGGGCAAGGAAGGCTTTGTATTCAAGGATTTCGGCACGAACGGCCCCGAGAGCGTGGACTATCCCGATTTCGCCCACGCGGTGGCGCAGGAAGTCCAGGACGGCCGCCTGCCGTTCGGCATCCTCATCTGCGGTTCGGGTGTCGGCATCTCCATCTCGGCCAACAAGCACCCGCACGTGCGCTGCGCCCTCTGCTGGATGCGCGAGATAGCGAAACTGTCGCGCCAGCACAACGACGCCAACATACTGGCCATGCCGGGGCGCTTCATCTCCAAGGAAGAAGCCCTGGAAACGGTGCGCGCCTTTTTTTCCACCGGATTCGAGGGCGGGCGGCACCAGCGGCGGATCGACAAGATAGACCTTTAACCCTCAGGCCATCATGGACTTCTACAGGCAGGTTTTTCTACGTAAGGTTTCCGAGAATATGCGGAAGAAGGACGAGTCGCCCCTTTTCGAGGCGGTGAGCGAGTATTACGAGAAGAACGCCCTGGACGCCAAGAACTATTTTTCGCGCTACAACTCGCTGCGGGAGCGGATCTCTTTCTATAAGAACAAGGTGATGGCGGGCCTGCCCGATTACCTGATCTCCCTCGAGCAGAACCTCTCGGCCTCGGGCGCCAAGGTGCTCTACGCCGAGACGGTGGAAGACGTGGCGCGCGAGATTGCCAACATCGTGAAGCCTTCGCAGAAGGTTTTCCTGAGCAAGAACGAGTGCCTCGACCAGATGGGGCTGACCCGTTCGCTCAAAGGCAGGAAGATGAACCTGCAGCAGGTGGGGCCGAGCTACTTTCCGTACAACATCCTGCCCGAGCCAAAAGACAAGGTCCTGCACCGCCTGCAGGAGGAGCTGAGGATGAGCGAGCTCTCTGAGGGGAAGGCCGAGGAGGCCAAAAAGGCGGTGAAGGCCGAAGACGTGCTCTCGCTCAAGAAACGCAAGCTGGTGAACGAGATGTTCGGCGGCGCGGTGGCGCTTACGGGCGCCGACTTCTTGGTGTGCGACCCCGGCTGCGTAGTGCTGCTCGAGAACGAGGGCACCCACACCCTGCCGGTGTCGTTCTGCAAGACCCATATCGTGGTGGCGGGCATCGACAGCCTGGTGCCCTCGCTCAACGAGCTGGAATACTTTACCTGCATGCTTTCCGCCCACGCCCACGGCCAGGCCTATGCCTGGAGCCAGCTCCTGCTGCGCGGCCCCCGGCAGCCGGGCGAAATGGACGGGCCCGACGAGTTCTACCTGATCCTGGTGGATGACGGCCGCACCGGCGTACTCAAGAAAAAGAACCAGCGGAGCGTGCTCAACTGCATCCACTGCCAGGCCTGCACGGCGCTCTGCCCGGTGTTCAAATACGTGAACACCTTCGACGGGATGCCGCTCGCCGGCCCCCTCAACTGCGTGGTGGACCCCATCAAGAACGGTTTCAAGGAAAGCGGCTTCCTGCCTTTCGCCTGCACCCTATGCGGCAAGTGCAGCGAGGTGTGTCCTTCCGGCATCAACTTTCAGGAACTGATCCTGTTTAACCGCAAGGAATCGGTGGAGGGTGACGCCTTCTTCTCGATCGGACGCAAGCAGATGAAGACCCTCAAGCGGATGCTGCTCAAGACCAAGTCGCTGCAATCGCCCGTGAGCCGTTTCTCGATGAAACTCCACTTCAAGAAAAGCTTCGGACAGCAAAAGGAATTTCCCGACTTCAGCCAAAAGAGTTTCCGGATGCTGTGGATAGAGAAAAACACGGAAAACCAATAGACCATGACCATAGAAGACGTTCAGAAAGAAGTGGCCGCGCTGCTGGCCAAGCCGGTGCCGTTCTCCGAAAAGGAGATGTGCGCCAGGATGCTGTCGTTTATCGACCTTACCACGCTCGACGGCACCGACACCCGGCAACGGGTCGATGACCTGTGCCGCAAGGCCAAGGAATACGGCACGGCCGCCGTCTGCGTGTATCCCTATTACGCCTCACAGGTAAAGAAGAACTTGGAAGGCACCGGGATTCAGACCGCTTGCGTGGCGGGCGGTTTCCCGGCATCGCAGCTGCCGCTCGGGACCAAGCTGTTCGAGGTGGAACAGACCCTGAAGGACGGCGCGGACGAAATCGACATGGTGATCTCGCAGGGCGCGTTCCTGGAAGGCGACTACCGGCGCGTGGGCGACGAGGTAAGGGCCATCAAGGAATGCTGCGGCAAGGCGCACCTGAAGGTGATTCTGGAAACGGGCAACCTGAACACGCCCGACAATATCGAGAAGGCCTCGTGCATCGCCATCGACAACGGGGCCGACTTCATCAAGACCTCCACCGGAAAGACCTCGGTTTCGGCCACCACGGAAGCCTTTTACGTAATGCTGAAAGTGATTGAACGCTATGCGGCGCAGGGCCGTATCGTGGGCATCAAGCCCGCCGGCGGCATCTCCTCGGTGGAAGGCGCCATCCCCTACTTCAAGTTGGTGTATCAGATCCTGGGCGAGAAGTGGATGAACCCCTCGCTCTTCCGCATCGGCGCCAGCCGCCTGGCCGACGCGCTCTACACCGCCTCCAAAACGAATTAGACGGCGAGCTGCTTCGTTGGAAAGCCTTGCCTTGTTCCGGACACGTACAAAAGTACGCTCCCTCTCAGGCAAGGCCTTCCGCCTTGCATCTCATCCGCCTAATTCGTTTTCTTGTTTTATGGTGGTGCTTGAAGTCTCCGCGCTCAATTTTCACCATGGCATAATCTAAGCAAGCGCCCCCGCGTCTTTAACATTTCTTAACACATTCTTATTCCATGTAAGTTGTTTAAAAATAAATATTTATGTTGATTTTGCGCATTTCCACACTCAGCGTTTTTAACAATTTTTAAGAGTCAATTTTAAGAAAATCAGTTATTTAAATCACTTATCTTTGCGGGTGGAAAGGTGAGGTCTTGCGCAGACATCTGCATGATGTCGGGCGCGATGCCTTACCCTGTGGCTGTCCGTTGCCGACTGAACGGATGCGCCCCGCCCGGCAGCCGTATAAACCAGTGTCGAAGCCGTCAGGAAACCGCATGAAGAACAGGAAACCACATACAGCCAAGCCCAAGCTGACCCCCGCCCAGAAGGAGGCCATCTACGCGCTGCCGCTCAGCAAGCAGTTCCGCATCGTGCACATCGATGAGGGGAGCGGCTTCGCCGTGTTCCAACACGTTCTTGTGGATATCGAGGCCAACGACTATGAGCAGGTGCTCGCGGTGGCCAAGGCCTATGCCCGGGAGACGCACT
The DNA here is from genome assembly GCA_023662825.1 of Bacteroides sp. GTDB lineage: Bacteria > Bacteroidota > Bacteroidia > Bacteroidales > P3 > Pullibacteroides. The sequence continues at coordinate 434,660 of JAMPIH010000001.1, forward strand.
GCGCCATCAATCCGGAGGTTGACAAACGGGCGCTGGCGGCACGCGAGCGGCTCTTTCCCGACCTTCCCGTCACGAAAAACCGCTCCAACCCCGACCTGACCACCGACAAATACGGCTACATCGACGTGAAATCGCCGCTCAGCAAGAACAACATCATAAGTAATGCCAACGATGCCTGCAAGCAGGGAGCCATCGCGGTGATTACTGATTTCTTTTGGGGCGACACCCTTTCGATTTACAAGGCCAAATCCATTACGTTCGACATCTTTTTCGGGCGGAACATAGACAAGAACGGTCAACGCAACTACACCAAGAACGAAATCCACTGGTTCATCGGAGGAACCCTCCATAAGCTCAACAAGCCGGAAAAGAACTGATTCTTTTTCCGGCTTGAGGTTTTGCAACGTAGCAAGCTGCTTTCAACGGTTTTACTGTCTCTCCGTTGATGCAAAGGTACGAAAAGTTCTTGAACCTACAAGGAATGAGGCCGGAAATCAACAGCGGAACCGCCCCCGTTAACATCCGTTAAGGAAAAACCCCGCCATTTTAACACTTTTCCGCCAGATTTTAACACTTTTTAAGAAATTGATAAACAGCGAATTAATACATATCTTTGTGCCATGGAAGCGAGTGAACCGTGCACACACGTTGGAACCCACCGGACTAAACGCAAGCCCTTGAAGAACAGGAAACCCCACATAAAGCCCAAGCTGAGCCCCGCCCGGAAGGAGGCCATCTACGCGCTGCCGCTCAGCCAGCAGTTCCGCATCGTGCACATCGATGAGGGGAGCGGGTTCGCCGTGTTCCAACACGTTCTCGTGGATACCGAGGCCAACGACTATGAGCAGGTGCTCGCGGTGGCCAAGGCCTACGCCCGGGAGACCGTTTGCGCCATCAATCCGGTGATTGTGGGGCGGGAGCCGGTGGGGCGCGCCAAGATTTTTCCGGACATCACCGACTTGGCCAATCCCGATCTGACCACCGAAAAGTACGGCTACATCGACGTGAAATCGCCGCAGCGCAAAAGCAATATCATCAGTAATGCCAACGATGCCTGCAAACAGCACGCCATTGCCGTGATTACCGATTTCTTTTTGGGCGACACCCTTTCAATCTACAAGGCCAAATCCATTACGTTCGACATCTTCTTCGGGCGGAACATAGACAAGAACGGACAACGCAACTACACCAAGAATGAAATCCACTGGTTCCTCGGGGGAACCCTCCATAAGCTCAACAAGCCGGAAAAGAACTGATTCTTTTTCGGCTTGAGGTTTTGCACCATCGCAAGGCGCTTTCAACGGTTTTACTGTCTCTCCGTTAGTGCAAAGGTACGAAAAGTTAGCGAATCCACAAGGGTTTTTGAGGAAAGCTTTTAGCGGGTGAACCCCCAAGAACCGCGATATTTTCATCGTCTGAACCGATGCCTCGCCCCCGTTAACATCCGTTAAGGAAAAACCCCGCCATTTTAACACTTTTCCGCCAGATTTTAACACTTTTTAAGAAATTGATAAACAGTAAATTAATGCATATCTTTGCACCACGGAAGCGAGCGAACCGAACAAAACCACCGGAAGCCCGCCGGACCAAACGCAAGCCCTTGAAGCACAGGAAACCACATACCAAGCCCAAGCTGACTGCCGCCCAGAAGGAGGCCGTCTACGCCTTGCCCCTCAGCCAGCAGTTCCGCATCGTGCACATCGACCCATGCAGCGGACAGGCCGTGTATCAGCACGAGTTGGTGGACGAAACCGCGCGGGACTACCGGCAGGTGCTGACCGTGGCCAAGGCCTACGCCCGGGAGACCGTTTGCGCCATCAACCCGGAGGTCAAGCCGCAGGCGGAGGCGGCCCGGCAAAAGATCTTTCCCGGCATCGAAGGCTTTGTCAACCCCGACCTGACCGTCGAAAAGTATGGTTATGTGGATGTTAAATCACCTTTAAGCAAGGCCAAGATTGTACGGAACGCCAACGCGGCCAACAAACAGCACGCCATCGCGGCCATTACCGATTTGGCGCTGGAAAATGGCGAACTGACCGTGACCGAAGTAGAGAAGTTTACCGACCGTATCTTTTCCTCGCAAAATAGCGATGACTCGGGAGCACTCAACTATACCATGAATGAAGTCCATTGGTACGTGAAAGGGGTTCTCTTAAAATGCAACAGGCCGGAAAAGAACTGATTCCTTTTCGGCCTGAGGTTCCGCTACTGCGCAAGTAGCTCTCAACGGTTTTATCTCTCCGTGGTGCAAAGGTAAGCATTTTTGCGGGAACCTCCAAGAAAGTTTTTAGCGGGTGAACCTCCAAGGGAAGCGATATTTTCCACGTTTGAACCGACCCGACTACCGGCTGTCAACAACTTGTTAATAAATTTTTCATTAACTTTGCAGGTTGCAGCGAAAGCGTATTCTGAATACATCGCGTTTTCGCAAGATTTAGAGATAATTACCAGACTATATATCATTAAGCATGAAAAGGATATTCAGTTTCCTATTAGTTCTCGGATTGGTATTTTCGTTTGTCGGTCGTGCCTTGGCACAATGTGTCCAGGTGGACGGACAGGTTCGTTCAGGGTTTGAACTCAAGAAACTTACAAAAGATGAAGCACAGCAAGCCGTGGACAATGGCTATGTGGATTTGTGGACGTATGCGTGTTTTGATCAACCTTTTGTAGATAAAGGATTGATTACCTTGAATCAAGGACAAATTACATACTGGGGAATTTTGATGGGAGATGCCTCACACGGTTATGTGTTGGTTGATAAAGATGGCAACTACGATCAATCAGGAGCCGTTGCCAAATTTGCGGCACCTTCTCGTAATTTTTGTTCGGGACAACCCGCAAATGTTTGGCAAGCTGCTTCAGGTGGTGCTGTTCCTAAGACGTGGTTTCAGGTATGTCCGGATTGGGGTTACGGTAGTAGTAGTAGAACCTCTGATGTCTTAACTGATCCTTATGATATACAAAGATATTGTACTATTATTCAAGCCGAAGGAAAGACTTGGTATTGCTTGAAAATGTATCAAGTTCGTTTCGAATATAAACAAGCACAGTCTTTCTACGTACAGTTCACTAAAGAAGACCGCGGTACAGACCAAGCATATGCGGGTACTAACTTTAATGTTTTTGCAGACAATTTTTCTACCCAATTAGGATGGCCAGAGTATTCTTGCGGTAATATGAATCAAAGTTGGAGTAACCACGTTGAGGGTCGTTGGGGAGCTATCATGGGTGGTGTGGAAGTGATCGCCGACCCGGAAATGACCCTCACTGCCGACAAGACCTGCG
>JAMPIH010000020.1 GCA_023662825.1 Bacteroides sp.
CGGCGGTGTCGGGCATGCCGGAAACGGGCTCGGGATAGGGGCTCAACGAAATCTGTACGGTGTCGGTGCGGGCATCGGGGCAGCCGAGGGAGGAACCGTCTAAAACGGCCACATAACTTCCCTCTTGCTTCGCCCATGCGCGGGTGCTGTCGGCATTCAGCACGACGGAGCCGTTATCCAGCATTTCATCTTCAAACTGGAACTTGAAGCCGGCGTATTCCGGAGAAACCTTCAGTTCCACCGAATCACCGGGGCAGAGGAAACGCACGTCCTGAAACGTGGTTTTCTCTGCGGGGCAGCCCATGGAAAAGGCTAATATGACGCCCTGATGGTGATACTCCTCAAGTATCGTCGGGTTGTCGATTAAATAGGGGTCGATGTTGCGGGCGTTGCCGATCAGAAAAAATCTATTCCCCGATGAGCAGAGGATGGGTTCGTAGGGCTGGTAAATATCCTTGGGGTACGCACTGTCGGTAACATGAAAGAAGTCTTCGTAGAACCAGTCCGCGTTCAGGTACGAGCCCCAAAGGGGCGGTTGGAAATCGTACAACCGGCTGTCCTCGTTGCTTGCGATGGTGCCGAAGAATGTGGCCGAATCGTAAAGCAGCAGATAGGGAACGGTGGTATGGCCGTTGTTGCGGCTTTGATAAAAACCCTTTTGTTGCGGAATAAGATGCTCCGTTTCGTGGCTGTAGGCATAAGGTTTGCCGTCTTTCTTAAAGAATCTGTTGTCGTAATTGCGGCAATGGATACCCTGAACCAAAAACTTGCCGTTAAACGAATGTGCATTTTGCACGGTTCCGGGATAAATGGATTGCCCCTGGTTGTTGATTGTTGCTGTCGGGTCTGCATAATAGTATGGAATTGCATAATTTCTTGCTTGGTTTACACTTGTCCATCTTTCGCGAAGTGCCGGTGTTCCAAGTAAGTCTATTCCCCGAGAATACATTTCCTCCATAAAAAAAGTGTCTGTGCTTTGCATCCCTCCAGGTTCACGAGTGCATTTCCATTGTTTTTCTCCATATCGGGAGCCTAAAAGGGACAAGGTATTGTAAAGGCCAAGATCCCATAACTGTTTGTTAAGTGAGGAAGAAACGTGGTAAGACGCAACGGATAACGAGTTGTAGTCTGGCTGAATAAACACTACTATAGAACTGGTCCAGTCCTTCTCATTCCAACGGAATCGAATTGTGCGGGCAAGGGAGTAAGTATAGATTCCATTATTCAATGAGTTCCAATAACAAATGCCGGAAAGATAAAACATTCCGGATTCATCAAAAAATCCTTTAAAGAGCCGGGGAAGAAAGTCGGGACTGAAAACTCCAGGTCCAGATGCAAAACTTTTGGAACGTAATAGTTTTCCATTAAAATTAATCTCAAAGCAATCTATTCCCCCTGTACATCCCGGGATTAATTGTTTTGTTTTTTCTAAATTTCCCTGTACTGCATAGGAATTAACCACCACCAATATCGAACTGTCAGAAGATTGCATTACCGTGGTGGCGAAAGCATTGTAATACCCTGCGTCCAAGACGGGTAGATAAGTGCTCCACAACAGTTCGCCGTCTAAGGAGTAGCAGGCCAAAAACGCATCGGAAGTGGAATCTTTTTCGTGAAAATAGGTGTTTTCTCCTTGTTTGAGTTCAAAGGAGTATTCGTTCTCGGCCTTGCCGACAATATAAATGGAGGTATCATTTTTAGGGCAGAGCGCGTCATAAATCAGGAAGTCGCGGTCGGTCTGCGCCTTGCCTATGCTCTTGCCCCAGGCGCGGTATACGCTTTCGGTCTGCGCAGAAAGCAACGAAAACATACCCAAACAAGCCGTTATCCCGATTAAGAAAAATCTTCTCATTTCCTTGGGTTATGAAATATGGCACAAGATAGCAAAAATCCAGTATTTAGAGCAGCAGTCTTTAGGTATGGAATGTATCTTTTTTATGGCTATTTCACTTTAACTTTTACGAAATAGGGAAAATGGTCGGGGATATCTTAAGCGAAAGCGGACTTCCGCTTTCGCTTAAGGTACGGGATTAACGGGCAGGAATGTATTCCTGCAGGGTGAGGGTATCTCCGTTTTCGTTTGTGTACAATAATATGCCATATGTTTTGTTGTAGTAGGCAAATATTCCTTTTTCACAATAATCATCGCCAACAGCTACATCGTAAAAGATACGGCCGCCTATCTCCAGACTGTCATAAACAGGGATGTTCAGGAAATGCCCGTCTATAACATCGTAGTATACACACAAACCACAACTAAATGTTTCATATCGATTAATACTCATATCTACGCTCCTATAATAGTCTGGCCCAAAAAACCATCCGGCAACGTTCGCTCGTATTTGGAGGTCTTCAAGTTCTTCTTGTTGTACATGCAGGATTACAGTCCGATATTGATACAATAGAGACAATTCTATCTGCCTCCAATCTATTTTTTCATCCGCTACTACAAAAGAAACCGGATTCCCCTTTTCATCTTTAAAGCATACGGTATCTCCCAGGCGGTAAGGAAGCATCTGCTGGTCGATTTCCGTGAGAGGGTATCGGTTCAATTCATCCTTGGGTTTGCATGCCAAGGTGAGTTCCATCAATGTCGCAAGAAGAATAAAATATTTTGTTTTCATGGCCTTATTGGGTTTTAACTTTAACGAAATAGGGGTAGTGGTCGGATGTTTTCCAATTATCCTTCTCATCTTCGGAAAGTGGAATTCCACAATCTATTTTCTTGTTATATGGGGTTTTGTTGTACTCCAATATCAAGTCTATGTATTTCTCCATATCATCACCACCACCTGGAAACGTTACATGATCATCTCCCATCTCATTCAATACGCGAAATCCATTGTTTTTAAGAAGGGTTATAGCCGGTTTATCGGGGCCTTCATTCATATCGCCGGCGATATAGACGGGCTTGCCGTTTTGGATACAACGCGTTACGATGGAGTGTGCCACAATCAGGCCCGCCATCTCGTTACGCTTGTCCTGATTCAGGCTGAAGTGGGTCGCCACAAAACAGAAATCCCTAAACTCGGCCACGATGAAGGCACGTTTTTCATCCCTGTCTTCCCCTCCCTGGGTGATTTTTATGAGCTTGTGTTCTTTGGCTACAGGTTCTCCCACCACGTCTGGATTCCACAACATGCCGATGCCGTAGTTTTTACTGTTCTGTTTCTCTGTAATACACATATCGCCCTTGTATCCGCAGGCATCCTTCATCGTTTCGAAATTATTTTTGCCCAACACTTCCTGAACGGACACTACATCGGCTTTACTGTCTTTGATTACCCGCCCGTGTGTCTTATGGCTAGCATTGGATTTAACCCACAGGTTATAGGTCAATATGTTCACGATGTGAAAGCTGTCCCTGTCTAATCCGGCCTCAAAGGTCGCCCCGTCCCTGACGGTGAATTCGGGGCCGAGCACGATTTCTTCCTCCGCCAGATAGGTGGTCTTCCCGCTTTCGATTACCTGTGTGGACTTGATGTCCGAAGACTTGACATATTGGTTTCCGGTTACGGTTCCAGAAAGGGTGGACTCCAAGGGGGTGGGCGCCTTGCGCCTCGATGGTGCAAGGGTGTCCGTTACGTTTGTTCCCCCTGCAAAAAAGTTCAGCAAGAGGAACAGGCATGCCGTTAGCCCTGGTAGGGTTAGGCTTTTCAATATCGTTCTCATGGCTGAGTCCTCCTTGTTGCGTAACCACCATGCGTTTGCGCGGACAACATGTTGATACCCGTCAGGGTGGCTACTCTCAATGTGCAGAAAAATTTTTTCATGGTTTTATGTCTTTATGGTTAAACAATAAGTTTGGTTTTTAGATGAATTTTGTATGTTCTTTGTTGTTAAATTTTTTGTTTGTAATCAGTTATATTTTACTGGTCTGTACAAGTGGCACATCGCAAGTATATGCCCATATTTTCGGAAAAACAATATCCTGTAGTTCAAAAGATTTTCATACCTTTATAGGTTTGTTGCCTGTCAAGGCGGGTAGGGGCGAAAGGATTCCGGGTTGGGCGAAAACCGTATTTTTGCAGGATTGCGTCCCGTAAGAAATTAGAAAAATGATATATTTTAAAATCGTTGAGGGGAAGCCGTTCGGGTATTACTTCCTGCGCAAATGGTTCGGCTGGATTTTCTCGTATGCCTATTACAAGAGGTTTTATGTGTTCGGCAAGAAGAACCTGCCGGCAGCCGGCACGCCTTTCATGATGGTGAGCAACCATCAGAACGGCTTGCTCGACGCCTTGGCGATTCTCTTCGCGCTGCCCTTGCGCTATACGGTGGTGTTCCTGGCAAGGGCCGACATCTTCAAGAAGAAGTTCACCGCCAAACTCCTCAACTTCTGCAAGATCATGCCCGTCTATCGCCAGCGCGACGGCCGGGAAACCTTGGGCGAGAACGCCGCCATCTTCGATGAGTCGGCCAAGTTGGTGGGCATGGGCTATCCTGTAACGCTCTTTCCCGAAGGCAGGCATCAGGAAGGGCATTATCTGGGGCCGGTAAAGAAAGGCTTCGCCCGTATCGCGTTCGAGGCCGCCGAACGCAATGGCTATCCAGAAAATATGATGATCGTGCCGGTGGGCAACCATTATTCGGATTATTTCGCCAAGCGCGCCAAACTGTGCGTAAGGTTCGGCGAGCCTATCCACCTGAGCCTTTACTACGGCCTGTATAAGGAAAATCCGCCCAAGGCGATGGCGCAACTGGCGCAAGACGTGCGCGCGGCCATCCGTGCCCTGATGCTGGATATTCCCGATCCGGAACATTACGGAACCTACGATTTCCTGCGCGAGGCGGTGCGACCCGAAATATGCAGGCAAGAGGCCTTGCGCAAGCGCTACCTGCCGCACCAATGGCAGGCCGACCGCCTTTTTGCCGCACGTCTGGAGGCGATGGCCGAAAGTGCTGATCCGCAGCCGGATTCAATAAACACCCGTCCCGATGGGGAAATCCCGGAAGCCTCCCGGAACGGTTTCTGTACGGAAAAGCTTCGGCTTCTCCGCGAAAAGACCGAGGCATACCGCAAGGCGTTGGCCGCGCTGAACGTGAGCACGCAAGAAGTGGAGAAACCGGCTTCGCTCCCCGAAGTGGCCGGGCGTTTCCTCTTGCTGCTGCTCGGCCTGCCCTTTGCCCTCTACGGACTCTGCTTTACCGGCCTGCCCGTGCTGCTGGGGCGGCGCAAGGCCGCCGGAATCGCCCTGCGTATCAAGAACAGGATGCTGCGCTCCAGTTTCGACTTCGTGCTTACCCAGCTGCTGTTTACCGGAGCTTTCTACCTCGTCTATATCATCGCCTATTGGGTGATTGTTTCGTGTATGGGCGTGGCAACGGCTTGGGCCTGGGCTTGCTTCGCGCTGCTGTTGGCAAGCTGGATGCTTACCCGCGCATTCTGGCAGGATTATATGCGCTACGCCTGCCGTACGTTCGGGCGTGGGCGAGGCCTCTTGCACAAGAAGGGCTGCCGTGCGCTGCAGGGGCTCAGGGCGGAACTTTGTGCGGATTTCCGTGCATAGGGAAAGGGGTTTTTATTTCCATCAAAGGCTTTTGGTGTCGCTTTCGGCGGTAAACACGCCCGAAACGAGTTCGTAGTTCTTGTTTACGAAGATATTCTTGAACCTTACCTTTACGCCCGTATTGGCTAAAAGCGGGATATGCGTGTAGCCCGTGCCGCTGAACACGCCTTCCTGCCCCTCGGCTTCCTCGATCTCGAATACGAAGCCGTTGGCGGCGCGCACTTGGTCGAAGCGCAGCAGTTGCTTGAGCGGGGTCTGGTCTTTGGGCTCGGTGTCCTTGGGCTCGTGCTTGCCGCATTTAAGCCCGGCATTGTCGTCCGACAGCGTGGTGAAGCGATACACGGCATCGTTCTCGCTCTGTGAATAGGAGCATTGAACCGTAAGCTTGCATTCGTAGCCGGTGGCGGGTGCAAGGTCCGTGAGCCGGTACATCGTGGTGCCGGCGGGCAGTTCATCCTTAACCTTGAACCAACGGGCGTCGGGCTTGCCGTTCTTGCGGTATTGCAGCGTATAGGACCGGGCCTCCACCAGTTCGCTCCAGGCGATGGTGGCGGTGGTGGAACGTACGTCGGTAATGCGCAGTTGCGGCACGATGGGGCAGTCTTCTTCGTAGTAAAGCAGGAACACCTCGCTGTAGCCGTCGTTCTTGATGTAGAGCTGTTCGTTCTCGGCATTGGAGCAGGCGGCGCGCACCCTGAAGGCGTAGCGTTTGCCGGGAATCAGCTGCGGGCTTTCGGGACCGTAGTCGTAAAAGGGCCGGGAGGTGGTGGTCTTGAGGATAAGGGGCAGGGTGTAGAAGTATTCCTTCCAGTTTTCGGCACCTTCGGGAATCTCGGCCAGTTCGAAGGTGTATTCGGTCTGGAAGAATCCCGCCACGTGCAGGTGGCGCGGCGTCCACTGAAAGCGGATGGCGCTCTGCTTGCCGTAATACTGCGTGCTGCCGTATCGGGGCGTGTTGATGAGCGGAGGATCGCCCGCCACGAGTTTAAAGATGGCGGGGCTTTCCTGAATCGAGACCTTGTTGCCCGACCTGGCTTCATAGACTTCGAAATAGAGGCGGTAAACCCCGTCGGGCAGCATGCCGCCCGATTGCAGGAAGGCCTGTTTGCCGTTGCCGGCGTAGCTTAGGTTGGCCGGCAGGAAATGGGTGCGCAGGTCGTAGGCGCCCAGTTCCACTTCACCGCCGCCCGCCAGCGATACGGGCACGGGCAGCGGCATGGCGTTCTCTACCGACAGGTTCTCGCTTACCATGCGCATCCGAAGCAGCAGGGTGGCGTTCTCCACGCGTGTGTCGAGCAGCCGCAGCCGCAAGCGCAGGCGGTTGTCGGGCATATTGGCCCAGTTGTTGATGTTGTATTGGTAGGGCGCGTGCAGGAAAGTCTGCGAGCTTACGGGCGAGACGGTCTGCCCGTAGGCGCCGCCCGCCGGGAAGGCGGGCAGCAGGAATAGCAGCATGATAAGCTTGCAGGGAATGTTGATTCTGTTCATGACGGTGTTTTTTAGAGTTTGACGATCTTGAAGCTTTTGTTCTGGTTGCCGTATTCCAGCAGCAGGATATACATGCCGGCGGTTTCGTGCCCCTTGAAGATGGTTTGCGAAACGGTGCCGTCTTTCTCCATGCTGAAGTTTCCGTGCTCGATCACCTGTCCGGTGGCGGCGCGTACCAGGCGGTAGCGCACCAGGAGCTTGCGGTCGCTTTGGCCGGTAAGCAGGCAGTTGGTGCGGGTCGGGTTGGGCGCCAGCTGCCAGCGCAGGCGCGGAGTGGCGGGATTCTCAGCCGTCCGGTATTGTTCGGCCATCACTTCCACCTGGCGGAAGGTGGATTCCGAGCAGGCACCCTTGTAGGAGGTCATGCCCACCGTGTAGGTACCCTCGGAGGGGAACTGCACTTCTAAGTAATTGCCCTCGCGGTTCAGCACCTTTACATTGCTTGGCACGTGCCAGGCTATGCTGTCGGGGTGGTGTTCGGAAAGGTTCACCAGCAGGCAGCTCTGCCGCGCGGTAATGCTGCTGCTCACCCAGAATTCGGCGTGTATGCTGTCGTTGAAGGCCTCCACCAGCACGCTGTCGCGATATACGCAACGGCGGTTCTGGATCAGGGTGAGCCTGTGCAGTCCGGCGGCCTGCGTTTGAATGCCGGCGCTCTCGGAAATCTTTCCGTCGGGATAGATCCAGAGGAACTGCATGCCGTCGAGCGTATCGCAGCCTTCGGGCAGCAGGTACAGGCTTTGGCCTAAGCAGAGGCTTTGGGTGTCTTTGAGACGGTAGGAGGGCGGCACGGGGTTGACCAGCAACATTCCCGTGTCGAAAGCGCAGCGGTTTCGGTCGGTGACGTTCAGGCTGTACCAGCCCGCTCCGGCCGGGTCTATCAGGGCCTGTCCGCCGCTTTGGAGTTCTTCGCCGCCCCACCTATTGTGCAGGCTCCAGCGGTAAAGGTAGGGTTCGGTGCCGCCATGGGCGTGGTAGTCGATGCGGCCGCTTTCGTCGGGACACACGATCGAATCGATCAGCAGGGCGCAGTGCAGCCTTTCGGGTTCTGTAAGCACCACGGTATCGGTGCGGGTGCATTGCAGGCGGTCGGCGGTGCGCACGATGTAGGTGCCTTGCCTAAGCTTCGACAGTCCGGCGGTGTATTCGCCCGTGTTCCAGGCGTAGGTGTAATACCCGTTGCCACCCTCGGTTTCAAGCCGTATCGAGCCGTCGGAAAATCCTTGGCAGGAAGGCCTTTCCACCGTGATTCCGTTGTGAAGTTCCTCGGGCTGTCGGATCAGGAAACGGGCCGAATCCGTTCTGCCGTAGGCATCGCTTACCCTTACGGTGTACAGGCCTGCGGCCAGGTTCGCGATACTGTCTTGGGTGGCGCCGTTCGACCACAGGATGGCGAAGGGCGGCTTGCCGTTGGAAATCTCCACGCGAAGGGCGCCGGTCTCCTCGCCGAAGCAGAGAATATCGGCGGTTTGGGTCAGCTGCAGCTGGATGTTGTTGGAAACCACCGAATCCAGGTCGATAAGGGCGGTGCAGCCTTCGGCATCCGTAACCATGGCCTCATACCGCGTGTTCCGCGAGAAATCCTGTCTTGCCGAGGTGTTGCCGGTATTCCATAGGTAGCGGTAGGGCGGCCGGCCACCCTGCGGGCGGAGCACGAGACAGCCGTCGTTCACGGTGTCGGAGTCAGGGGCGGGATATACGTCGGCGAGCACGCCCAGGGCCGGAGCCTGCGTTACGGCAAGCGTTCGGGAACAGGTGTCTCCGGCGGCATCCCTTACGGACAGACGGTAGGTTCCCGCTGGAAGGTTCTCCAGCCGTGTGTTGTCGTTTAGGGGAACGATATAGGCTTGCAGGCTGTCGGGAATGGTGTGCCAAGTGCAGGAGTAGGGCTCTTTGCCGCCCCGGATCCAGGCCTGTATGGCAGCGGTCGCCTCTCCGTGGCAGAGGATGGGGCTTTCGAGCAGCAGGGCGGCTTCCAACCGGCGGAGCATGGAGATTTCGAACAACCGGTCGATGACCGCCCCGCCCGAATCTACAAGGTAGAAACGGTGGATGCCGGGGTTAAGGCCTTCTATGCTTAACAGGCGTGCGTTTCCGGAATCGGCATGGATAAGCTTCCCTGCATTGTCTTTCCATTCGTAACGGAAGGGCGGCAGGCCTCCCTGCAGGCTCAACCTGACCGCACCGTCCTGTTTCCCATCGCGGCAATGCTGTATGGCCAGGGAAGAAATGAACAGCGAATCGGGGCTGTTTACCATATACCGGTGTTCCGAATGGCAGCGGTTGTCGTCGTAAACATCCAGGCGATAGCCGCCCCGTTTCAGCCAGGAGATGGCGTTCTCCCTGCTGCCGTTGCTCCAAGAGAGCGTGTAGGGAGGAACGCCGCCGGAAATTTCGGTGGAGATGCCGCCGTTGGCGAGGGTCCAGGCGGTGGCGTCCTCTATCTGCGCCCGTACAAGCACCCGTTCCGGTTCGTGCATCGCGAGGCTGTCGCTGCCGGTGATTCCGTTAGCGTCGCGCACCGAAACCTTGTAGGTGCCGGCCCCCATGTGTTCGCGCAGGTAGAGCGAATCGTCGCCGATCCACTTGCCGTTTCGGTACCAGTCGAAGGTGTAGGGAGGCAGGCCTCCCTGCACCGAGAGCCTGAACATACCGGTAAGCGAGTCGGCGCAGAGCGGTTCCTGTACGCCTGAAAGTTCCGTAAGCAGGTTGGGTGTGCGGTTCAGCCGAACGGTTTTATCGAGACGGCAGTTATGGGCGTCTATCACGGAAAGGCGGTAGGAACCGCTGTCCAGGCCCTCTTTTGTGTTCCCGCCTTCCTCCCCGTTCCACAGGAAACGGTAAGGGGCGGTGCCGCCTTGGGCAAAGAGTTCTATGGCACCGTCTTGGGCTACGGGCACGTGTTGCTGCCACTGGCTGCCTGCGTAGGTGGGGTCGGCGGAGATATGTTCCAACACCAGGGCTTCAGGTGCGGTAACGAAAACGGATGCCGAAGCGGTACAGCCCCGGCGGTCGCTTGCCGAGAGGCGGATGTCGGCGTTCTCGAGCCGGGTAAGCAGCGAGTCTTCCGAAATCCATTCGTGGCCGTTTGTGTTCCAGCGGTAGGTGTAGGGCAGGGTGCCTCCTTGCACGAGTGCCACGGCCATCCCGCCCGAATCGTTGTGGCAAAGCCCGTTGGTGGCCGCCAAGTCCACTTGCAGGCTGTCGGGCTGGGGCAGATAAAGAGCGAAAGAAGCCTGTACGCCCAGACTGTCGGTAACCCTCAGTGTATAGTTGGCGCACGCCCGGTTTTCCAGGCGTGCCAGATTTCCCACAGGCCCGCTTCCGTTTTGCAGCCATTCGATCGCATAGGGCGGTTTCCCGCCTTGGATATGGGCTTGCAGCAGGGCATCGGCCATGCCGAAGCAGGATACCGGTTTTTCGATGCTCGCCGAACACAGCAGGGCTTCCACATAAGGCAGTTCAAGGCTGGTGTCGGCCAGGCATCCGGACTGGTCGCGCAGGTTCAGGCGGTAAGTTCCGTCAGAAAGGCCCGTTAATTCGGCCTGGTTCCCGATTATGTCGTCTGCTTCGTTTTTCCACGAGAATTGATACGGCTGTGTACCGCCTTGCGCCGAAGTGTGGATTTTGCCGTTGGATCGGCGTTCAAAGGCGATGCCGTTCTCGCTGCCGGGATAGGAGGGTTGGACCACCGAATCCACGAGAATCCGCAGCGCTTCGGGTTCTTCGAGCAACAGGCTCGCGCTGGCCTGCACGCCTAAGGAATCCGTTACGGATACCTGATAGACTCCCGTTGCCAAACCTTCTACCGTGGCGTTGGTGTCTTCCATGTTCGCCCATGTGTAACGGTAGGGCGGTGTGCCTCCCGTAACCTGGGCGTTGAGAACGCCGCTGTTGTTGCCGTGGCAGTCGATGGACCGCACGGTTTCTATCTGCACGTGCAGGGGCGGAATGTCGGCCAGGATAAAGCTTCGGTTTGCCTCGCATCCGTTTCGGTCGGTAAGGCTCAGTTCGTAAGTTCCGGCGGCGAGATTCGCCTCGCCCGACCGTACGGCGCTTATGCCGTGGCCGTCTTTGCTCCAATGCTGCGTGTAGGGCGCGGTGCCGCCCTTTAGGGTAAAGTCAATCTTTCCGTCGGACTCGTTGGGCGGGCAGGCGTTGTCGGTGCAGCCGTAGTAGGTGGGATTGGTGGTGCCGAGCGAATCGATTGTCAGGCGGGCGGGGGTAATGACACTGATAAACGTGCTTTTCGTCACGCCGGCGGCATCGGTTACCTTTACGTTGTAGAGACCGGCTTCCAGGCTGTCGATGGCGGCCTGTTTCTTTCCGTTGCTCCACCTGATGTCGAAAGGCGGAACGCCCCCGGTGATCTCCACATGGCAGGCGGCGATCTTATCTCCGGCACAGAGGTTCTTCCGGTCTTGCACGATCTTGATTTCCAGTTTGTCGTAAAAGTTTACGGTGGCCGTTGCTTCGGCACGGCATTGCTTGGTGTCGTATTGTTCAAAACGATAGGTTCCGGCTTCGAGATTGTTCAGATCCGTGGCATCGGTTGCCATGGTCTTGTAGGGCTTCGTGCCGCCTTGCGAATGCAGCATGATGCGCCCGGGAATGTATTCACCTCCTGTGCCGTAATGCGCGTGGATTACCGAATCGATCACGATTTCGAATTTATCGGGTTGCGTTATCGTATAGGTTGCGTTGAGTTCGCAACTGTTGTGGTCGATCAGCTTTACCCGATAGGTCCCTGCGCTCAGGTTGCGGCGCAGGCTTCCGTAATCCACGCCGTCCCACAGATACAGGTAGGGCGATACCCCGCCCGAGCCTTTCAGGGCCAGAACGCCCGTATTGTCGCCGAAACAATCCACGTCGGCTTTTTGTTGGAGGCTCAGTTTAAGCTGGGTCGGCTGGGTGAGGGTAAGCTCGTCGCTCGAGGCCATGCCGGTCTTGGTGTCGGTCATCACCACCCTGTAGGTCCCCGGCCCCAGATCGTAGAGTATGGATGAGGTCTTGCCCGGCAGCAGTGTTCCGTTCTTGTACCACGAGAAAGTAAGCGGATTGCTTGTCTTTTTTTCGATGCTCGCTTTCAGGATGCCGTCGTAGACGTTGTAGCAGCTGATGTTCCGTTCTACATCAAGCTTTACGAAAAGTTCCCCGTTGAGGTTGCCCACCGCCGCGGTTTTGGTCAGGGAGCAACCCTTGCTGTCTTTTATCGTGATATAGCGGTTGCCGATATTGGGCGTGGAAATCACATCGCCGGTAAGCGCCTTGTCGGTGAGGTTGGCGAAATCGTCGCGGAAAAAGAACGAATAGGCCGGTGTGCCGCCGTTCGCCTGGCTGCGCGAAACGGTAATCTTTCCGTCGTCGGCCATCTTCAGCTGACGGTTCACGTAATAGTAGCCGCTGTTGTGCTTTACTTCCATCGGAAAGTCGAGTTGTTGGGGCTGGCTGAAATTAATTTGAAAGTAAGCTATTTTTTCGTTGGCGTTGTTGGGGGAAGAACCGGTGGCTTTAACCTCCGGACTGCCGCTGCCCCCCGAAGTCTTTCCTCCAACGGTCAATCCTCCGGAAATGGAACCATCGGAAGCATTTCCCCCGGTGGTTTTATCCGTGGAGGATGTAATGGCGGGAATCACTATTTTAAAGTTTTTGTGTGCGGAGGTGATGTGGTCGCATTCAAAAGTGGAATGACAATTGTTTTGCGTTCCGGCATTGGTGCAACGAAAATTGAGGGTGTCGTAAACGCTTGTTCCTTTTATCCCAGTGTTCTTGAGGTAATAGAAAACGGGATATTTCGAGACCAAAGGCACAAAATATTCCCCTAATGTAACCTTAAGTTTCCCTTTTCCTCCGTAACAGGCCGGAGGCGTGAATTCCACCTTCTCGATGACGATGTCGTTGAAACCGACGTTAACGGGCACAACCTGAAATATGGCGGATTTTATATTGTCGGGCAGGTTGGTGTTCTGTGTGGGATGGTTGCTTTGATTTCTAACCGTGCCTTCCACGGTAACGTAATATTTCCCTTCTGTCATTGCATGGTTGGCAACCGAAGTTGTATATGTCAGGCCATTGAATTTAGACATATCAATGGCTTCTTGAAAGAGAACGGTGGATTCGCTGGTTGTTAACGTTCCGTCCGTTTGTTGTCCCACTTTGGAATAAACAGTCAGCAATGTCGGTTTTTCTTCCATGGCACTGTTAAAACTGCGGTTGAATTTCAATTTGAGTTCTTGTAACCGGATTGAACCTTCGGGAATCCGTTGGAATCCGGTTTGGGTGGGCTGTGGAATGTCTGGATAAAAGCAGATGTTTTTCGTATTGTTTGAATTGCCGTCCCTGCCGTCCATAAGCCTGACGAGGATGTTTGTGCCGACGGGTAGTTCGGGGTTTTTCTCGACAGCGACGGTGATGTGTTTTTTCCCTTGTTCCAAAGGAAGATATGTCGTGAGGTTTCCATGCGTGTATTCCCAATTGAACATACTGTCCGAATAGTTGAAGCTGAGTGACGCCTGATGGGTTTCGGGCGATTTTATAAAAGAGGCTGTATTGCACTGCGCTTTACCGCTTATGGCTATACGGTAGGGGTACCCTTTGTAGATGGTTTCCGGATCGTTGATGACGAACCCGCATTTTGTCTGTAGATTAAACTCGACAACCTCACATCCGGGTGAATATGAAACGGTTCTGAGGGTGGTATTCAGCATGTCGGTCAGTTTTACAATAACCGGTTTTTCTGAATTGAAATCAGAGGAACTTCCGATGGGTTTTACCATAGAAGCGGTTTGCATCAGGGAAGACAGACTCGGAATGTCCGTATAAAGCAACGGTTGCGAGTTGTGATCCCGTAATTTGGTTTGTAGCCCAATGATGATGTAATACTTATTGATGTTGCAGTCGATGAATTCCTCGCCCCAGTAAGAGAGGTCGTCGTCAACGAGAGGGATATCTAATTGTGATGTCTTGTTTTCTTGCAATTCTGCCGAAAACTTGAAATCCACCAGCCCGGATCCGGAAGTGCGGAGCGTTTGCAATAGGTTTTCGGAAACAATAATGGCATAGTATCTCAAAAAATGGTGGGGCGTATTTTCGTTCTTAAGGGAGCAACTGGTTTGGTGGGTTAATTTTGCCGTAAGGCTAAAGACATTTTGATGGTTGCTGGGATAATCACCATAGGGGTTTTGTCCGCATACCGGGGATGTCCCGATAAGCATCAGAAGGAGAAGAAACATCCACCACAGGCGGAATTTCTTGGCTAGAATCGCTTTCATGTTCTGTTTGTTTAAGTTAGAAATTAGTACTTGGTTTTAAGGTCGGGCACGGAGTCCGATTGGCGCAAAAGTATGGTTCTATATGCTTGGTCGATAAGAAATTAAGTTAATAAATGTTAATTTTAAGGATTTTTAACTTAATGCCTCGCTGCAAATTTTTTTAATGCTTTGAAATCTTTTACTTAAATTCGCAGCGCGCTCTTTTAAGAAAACGGGATTGTAAAATGAGAGGCTTGTTGTTGAGATTGCTTTTGGTTTGTTGTTCCGCCTTGGCGGGCGTATACCCTGTCGTGGCGCAGGAACAGGCTGCCGAACCTGCTCCCGCCCAAGAAAGTTTCAATGCGGGCGAGCTTATTTTAGACCACGTAACCGACAAGCATTTCTGGCATATCTGCGATTGGAACGGTAAGAAGGTGGAACTGCATCTTCCTGTAATCCTGATTTATAAGGGTGAGCTGCATACGTTTTCTTCCGCCCGCTTCGAGAATCCGCAACATACGTACAAAAACTTCCAGCTCCGCAAGGACAATCCCCACAAAGGCAAGATCGTGGCCTTGGAAACCGCCGAAGACGGCGGCCTGCGCATCGCCGCCGGGAAACCCTTGGATTTTTCCATTACCAAAACCGTTTTCGGGCTGATGGTATCGGTAGTCATAATCCTGATACTGTTCTTCTTTATCGTGCGTTCATACAGGAAAAACGAGGAAAGGGCGCCCAAGGGCGTGGCCGCCTTGTTCGAACCGATATTCCTGTTCGTGCGCGACGATGTGGTGTATGCGAGCCTCGGCAAGAAGCAGGGCGACAGGTTCCTGCCCTATATGGCGACCCTGTTTTTCTTTATATTGTTGGGCAACCTGCTAGGTATCGTGCCGTTCTTCCCGTTCGGGGCGAACGTAACGGGCAACATCTCGGTAACCTTCGTGCTGGCGTTCCTTACCTACCTGATCACGATGGCCCATTCCACCAAGCATTTCTGGGCGCATACCTTCAACAATCCCGGGGTGCCGATGTGGATGAAGTTCCCCTTGCCCCTGATGCCTCTTATCGAAGCCATAGAGTTGATAACGAAGCCTTTTGTGCTGATGATACGACTGTTCGCGAACATGACCGCCGGGCATATCATCATCTTGGGATTCGTTTCGCTGGTGCTGATTTTCGGGGCCGCCAGCACGGCCATGGGCTTCGTGGTGTCGCCGCTCACCATCCTGTTCGGTTTGTTCGCCGATGCTCTGGAACTCTTGGTTTCGTTTATCCAGGCATATATTTTCACCACCTTGTCCTGTACGTATCTGGCGGATGCCTTGGGGAACCCCGCCGCTGAACATCATAAATAATTTTGTTAACACAATCAAAACCATAAAATTATGTTATCCTTATCCATCCTTTTAGATGCAGTGAACAATGCGTTGCCTACGGTTACCGATTTGAGCGCGTTAGGCAAAATGGGCGGTGCCATCGGAGCCGGCCTGGCCGCCATCGCCGCCGCCCTCGGTATCGGTAACATCGGTAAGGGCGCTGTGGAATCCATTGCCCGTCAGCCCGAAGCGAGCGGCGACATCCGTACCAGCATGATCCTTACCGCCGCCTTTGTGGAAGGGGTTTCTTTGTTTGCGGTCGTGGTAGGTCTGTTGGCCGTGGTTATGTAGGCCTTAAACCTTTGCTGTTATGGAATTGGTAATGCCGGGAATCGGCGTGCTGTTTTGGACGTGCCTGATTTTCCTCATCCTTTTCTTCATTCTCAAGAAATGGGCGTTCCCCGTCATCAACGGAATGATCAAGAAGCGGGAGGAAAAGATAAGCACGGCTTTGAACCAGGCGGAGGCCACGCGCGAGGAAATGGAGCGCATCCAGTCGGAAAACAAGACGATGATGGCTCAGGCGCGTAGCGAACGCGAGAAAATTCTGGAAGAAGCCAGCCAGATAAGGCGCCGCATCGAAGACGAAAGCCGCGAGAAGGCCAGGGTCGAGTACGACCGCATGATGGTTTCGGCCAGGAACGATATCGAGCGCGAAAAGCGTATGGCCCTGGAGGATATAAAGAATCAGGTGGCCTCGGTTTCGCTGGATGTGGCCGAAAAGGTGCTGGGCAGGGAACTGTCCGACCGTGACCGTCAGCAGGCTTTGGTGGAACAGGAGTTAAAGAAGGTGAATCTTTAGGCCATGCAACATTCGAAGGCGAACATACGCTATGCCCGCGCGCTTTACGAACTGGCGGAAGAGCAGCATCAGAACGAGGCGGTCTATCAGGAAATGGTCGCTTTGCGGATGTTTTTCGCGCAGGACCGGCAGCTCAGGGCATGGATGTCGAACCCGGTGGTGTCGGTTAAATTGAAGAAACAGACGCTGGCCGACCTGTTTCAAGGCAGGTTGGACAGTCTTGCGGTGCGTTTCCTCAATCTGATTGTGGAAAAGAACCGGAGTGCCGATGTGGACGGCATTATTCACGATTACGTGGATCTGTACCGCCGCAGGAAAGGCATCGCCCATGCGGTGATAGGTACGCCGCAGCCGCTCAACAAAACCGAGCTCAAGGCTTTTGAGGATTGGTGCGCCCGGAATTTTCCCGGCATCAAGGTGGAGATAACCAATAAGGTGGCACCTCGGCTTATCGGCGGGTTCACGTTCCGGGTGGGTTGGCAGTTCGTGGACTGCAGCGTGGCCGGACGTCTGCAAAGACTCCGAAAGGAAATGCTTTCGGGCGACACCCTTACGCGGACTTTTTAGATTTATTAAGAATTATACAAAAACGACAAGATGACAGGTATCAAGGCATCGGAAGTAACGGATATTTTAAAGCGCCAGCTGGCGGGTCTGAACCTGAACGAGGATATGCAGGAAGTGGGCACCGTGCTCAAGGCAGGCGACGGCATCGCCCGTGTTTTCGGCCTGGAGAACGCCGAAGCTGGGGAGTTGGTGGAATTTACCGCCGCCGGCGTGAACGGTATCGTGCTCAACCTTGAGGAAGACAATGTGGGGGTGGTGATGTTGGGCAACTCTTCGGAAGTACAGGAGGGCGACAAGGTGAAAAGGACGCACCGCATCGCCTCTATCGGCGTGGGCGAAGGCATGCTGGGACGTGTGGTCAACACCCTGGGGCAGCCCATCGACGGCAAGGGGCCTATCGAGGGCGAGCTCTTGGAAATGCCCTTGGAACGCAAGGCGCCCGGTGTGATCTACCGTGAACCGGTGGCGCAACCCTTGCAGACCGGCCTTAAGAGCGTGGACGCGATGATTCCCATCGGGCGCGGCCAGCGCGAATTGATTATCGGCGACCGCCAGACAGGCAAGACCGCCATCGCCATCGATACCATCCTGAATCAGAAAGCCCGCTACGAAGCGGGAGATCCCATATATTGCGTGTATGTGGCCATCAGCCAGAAGGGCTCCACGGTGGCTTCGGTGGTAAAGACGCTGCAAGACAACGGCGCCATGCCCTATACGATCGTGGTGGCTTCCATGGCGGCCGACCCGGCGGCCATGCAGTTCTACGCTCCCTTTGCGGGTGCGGCCATCGGCGAGTATTTCCGCGACACAGGCCGCCATGCCCTGGTGGTGTACGACGACTTGTCGAAGCAGGCGGTGGCCTACCGCGAAGTGTCGCTGCTGTTGCGCCGTCCGCCCGGACGCGAGGCCTATCCCGGCGATGTATTCTACCTGCATTCCCGTTTGCTGGAACGCGCGGCCAAGATTATCCGCTCCGACGAGGTGGCGCAGAAGATGAACGATGTGCCCGAATGTCTGCAAGGCAAGGTGAAGGGGGGAGGTTCGTTGACGGCGCTGCCCATTATCGAGACTCAGGAAGGCGACGTTTCGGCCTATATCCCCACCAACGTGATTTCGATTACCGACGGGCAGATTTTCTTGGAAACGGGGCTGTTCAACGCCGGTATCCGCCCGGCCATCAATGTGGGTATCTCGGTATCGCGTGTGGGCGGTTCGGCACAGATCAAGTCGATGAAAAAGGTGGCGGGCACACTGAAGCTCGACCAGGCACAGTTCCGCGAACTGGAATCGTTCTCCAAGTTCGGTTCCGACTTGGATCCGGCCACCAAACTGGCCTTGGACAAGGGACACCGCAATGTGGAACTGCTCAAGCAGCAGCAATATTCGCCCATGAAGGTGGAGGAACAGGTGGCCGTGCTTTATTGCGGGGTCAAGGGCTTGTTGTTGAAACTGCCGGTGGATAAGGTGGAGGATTTTCAGGAAGACTACCTGCGCTTGCTCAGGAGGGACCACGCTGAGGTGCTGGCCCGTATCGCGGCAGGCGAGATGAATGATGAGATCGAAACGGTCCTCAAGGAAACGGCTGCCGCCTCGGTAGAGAATCTGGCTCCCGTAAACGCAGAATAAAGAGGCATGGCTGGCTTAAAGGAACTCAGGACCCGTTTGGAATCAGCTCGCTCCACGCAGCAGCTTACCTCGGCCATGAAAATGGTGTCGGTGTCGAAGTTGCGTAAGGCGCAGCAGAAGACTGCCCATGTGCGCGCATTGTGTTTCCGCTTGTTGGAAATTTACCGGAATGTGGCGGACAGTGCCGAATGTAACGGTCTGAATTGTCTTTTGCATCAGGGGTATTCCCAAGAGAACCGGGTTTTGGTGTTGGTGCTGGCTTCCGATAAGGGAATGTGCGGCAGTTTCAACACCAATGTGTGCAAGGAGGCCGAAATTTATATCAAGCGGGCGTACGGGCATTTGCCGGCGCGGGATGTGGAGGTTTTGCCGATAGGGAACCGTGCCGTTTCGTATTTCGCGGGGAAGGATCATGTGATTTCCGAGATACCGGGCTTTTCTCCTTCCGAAGCCGCCTACGAAGATGTGGCGGCCTTTATGCGGCAGCTTACGGAACAATACCTGCAAGGTGTTTTTCACCGTATCGATCTGGTGTGCGAAAAGCCGATAAATGCCGCCACGCAGATTGTCAGGGCCCGGAAGGTGTTGCCGATAGACTATATCCTGGATGCCGGTGTAAGGCTCTTGGAGGATGAGCGCCGTAAGGCGTCTTCGGCGGCGGCTCTCGAAGATGCGTCTTCGGCGGTGGATTTCGGCCTGTTGTTTTCGAACAAGGTGGATATTCTGCCCGATGCGCCGACGGTAATCGAAACGATGTTGCCCATGGTGTCGGTATTGTATTTTTATCTGGCCTTGTGTCAGTCGCTGGTGGCCGAACACGGGGCGCGAATGACGGCCATGAGCAAGGCTTCCGAAAACGCCGAAGCATTGATCAAGGAACTCAATCTGAAGTATAACAAATTGAGGCAGTCGGCCATTACGAACGAATTGCTGGAAATCGTAAGCGGGGCGAACGCTTTGGCCGAAGAGGCATAGAAAAAATATTGAGGCGTGATGCGTATTTTTTGTTTGGAGATTTAAAAAATATGCGTATCTTTGCAGCCTCAATTGAGCAGGTCCGGTAGTTCAGTTGGTTAGAATACATGCCTGTCACGCATGGGGTCGCGAGTTCGAGTCTCGTCCGGACCGCAAGAGGGAAGTCTGAAAGGCTTCCTTTTTTCGTTTAAGGTTCAGTGTCTGTGCGCTTTCCGGTGCAACATGACTCCCCCCGGAAGAAGTTTCCCCGTTTAAAAAAAAAGATTCAGATGTGCCATTGGAAGCCGTTCAAAGCCATTTTGGGTTTTGATCGTGCAGCATAACTTTACAACTTATGTTGCGCCCCGGATTCTATGTTGCACCCCGTTGTCTGGATCCAAATACCGGGAACATGACTAAGTACATCGTGAGGAAATCAATCTTGAATCATGGTATAAAAGAAGAAGGCGGCTCGAACGAGCCGCCTTCTTGCGTAATGCGGAAAACAGGACGTTACCGCTTGATGACGCGCATTACCGTGCTGCGGTTGCCCGAAGACACACGGATAAAGTAGATACCGCTGGTTTCAAGACGGATGGTCTGGATGCCGGCGGGAACTTCCTTGCTGATCATCAGGCGGCCGTTGGAGGCGAATACTTCCAAGAGAGTCGCTTCATCCAACTTCACGTTTACATCCGAGGCCGTGGGGTTCGGGTACACAGAAACCGCGATGACCTGATCGCCTTGGTTGGCGGTGGTGTCGTTGCCGCCGTTATTCTTGATAACCGTAATGGTGCAGGTGTCGGCAAAACCGCCGTTCACGGTGGTCACGATAATCAAGGCCTTGCCTTCGGCAATCGCTTTCACCATGCCTTGGGCGTTCACGGTGGCCACCGTTTCATCGGTGCTTCTCCATGTTAGGCTCTTATCGGTGGCCGTGTCGGGAAGTACGGTAGCGGTCAAGGCTAAGGAATCTCCGATATTCAAGGTGGAATCGGCGATATCGAGGCTTACGCCCGTAGCCGGAATAATGGAAATGGGGGTTACCGCTTCATAAGGCATACGCGGTTCGGTGGAAGAAGGATAGGAATCCCAGTTCCATACATCCATGCATCCGTTGGTCAGCTTGCGGTCGGAAGCACCCATAGAGGCCGAAATCAACTCGTCTGCGGCATCGTCCGCAACCAGATAAGCCCAGAAATAACCGGTGTTCCAGCCCGATCTCCACAAGGCGTCTTCGGAAGCCGACCACGAATCATAATCGCTGTTGTCGGCAATCACGATACCGTTTTCAGGCACCACGACACGGGCTTCCTCTCCCTCGGGGGCGAACGTCAGCGTGATTTCACCCGGTGCGTTCCGCTTGAATCCGATGCCGGCCACCGTGTTGCCGTACTGCGTTTCGTGCGTGAGCAAGGTGAGGCGCGGGTCGGCTTGGGCAATGGCTATGATCATATCCGTGCCGGTGGCCTCGCCGTTCCAGCGGTAGCCCCATACAAGGGCGTGATCCAATCTTTCGTCCTGCCAGTCGATGACCAAGGCGGCCTGGTTGCTGCCTTCGCCCACCCAGAAGTTGATGTCGTCGAACGTAAAGGCAGGCTCGGTGTTTCCGTTTTCTTTCTTCACCGTGAGGGTGCAGGTGTCGGCAAATCCGCCGTCCACGGTGGTAACGATAATCAAGGCCTGGCCTTCGGCAACCGCCTTCACCACGCCTTGGGCGTTCACAGTGGCCACGGCTTCATCGGTGCTTCTCCAAGTTACGTTCTTATTGGTGGCCGTATCGGGAAGCATGGTGGCGGTCAAGGCCAAGGTGTCGTCGATATACAGGGTGGAATCGGCAATGTCGAGGCGAACATCCGTAACCGCAATCGGGTCGGGTTCTACGGGTATTACCTGCTTGGCTTTCACTATGAGGGTGCAGGTGTCGGCAAAGCCGCCGTCCTCGGTGGTCACGATAATCAGGGTCTTGCCTTCAGCGAGGGCTTTCACCACGCCTTGGGCATTCACGCTCGCCACGGCTTCATCGGTCGATGTCCACCTTACGCTCTTGTCGGTGGCGTTTTCGGGAGTGATGACGGCTTCCAAGGTTAAGGTGTCGTCAACCGTTAAGGTGGAATCCTGAACATTCAATATTATCTCCGCAACCGGAACGCTTGCCGCTTCGAAGGGTGAACGGGGCAGGGATCCTTCATACCCGCCATCCAGAGAAGCAAACGACCAGCCGTCCACGCAGCCGTCGGCCAGTTCGCGGGAAGAAGCACCTACGCTGGAGTAGGTGAAATCTGCCGAAATATTGTCCGCCACCTGATAAGACCAATAGCCCTCATACCAGCCTGACCTCCACAAGGCATTGGAATCCGAACACGACCAGTCATCGTAGTTGTAATCATCTGTGATTACCACACCGTTCTGAGGCGTGTAGCGGGTGGTATCGTTGCCCTTTATGTAAAGCAGTTTGGTTTGGTCGGGCTGATGCCTGTTGAACCCCAAGCCGGCCACCGTATTGCCCAAGTTGGTTTCGTGGGTCAGTAAGGTGAAGCGGGGATCGGCCGCGGCTACCGCGGCCACCATATCGTAGCCCGTGGCCTCGCCGTTCCAGCGGAAGCCCCAAACCAAGGCGTGATCCAGAGATTCATCGTGCCAGTCGATGACCAAGGCGGCCTGGTTGGTGCCTTCGCCTACCCAGAAGTTGATGTCGGCGAACGAGAAGGTGGCTTCATCCGCCTTTGCTTCGGCTTTCGCCACGGGTTTCTTTTGAGAGAATCTCTGCTCCAGGTCGGGGCGTTCGATGCCCTGCACCTTGAAGGTGGCTTTCTGCGCGAAAGCCGTGGATACCGTCAATAGCATGACGGCAAACCACATCAGTTTGTTTTTCATCATAGTATTGAATTTAAATTGTTAGCGTATCACGATTTTGTACACCGCCGTTCCGTCTCGCCTGTCGGTGGCGCGGAAGAAATAGACGCCCGGTTTCCAATCCCGCACATCAATCCGCTTTTCGCCACGGAAGGTGTGTTGCAGGCGCCCCGTCAGGTCATACACCTGCAAGCGTTCATATTCACCCTTGGCATAGACCGTTTCTGTGGCAGGATTAGGATAGAAGCTCACCTCGCAACGGATTTGGACGCCGTTGGCCAGGGTGTCGCCGGGGGTGATGGGTTCATTTGGATCCGGCTCTTCGGGAATGCTGTCGGAGGCCGCCGGGAAAATGGTGAGGGCGGGAAACCAGTAGTTGTCTATCATCTCGTAGGTGGCCAGCACCTCGCCCTTGTTGTTCAGTCTGAGGGTGCGGTAGGTCTGTTTGAGATTGTCCAAGTAGAGCGAAACATACATCTCGTCGGTTTGCGGGTGAACGCGGAAGCCCGCGCCGCAGTAGATATACCAGCCCAATTCCTGGGTGTCGAAAAAGAGGGAGGCCTCGTTCCTGTCGATGTCGTAGCAGACAATCTCGCTGTTGGTGAACCAGCCGCCGTTCGCTTTCTTCCAATAGAGTTTGTTCTGCTGTTCGGAGGCGCAGAAGGCGTCTGCCGTCCACGCATACCAGGAAGAAGGCAGGCCGTAGCCTTCGGGCAGGGATATGCGCACGGTGTCGAAAGTTACGGGGTCGAATTTGAAGAAATAGTCCACCGTGGAACCCCGGCCGCTCAGGTCGGCGGCTACGCTGAGCCACATCATGCCGTCTTTGGAACGCACGATGGAACCGAAGCCGCGCTTGGTGGCCTTGCCGTTCACTTCCTCCACCGGCGCGCCGATAACGCGCACCACCGAGTCTTTTTCAACATCGATAACCAGCAAGCCTTGGGTCTGGTGGACGGCAAAGACCAGGTTGCTGTCGGCAAGCATGGTGCCGCACTGGTTCGAATACAGGCCGCCGTCGGCACTGCCGGTGCTGTCTATCATCCTGCCCACCTCTAATTTCTCAAGGTCGAACACGTAGATGCCGTTGTTGGTGGAAACGTAGCCTTTCTGCGGGTTCACGCCCACAAAGGCGCGGCCGTCGGCTATCGAATTGCCCTCGGCATCGGTGGCGATGTTCTCTATCTGCTTGAGGCATTCCATGGTACTGGCATCGCAGACGGTGATGCGGCCGCCGGTAACATTTGCGCCCATGTCGCGCGCCTGTTTGGAGATGATGACGAACAGGCGGTTGTCGAAGATGGCGCCGAACTGGCTGGTGCAGCCTAATTCCTTGCCCGGATTCTCCTTCTGGAACACGCGGTATTCCCATTCGCCGTTATCCCTCAAAAAGTTGATGGTGGAGTTCTGATGTCCGTACCAGCCTTCGTTGAGGATAAACACGCCCTTGGTGTAGTCGGGCTTCTCCTCCGCCCGCAGGCAGAGCGAAGCTGTCAGGCTCAAAACGACAAACAATATCTTTTTCATTACTTCTTTATTTGCTGTTCTTTTCTATATGCAGGTCTTCGGCTTTCGAAAGCTCGGTGGAGGTTTCGCCCAGCCAGCCGCAGCTTTGGCTCACACCCGTATAGACCCGCACGAAATCGATGCAGGGCAGGTGCACGGGATTGCCGTTTTCGTCCACCGCCCATTCAATGTTGAAGCTCGATTTGTTCTCGGCTTCGTTGGGATGGTTGTCCACATAACCCCAGTCGTAGGGATAGAGTACGTAAAAGTTGCCCTCTCCGCTTTCGTCCACGGCGTTGTCGGCCAGGCGGGTGCCGGTGAACGTAAGGGTCTGCGCCGTGGTCCACTGCGGAAAGTAATCCTGGTTGTGGAAGGCGTTCCTGGGCACGTAGCCGGTCTTGCCCTCGCTGTCGGTAAAGCGGATGTAGGCCGTGTCGGAAATGCCCGGCAGAGTGGGATGGGGCACGGGGGTGTGCGGTGTCTCGGGGCGGTGGTAGGTGATGCTGTAGCGGTGCTTGGTTTCGGGCTTGGAGTATTCGCTACCGGCCAGTTCGTACCATTCATCGTCGGGCAGTCCGTTCTGATTGCGGTCGAACGACACCATCACGATGCCCGGCTCGCTGCTGCCGCCCGCATCAGGATTGGAGGGATTGGGATTCTCCGCCGCATAGAACGCATTGCCGTAAATCTTGAAGTCGTACTGCCCCGGCACGTTCACCACGCTGTGGTCGAAGCCGAAGGTTACATAGCCGCCGAAAGCGCCCAAGGAAATCATCACGTCGTTGCTGCCCGCGACCGATTCCTCAGCCTTCTTGAGCATGTCGGCATAGGTGTCGCCCTTTTCGTATTCGGGCATCATGTTGACGAACTGACCCGGCGCCGGGCAGTATTCATACACCTTGGCGATGTAGGGGCTGTAGGCCACTTCTTCTTCCCACACGGTAATCGAGACCTCGTGCGTGTAGGGGTTCACGGGGTCTTCGATATGCAGGCGGAAGTTGAACACGCCTGGTTTCTCGGAGCAGAAGATAAAGTCGCGCTCGGTGGAAACCAAGGTGTCGCGCCCCGTGCTGTCGATTCGATGCCACAGGTAGCGGTCGCCGCTGAATTCGGGATGCAGGGTGAGGGCCTTCATGCGGGGAACGGCGTAGGTGTCGTCGATGCCCAGGCTCACCATCGGAATCTCCCGATGGCAGGCACAGAGCAGAAGCACCGCTCCGATAAGCCATAATCCGTATACGTTCGCAAACTTTTTCATACTCAATTGTTTTTATAGAGAAACGCCATGTGCGCGGGAATGTCGCCCGTGCGCACGCTCCATTTCTTCTTGCCGTCCTTGCCGTAGCAGTGCAACACCCCGCTCGACACGTAGTTCTTGGCATCCGTTACATAAATGTCGCCGTTATAGGGGTTGATCGCGATGCCGTAGGGAATCTTGATTTCCTTCTCGGTGCCGTCGGTGATGAACGAGGAGGAGGCCAAGGTTTTGGTGGCGATGTTCAGGATGCCGTAGGAAACCTGGTTCACCTCGTTCTGCTCGTTCCAGTTCACGCTGTAGAAATAGAGCGAGTCGCCTTGGATGGCGAATTCCGAGCAGGGAATGTCGAAGGTGTCGGTTACCGCCATTTCCTTGGTGGTGCTGTTCTTGCGCGCCAAAAGGTACAGGCGGGAAGGCACGTCCTTGTAGTTGCCGCGCGAGCTCACCCAAAGCCGGTCGTGGCGGTCTTTGCGCAGGCGGTGCAGGTTCAGCCCCACGGGAATCTTCTGCACCTGCTTCATGCCGTAGCGTTCCACCACCGACACCGTGTAGTCGTAGTCGGACACGCGGTAGCCGCCCGAATTGGCTACGTAGATGTATTCGCCCAGAATGTCCAGTTCGTCGGGCTGGTAGCCCACCGTTACCTGTCGGGTAACCTGCAGGGTGGCGGTGTCGATTTCGAAGACCGCGCCCAACTGGGCGTCGGGGTCTATCGAAACAGGACCCACGTAGGCCGATACATAGGCATTGCCGTTGTAAAAACGGATGTAGCGGCAGTTGGGAATGTCGATCTGCCCGATGCGCACGCAGGTACGGGCATCCATCACCTCCACCTTGTGCGAGCAGTTGATCACCGCGTAGAGCTTGCTGCCGTACACCTGGATGTCGTTGCCTACATCGCCCAGTTCCTTGATGACGGTGGGGTTGCGTTCGGCGTAGATATTGCGGATATAGTAGCCGTTCACGAAGTCGAGATAGTCGATGGATGCCTTGTTGCTGCCCATGTTGCCCTCGTTGAGCAGGTACATGCCGATGGGCTCGTTGTCGGCGAAAGAGGCTTCGGCGCGCACGGGAATCGGCAGCAGTTCGTATTCGGAGGGTACCACGATTTCATCCTTGCGGCAGCCGGCAAAGCACAGCAGAACCGCCGGCAACAGCACCGTCCAGCCAAGCAAGGTTCGTATGTAGCGTGTTGTCTTCATGCCGGTTCAGCCTTTAGAATTCCACCGTGAGTGACACCCGGTAATTGCGTTTGGGCATCGGGTAATTCAAGATTACGTCGTAGTCCTGCCCCAGCAGGTTGTTCACTTCCACCATCGCCTTAAGGCGTATCTTCTTGATGTTCCACGCGCCCGAAATGGAGAGGTCGTGGGTGTACCAGGGCTGGGTGTAGTTGTAGATGATGTTCTCCTGCTGGTTGTAGCGCTTGCCCACATAGATGAAGCTGTAGTTGAGCGCGTAGTTGCGCCACGAGAGCATGCCCACCGCCGAGCCGCTGTGCCAGGGAATGTAGGGAATCTGGTCTTTGTAGTAGGTGTCGGAGGGGTCGGTTACGTCGATGGCGGTCTGATAGGTGTATTGCAGCTTGCCGGTAAGCGACCACTGGTGCGGGAATTGCAGCGTGAACTGCGCGTTGGCGTCCACCCCGTTTATCTTGACGCGCCCGAGGTTGAGCATCGTCCAGCGGAACTGCTGCCCCTTGGGATAGGCGATGATTTTGTCTTTCACGCGGTTGTAGTAGTAGTCCACCTTGATTTCAAAACGGTGGAACACCTTGTCTTTGCGCTCGAAGCTGTAGGTGATGCCCACGTCGTGCTGCACTGCCAGTTCGGGCTTGAGGTAGGCGTTGCCCATATCGGTGTAATACAGGTCGTTGAAAGTGGGGTAACGGTAGGCCTGCTTGTAGAAGGCGTTCAGGGTCAGGCCGATTTTCCTGAACGGCTGGTAGGAGAGGAAAAGCCCCGGCGTCACCTTGTATTTCTTGGGCACGTTGTCCCGTCCGCGGGATTCCTCGTTGATGAAGGTGCCGAGCACCGAAGCCTGCACCTTGACATGGCCGAAGAGGTTCATGGCCGTGGCCGCCGCCAGCCAGTGGGAATTACGGCTTACGTTGATGAATTCCTCCATGCCGTTCCACTGGAAGTCGTAGGCGAGGGAGGCGTCCCACCACCTGAAGATCTCCACCTTGTTGGCCACCGACAGGTAGGCTTCGCGCTGCACGTAGATGTTGTCGACGTGTATCAGCTTGTCGTCGTTGTTCACGTAACGGGTGTAGTCGTAGGCGTACTTGGCGTTCACCTTCAGGTTCCAGCGGTCGAAGAACTTGTCCTGGAGGGAGGCCTGCACGAAGCTGTTCCTGTCCCAGAGGCGTTCCCCGCGCCGCCACACATTGTTCACGATGGCGCCCGGCACGCCGCGTTCGGAATTGTAGTGGTAGGCGTTGAATTTCCAGAAGCCGGTGTGGGAGTAGTAGTGGTTCAGCCCGGCTTCCACACGCACGGCGTTGATGTCTCCGTTCTGCCGCACGGCGGTGGTGTCGTAGGCCACCTGGCCCGAGGGCGTGACGCGGCGGTAGCGGAACTTGTATTTGCCGTTGGAGTTCAGCACTTCGGCGTTCATCGACACGTTGATCTTGTCGTTGATCTTGTACTCCATCAGCAGGGAGGGGTTCACGAGGGCGAATGAACCGGCCTTCATGCCTGCCCGCAGGTGGAAATTCTTGCCGTCCTCGAACTTGGGGCGGCGGCTGTTGAGGTAGATGCTGCCCGAGGATCCGAACTCGCGGGCGCTTTGCAGGATATCGCTCTTCTGCCCGTTGTAGAGCGCGATTTCGTCGATGTTCTCGAGCGAGAATTTGCCTAAGTCGATCTGCCCGTTCTGGGCGTTGCCCAGCTGGATGCCGTTGTAATACACGCCCATCTGGTTGGTGCCCATGCTGCGGATATTCACGGTCTTGACCCCGCCCACGCCGCCGTAGTCCTTGATCTGCACGCCGGAAAAAAAGCGGATGGCGTCGGCCACCGAAAGGCTGTTGAGGCGTTCCAAGGTCTTGCCTTCCAGTTTCTGGGGCGCGATGATTTCCTTGGTGGGGGCCTTGATGACCACTTCGTCCAGATAGTAGTGCCTGCTGATGCTGTCGTTGCCGGCGGGTTCGGAAAGCTTGCAAAAGTCCTTGGCCTGCATGGTCGGAACGACCGCAAGCAGACAGAAAGGAAACAGGATGTGGTTTTTAAACTTCCGCAACATGGGCAGCCTTGTTGGCGGCTTTCAGACCCATACAGACATAGAAAAGGAAATCAGACAAGCGTGAACCGCTCTGTTTTTCGCCTTTATCCCCAAGGCAAAGAAACTTCCGACTTCTTTTTGGCTAGTCTCCTGACTTATCTCTCCCCCGGACGCCTTCCCATGCCTTGCGGCACAGTGACGTGTTGTCCGGCTTCATCGAGAATCACAGTAGAGGGTACTGTCACGGATTTTCACCGTGTTCCTGAATTATCGGAAAGGGAACCGCTATTGTGAATCAGCGCGTTCCCAACGCTTCCGACCAAAAAGCCGCTGCAAAGGTACATCTTTGGGCGAGAATTGCAAAACGCGCCGTTTCTTCCGTAGCGGCCGCCGATAACCCCGATTCCCGAAGCATGACCCGATTGGGGTTTGTGGGGGCGGAAGGCCGCGTTTATCCCCGCAATACCGTATTTTTGTGGCGTCAACGCATACGATACAACCATGAACGAAATCGTGAACCTCGACATCGACACCTACAACAAGCTCTACGGCTTGCCCACGCAACACCCTTTGGTGGCGGTGATCGACCTGAACAAGGCCACCAAGTCGGTGAACCATATCCGCATGCATTACGAGGTGTACGCGCTCTACCTGAAGAACGACGCCAACTGCAAGATTAAATACGGCCGGCAGTACTACGACTATCAGGAAGGCACCGTCGTGAGCTTCGCCCCCGGTCAGATTGTGGGGGTGGAACACGAAACCGACGTGGTTCGCCACGATGTTTACGGACTTCTGTTTCATCCCGACCTAATTTACGGCACGTCCTTGGGCAAGAAGATAAACCGCTACACTTTCCTGGACTACGCGCAGAACGAGGCTCTGCACCTCTCCGAACAGGAACGCGGCATCATCGTGGACTGCCTGAAGAAGATAGAATATGAACTGAGCTATCCGGTGGACAAGCACAGCCGCGAACTGCTCTCGGTGCAGATAGAGCTGATCTTGGATTACTGCCTGCGGTTCTACGACCGCCAGTTCTGCACCCGCGCCAAGGTGAACAGCGATACGCTGGCCCGTTTCGAGGAACTGCTCGGCGAGTATTTCGGCGGCACGATGCCCGCGCAGAACGGCCTGCCCTCGGTAAAGTACTTCGCCGACAGGATTTGCCTGTCGTCCGGCTATTTCGGCGACCTGATTAAGAAGGAAACCGGCCGCACGGCGCAGGAATACATACAGCGCAAGGTAATCGAACTGTCTAAACTGCGCCTGCAGGACCCGCGCAAGAACGTCAGCGAGGTGGCCTATTCCTTAGGCTTCCAGTATCCCCAGCACTTTATCCGTCTCTTTAAACGCGAAACCGGCCTCACCCCCGGCCAATGGCGCGAAGAACAGGCGGTGTAAGGGTTGCCCCGACCCCTTCATACAGCAAGCCCCCGACAGAACTCTGCCGGGGGCTTGCGTTTATCGGGAGGCTGTTAAATGCAGACAAGGGCGTTACTTAATCCCCTTTCCCATCTCATAGGCTTCCTGCAATTTGGCGTTGCCCTCAATGTCGCGGGCATCGTTCACGCCGCCGCAGAAGAGAGTTCCGGCCAAGCGGCTCAGCGGGTAGCATTCAATCCAGCCGCCAAGACCTTCTTCGGCACGTTGGGGAACCTGCGGTTCGTCCTCGGCCGCGGTCGAGAGCATATACACGTCACGGAACTTGTAATCCTGCGTGTACATGGGGTTGAGGCGGTCTATCAAGGTCTTCATCGGCCCACTCATCTCGTAATAGTAGATAGGTGTCGCCCATACCACCACTTCGGCGTTCAGTACCTTCTGCATAATCTCCGCCACATCGTCCTTGACCACGCATTTCTTGGTCTTCACGCACGAAAGGCAGCCCTTGCAGAACTGTATTTCCTTGCCTCGCAGCGAAATGAATTCCACCTTGTTTCCGGCTTCTTGCGCCCCCTCGGCAAACTTCATCGCCAGCATCTCGCTGTTGGATCCGGGGCGCAGGCTGGTGCTGATGATCACGATATTTTTCATGGCTACTTCAAATTTGCGTTAAAGAAATCGGCCAGCGTGTCCCAGGGAATCACCTGATCCTTGCCCCCGTCGTAGAGGTCGGTATGGCTGGCGCTGGGAATGATGAGCAGTTCCTTGTTGTCGCCCTTCAGCATCTTGTAGGTGTCTTCGCCGAAGTAACGCGAATGCGCCTTCTCGCCGTGCATAATCAGTACGGCACGATCCAACTCGCCGGCATATTCAAAAAATTTGAAATTGAGGAAGGGCAGGGCGGAGGTGGCGTTCCAGCCCCCGTTCGAATTGAGCGAGCGTTTGTGATAGCCGCGCGGCGTCTTGTAGTAATCGTAGTAGTCCTTTACGAACAGGGGCGCGTCTGCGGGCAGGGGATCCACCACGCCGCCGGCACGTTGGTAAGAGCCGTTCTTGTAGTCCACGGTGCGTTGGGCGGCCATGGCGGCGCGCTTGGCGTTGCGCTCTTTTGCCGAATTT
Organism: Bacteroides sp.; assembly: GCA_023662825.1. Lineage (GTDB taxonomy): Bacteria > Bacteroidota > Bacteroidia > Bacteroidales > P3 > Pullibacteroides. The sequence continues at coordinate 30,924 of JAMPIH010000020.1, forward strand.
TCGGCATCGAAGTAGCCGTTGGCTGTAACGCGGGTCATATCGTACATGGTGGACGCCACCGTGGCCTTGATGCGCGGGTCGTTGATGGCCGCCTGGATGGCGATGCCGCCCCAGCCGCAGATACCCAATATGCCCACGCGGTTTTCATCCACGTCCTCGCGGCTCAGCAGATAGTCCACCGCCGCGCTGAAATCTTCGGTGTTGATGTCGGGCGATGCCACGTAGCGGGGTTCGCCGCCGCTCTCGCCCGTATAGGAAGGGTCGAAGGCAAGGGTGAGGAAGCCGCGTTCGGCCAACTGCTGCGCGTAAAGCCCCGACGCCTGTTCCTTGACCGCTCCGAAAGGCCCGCTCACGGCAATGGCCGGCAGTTTGCCCTGCGCGCCCTTGGGCTTGAAAAGGTCGGCGGCCAGCGTGATGCCGTAACGGTTGCGGAAGGTGATTTTGCTGTGTTCCACCTTGTCGCTCTGGGCAAAGGTCTTGTCCCATTCCTGTGTCATGTTCAATGTAGTCGTCATATCGTTTGTCTTGTTTTGATTCGGCTTGCAGCCCGCCAGCAGCAAAATGCCGAGGGCAAGCGCGAATACGGATTTAATCTGTTGCATGGTCTGAGAATTTTACAATGCAAACATATAGCAGGTACCGCGACCGCCGCTTACCGTAATTACCGATTTTGTAACCCGATTTACGGATGAAATAGAAAAAGAGCCATGGAAATGAAGTGAACCCCGAAAGTTGGACGGATTAAACATTAAGTTAAGCGGACTGTT
>JAMPIH010000021.1 GCA_023662825.1 Bacteroides sp.
ACAATACATCACGATAAAATAATTTTTAAAAAATATATGGAATATATTTCGCGAAAATCATCAGATACTACGCTTTTTCTTACTTTCAGAATTTAAGATACAGCACGTATTTTTTCAAGCCTTGCCATTTATATTCATGTATAAAACGTGTATTTATTATATTTCGCTAAAATTGATTGAAATTTTTCGGAGAACGGTTTTCGGAAGCGGGCGGGGGGATTTTTTTTGAGGGGAATTTCGGAAATGGAATTTTCGGGATTTTTTTCGGAAAAAATTCCAGGAAGAGTCCGGGATGAGGGGGATTTTTTCGGAAAATCAGAAATTTTTGGATTCCCGCCTCGGCAATGCTCAAATAAATTTGGCATTGTTCTCGGCTTATCCGTATCTTTGGACTTCGTCGAAAATACTCCGTCTCGGCAAAACAAAAGCAAGCTTTTCTTTTGCTCTCGACTTTTCGTATTTTTGGACTTCGTCGAAAATACTCCGTCTCGGCAAAACAAAAGCAAGCTTTTCTTTTGCTCTCGACTTTTCGTATTTTTGCCACGCCATGACAGAAGAAACACCTCAGGAGGCCATCAATTTCGCGGTGGCCGACTACGACGAAACCGCCATCCGCACCCTTAACTGGAACGAGCATATCCGGCTCCGTCCGGGCATGTATATCGGCAAGCTGGGCGACGGCGCGAGCCAGGACGACGGCATCTATGTCTTGCTTAAGGAAGTGATCGACAACTCGATCGACGAGTTCGTGATGGGCAACGGCAAGACCATCGAGGTAACGCTCAAGGAAAGCACGGTTACGGTGCGCGACTACGGGCGCGGCATCCCCCTGGGCAAGGTGGTGGCCTGCGTCTCGGAAATGAACACGGGCGCCAAGTACGACTCCAAGACCTTCAAGAAGTCGGTGGGGCTCAACGGGGTGGGCACCAAGGCGGTGAACGCCCTTTCGAGTTATTTTGTCGTGGAATCGGTGCGCGAGGGCAAGAAGAAGTACGCCGAGTTCGCCAAAGGGGTGCTGGTAAAAGAGGAACTGACGGACAGCGGCGAGCGCAACGGCACCAAGATCACCTTCGTTCCCGACGCCGAGATGTTCGGCAACTATCACTTCATCGAGGAATACATCGAGAGCATGCTGTGGAACTACGCCTACCTGAACCACGGCCTCACGATCAGCTACAACAAGAATAAGATAAAGAGCGAGAACGGCCTCAAGGACCTGCTGGAACGCAACATGGACGGCAATCCGCTCTACCCCATCGTGCATATCGTGGACGAGGACCTCGAGTATGCCTTCACCCACGTGGACAAGCAGTACGGCGAGGAATACTACAGTTTCGTGAACGGGCAGCACACGACCCAGGGCGGCACCCACCAGGGGGCCTTCCGCGAGGCGTTCGCCAAGACGGTAAAGGAATTCTACAAGAAGGACTACGACACCGCCGACGTGCGCACGGGCCTCATAGCCGCCGTGAGCATCAAGGTGATCGAGCCCGTTTTCGAGAGCCAGACCAAGACCAAGCTCGGTTCGGTCTATATGGACAACAGCGAGGAGTCGAAGAAGGCCCAGAGCGGCGAGAACCGTGAGACGGTGCGCAACTACGTGGGCAACTCGGTAAAGAAGAACCTCGACAACTTCCTGCACATCAACACCGAGGTGGCGGAGGCCATGCAGCGCAAGATCATCGAGAGCGAGCGGGAACGCAAGAGCATGACCGACCTCAAGAAGCTGAGCCGCGAGAGCGCCAAGAAGGTGAACCTGCACAACAGGAAGCTGCGCGACTGCCGCATCCACTACGACTCAAACCACGACCTGCGCCTGCAGACGACCCTTTTCATCACCGAGGGCGACTCGGCCACGGGTTCAATCACCAAGAGCCGCGACGCCAACACCCAAGCCGTGTTCAGCCTGCGCGGAAAGCCGCTCAACAGCTACGGGCTCAGCAAGAAGATCGTGTATGAGAACGAGGAGTTCAACCTGCTGCAGGGCGCGCTCAACGTGGGCGAGGACATGGAGAACCTGCGCTACAACAACATCGTGATCGCCACCGACGCCGATGTGGACGGCATGCACATCCGCATGCTGCTGCTTACGTTCTTCCTGCAGTTCTTTCCCGACATCGTGAAGACGGGACACCTCTATATCCTTCAGACGCCGCTTTTCCGCGTGCGCAACAAGCAGAAGACCTTCTACTGCTACACCGAGGAGGAACGCCTGCAGGCCATCAAGGAAGTGGGCAGCAAGCCCGAGATAACGCGGTTCAAGGGGCTGGGGGAAATCTCGCCCGAGGAATTCAAGGTGTTCATAGGCCCGCAGATGCGCCTGGATCCCGTGATCATGCGCAGGGAACAGGGCATACGCGAGACGCTGGAGTTCTATATGGGAAAGAACACGCCCGAACGCCAGGGTTTCATCATGGAGAACCTGCGCACGGACATCGACGTGGACTAAGGAAAAAAGTCTATTCGCTTTCGGAAGCCGCAACTTTACCGTTGGCCGCGGCCATCTCCTCTTTCATGCCCTTGAGCTTTTCGGCGGCGGCGCGCATGATCCTCTCCATCTTTTCGGGACGGTGCATATAGTAGTCCTCGATGGCCTGGTACTGCGTGTAGTCGATGCCGTATTTCTGAAAGATCGGCACATACACGTCTAAGGAGCGGTCTATCATGACCCGGTTGGCCTCGTCTTTCTTCTCGCGGGTCTGGTACAGATGCGCCTCGGCAAGGCGGATGTCGCACATGAGGTCGCGCATCTGCCTCTGGTTCAGGAAAGGCTTCGGCCTGTCGCCGTTGCAGGCGGTAAACGAGAACATCGCCGCCACCAGAAGCACGGTGCCGGCGATGTTCTTTATCGTTAAATGGATTCTACTCATTTTCAATGTTTTTTAACGGAAGTCCGTTCTTACCGCACGATCAGTTTCCTGATCACGCTTCCGTTCGGTGTGTCCGCCTTTACGAAATAGACGCCGGATTGCTTGATCTCTATTTCCGTATCGCCCTCGGCCTGTTCGGCGAACCACACACGGGTCCCCGCAAGCGAGAAGATCTCCACGCGGCAGGGAACGCTCACGCGCAACGTGAATTTGCCGTCCGTGGGGTTGGGATGAACGCCTATCAGGGCGTCTCGGCCCGTTTCCACGCCCGTCTTTTCCAGCACGGTAACGGTAAGCGAATCGTAGCTGTAGCATTCGGGCAGGTCTTCTTCCAGGTCGGCCTGCTGCGCCAGCACGTAGTAGAGGTGTTCGCCCTTGCTTTCGTTCTTAAGCTCGTAGGGCGAGCCTGTGGCGATCTGTTCGCCATCGAAGTCGTGCCAGGTGATGACAGGCGCGGGGCCGTCGTAGGCGGAGGCTTCGGCGCGCAGCAGCACCGGGTTGCCTTCATACACCGTGGTGTCGGAGGAAAGCAGTTTCAGCATGGGTTTCTCGACGCGCCAAACCAGCACGGGAAGGCTCCTTGCCATAGCCTCTTCCGTACATTCCGTGGCTTCGCGTACGCCCACCACATACACGGTGTCGACATCGCCTTCCATACCCGAGATGCGCGGCACGCGCGAAAGGCTAAGGCCCCGTGCGGCCAGAAGCCCGCCGTTCACGTACCATTGCAGGCGGTCGCAGTGTTCGGCGGCGGCGGTATAGGTAACCTCTATGGCGCCGCAGACCGCATCCCGGTCAACCGCAAGGCTCACCTTCGGGGCTCCGGCATCACTCTGGCGAATGCGCACCCGCACCGTATCCGAAACCATGCAGGCCGGCTTGCCGGGATTCATCGCATAGACCTCGAACATCGCGTCTTCATCGGCTCCCTCATATACGAAACGGTCGGTAACCCCGTCTAAGAACTCGCGGTAGTTCTCCACCTCGCCGTACCATTCCACAACGGCCTTGTCCGGGCTTATCCCGTAGGCGATCTCCACATCCGAGTGAGGACATACCGCAGTGTCGCCCGAAAGCGGCTGCAATCGCGTCAAAACGGGGAAAGCGAAGCCTTCGAACGTAAGCGTGTCGCTCTCCGAAAGGCCGTCCTGGCAGGTCAGCACGGGCTGCGCCTGCACCATAAGCCGCATGCCGTCGATCACCTCGCAGAGCCGGAAGGGTTCCGTGGTGCTTCCAAGCTGCCGCAGGCCGCTTTCGCCCACTTCATACCAGTCGAAACGGGTAAAGTCGGCGGCGTGCGAAACGCGCTGGTCCATTTCCACCCTCACCAGCGCACTCTGTCCGCAGAACTGCAGCGAGTCGGTGCGGATGGCTATCGGCAGCTTGGCGCCGTCGCTCACCGTGTTCACCAACACCGAATCCTTGCGGGCGCAGCCGTTGGCATCGTATCCTACCGCCGTATAGACGGTGGATTGCGCGGGAATGGCGCTCGCCGTAAGGCCGTCAGCTGTCTGGTACGCCCCCTGGGGCAGCCAGGTAATGTCGGCGTTGCCGAACGAAGCCTTCAGGTTCACCTGTTGATTGGGGCACACCGCCGTGGGCGAGGCCGTTACCGTAAGGGAACCGGTTGTATCCACATCGAGGGTAATCTGGTTGGAGTGCGAGGTGTACTGGCCGTCGATGCTCACGGTGTCGTGGATGTAGAACGCCCCGAACCAGTCGCCCGGCAGGATGTGGGCGGTAATGGTGTCGCCGCGTTCAAGTATCTGGCAGTCGAACTCGCTGAAATCCATGGTCGAGGCCAATCCCACCGGGCCCACGGCACGCATCGTGCCGTTCTTCCAATAGCCCACGTAGGCGTTCGCGCCCGGATTCTCGGGATAAGTGCGTATCAGTACGTCTATCGGCTCGCGGGTGTCGTTTACCCACAAGGTGGTGGCTTGTGCGGGAGCGGGCTTTCCATCGGCATACACAAGCGCATACGACTGCGAGCAGAGCGCCCTGATCTCGCGACCCGTGGCGGGGTCGAAGGCCTTCATGCTGATGCCGGTGGGCACCGCCAGCGCAACGTCCATATAGTCGCGGCGCACGGGGCATACATTGTATTTATCGCGGGCTTCCACCATGAACCTGCCCGTATGGCCGGGCATGGCGGCCGGCAGGGAGTCGATGTTCTCCCCGTTCAGGTTCGAGTTCCCCTTGCCCAGTGCCTGCCAGCTGCCGTCGGCATTCTGCAGGCTGTAGGTGAATTCGTAGTTGCCGAGCCCCGTAAGCGTGCTTGCATGGCTGGCCACATAGGCCTGCAGCAGGATTTCTTCTCCTTCGCGCGCGGTTTCGGGCGCGTGGCTGTACAGGTCGCCCATCACCGAAGAACGGATCACCACCGGTTCCACCGCCGCCTTTTCGGACAGGCAGGTGTACATGGAGGTGGTTACCCAGGCCTTGAGCGTGTCGCCGTCGGGAGCGCCCCCCATGTCGAGCGTGTCGTAGGGCATGTCCGTATAGACCTCTCCGTTCAGCCCCCATTCGATGCGGGGCGACGGGCCGCCGTTCTCGATCCTCAGGAAGGCGTACTGGCCGCCGGGCGTGGAGGGAAGCCCCTCTATCTTATGCGAATAGTCGGGCTGCACGTAGTCCGAGGAATCGCACCAGGGGCCATCGTACAGAAAGTCGAGCGTGGCCTTCACCTCGTAGGGGTGCGCCACCATCACGAACACGGAGTCGATCACCTCGCAGCCGCTGGTGGGTTCGATGGCCTGGATGTAGTAGCCGAAGATGCCCCGGTTGTCTTCGTAATCGCCGCTGCCGTCGGGCTGATTAGCGTTGGGCACGGGCGTGTGGGTAAAGCTGCGGCTGTCGGAAACGTATCTGCCGTCCAGCAGATCCTGCAGGGAGGTGGCCCAGTGCACCTCGTATTCCTTCTCGTTGCCCGCGTTCCTGGCCTCGCTGTTGCGGCTCACCTCCTCGATGCGCGCCCAGTGTTCCACGGGCTGGTCGGCGCACACGATGGTGTCGGGATTATGGCTGATGCGGAAGAAGGGATTGTCATACACCTTGTCCCTCAGGTCGAAGGTGGCCGTTACGGTCTTGCCGGCATTGCAGCCCTTGGTTACCGTGGCCGTGCAGGAACCCCAGGTGCCCACGCCGTTCTGCGCGTTCGTGCGTACCACGATACGGCTCTGCAGGGTGTCGTTGTGTGGGCCGAGCAGCTTGAAGTACTGCGCCGGGTTGCCGCTTTGTGCGGAAGTATCGGTTACCTGGATGTTTTCGAACGTCCAGTGGCAGGTGTAGTAGTCTTCGCCGGGCAGGCTCGCCGCCAGGTGATAGGTGCGGTTGTCGCCGGGACAGAGCTTCACGTCTTCCACATACTTGATGGAAAGTTCAGCCAGGCCGGAGGGTGCGAGCATCACGGGTACGAAATCGGGCGAGCGCAACACATAGGTCTGGCCGCCGCTCCAATCGGGTTCGCAGCTCGGGTTATAGTCGGCCGCCAACACAAAGAACACGGTATCGCCGGGGGTAAAAGAGGCCCGCGGCGTATTGACCGCCCTCGGGTCGTTCAACACAATCTTGAAACCGTCTTCGGCAATGGGTGTGATATCCGCATACGAACCCACGTTGTTATAGCCGTAAACCGAATTCAGTCTATGTTCGTCGGGCAGCGAAGGACCCGACATAGGCGATCCATGTCCGTAAAAGCCCAACAGCACCGAATCCTGACCCGATTTCCTATACCAGGCCAGGCTGAAGACTTCCGTGAGGTTCTCCACCTGAGCCGTCAACGTAAACGGGTCGCTGGCACAGGCCACCTCTTCCGGCATACTGATGCTTACGGCTCCAGGCAACGAATTGGTGGTCATATTTCCGGAAAAGAACGGATAGATTTGGTTGGAAGGCTCGCTGTCGTACGAAGGGGCGCCCTCGCTGTCGGTGGCATAGACTGTATCGAAACCGCAGGGCATATCCGATTCCACGATACGGCAGGTAAAGCCGTCGTAAAACCCTTGCTTCGCGAAACTTGCGCTTAGTTCGCACAGGTCGGCATCGTCTTTTTCAACCACCTCGTCGCGTTCCACCACACCGTTTCGAAGCCACTGCACGCGGAAACGCTTGCCCACCGAATGGCAGACGGCCCGCAGCACCACATTCTCGCAATCGCTGTCATACGGATCGTCGTTCACCAATTCGATAAAGGGCGATACGGGATAGCGTATGTCGAGCGCGAAAGGCTTGGATTCCACCGCCGCGTTGGCCACGCAGGCCTCGGTGGAATAGAGCACGCAGCTTACCGAATCGCCCTTGTGCAGGGCGGCGGTAAAGCGGTCTTTGTCTATGCCTTCCTCTTTCCAGATGCCGTTTACCTGCCAGAGGTAGGTGGCGCCTTCGCCGGCATACACGCTGTTGGCCTTGTAGGTGTGAACCGTGCCCTCGCAGTAGGGGCCTTCCAGGGATAGGCCTTCGGCATCGAAGGCCGCCGTGTCGATAGATACCGCCGTGGAGGCCTGCAGCCAGTCGCGGTAGATCATCGTGTCGGAGATCGTAACGGTCTTGCCCGTAACCATATCGAAGATATCCACGCTGATGGCGCTGCGTCCGTAGTAGGTAAGCTTGGGCGTGCGCGCGTTGGGCTTGTCGATCTTGGGCGCGGCCTTGGGGTTGTCGGTGAACTCGAGGTCGGTGGCGCGCCAGGTATAGAGGAACTGGCCGCTGCCGCCGCGCGTGAGTAGGTTGAGCGACAGGGACTTGATCTTCCGGTCGTTCCCGCAGCGATACACCGGGAAGGGCGCGATCTTGCCCGTAACGTCCACCCCCTTGATGCGGATAACGGCGGGAACCTGCTCCTGACAGGCGCCATCGTCGAAAGTGGCGGTAACCATGGTGGGCTCATACACCGGCTTGGTGGTGAGGGTGCCGCTGAGGGTGGGCCCGTCGCTTTCCAGCACGTTCTTGCCTTCCTCGAACAGGGAGTCGGGGGTCAGGGTGACCCTCATCTTGAAGTCGCTCCAGGTGGGACCGCCGTTGAGCGTGAACTTGACGCGCGAGCCGGAATCAATCATCGGGCCGTCGGCAGGATCGATGGAGATACTCCCACCCGGCGGTGTGGTTAAAAAGGTGGAACGTACTGTGTAAAATACCGTGTCGCGGGTGGAACAGCCCCTTTCGTCGAAGGCTTCCAGCTGGTATGCATAAACGCCCCTATGAGAGGGAATCAAGGTGGGGTTCTTGGTGTTGCGGTTGCTGAGGTCGCTTTCCGGCTGACAGCCGTTGTGGGGGTCACAAACCTGCGACCAGCGGTAGGACTTGCCGCCTTCGGCATTCAAGGTATATCGGTAACCCTGGCAAAGGAATTGGTCGGGACCGGCGCTCACCAGCGCCTTGTCGGGGCCGGGAGCGGGTGTGATCGTGCCCTTGATGCGGTTGTTCCAGCTGCCGTCGGAGCCGTTCCAGAACGAGTAGTAGTAGCCGCCCAGCTGGGCAAGGCCCGTGGAGAAGGCTATCTCGTTGGGGTCTTCCACCCCTATCGTTACCGTGCCTGCGGCCTTGTAGCGCACGCGTATCTTGAACAAGGGCGCGTGATGGGTCGGAATCAGCCGGGTCGACTGGCGGCTGCGGGTCCAGATGCAGGTAAAGCGTCCCATCGTAGGCCGCGAGGACATTTCGCGTCCGCCCACGACATAGCCGCAGGTAAGGTTGCCTCCCGAGAGTTCCTCCATCTTGTCGGTGAGCACCGGGTAGCCCACCTTGTAGCCGTCGCCCCGGTCTTCCACGCTCGAACACACCACCTCGGCCAGTGAGGTGTCGGAGATGTAGATGTAGAACATGAAGTTGTCGAGCGCATCGGGCGGAAGCTGACCCGGTTCGTAATGTCCGGACCCGCCGCCGGGCTGGCCGAGCATGAGGTCCACGTAGATGCCGAGTTCCACTTCCATTCCCGGACAGGTCTGCGCGCTTTCCACGCGGAAGGTGGCGTAGTGTTTCTTGTCCCCGTATTGGGGTTCGGCCACCGCACGGGAAGCCCCCGATACGTAAATTAAAACAAACAGGAAGAAAAACGAAAATGTCCTTTTCATGATTCTCGGCGGTTTTCTATTCAAACTTCACAAGCGGTCTGTCGGGGTTCCTGAACTCGCATCGGTAGGTCACCACCAGTTCGTGCGAGGGTTTGTAGCGTTTGCTGGTAACGCCTATGTTGATGTCGAAGGCGTAGCTGAGCGAGAAGTTCTTGTTGATGTTCACGCCCGCCATCAGCGCCAGGGCATCCAGACGGTACGAAACGCCGAAGTTCACGATATCGCGGTAGGTGGCGCTCACGTTGAGGTCGATGTTGGTGCGGCGGTCGCCCATGCGCAGGGCCAGCATCGGGAACAGGCTCCATTCCTCGTCTAAGAAGAAGTTGTAGCCGAAGTAGTAGTACGAGTGCAGCGCCGCGCGTGCCGGATTGTCGCCCAGCTTGATGGGCAGGTGCTGCACCGCCACCCCCGCCAGGATATGGGAGGTGTGGAATTCAACCCCAAGCCCCATGTCGAGGTTGGGGTTGAACTTGTCGTCGTCGGTGGGCACGAAGCGGTCGCCGCCGGGCAGGTACCCCTCTTGCAGGAAGCGGTGTATCATGCCCACGCTTACCCCGAAGTTAACGTAGGCGTCGTAGCCCACCTGCAGGCGGTACATGTACGAGGCCTTGATGACCAGGTCGTTCTCGATGTTCTGGTTCCACTGGTGGAAGGTAAGCCCGACCCCCATGTTCTGGTCGTCGAAAAAGTAGGTGCCGTTGAGCAGGCGGTAACCGGGATGATAGGACGTGCCCCAGTATTGCTCGCGGTCGGTAAGCGACACATGGAGCAGGTTGTCGTCGGCTATGCCCGCCGGATTGTAGAACAGGCGGTTGGCATAGAACTGACTGAACTGCGCGTCCGATTGCGCACGGGCTTTCCCTGCCGGCATCACGACCGACAGAACGGCCAAAACAAAGCTGTATTTAAAGATCCTTTTCATTTTCTCTGTCCTCCTGCGCTTATCGGTTAATAACGGTTACTGCACCACTCATATACACGAAGCCGTCGAGCGTGGGTATCTTCACCTTGTAGTAATAGGTACCCGCCTTGACCTTCACGCCCGAGGGCGTGCGGCCGTCCCAGCCGCGGCTGCTGCCGTTGCCGTTGCGGTCCTTGAAGGTCTTGATGCGCAAGCCCCACATATTGGTGATTTCCACTTCGAATTCGGGGAAGATCACGTTGTCGATGGGACGGTTCGGGTCGCCGATGATCATTACGTTGGGCAGCTTGATGAGCTCTACGCTTGTGCTGTCCCAAACGCGGCAGCCGTTGCGGTCGATGGCGCTCACCCAGATCTGGTTGGCGCGTTCATCGGGCTGTTCCATCTTGAACGAGGTGGCGTACATGGCTTCCTTGGAAGCGCGCACGTCGGTTACCTCCCGGGCGTCGTCCTCACCGATGACGCGTACCCAGTAGTAGTCGGGGTAGCGCTGCGGGCGGGCGTGGAAGTAAACCGCCTGGTCTTCGTAGTAGCGCGTGGACGTGGTCTTGGGCCGAGCCTCGATGTAGATACGTTCGGGAACGATGTAGTGAACGTAAACCGTGATGTCGAGTTCGGAGCCCGCCCCTTCGGTGATGTGGCAGTTGAACTGGTGCGTGGTGCTGTCGGGGAAGAAGAACACGATGATGGAATCCTCGATTACATAATCGGTTCCGGAAGCGCCCGTTCCGTCCCAGCCGCTCAGGGTGCCCGTCGTGTCGCGCGGATAGGCGTTGCCGTCCACACGGCTCCAGCTGTACCTCACCGGTTTCTCGCCGCCGGAGGTGGCGATCACGATGCGGGCCTCGTTGCCGGGACAGATCCACACGTGGGCTTCGTCTTCGTAGAACACCTCGGTGCTCACCACGGTAACGCCCTCGCCGAAGAACGGATAGCTGTCATCGGGGAATCCGGGCAGGGTGCCCTCATCGTTGGGCAGGATGGGCGGCGTGACCACGGTGGTGGGTATGGAGTCGAGCTTGAAGTTCGACAGCACCTCTACCGTTACCGTGTCGGTGGCCTGACAGCCCGTTGTCTTGTCGGTGGCCGTCACCACGAAGTCGTAGGTGCCGGCGCGCTCGAAGGCCACGGTGGCGGTGCGGGTCTGCGCGGAATCCGTAAGCAGGTTGCCCGGTGTCCATACGTAGCCGTAGCTGTCTTCATCGGGTTCAACCACCCATACTTCGGTGCTGAATCCGGTCTTGAGCTGTTCGTCCTTGATGGCGGCGGTAACCGTGGGCAGGGGGTTCACCCGAACGGAAACCTCGGCCTCGGCGGTCTCGGGACGGACGCAGGCGTTAGCCGTCAGATCGGCGGTCATCACCACCTTGACCGTATAGGTGCCGGTGTCGTAGTCGCTCATGTCGAAGGTTTCGCCCGTGGCGCCGGGAATCAATTCGCCGTTCACGTACCAGGCGAAGGCCGAGTGTCCGGCCTGACCGGTGTCGGCGGCGGTAAGCAGCAGTTCATCGCCCAAGCAGACCGTATCGCCTTCCAGCTTCACGCCGGGAGCCACCGGCGTGCTGATGACGATCTTGCCGTAGGCCGTGTCGCCGCCGCAGGGACCGTAGGCGATGGCGCGCACCTCGTAGCCGTTGTAATCCAGACCCACGCGGCCCAGGGTATAGACGGTGTCGTTGTGCAGGGAGTCGATGTCGGCGCTCCATTCATCCGCGCCCGCCGGCTTAACCTGCCAATCCACGGTAAGCTTGCCCAGGTCGGCCGTGGCGGAGGTTACCTTGAACTCGGCATCGGTTTCGTAGCAGGCGGAGATTTCCGCAGGTTCCATCGCGAGGCTGCCCTCTTCGAGCGAAGGAATCACGTGCAGGGTCAAGACGCAGGTGGTGTCGGAGTACAGGGCGTTCACACCCGCGGCGCGGAACTGCCAGCCGTTCATATTGAATTCGGGATCGGGCGACAGGGGAGACTTGAAGTTACCCTGGTGTTCCTGAACTTCCCAAATGGGATCCAGTTCATTCCAAGGATAGTCGTAAGGCGAGAACAACATCCATTCGCCGTCGGGCGAGGTACGGTAGAACCAGCGCGAACCCCGGTTGGGAGTCGCGTCGTCTTCGGGTTCTTCCCAGGATTCACGGTTCATAAACCCGCTTACCGTGGTATCCCTGAACCAGATATCCTCGTTCTGGCATATCCACAGGTGAGCCGCCACCTGCACGCTGTCCTGACCCGGACGGAGCAGGACAACCACCTTGCCCGGTTCGGGATCGTAGTCGGAGTAATCCCATCCGCCGCTCGGATTCTCGATCAGCGTGTCGGGAATCCACTTGATGGCCAGCGTGTCGAAGATACGTAACTGATAAGGACTCGTGCTGTCGTAACCGCAGTCATTGTGCACCTGCACGTAGTACCAGGTGGCGTCGTGTTCGGCTACCGTGGCGTTCTGGGTAAGTTCGTAGGTATAGGCGTTTCCGCAGGAGAGCTTGTGAACGCTGTCCACTTCGCCCGCTTCATTCAGGAAGGCCTGGTAGAAGCAGATTTGGGTGGCACCGGCGGGAACGTTTTCGGCCGTAAGGGTTACATGGTTGCCGGGCAAGGCCTGACCGGTATCCAATGCAGGCTGGGCATCGATATCCCGAATAGCCACATACGTCTGCCTTACATCGAGCGTGGTGTTTATCTTCAGCTTGATTTCCTGTCCGTTTTCACCCGTTTCCGTGTCATCGGTTGTTGAACCGTCGGTTACCGTGGCCTTGTACCGCCAGCCGTTCATGGCCAGCGTGGGCCGGGTTATCCGCAGGATGTATTGGGTCTGGGTTCCGTCGAAAGATGTCTGATAGCTTGCGCCGGCCTGACCGGGAACAGGTCCGTCGGAGATTCTGCTCCAAGAGGAACCGTTGGAGGTGGCTACTTCCCAATAGCATCCCTCTCCCGGAAGCATTTCCAAGGTGGTGGTGACGGTGGCCACAAAATCACCGCCCAGACAAAAATCGTTTTCAAGGTCTATCTTGGAGATCTGGAATTTGTCGGTAATGCGCAAGGTATCCCAATCGGTGGTGGCATCCCCGCAACCGGCTTTGGCCACGGCATAGAAGAACGTGCTGTCGAAGTCCTTGTTGCCCGAGAGGTTCAGGGTCTTCTGGTTCAGGTTTCCGGTGGTAAAGTCGTAGGATGCCTTGTTGTCGGCGGTCAGCTGCGTAAAGCCTGTTTCCTGCTTGCCGGCAGCACACGCCCACCATTCATAGGCCGTGGGTTCCTGAACGGTAACGTAGGCCGGATCGTAACCTAATTCGGCGGCCGTTTTCCAGATTACGGCAACGGTACGGCTGCCGCCATCCTGCATCGAAACGTTGCCCTTGCGGTCGAGTTCAATTTCAGGAACCAGTTTTACCTTGAGTGTGGTGGTGGGTTCGATGATATCGGCCTTGCAGGAAGGCAGCTCTATATGGAGTCTGAGGCGGTATTCACCGGCCTGATCCGCACCCGTATTGGTAACGGTAAGCGTATTGGTGGAGGCTCCGGCAAAAGAGGCCTCGCCATCGTCTCCGTCGGTTACATCCTCCCAACCGTTGCCGGTCTTGCGCTGCCATTGCAGGCTATAGTCGCTTGCCTGGGAAGCGTCGATGGTGGCGGTAAGCGTGGCCGTTGTTCCGGCGCAGACGTCTGCAGGGGTAATGCCTGTAATGGCAGGTACCTTGCGTACGCTCACCGTAATCGAATCTGTTACGGCGGGGCAGTTTTCAGTGGAAAGGTCCACATACCAGACGCCATCGTCACCCGCGTTAACGGTCTCGAACGGGCGGACGGCCGTTCCGTCGGCATTGCCGGGATATTCTTCCTTACCCTGGGCGCCCTTGTTCAGCTGATACCACTGCGCCGTTACCTTATTGCCGGGAATGGTCTTGTTGGGCAGGGTGTAGCCGGTTTCCATATCGAAGGACTTACCCTCGCACACGATGGTGTCTTGGGCGCGCGCGGTGATCGCTACCGGCGAATCCACGCGCAGGGTGGCGGTCAGGGTGGCATCGGTGTTCTCGCTAAGCGGCTTGGGTGTGTAGCAGGAACGTACCTCCATGCGGATCGTCATGCCGTCGGCTTCGGCGGGAATGGCCGAAGAGGCGGGAATCGACAGATGGCCGTCGGTTACCGAGAACGTGAGGTTCTTGCCGGATGCCACTGCCACCTGCTTGGTGGCGGTGGCCAGGATGTCGGAAGAGTTCGTTACCTCGCTGCCGTTTACGTTGATGTACGTGAACTCGGCGGTACCGGGCAAGGCATAGGCGTAGGCAATCTGTATGCCGCCAGAAACCTCGGCGCTGGCCGAGTATTCGAAGTCTGTAGCCTTGGAACCGCTGCCCTCGCGGGAGCAGACGATGGCGCCCTCGAAAGTGTATTCGGGCTTTTCTTCCAGACACACCTTGATGGTTTCACCGTCTGTGGTGGGTTCGGGATCCTGACCCTGTTGCGCGGTGTATTCGTCTATTACCAGCGCGCGGATCCAGTGAATGTCTTGGTCGATCACCTCTCCTATTTCAGGGAATACAATCTTGTTGCTGTCGAGCGTGCAGGTGGCATACAGCGCGGGGTAGACATCCTTAAGCATCACCCATTCGCCCTCTGTCGGCGCGGGACCGTCTTCCGGCTTGGTGGATACCTGCCAGTCGTAGGACAGCTTGCCCTGGCCGGCGGCATCGGTAACGAAATAGGTGGCCTGGTCGCTGCGGTAGTAGCAGGCGCAGTCGGTAAGGCTGTTGGTGATACCGGGATACAGCTTGTCAACGGCCGAGATCTTGGCCTGCTTGGAGGTAACGGACCGGTCGCAGGGATCGGAAGTCATTACACAACGGAAGTTATAGTCCTTATACTTTTCGGCGTGGTTTACCGTAAGCGTGGCCTTGTCTGCATCTACAAAGTCGCTTCCTGTTACCTTCTGCCATTCTCCGCCTACCGGCTGCATCCACCATTCATAGGCTTTTACCGTAACGGGCGTAAAGGTACCGCCATCTGTATAGGTAAGGCCTTTCGTTGTAGCCGAAGCCGTAAATGTTACGGTCTGGTTTTCACCGACCGCGGTTTGATTTGCGGGTTGATTGGGATTAGGCAGCAGGGTGTCGTAAACGTTCACGGCTACCGGGGCTGTCGGTTGAGGCTCACATTTGGCGTGGGTGTTCAGGGTGGCCATTACCCAGAGGCGGTCGGACAGCGGCCCGACGGTATAGGAAGTCTTGTCCGCATTGTCGGAAACCTCGATATAGCCCTCGTTCCGACGGCTGGAGGTACTCCAGGTAATGAGGTCCCCTTGTTGACCGCTCAGCTTAACTTCGGCCGTGCCGTTCAACAGACAGACGGTAAGGCCGTCGGTAAGGCTGCCCGGCTTCGGCTTGGCGATCACTTCCACGGCCACGGGCTCGGAAGGCACCGCGTCGCAGACGCCGTTCTTAACCATTACCTGATAGTATTTCTTGCCCACGTTGGCCGTGGTGGTAGGAACATCATATACATGGGCTGTATTGGTGGTACCGCCGCTCACAGAGGTGGCGATGTTCGTTTCGGAAGCGCCCGACTTGAGGCTGCCGGCCACGATATCGCCCACTACCGTGCCCGAAAGCGAAAGTATCGGAGAGGTTCCGTCTTCACAGGCCACATCCTCGTCGGTAACCAGTTTTCCGCCTTGTGAGGTGGCGTCGATAATCAGATCCTTCGCCTCTGTCGTACCGCCGGGTGTACCGTTGGTATAGGAATAGGAGAAACGATATTGGTAGGTGCCGGGATCCAGCGTTCTGGCGCCGGCATCCTTGGCCACCAAGCTACCCTTGCCGATAGCCGTTACACCGCTAATTTGTTCCCAATCGGAGGATGCCGTCTTGCGTTCCCATGTAATATTGGCATAATCGAACACGTCTGCCAAAGCGTCGGGAACAATCACCGTAAGTTCGGCATCGGTAACCTTTTCGCAAATCGGTGAAGCAACCAGTAAGTCGGGATCGGTGGCCGACTTAACGGTTACCGTAACCGTATCGCTGTTTACCGAAGAACATTCCGTGCCGTTGGCGGTAACCACCCAATAGATGGTCTTCATCATCCGGTTTGTGCCGAAGCTTTCAGGTTTGATTCCATTGTTGGTAATCGTTCCCGAAGAAGCGGGCGTTCCGAAATCGGTGCCGTTTACGGCTACGGCATACCATACCGTGGACGTACCTATGGGGGCGTTGGCAAGTTTAAGGTTATCCGCCGCGCCCGCGTTTACCTCCAAGGTTTTGCCGTTGTTGCTGGCAAAGGTAAGGTCGCCCTTTTGCGGTTTGGCATCCACCCGAATCGTATATACGCCCGAGGTGGCCTCGCCGCAGGAACCAGTTCCGGTATAGCTGGGGTCGGAAAGTTTCACGTAATAGTAGTTGGAAGATGTGGTGGTGTTGGTGGCCGTGGCTGTTACCGTATAGGTAACCGTGCCGCTGACGTCCACCGTACCGTGGGTAACTTCCTTACCGCCGGTATTGCTGCTGGAGGTGTTGGAATACAATACATAGTCCAGACCCGCCGCGGCGGTAAATTTAAGGGTAACCTCGGTGCCGTCGCAGACATTGTTGTTGTAGTCAGAAGTCAATGTAGGCACAGTCACCGAATTCAGGATAGTGATCTCTTCCCAATCCGAATAAGCCGGATCACACTCGGCTTTGGCCGGAACCTCATACCGTATGTAATAGGTGGTGCCTGCGGTAAATCCGGAAACCGAATAATCGGCATCGGCTGCCGCACCGGACCTGCCGAGGGTGTTGTCCATCGTATTTTTGTCTTTGGATACCTGCCAGTTAATGGTGGTTCCGCTCGGCTTGATGGTTCCACCGGGGCTTACCACCACGTTTTCGTTGGCACAGAACACACCTTCGTTGGCCGCCTTGATGGTGCCCGCCTGCGATCTTTCGTTTACAGTTACCGTGGCCGTGGAGGATTCTTCAGAACAGTCGGGCACTACGTCTTTTACCGTGTAGGTATATACGCCCGTTACGGCGGGATTTACGGTAAGGGTTTCGGTCTGTCCGTTTGCCGTGGCCGTAACTGAGGTGAGGGCGCCGTTATCTTTCGATACCTGCCATGTCAAGGCACTGGCTGCCGGACGGGTGGCGGTTACCGTGTAGGAGCCGTCTTCGCAGACCGTTTGGGTGAGGGGCGTTACCGCAGGCTTGGCGGGTGCCCGCCTGGCCGTAAAGTCAACGGGGTCGGAAACCACATCGCCGCACACGGAACTGGTGATCCTTACCCGGACGGTGTATACGGTGTCGTTCTGATACTTGGGCCGATACGTGTTGTTGGTGAAGTTGAGGTTCGTGGTGTTGTTCGTGTTCGGCGTAACATTATCCAGATTTTCCACCCGGGTGCTGCCTATGTATTCCCAGCGCACGCTTTCCCCGGCATCCGTCTGATGGGCGGGCGAGAAGGTTACGTTCGGGTTGTTCCCGTCCAGGTTGCATTCGTTCACGGTCTTGGCAAGTTCGAGTCCGGAAATCTTGGTATGGATATCCACCGTGCCCGAAACGGTCTCGGTTCCGCAGACCGAGCCGTTCTGTACCGTGGCGGTAACGGTAAGGGGGGTCTTGCGCACGGAAGAACTCAACAGATTCTTGATACCGGAAACCGTAGGATCCAGCGTATAGGATGTCGTCTTATTGTCGGGCACCGTATAGGTGGCGGAGCCGTTCGACACTTCCCATTTCTGAACCGTACCCGTTTCTCCGGTCAGGGTGAATTTCGGGCGGCCGCTTTCGTCCACGTCGGCACATACCGCGGCGGGCTGGTTGAGCGTTCCGGCCACGGTGGCGGCGTCGATGGTAAAGGATTGCGGATCCGAAGTCTCGGAAACCTTGCAGTCGCCGGTACCCATTTCCACCTTGCAGCGGTATTGGTAGGTGCCTGCGGCGGTGGTGGCCGGAATGGTGTAGGTTCTGCCTGTATTCGTGCCGGTGGCGGCATTCCAGGTGCTGCCGTCGGTGCTTACCTCCCACGTGTAAGCAATGCCGGTGGTGGCGGTGATGGCCGCGCCGGCAGCGGTTATAGGCGTGGCGGTAAGTATGTGCGCCACATCGTTACAGTAGGTGTCGCCTGCCGTGATGTCCACGCCCGCTAGGTCGGGAACGGGGTTCACGGTAAGGGTGTAATCCTTGGAAACGGCATCGCACACATCGTTGTTGACCGTTACGGTGTAGGTATTGATGACGGCCGCAGTGGTGCCCGCGTCGGGGAAGGTGATGTCATCGCTTGTAAGCGCGTGGCTGCCGTTCGTTCCGGCGGCGGCTATCGGGGCGATTGCGGTGGTTTTGCCGCCCGTGGCCTTGCGTTCCCATTTCTGAACCGTGCCGTTGCTGTAGGTGGCGGTAAGGGTCGGGAATTCGGTGGCGTCGGCGCAGATGGTCGAGGAGGTGTTATTTCCGGCATCCACCAATTTGGTGATAACCGGCTTGTCCACCACCGTAAGCTTGCCGCTTGCCGAGGCGGAGGTATCGTAGCAGGAAGCGTTGATGTTGCGCGGCGTTCCGGTAACATTGTATTTGTAGGCGCTCACCACCCTGGCGGCATATTCGGCATCCGTAACGGCGGCCGAAGTGGTGGCGTCGTACTTATTGGATGTCGAAGAAGTGGTGCTCGTGGTGTTGCCGGCGGGCACCGTCCAGATGTAGGTAAGGTTTTCGGACGTTACCGCAATGCCCCACGAAGCATAGTTGATGGAGGGAAGATTGGGCTTGTCTCCCTTTACGGTAAAGGCGGCATCCTTGTCGATACATACTTTGTTCGAGGCCGGATCCATCGTGGCGTTCACCACGGGGGCGTTCTGTACCTTGGCGAAGTGGTAGTTCTTGGTAAAGTTCTCTACCGAACCGCGCGTTATCTTGGCCCTGATATAATAATGTACGGGCGCACTCTCGTTGCCGAACACTTCCTGCTGGGTAAGCGTGAGCGGCCACTGGGTGGAGGTGTTTACGGGAACTTCCTTGATAAGCGTGCCTTCGGCGGTGGAGGTTTCGGCCGGAGCGGAGGTGTACTTATACCAGGTAAGCTTGGTGATGGCATCCTTTTCGATCGTGGTAGTGAAGCTTACCGTGGAACCCGTGCTGCCGCCCTTCTGACAGATAACGGCCATCAGGTTGTTCTGTTGGGGGTCGGAACCGGGGTCGAGGGCTTCGGTGCCGCACACCTTGTAGGTCATGTCCACCTCGGGTGTGGTGTTTTCGCTCTCACAGGGGTTGGCGGTGGTGGAGGCCACGGTAAGCTTGCAGGAATACTTGCCGTTGGAGGCCAATTCTGCGGCTACGGAATAGGTGGCCTTGTCGGCGCCGGTAATCGGGGATCCGTCTTTATACCACTGGTAATCGGGCGTCTGAGCCGGATTGCCTGAAACGATGCCGGTAACGGAAAGCGTAGTGGCTCCGTCGGTAAGGCACTTGTCGGTTACCGCGCCTTTCACGGTAATGTTGTCTAAGTTGGCCGGCGTGGTGACGGTAAGGGTGGCCGAACCCGACTCATCGTCCTTACAGATATCGTTGGTGGCCGTTACGGTGCAGGTATAGGTGCCCGCATCGGCGGTGGCCACGGAAGCGATCGCATAGGTGGGGTCGGTGGCGCCGGAAATATTCGTGTTGCCTTTCTTCCACTGGTAGGTGTACTTGCCTGCGTTGGGAGTGGCCGGATCCACGGTGGCGGTAAAGGTAAGGCTGCTGCCCTGGCAGAGTACGGGCGAGGCGGGCGATACCGTTACCGAGGTGATGGCGGGCTGTTCAAGCACGGTGACCTCTTTTTCGGGCGATTCCACGGACTTGCCGCAGTCGGTGCCCGCTACGCCCATCGAGGCCACGCAGCGGTATTTGCCCGTGCCCACGGCGGTAACGTCATAGGTCTTGCCGGTGGCGGAGGCTATGTTTTCCCATTGGGTGCCGTTGAGTCTCTGCCACTGCCAGTTCACGCCTGAGGTGATGCTGGTTCCGGCGGCGTTCTTGGCGTCGGCGGTCAGGGTGAGTTTGGTACAAGCCTTGGCATCGCCGCTCACGGCCACGCTGCCCAGGTCGGGAAGCGCGGTAACGGCCAGGGTAACCGTCTTGTCGGCCTTGGTGATGCAGATGTCGTTGGTGGCCGTCACCTCGAATTTATAGGTGCCCGCGTCGGCGGTGGCGGCGCCGGTCTTGCCGTAGGTAAGGCCATCTTCGCCGCTCAGTGCGGTGGAGCCCTTATACCACTGATAGGTATAGTTGCCGGCGGAAGCCGTTGCCGGATCCACGGCGGCGGTGAACGAGAAGTCCTGACCGGCGCAGATATTGGCCGGATCCGGATCGGGCGTGATGTTTACCGAGGTGATGGCGGGTTTCTGCACCACGGTAACCTCTTTTTCAACCGCAACGGTGGCAGAGCAGTTGCCGTTGGTATAGGTGATGGCCACCGTGTAGTAGCCGCCGTCGGTGGGGGCGGGACTGGCCTTGGTATAGGTGGCCGCGGTGGCGCCGGCAATCCGGTTGGAGGCCGAGGTGTCGGCGATCCTGCCCTTGTACCAGCGGTAGGAAGGCGTGCCGGAAGTGGCGTTGGCGGCTGCGGTGAGGCTCAAGGTCTCGTCGGTACAGAGTTTGTCTTTAGTAGCCGTCAAGGTGGCGTTGCTGATAACCGGCGTGGGGTTCACGGTAAGGGTGATGGTTTGCGACTGGGTGGCGGTACATCTCTTGCCGGTGACCGCGTCCCTGTGTTCGGCGTCGGCCTTCAGGGTGTAGGTCTTGCCGTCGCTCTTCTGCGCGGAGGCTATGCTGATGTCCGCATTCGTGCTTCCGCCCGGCGCGGAAGGCGACCAGGCAAGCGTATAGGTGCCGTTGGCGGCCGGGGTCACGGAACCCGTTACATTGATGGACTCGCCTTCGCATACCTCGACGGAGGCGGGGTTAAAGGCGATCGTGATGGGGTCGGGCTTCTTGACCACCGTTACCTTGGCCGTGGCGGTCTTGGTGTCTTCGCAGCCGTTGGCCCCGAAGGTAACCTTTACCGTATAGTCTTGCGAGGATACGGGGCTCGCCGTGGTGGGGGCGGTGATGCCCGTTGGCGTATAGGTGGCGGCGGTGGTGGTGCCTTCGGCGGTGCCGGTGGCGGCGGTGCCCTTGAACCATTCGTACTTCGTGGCCGTGCCGGTGGTGGCCGTAGCCTTGGCTTCCAGACTCAGGGTTTCGTCGGAGCAGAACTGAACGTCGGCCATCGTTACAGCCGTGCCGGAGGGGGTGGCGTTCACGGTAACGGTAACCGACTTCTGGGCGCTGTCCTTACAGCCTTTGTCGGTGGTGTTTACCTGTTTATATATATAGGTATAGGCGCCGGCGGTGTTGTAGGTGGAGGCGGGTAAGGTATAGGTGAGGCCCGAACCGACAGGCGTGCCGGTGGAGGCGGTGAGGTACCAGTTCTGGGTGCTGGTGCCGGGGTTCTGGGCGGCGGAGGTTATCTCGGCCGTCAGGCTGTGTCCCGTTTCTTTCTGGCAGAAGTTAAGCGGGTCCATGTCCTTGATAACGGGCTTCACTGCCTTGGGGTTCACCACGGGGGTAATGGTGGTTTCCGCTTCCGCAATACATCTCGCGTCTCCGCTTCCACTGGCGGCCGTGATGAGCACGGTATATTTCCGTTGATTCAGCAATAATGAAGCGGGGATGCTGTAGGTGGCCCCTTCAAATACAACAGTCATGACATCGTCGCCATCGTCATCGATGCTCCACTCGTATGATTGTATGCTGCCGCCGATAACGGTGGCGGAGGCCTTCATGACGAGCGAGTCTCCTTCGCAGACGGGATCCGCCGTTACTTTCGCATTGCTGAGGCTGGGTGTCGGGTTTACCGTGAGGTTTCCCGATCCGGTGGCGGTTTCTGTACAGCCGGCAGTGGTAGAGAAGAGGTTCACGGTAAGCGTGTAAGCGGTGGTCTTGCCGGCATCCGCAGAGGTTGTTGCGACCTTAAGGTTCTTGTCGGTGGAAAGGCTTGCGTTGTCTGCCGTGGACCATACATAGGAATAGGTGACGCCTGTCTGTGATGCCGGCGTAACGGTGGGGTTGAACGTATGGCTCTTGCCCGCGCAGACGGCAGCGCTTGTCACCGTAACCTTAGGCTGTTCCGGCTTGGGGTTCACGGTGAGGGTGTGGGGACCCACGGTCTTTTCGGAGGTACAGCCGTCGGCGGTCTTGGTGATCACCAGGGAGTAGGTGCCGCTGTTTCCGGCGGCGGCCGAAGCAATCGAATACGGGTTGGCCGTGCTTACCGTCTTGGAGTCATCGTCGGGGTCGGTGGTCCACTTATAGGAGGCGCCCGTTTCACCCGTTACGGCAAAGTCCACTTTATCGCCCGCACAGACGGCTTCATCGTCCGACTTGGTGTTGATGGTGAAGTCGGTGGCGGAGATGGTGGGCTTGGGCTTCACGGTGATGCCGTTGCTGGCCGTACCGATGGTGGTTCCCTCGTTTACGCGGAACACGTAGGTTTCTGCGGCCAGGCCGCTCACGGTAAAGGTGGTCTTTCCTCCGGAAACGCTGGGGTTGGGCGTGGCAACATCTTTCCAGTCGTTGTCGCCCTCGGACGAAAGCTTATACTGCAGGGTCTGCTGTCCGTCCTTGAACTCTTCGGCCCAGGTCAACACCACATCTGCGCCCGCGCAGACATCGCTGCCCGTAGGGGCAGGCTTGGTGCAGACAACGGTTGTTACCACCAAATCCAGAGAACCCGCATAACACATGACCGTATCCTTCGGTTGGTTAGTGGATTGATTGCCAAAGGTACCCCATCCTTCAACAAACAAACCGTCGATGTACTCATCATTTTCAAAATCCAATGAAATAGGATATTTGGATGTGTATGCATTCGTATGGTTATCGGCAACAGGAACCGTAGCTTCCGGATCCTTTCCTCCCGCAGCCGGAATCTTCCAATCGTAGCGGTCTACGTTCTGGCTTCCGGCCACCGTAAGCGTTATCTCCGTATTGGCACATTCGCCTTCCACGTCATTGCAACGCCCCATGGAGACCCGGGGATTCTTTTTTAACACGATGGAATCGCTGTACACGATACATTCCGCTTTATCTCCTCCATTATATACGGCTACCCTATACGCATGGTATGTGGAACCTGTCGGAACTGTCGTGGAATAACCGTTGGTTTCATTAAAGTCTATTGTCTTGACAGACGATCCCGCGAAAGAGGGCATCGGCAGGGAGTTTGATGTAATTTCTTGGAATTCAAGATAACCATAGCCTTCTTGAGGTTTTGCCCCATCTATCAAATTATTCAAGTTCGCATCCAACGGAGCATTGCTGCTTTTGACAGCCAGATCTATAGACGAACCATCGCATATCCCTGCGACAAGAACATTCTTGATGTTTTGCGGAGCATCCCAATCGGTAACAAAATCGGCATAGGCCTTGTTCGCTTTATAGACCTTTACCTCATAGACATTGGTGTATTCCGTTTCTCCGTCATCGTTGGTCACCGCCACCCTGAAATATCCCGGACATCCTTGATACATGCATTGATCGGTTACATGTGTCTGGCTTAAAAGGAAAGTTTCCGCGTCATCGAATGTGGCGGACGTTTTTCCGCTTACGTTTGTAAACGTGTTTTCCGCGCCGGTTGCCGAAAACTGCCACTGCAGGCTTCCGGGACCGTTGTCGCGCAGACGTAAATCCAATGTGCCGGAACTACACATCTCATCCGGCCCCTGGTTCCATGTACCGATATCCGTTTTCCCTTCCACGAAACCGGTAATGATGGATGTCTTTATCCTGACCCACACCTCGTCGTCGAAGTTACCATAGGTCGTTCCGCCGGAAGCGGCAACATCTTTGGCACCCGCCTCGTCTTTCCCTTCGTACAAATCGCCAGTCGGGTTGGTGGTCTGCGAGGTGGCCACAAAACAGCCGTAACGGCCGATTACGGCACGATACTGCGTAGTTTGGGTTATATTCGTTACCTTTTCTTCGATATAATACCACTTCTCACTGGCATCTTTCTTCAACATCGCCGTTTCATCATACGTCTTGAACGTTTTCCACGGATCCCCTTCCTTTGTCCTGTGCTGCCAGCTAACAACAAAACCCACCCCACAAACGTTCTTGATGGAGCCGTTGTCAAAGTTTACCGTCTGCATTGATTCTCCCGGAGGCATATCACGCCACTCTCCACTTAGATACAGGCGCAGGGTTACATCAGAGCCCGCCTCGACTTTCGTGCTTGTCGAACATTTTCCGGAAACTGCGACATTGTCTCCGGCACATGTGGTGGCAGAGATACCTAAATTGAAGCCAGACAAGATTTTGGTTCCCGACTCGCTCCCGGATATCATACTGTAGAACCAGGGAGTCCACTGCCCGTCTACCTTACAACGCACACAAAGCCATTTTCCGTTCAATTTCCGGTCGGACGTACCTTTTACATCGCCGGAAACCTTGCCTTCGGTAGGCAGAAAATCGAAAGACTCGGAATCGAACAATACGCCCGTCATATTGCCGTTCGTAACCTCGAGGTCTGCATTGTCAATGTTTGTTATAAAGAATCGGGAGTCTTTTCCGGAAGCAGTGGTATTGTAGGTAACATCCAAGGGAAAAATATCTCCACCGACATTACAATTGGGGTCGTTGGGAATCGTTAACTTGGACGTGGCGGTATTGGGTTTCAGACGGAAACTGTAATCGCCCGTACCGTAGATTTCCCCCTGATCATTGTTATCCAGATTATCAAAACCGTTGTCGTTGGTTACCACCCATTCCCACTCGGTGGGGTCGGAATCGGCATCCACCGTGGCGCGGGCATCAATGGTGGAACCGCAATTGGTGGAAATGGTAAGCACCGGCGGAGCAAAAGGCTTCACCACCTTGATTAATACGGTATCGGTCGTGGCGTCGCAACTGTTCTTACCGTCGGGTCCGGTGTATTTATAGGATATGAAGTATCTGCCCGTTTCATTGATAGGAGTCGTGTTTGTGTAGAGATTAGCCACACTCATCGTCGGGTGTTTGCCCACTACCGTTGTCCAAGACGTATTGTCACCCGTTTTCAAGGATATGGCATCCTTGTTCACATAGTGCGTATATTGGTTTCCAGCCTGCAAACAGGTGGTATTCTTGGGGTCTGTCGGGCTACATGCGATGGTTCCTATGATAATGGTCCCTGGGTCAACCTCTATGGTTTTGTCATCCGTTCTGTTTATGTTATTCCCGTTACTTCCCACCAAGGCTCCCAAGTACGTAAGAGGCGGAACAATCACGGATAGCGTCCCGGTCACTTCCAGTTTTTTGCCGTCCTTGCCCTCAATGTCCCACATTAGGGATTTGGCGGCAGCGCCGTTTATCATGTACGCGCTGGGGG
>JAMPIH010000022.1 GCA_023662825.1 Bacteroides sp.
CTGATGTCCCACATTAGGGACTTCGCGGGCGCGCCGTTTATCATGTAGGCGCTGGCCGGGAGCGTGAAGGCGTAGCTGGAGAGGGCGTTGTTGGTGTTGCTGGTGGCGGTGACGTTGCCGCTCGCGTCGAAAATCTGCTGGCCGCTGGCGAAGGCCACCTGCGCGGTGACGTTGTGTTTGGCTCCGGAGGCGTCCACCACATAGACCGTAACCTTGCTGTAGTCCGCCCAAGTCTTTTGGTTCCAGGATTTTACGTCAAGCTTGCCGCTGAGGTCCTCTCCCCCGCAGAGCTTGTCGGCCACCAACTTCATTTCCGGGTCGGATTCGATTTCCACACCGCCTCGAATGGTGCCAAATGCACCCTGTATTTTTTCACAGGAAACACCTGCAGGGTTATCAGCATGCGTTTGCGACCAGTCCGCATTTCCGTTACAGCCATTTGGATAAGGTGCAAAAACATTACCTGAGGTACCGACACGGATATTAAAGTTCGAAGTGGCATAACCGCAGTTGTTTGCAGGCTGGTTGTTGAATCGGTGTTCTACATAAAAAGATTCCGCCTTGTTATAACTGAATCGCAGTTTATAAAGAGCTCGTCCATACCAAGTTTCGCCCTCAAAAGTTTCCACCTTAACCATATATTCGGGTCCCGTAAATTCATTGAGAGGTCCATCCAAAGAACCACCAGAACCAGAACCATTGCAATCAAGAATTTGCATAGTACCAATTTGCGATCTTTCGTCTCTTTCATATACTATGGCCTCTTGTTGAGCTTTTCCAGCAAATGACGCAACCCAATCAGGATTGGCAGCCTTATTGTCTGCTCGCAAGTCGTTGGTTCCATCTTTGTATACTATTTGGTAACCTTGGGTATTAGAAACAAAACGGATAGTAAAATCATATATTTCGTTGTTTCGTAGTGTAATGTAACCAGCATCCATAAATTTCTGATTGACATACGCCCACACCCATAAATCCACGTAACCGGCTGCTACCGCATCGTCCGCTTCTTGCTTTGAAAGTTTCTTTAATTCAATCGCATACCTCACCTTACTGCCTGCTGGCATAGTGACGTTATCGCCAAAAATTCGACCGACAAAAGAAAATGCCAATGCAATGGCTAAGAGAGAGCCAAATATTCTTTTCATCTTGATGATATATAGTCTGATAAGTAACTCAAATCCATGCGATAACGGCACAATCCGGACATACGTTATCGCTGCAACCTGCAAAGTTAACAAAAATTTCTTATCAACAATTTATTAACACGCCCTCGGAGCGGTTCAGACGATGAAAGTTTTCTTGGCGGTTCACGCAAAAATGCTTACCTTTGCATCAACGGAGAGACAGTAAAACCGTTGAAAGCACCTTGCGATGGTGCAAAACCTCGGATTGGAAACCAATCAGTTGTATCCTCAGGTCGGAATATGAATCAGTTCATTTCCGACCTGTTGTATTTTAGGAGCTTCCCGTTCACGAACCAGTGCACCTGGTCTTGGGTGTAGTTGGGTTGCCCTTTGTGATTCGTATTCTGTGCGGAAAAAATTTTCGCCGTAACCTGCATTATCCGCTTGTGTTGCAAGTGTTCACCCAGCATCAGGTCGGTAATCGCAACCATCGCATGCTGTCGGCTGGCATGATTCGCATTACTCACTATATTGCCCTTATTTAGAGGCGATTTCACGTCAACATACCCGTATTTTTCGGTGGTCAGGTCGGGGTTGGCCAAATCGGTGATGTCCGGAAAAATCTTGGCGCGCCCCACCGGTTCCCGCCCCACAATCACCGGATTGATGGCGCAGTGCGTCTCCCTGGCGTAGGCCTTGGCCACCGCGAGTACCTGCACATAGTCGTTGGCCTCTGTGTCCACGAGAACGTGTTGGAACACGGCGAAGCCGCTCCCCTCATCGATGTGCACGATGCGGAACTGCTGGCTGAGGGGCAGCGCGTAGATGGCCTCCTTCCGGGCGGGGCTCAGCTTGGACTTGGCTGTATGTGGTTTCCTGTGCTTCAATGGCTTGCGTTTGGTCCGGCGGGCTTCCGGTGGGTTACTCGGTTCGCTCGCTTCCGTGGTGCAAAGATATGTATTAATTCGCTGTTTATCAATTTCTTAAAAAGTGTTAAAATCTGGCGGAAAAGTGTTAAAATGCCCGGTTTTTCCTTAACGGATGTTAACGGGGGGGGCGGAAAGTATATTTGACTGGCGTCGAATATACTCGCCTCGGTAATGCACAAATACTATTTGGCATTGCTCTCGACTTATCGTATATTTGCCCGTTTTAGCCAAAAGGAAATCATGGGTCGATTCAAAATAGGACTTACACTGCTGTTGCTGGGCGCCCTGCTGTCGGGTACGGTCCGGTTGCAGGCGCAGCGCTCCGAAATAGGGCTCGGGCTGGGCGGTTCATTCTACTTGGGAGACATCAATCCCAAGAAGGTTTTCCATGATACCCGCTTCGCCGCCGGCATCTTTTACCGCTACAACATCGACACCCGTCTGGCGTTGAGGTTCTCGGGCAATTACGGGCGGATCACCGCTTCCGACAAGAGCTTCAACAATCCCCGCAACCTGAACTTCCGAAACGACCTGGTGGACATCTCCGCCTTGCTGGAAATCAACTTCGTGAACTTCTTTACCGGCAGCAGGCAGCACCGTTTCACGCCTTTCCTGGCCCTGGGCGCCGCCATCTGCTTCTCGAACCCTTACGGACAGTACACCGACCCGGTTACGGGCGACACCCGCTGGGTGGCCCTGCGCCCCCTGCATACCGAAGGCCAGGGATTGTCGGGCTACAAGAAGGAATACTCGCTGGCGCAGTTCGCCCTGCCGTTCGGCATAGGCTTCAAGGTGAGCATCGCCAAGGGCGTTTCCCTCGGGCTGGAATGGATGATGCGCCTTACCTTTACCGACTACCTCGACGATGTGGGCGGCGATTACGCCAACGTGGGGGAAATCCGCGCCAATTACGGCGACAAGGCCGGCTATTTCGCCGATCCCTCGGGGGTCGAGCACGCGGTGGGCTCGCGGCGCGGCGACGGAAATTCGTTCGACTGGTACTCGTTCGCCATGGTTACGGTTTGCGTGCGCCTGAACGGACGCGAGGCCATGTGTCCCGCCTACGGACAGCGGCAACTTAAAAAGAGACATTAGTTCCATGAGTTTTTTCCAAGCCATACAGCCCGGCAGGGTTCCCACCCACGTGGCCGTCATCATGGACGGCAACGGGCGCTGGGCGCAGGCGCGTGGGCTGGACCGTTCCCAAGGTCATATCGAAGGCGTCAAGTCGGTGCGCCGCATCACCGAGGCCGCCTGCAGGATAGGGGTCAGGTACCTTACGCTCTACGCTTTCTCCACCGAGAACTGGAACCGTCCCAAAGAGGAGGTGAACGCCCTGATGGGACTGCTGGTTTCCTGCCTGCACAACGAGATGCCGCTGTTCATGCAGAACGGCATACGACTGCGGGTCATCGGCGACGTGGATTCTTTTTCGCCCGAGGTGAGGGAGGCCATGGAACAGGCCCTGCGGCAGACGGAGGGCAACACCCGCATGGACCTTGTGCTGGCGCTCGGTTACAGCGCCCGCTGGGAGCTTACCGAGGCGGTGCGCAAAATGGCCGCGCGGGTAAAGGAAGGCACCCTGAGGGTCGAAGACATCGACGCGGGCAAGGTGGGAGAGTTCCTTTCCACTTCGTTCATGCCCGACCCCGACCTGTTGATACGTACTGGCGGCGAGAGCCGCGTGAGCAATTTCCTGCTGTGGCAGATCGCCTATGCCGAGATGTACTTCTCGCCGGTTTTCTGGCCCGACTTCACGGAGGAGATGTTCTACGAAAGCATCGTGGATTTTCAAAACCGGGAACGCCGTTTCGGCAAGGTTCCCGCCAAGCCGGCAGGCGCCTAAAGCACACGGACGTGAGGGATTCGATAAACAAGCATATTTCCAGATGGTTCGCCGCGATGTTCCTCACGGTGCTC
Organism: Bacteroides sp.; assembly: GCA_023662825.1. Classification (GTDB taxonomy): domain Bacteria; phylum Bacteroidota; class Bacteroidia; order Bacteroidales; family P3; genus Pullibacteroides. Next base: position 3,977 of record JAMPIH010000022.1, read on the forward strand.
CTTCCGTTTTTCTGTTTGAAGGCGGAGGCGCAGGACGTGATGTCGTACAGCTACGTGCGCGAGTATCAGATTGCCGGCATCACCGTGACGGGGGTCAGCTACCTGGATCCCAACGCGCTCATCCACCTTTCGGGACTCTCGGTGGGCAAGCGCATCAAGGTGCCGGGCGACGCCACGGCCAACGCCATCGACAACCTGTGGAAACAGGGGCTGTTCGAAGACATCAGGCTTACGGCCACCAATATCGAGGGAGACCGCATCTATCTCAACATCGAGCTTACGGAACGCCCCCGCCTGTCGGGCATCGTCTATGAGGGCGTGCCCAAGTCCATCATCACCAAGGTGGACGACGAGGTGAAGATAAAGGCCGGCGACATCCTTACCGACTACAAGATAAGCCAGGTGGAGAAGAAGGTACGGGAAGCCTTCCTCGACAAGTCGTTCTACAACGCCAGGATAGACTTCGTGAAGAAGGCCGACACCGCGAACCGTAACGGGGTCATCCTGCTCGTGAAGGCCGAGAAGAACCAGCGGGTAAAGATTCAGAATATAGATTTCGAGGGGAATACGGCGGTTACGCCCGGCGGGGCCAACCTGGATTTCTGGAAGAAGGTGGCGCGCGGCTTCCGCAAGGTGGGCAACAAGGAGAACCTGGCCTTCTCCGACAAGCGCCTGCGCCGCATCATGAAATCCACCAAGCAGGTATCCCCCCTGCGTTTCTGGAAAAAGTCGAAATACATTCCCGGCTCGCTGCAGGAAGACTTCAAGCTGCTCGTGAAGGCCTACAACAAGGAGGGTTTCCGCGACTTCCGCGTGCTGGGCGACTCGCTCTACACCATCAACGACAAGCGTCTGGGGCTTAAGATAAAGCTCTACGAGGGGGATCCCTACTATTTCGGCAACATCACCTTCGTGGGCAACGAGCGGTACACCTCCCGCCAGCTGTCGGCGGTCATGAACATCCAGAAGGGCGAGCTCTACAATGAGGAGAAGTTCACCACCAACCTGATGATGAACCCCAACGGGGCCGACATCAACTCGCTCTACTTCGACAACGGCTACCTTTTCTGCCAGACCGTTCCGGTGGAGACCCAGGTGTATAACGACACGGTGGACATCGAGATCCGTATCTCGGAAGGCGTGCAGGCGCGTTTCAACGAAATCCGCGTGCAGGGCAACACCCGCACCAACGACCATGTTATATTGCGCGAATTGCGCACCGTGCCGGGGCAGCTCTTCAGCCGTACCGAGATCATCAACTCGGTGAACACCCTGCGCCAGCTGCGCTACTTCAACGACGAGTCCATCGCGCCCCAGCCCATCCCCAACATGGCCGACGGCACCACCGACCTCGAGTTCAACCTCGAGGAAGTGGGTTCCGACCAGCTGGAGCTTTCGGGCGGTTTCGGCGGCGGCATGGTGGTGGGAACCATTGGCTTGTCGTTCAACAACTTCTCGCTGCGCAACCTGTTCAAGCTGGATCGTTGGAAACCGCTTCCCTCCGGCGACGGACAGCAGCTGAGCATCCGCGCCCAGTCGAACGGCACCTACTACTGGTCGGTGGCCACTTCCTTTACCGAACCCTGGCTGGGCGGCAAGAAACCGCTGGCGTTCAGCGTTTCGTACAACCACTCCCAGCAGTCGAACGGCTTGTCTAAAAACGACGTGAACTACGGAAAACTCATCGTGGACGGGGCGTCGGTGGGTCTGGGGCAGCGCCTCAAGTGGCCCGACGACTTCTTTACCCTCTACCAGTCCATCGGCTACGAACGCTACCGCATGCGCAACTACGACATGGACAACGGCGTAACCGACGGGGTGTCGAACAACTTCCGCTACAACCTCACCATCCAGCGGCAGAACCTGGACGCGGCCATGTTCCCCACCAGCGGTACCTCCATCGCGCTCAGTTTCGAGCTCACGCCTCCCTATACCGCCTTGGGCAGCAAGCTTTACAAGAGCAGCAATCCCGAAGACCACTACAAATGGCTGGAATACTACAAGATATCGCTTAAGGCGGGTTGGTATTTCAATCCGGTGGCCAAACTGGTGGTCAACGCCCGCATCCGGGTGGGCTACCTGAGCTACTACACCAAGAAGACGGGCTATCCCATCTTCGAACGCTTCTACTTGGGCGGCGACGGCCTTACCGGATTCGGCCTGGACGGCCGCGAGCTGATCGGCATGCGCGGGTATTCCAACAACTCGCTCTCACCCACCGCGGGCGCCACCGCCTACGACAAGATCACGCTCGAACTGCGCTACCCCTTCTCCACCTCGCCGGTGGCCACCGTGTATGCGCTGGCGTTTTTCGAGGCCGGCAACAGCTGGGGCAAGGCCTCCGACCTGAATCCGTTCCAGGTGTATAAGAGTGCCGGGGTGGGGGTCCGCCTCTTCCTCAGCTCCATGGGTATGTTCGGGCTCGACTGGGGATACGGTTTCGATGAGGTGCCGGGCAACAGGTCGGCCAACGGAAGCCATTTCCACTTCTCCATCAACCAGTCGCTTGACTGGTAGTGGATTCGGCATGGTATTTGCAATACGGGGCCTGTTTGTTTAACAGCCCAAAAACGATACGACTGACTGGTAGTGGATTCGGCATGGTATTTGCAATACGGGGCCTGTTTGTTTAACAGCCCAAAAACGATACGACAATGAAAAAGATCATCCTTTCAGCCCTTGTGGCCCTGTGTTTAGGATTCTTCGCCCACGCGCAGAAGTATGCCTACGTGAACACCGAATACATCCTGCAGAACATTCCTGAATTCGCCTCCGCCCAGGAAGAGATCGACAAGCTTTCGGTGGAATGGCAGAAAGAGATTGAAAACAAGTTCGCCGAGATCGACGCGCTCTACAAGAAGTTCCAGAACGACGCCCCGCTGCTGACCCAGGACATGCGCAACCGCCGCGAGAACGAGATCGTGGTGAAGGAACGCGCCGCCAAAGACCTGCAGAAGAAGCGTTTCGGCGTGGACGGCGACCTCTTTAAACGCCGTCAGGAACTGGTTCAGCCCATTCAGGACAAGATCTACACCGCCATCGAGAAGCGCGCCAAGCAGCGTCAGTACGTGTTCGTGTTCGACCGCAGCGACAACAGCGGCATCATGTACGCCGACCCGCGCAACGACATAAGCAACGACGTGCTCAAGGACATGGGCTATGAGCCGGGCAAGGACAAGGAAACAGGAAAGGCGCAGTAAGGCTGTCCGCCGGCCCGGAACGATTACAACGGAAAATTTTAGACAACAGATAATGAAAAAGATTGTTTTAGCCGCAGCCGTAGCCGCTGCGCTGGTATTTTGTGGCAACCGGGCCTGTGCCCAGGGCAAGATCGGCCACATCAACGCGATGGAACTGATTCAGCAGATGCCCGAAGCCGATTCGGTGCAGAACGCCTTGCAGGCCTATGCCAAGGACCTGCAGGACAATATCGCCACCATGCAGACCGAGGTGCAGAACAAGTACGCCGAGTACCAGAACAACCAGAGCCAGTGGTCGGAACTGATCAAGCAGACCAAGGCCAAGGAAATCCAGGACATGCAGGTGCGCCTGCAGGAATTCTCCGCCCAGGCCGAGGAAGACTACCAGCAGAAGACCCAGGAACTGCTGGCCCCGCTCAGCGACAAGGTGAAGGCCGCCATCGAGGCCGTGGCCAAGGAAGGCAAGTTCGCCTACATCCTCGATTCGGGCAACTCCACCGTTTTCTTCGGTTCCGAAGCCATCGACGTTACCTCTCTGGTAAAGAAAAAGCTGGGATTGCCCGATGTTCCGGTAAGCAAATCCCTGCCGAGATAATTATAAGAACTTCTTGACGGATTCGACATGGCAGGCAAGGTAATCGTTACCGGTGGCTTGGGCTTTATCGGCTCGCACACGGTGGTTGAACTGCAACAGAAAGGTTACGAGGTTGTTATAGCGGACAATCTGTCAAACTCCTCCCTGGAGGTGGCCGACCGCATTTCCCGTATAACGGGCGAGACGCCCGAAGTGGAGGTGCTTGACCTGTCCGACCGCACGGCCTGCCTTTCGTTTTTCAAGCTCCATTCCGACGCCGAGGCCGTGATTCACTTCGCCGCCTCCAAGGCGGTGGGCGAGTCGGTGCAGAAACCCCTGCTCTACTACCGCAACAACTTGGATTCCTTGCTGTACGTAATCGAGGGGATGCAGCAGGGCGGATGCCGTAAACTGGTGTATTCCAGTTCCTGCACCGTGTATGGACAGCCCAAGGTGCTGCCCGTTACCGAACAGACGCCGCGTCTGGAGGCCGAGTGCCCCTACGGCAACACCAAGCGCATCAGCGAGGACATACTCACCGACCTCACCAAGGGCGAGCAGCCTGCCGACGGGAGGCCGTTCCGCATCCTGGCCCTGCGTTACTTCAACCCCATCGGCGCGCATCCTTCGGCCCTGATCGGCGAACTGCCCAACGGGGTGCCGGGCAACCTGATGCCCTACATCACCCAGACGGCGGCCGGCATACGCCCCTGCCTGCAGGTGTTCGGCAACGACTACGCCACGCCAGACGGCACGCCCATACGCGACTACATCTACGTCTGCGACCTGGCCCAGGCGCACGTGTGCGCCATGGAATACCTCGACAGAGACGGATCCGAGGGCATCGACTTCCTTAACCTCGGCACGGGGCGCGGCTATTCGGTGCTGGAGATTATCCAAAGCTTCGAGCGCTCCACGGGCATGAAGCTCAACTACAAGGTTGTGGGCCGGCGCGCCGGAGACATCGAGCAGATCTGGGCGGATACCGCCAAGGCCGAACGCCTGTTGGGATGGAAAGCCAAGGCCGATATCGACCAAATGACCTTAAGCGCGTGGAAATGGCAGCAAAGCTTGGCGCCCGCCAGATAGAGGAACTCATCGCCTCCTGCCTCCCCTTCACACCCACTTTCGAGCAAGGGCAACTGATAGAGTCGCTTACCGGCTTCATCATGGATTTCCGCTCGGAAGTGGGTTTTGTCTTGCAGGGATACGCCGGTACGGGCAAGACCTCGGTGGTGGGCGCGCTGGTAAAGGCGCTGCCGAGGCTCAACATAAACACCGTGCTGCTGGCGCCCACCGGACGCGCCGCCAAGGTGCTGGCCGCCTATTCGGGGCAGCCCGCCTACACGATGCACAAGCAGATCTACTACACCGGGCAGGACCAGGACGGCGCCTTGCAGACATCCCTGCGCGCCAACCGTTCCCGCAACACGCTCTACATCGTGGACGAGGCCTCCATGATCGGCGAGGAGAACAGCCTGCTGTTCGATTTCTTCAGCTATGTGAACGCCGGCTACCGCTGCCGGGTGCTTCTCTTGGGCGACACGGCCCAGCTGCCGCCCGTGGGTTCCGGATACAGTCCGGCCTTGGACATCGACTACCTGCGTTCCTGCTTTCCGGTCAATTTCCGGAGTTTCTGCCTGCAGGAGGTGATCCGTCAGGGCAAGGGCTCGCTCGTGCTCGAGAACGCCACGCAGCTGCGCGGAAAGACGGCGCGCGACGAGGTTTCGCTGCCGCTGTTCAGCCTGCATTATCCAAACACCGTTCCCGACCTGAAGCGCATAGGCGGCGAGGAGCTGGAAGAATGCCTGCAGAACGAGTACGGGAGGCGGGAGCGCGAGGACATCGTGTTCATCACCCGCTCCAACAAGCGCGCCAATATGTTCAACAACGAGATTCGGGCGCGTATCTTCGGCAGCGAGGGCGACCTCTCGGCGGGCGACCTGCTCATGATCCTCAAGAACAACTATTTCTGGATTCCCAAGGAGAGCGATATCGGCTTCCTGGCCAACGGCGACACCATGGAGGTGCTCAAGGTGAAGCGGCGCGAGGAACGCTACGGTTTCCGTTTCGCCGACATCGAGGCGCGATTGGTGGACTATCCCGACCAGGCGCCGGTGGAGGTTAAGGTTATCCTGGATTCGTTGGACGCGCCCGAAGCGAGCCTGCCGTACCCGCAGGTGCGCCGGCTGTACGAGGAGGTGATGCAGGACTACGCGCACATCCCCACCAAAAGCAGGCGCATGCAGGCGGTAAAGGAGGATCCCTTCTTCAATGCCCTGCAGGTGAAGTACGCCTACGCGCTTACCTGCCACAAGACCCAGGGCGGCCAGTGGCCCTGCGTGTTCGTGGAACAGGGCTACTTTACCGACGACATGCTGGACGCCGAGTACCTGCGCTGGCTTTACACGGCGCTGACCCGTACCACGCAAACCGTATATTTGCTTAACTTTTCCGATAAATTCTTTACCGATGAAGACCAAGACTGAACTGCCCCTCTCGCAAGAGATAATCGCCAAACTGCCCAATCCGAGCTATGTGCTGGACATGGACCTGCTGGACCGCAACCTCAAGGTGATACGGCATGTGGCCGACAGCGCGGGGGTGGAGATCATCCTGGCCCTGAAAGGCTTCGCGATGTGGAGCGCGTTCGGACGCCTGCGCGACCACGGCTTCCTCCAGTCCACGGCCAGCTCGCTGTGGGAGGCGCGCCTGGCGCTCGAGGAAATGGGCAATCCGGCCTATACCTACGCGGTGGCCTATACCGATGAGGAGATTGAGGAGATCGCCTCGCTCAGCAGCCACATCACCTTTAATTCCTTAGGTCAGTTCGAACGTTTCTCGGACAAGGCGGTGGCGGTGAACGCCCGCGTATCGCTGGGCCTGCGGGTGAACCCCGAGATAAGCTCGGTGGGCACCGACCTGTACAATCCCTGCGTGCCGGGCTCGCGCCTGGGCGTGCGCCTGTGCGGCCTGCCCGAACCCGAGGCGCTGCCGGCCCTGGTGGAGGGCTTTCACTGCCACGCGCTCTGCGAGTCGGACGCGGAGGCTTCCTGCAACCTCATAGACCGTTTCGAGGAACGTTTCGCCGCCTACATCCCGCGCCTGAAATGGGTCAATTTCGGGGGCGGGCACCTGATGACGCGCCAGGGCTACGATACGGAAAGGCTGGTGGCGCGCCTGAAGGCCTTCCGGCAGAAATGGCCGCACCTGAAGGTGATTCTGGAACCGGGGGCGGCTTTCGTGTGGCAGACGGGCTACCTGCTGGCGCGGGTGCAGGACGTGGTGCACAACGGCGGAACGCCGGTGGCTGTGATGAACGTTTCGTTCACCGCACATATGCCCGACTGTCTGGAACAGCCGTACTGGCCTGTGGTCTATGGGGCGGAGCATATCGATTCCGCACAGAAAACAGCAGAGGGCGCCCACCGCTACCGTCTGGGCGGAAACAGCTGCCTGGCGGGCGACTTCATGGGCGACTGGATTTTCGGAAAGCCGGTGCAGCCGGGCGATCTGTTGCTCTTTAACGATATGATACACTATACGTTCGTAAAGACCACCACCTTCAACGGGGTGCATCACCCCTCGCTGTGTATGGTGCGGGGCGACGAGCTTCTCTACCGCCGCGATTTCGGCTACGAAGATTTTAAAGGCCGCCTGTCGTAAGGGGCTGCGCGTTTTGCAGTATGGAGGCCGCCTCGGGTCCGGTGTTGAACAGCAGGTCGAGGATGCTCAGGTGTCCGGCCGGCGCGTTGCACGGAAAGGTCTGCAGGTAGGGCGGAAAGTTGAACTTGGGTGCTTCCTTGGGGCTGAAGTTCACGGGGGGCGCATAGCTGTCGGTCTCATCCGTTGTCTGCATCCAGGGAATCCGTTGTACCGGAAGCTTGAGTTTCTTCAGCAGCGTGTCGGTAATCTGAAAGTTCAGCTCGCACAGGTTCTGGTAGTGCCTTTCGAAAAAGACGGCTATGTCGTCCTTGTAATACAGGAAGAAGGGCGATTTGTTGTAGGCGGTGCAGATGCTGCGCCAGTGGTCGCGCTGCCAGTGCTTGGCGTTGTCGATGGCCATTTTCGCCACCGGCGTGTGGTTGCCTAAGGTCTTGATGCAGGGCACTGAGAGGCTCATCGCGCCTTGCGAGGTAACGATAAGGCTTCGGTTGCGGAAGGTCTGTTTCAGGTAGTGTTCCCGCGGGTCGATAGCGAATCTCTCTTCGTTGGCGATGGCGGCGAAGTAGTCCAAGGGCGGGAAGTAAGCGGTGCAGAGGCGCAGCATGGCTTAGCGTTTGATGATTTTCGAGGCCTGGGGCCGGTTCTCGGCCTTGAGCAGGTATATTCCGGCGGGCAGTCGGCTCATGTCCACGTAATGCAGGCCTTCCGTCCACGAGAAACGTTTCAGGATACGCGTGTGGATGTCCAGCAGCAGGTAGCTGCCTTGTTGCGTGATGCGGGCGTGGAATCCGTCTTGCGCGGGGTTGGGGAACAGGCGGATGCTTTCGGATTGAACCGCTGTCTGTGCTTCGTTGCCTACATCCTGCATCGCCTGCCATTCCGTGCCGTCGATGTATTGCAGTCCGCCGCACTGGTTGCCGGTGATCAGTTCGGGAAGGCCGTCGCCGTTCCAGTCGTGCAGCAAGGGGGCGGCGTGTATGCCGACGTTCAGCCTGTGTCCGTTTGCCGAGGCTTTTCCGGCAAGGCGGAACGTGCCGTTCGGGTTGCCGGAAATACGGTCGTAGAGGAACACCTCTCCGTTCTCGCTGCCGCAGGCCAGCAGGATTTCGCCCTGTCTGTCTTTAAAAAAACTCGGTCTTGAATAGCCGAAGTTCGAGAACTCGCGGTCTATCACGTCCACGCCGCCCAGGCTGTCGGTTATCAGTGTGAATTCGGGCAGCGTGTTTTTCTTCGCGCCCGTATTTTGATAATAGCTCAGGCTGCCTTTGGTGATTCGTTTTCCGGCGGTCTTCCACGAGCGTTGTTTCTCGCCCACGATCAGGTCCAAGAGCCCGTCTTGGTTGAGGTCGAACAGGGCGGGTGCCGAGAAACCGCTCAGTTCCGCGCCGAGAAAGAGGCTGTCGAGCAATTCGGCTTCCTCTCCGTTCCCGTGCAGGCGGAACAGCCACAGCCGCCCGTCTTCCATGCCCAGGACCATCTCGTCCCGGCCGTCGCCGTCAAGGTCTGCGAAGGCGGGATGGAGGGCGCGCAGCCCGTAGCGCGAAAGCCCCAGGTAGTCGGTGGTCTTGAGTTCGAAGGCGGGCTGTCCGTCCGTGCCGGTGTTTTCCAACAACGCGAGCGAGGCCGTTTTTTGGGTGATCCAGCTGCCGCCCTGGTAGTATGCGTCCGAAAGTTGGCCGTAATTGCCCACCACGAGGTCGGCCTTGCCGTCACGGTTGTAGTCGTAGGCCACGGGGGTCGCGCCGGTGCCGAAGTCCAGCATCCGGTCCTGCAGGAAGTCTTTCTGCAGCAGTTTTCCGTGGGCCGCGCCGCCTCCGGTGTCGGCATACAGCCACAAGCTTTGCGCGCCCTGGGCGTTGAAGGGGTCGGTCTCGAAAGGCGAGATAAGGTAGCAGAGGCTGTCGTTCCACATTACCTGCGAGAGCAGCGGGAAATTGTAAAGACTGCAGGGTTCGGAAAGAGGAAAGACCGTGTCGTAACTTATGATGTGCGCCTGTTGCGGGCTTCCGCCGTTGTGCAGGAACAGCAGGCCGGGATAGCCCACGTCGCCCAGCACGATGTCGAACAGGCCGTTTTCGGGATTCTGTATGGCGAACATCGTGGAACCGGCGTGTTTGGCCGCGCCCGGACGGGCTTTGCCCCGGCCTTTGGACGGGGTTCCCTGTGTCTGCCGGGAACTGCAGCTGTCCAAGATAATGGCGTTCGATTCCTCGTTTTCCACGAAGCAACCCCAGCTCCAGTCTTCGGTGCGGAGCAGGAAGGTGTCGGTGCGGTTCAGTTCTTCGGCAGCGTAATTGCGGTAGTAGAGCAGGAAATCGCCCGTGGAGGGCACCCAGAAGTTGAGCACGTCCAGGTCGCCGTCGCCGTCGATGTCGGCGATGGCCGGATAGTCGGCCCAGGTGCAGTAAAGGGGCGAGGCCGTGCCGAACATCTCGGCCGGCAGGCCCTGGGTTACTAATTCGAAACGGAGTTCGTAACCGTTCGGTGTCTTCTCGGAAACGTTCTTGTAGAGGCTGATGCCCGAAATGCCGTTGAAGGTAAAGAGGTCCTGCCTGCCGTCGCCGTCGTAGTCGTGTGCCTGCACCCAGTAGCGCAGGGGCGGCAGCTGCTGTTCGAGGCCGGGCATCAGTTGCCATTCGGAGGAGAAGCAGCGTATGCGGGAACCGATTCGGTCGAAGGCGATGTAGTCGTTCTTTCCGTCGCCGTCCAGGTCGATGGCGGCGAAGTGGCAGGCGTTCAGCCCGCCCGTCCAGGCCAGGGGCAGTGTCTTGCCGTTTGCGCGCACCTGCGGCAGGCTTTCCTGCGCCCGCCCAGGTACGGAACCCAGGAAGAGAAGCAGGAACGTACAGATACAGAAAACGCCGGAAAGAATCCGACGTTTTTCTGCTTTTCTCAACATCATGTTCGAAAAATGAGAGCCTCGCAAGAGATTTGAACTCTCGACCTGCTCATTACGAGTGAGCTGCTCTACCGCTGAGCTAACGAGGCTTGTGGTCGGGATGACAAGATTCGAACTTGCGACCTCAACGTCCCGAACGTTGCACGCTACCAACTGCGCTACATCCCGTCTAAGGAAGTGCAAATTTAGTGCAAGTCGGGATAAAAACAAAATTAATGTTTCGCAGGCTGCAGAGTCAACGGAAATTTTTTCCCCCGACTCCCGAAAAATTCCGCCCGACATCCCAAGAAAAATCCCGAAAATTCCATTTCCGAAATTCCCCTCAAAAAAAATCCCCCCCGTCGCTTCCGAAAATCGTTCTCCGAAAAATTTCAATCAATTTTAGCGAAAAATAATAAATACCCGTTTGATACCTTAATATAAATGGCAAAGCTTGAAAAAATACGTGCTGTATCTTAAATTCTGAAAGTAATAAAAGCGCAGTATCTGATAATATTCGCGAAATATATTCCATATATTTTTTAAAAATTATTTTATCGTGATGTATTGT
>JAMPIH010000023.1 GCA_023662825.1 Bacteroides sp.
GCTATTTTTGCCGACCGATGATGAAAATTGCCCTTCTTGCCGCCGATTACGAGTTGCGCAGTTATGCGCAAAGCCTATCCCGCCTTAACGGGATGGACTGGGTGGGCTATTGCCTCACCTCCGATTCGGGAGCCCTGCAATGCGAGGAAGACTGGGCGACGGAACATCTGCCCAGGGTCTATCAGACCCCCCAGCAACTGGCCAGCGATGCCGACTTGGTGGTGGTGGGTGGAAAGCCCGAACAGCGTTTCGACTATATCTCCTCTTTGTTGCGGCAGGGCAAGTCGGTGTGGAGCGATTGGCCGCTGAGCACCACGGGTGCGAAAGTGCGCAAGCTGGCGGCTCTGGCCGAAGAGGCCCGTGTCTGCACGCAGGTGGCCCATGCCGGGCGCAAGCATCCAGTGTGGCTGTCGGCCTTGCCCTATCTGCACGATGTGCGCATGATCCGCTCCGAACTCTCCGTTCCGTCTTCTCCCGGTCTGGAACATTCGTTGGATTACGACCTGTTCCCCTACATAGACCGGGTGCTGGCTCTGGAACAGGCCGAGGTAAAGTCGGTGCGGGCGCGCAAGGTGGGGGCGCAGGGAGGCGAAGGCTTCTCGGCGCAGATGGAGATAGAGTTCTTTTCGGGGCTGCTGGCGGAATTCTGGCTCAGCAACGTGATGCCTGTGGAAAAGGGCAAGATGCGCTGCATCAACGCCGAAGCCATTGTGGATTTGGATTTCGTGGGCTTTGAACTGGCCTGGCAGGATGCCCGTAAGATATCGAACAGTAGGAAAATTACCGTGAACCGCAGTCCCGGCAGCGGGGAGGAAACCTTTCTGACCCACGACCTGCAGTTCTTTACCCATGCCTGCCGGAGCGGAAAGCAAGGCAGCCTTAATTTTTCCGAGAGCGGCCAGGTGCAGGAAGTGTTGTTTCAGATAAAGCGCATATTGTTGTGATGAACGAGGCGGTGTGGATATGGGGAAAGGCGCATGCGGCGCTCGATTTCTTTTGCCGGATGCAGCTTAAATGCGGAGACTCCGTTTTTTATGCCGAGACCTGGGCGGAATGCCTGCGCGACATGAACGACCGCAAGGGCGTGATGTATGCCTTTCCCGATGAAGGGCAGTGTTCCCAGCTGCCCCGTTTTTTCCGCATCTTGTCTTCGCTTGCGCACTACGAGTTGAGGATTTGCTGCCCCGAAGCCCGTTACTGGCATTTGCCCGAAAGCCGTTTCATCCAGGAGGAAGGCTTTGACTTCGCCTGTTTTTCTTTCCGGCAGATGCCGTTCGGCCAAAGGCTGTTGAAGCGGGCTTTCGACATAACGGCCAGTGCGCTGGGCATGGTTTCGCTCTTGCCCCTCTTCCTATTGTGCGCCGTGTTGGTGAAGGCCGGCTCGAAAGGCCCGGTCTTTTACGCACAGGAGCGTATCGGCAAGGGCGGCGCGCCGTTCAAGATCTATAAGTTCCGCTCCATGCGCGTGGATGCCGAAGATTCCGTGCCTCAGCTCTCGCACTCCGGCGATGAGCGCATCACCCGCTGGGGTGGGCTGATGCGCCGCTACCGGCTGGACGAACTTCCGCAGTTGTTCAACGCCTTGAAGGGCGATATGTCGGTGGTGGGCTATCGTCCCGAACGCGATTACTTTATCGGCAAGATCGAAAGGCAGGCGCCGTATTATCCGCTTCTGTTCGCGATACGGCCCGGCATCAGTTCATCGGGCATCACCACCTTCGGCTATGCCGAGGACGTGGCGCAGATGGTGGTGCGGCTCTCCTGCGACATCGAATACCTGCAGCGGCTTTCGTTGCGCGAAGACGGGCGCATATTGGGGCGCACCTGCCGCGTGGTCTTACATGGAATAGGAAAGTGATGCAACAGGATACATTTCGACATAAGGGCATGCGGCAGCGTCTGGTGGATGAATTGCGCCGGAAAGGCGCCGACGACCAAGCCGTGTTGGATGCCATAGGCTCCGTTCCCCGCCATTGTTTCTTGGACTCGGTGTTCGATGCGCGCGCCTATCAGGACATCGCCATACCCATCGGCGAGGGGCAGACCATCTCGCGTCCGCTTACCGTGGCCAGCCAGAGTTCGCTGCTGGAAGTCTTTCCCGGCGCGCGGATTCTGGAAGTGGGCACGGGTTCGGGTTATCAGTCCATGATCTTGGATAAACTGGGAGCGGAAGTCTATACGATAGAACGCCAGCGTAACCTCTATATCAAGACCAAGGCGCTGTTCGAGTCGTTCAAGAGCCGGATCCATTGCTTTTACGGCGACGGGTACAAGGGTTTGCCGCAATTCGCGCCCTTCGACCGCATTCTGGTTACCTGCGGGGCGGCCGAATTCCCCAACGGGCTGTTGGCGCAGCTGAGCGTGGGCGGCATCATGGTAATTCCCTTGGGTTCGCCCAATCAGATCATGGCCAAGGTGGTGCGAACCTCCGAGACCGAAACGGAGATAAGCGAACACGGCGATTTTACGTTCGTGCCGATGTTGAGCCAAAAATCGGAATAGTCTTGATAAGCTACCGTTATCATTCCCGTACGGAAATATCCACGCAGGATATAGGCAAGGCATTGCCCGTGATGGCCGACGATGCCGGGATGGAGGTGGTCTATACCTTCTGTCAGCAACAGGGGCGGGGACAGAAAGGAAATGTGTGGTTCGACGGGCAGGACAGCAATATCTGCGCCACTTTCGTTTTTGCTCCCCGTTTTTTGAATGCAGTCCATCTGTTTTTTCTCGATATGGCGCTCAGCATAGGCGTGCTGCGGTATGCGGAGTCGCAAACGGATTGCGTTTTTCTCAAATGGCCCAACGACCTGTATGTCGGTCAAAAGAAACTGGCGGGCCTGCTTTTGGAATCGTCCATTCAGGCCGGCAAGGTGGAAAGGCTGTGTTTCGGGGTGGGCTTGAATGTGAACCAGCGCGAATTTCCGGTTCATTTACCGCATGCGGTATCCTTGTTGCAGACGGACGGAAAGTTGCGGAACCTGCAAGAGGAAGTCCGGAAACTTGCGAAATTCCTGTACGCCACCTATGCGGAATTCCGCAACTCGTATGCGAAAGGGATATGGAGGAAGTGGAAAGAACGCTATCTCGAACACCTGTTGTTTAAAGACCAGTGGCGGGAGTTCCTCTATCTGGGTGAACCCCTTGCGGCCTGTATCCGGAATGTGGACGATTACGGGCATCTGGAACTGGAAAGGCGCAACGGTTCGCGTATCCGCGCCGACCTTAAAGAATTGGAATATCGCTTTGATGGATAAAGTAGGAATCGGGAAAGTCGAACACCAGGGGATGTCTCTGTAACTCGAAAATTCCGAAAACCGCGCTTCCGCTTCCGCTCAACGAGGCATACAACGCACCTTTCCGGTATAACTGTTCCTTAATCGAATCGATCTGCGGGTAAAGGGGACAGAGCGTTTTCTCGAAATCGTTCCCGATCGTTCCTTTCCAGGTTCCGATATCCGTGGAAAGCAATTCCGCCAGAGGTGTCCTGCCTTCCTGCGGTTCAGAATTCTTGTATGCCTGGGCGGTGGAAATGCCGAAATCGGGTACCACGACAACCAAGGTATAGCGTAGGTTGTGGCCTGTATGCAGGGGATGTAAGTCATCGCCCTTTCCGTAGCCGATGCAGGCCTGCCTTTGGGTAAAGAACGCGCAGTCGGCGCCTAACGAACCTGCCATTTCAAACAATTCGGCTTGCGAAAATCCCAGGTTGAATTCCTTGTTGAGGCCAATCAGTGTATAGGTGGCATCGGAAGACCCTCCGCCCAGGCCCGAACCCATCGGGATTTTCTTGAGCAGGTGGATGCGGCAGGGAGGCAGCTTGGAAGAAAGCCTGCGGTCGATTAGGTTGCGGGCTTTCAGCACTAAGTTGTCGTCGGGATTACCGGCAACGGGCAGGCCTTCGCACAGAAACACATTTTCGGCGGCGGGCGTTATCTCCAATACGTCGCACAACTCCGGAACGGCAAAAAAGGAAAGCTCCAGATCGTGGTAAGCGTCGGGACGCTTACGCAGGATCCGGAGCCCGATATTGATTTTGGCGGGAGGAAAAAACAGCATGCCTAACTGTTCATCGAGGCCAGGAACTCTTCGTTGTCGGTGGTTTGCGGCAGACGGGTGTTCATGAATTCCATCGTTTCCACCGGGGTCATGTCGGCGAAGTGGTTGCGCAGGATCCAGATCTTCTGACGGATGTCCTTGTCTTGCAGCAGGTCGTCGCGACGGGTGCTGGAGGCCACGATGTCGATGGCCGGGAAAATGCGGCGGTTGGCGATCTTGCGGTCCAGCTGGATCTCCATGTTGCCCGTACCCTTGAATTCCTCGAAGATCACTTCGTCCATACGCGAGTTGGTTTCGGTAAGGGCGGTGGCGAGGATGGTGAGCGAGCCTCCGTTCTCTATCTTGCGGGCCGCACCGAAGAAGCGTTTGGGCTTCTGCAGGGCGTTGGCTTCCACACCGCCGGAAAGCACCTTGCCCGAAGCGGGGCTAACCGTGTTGTAGGCACGCGCCAGACGGGTAATGGAGTCTAACACGATAAGCACGTCGTGCTTGCATTCCACCAGACGCTTGGCCTTCTCGAGCACGATGTTGGCGATCTTTACATGGCGTTCGGCCGGTTCGTCGAAAGTGGAGGCGATCACCTCGGCCTTCACGCTGCGCTGCATATCGGTAACTTCTTCGGGGCGTTCGTCGATCAGCAGCACGATAATGTACACTTCGGGATGGTTGTGGGCGATGGCGTTCGCCAGCTGCTTCAGCAATACCGTCTTACCGGCCTTGGGTGGCGCCACGATAAGCCCGCGCTGCCCCTTGCCGATAGGCGTGAACATATCCATGAGACGCATCGACATCGAGTTTTCGGGTGCGTCGGTAAGCTTGAACTTCTGGTTCGGGAAGAGGGGGGTAAGGTAGTCGAAGGCCACGCGGTCGCGGATTTCCTCGGGCGTGCAGCCGTTTACCGAAAGGATCTTTCCGAGCGGGAAGTACTTTTCGCCTTCGCGGGGCGGACGTACCGTGCACTGCACCGTGTCGCCTGTCTTGAGTCCCAGGTTGCGGATCTGCTGGGGCGAGACATACACGTCGTCGGGCGAGCTGAGGTAGTTGTAGTCGGAGGAACGCAGGAAGCCGAAGCCGTCGGGCATGGTTTCCAGCACGCCTTCGTAGGTAACGAAATCCTCGAAGTTGTAGGCGGGCGAATCCACGCTCTTTCCAGAGCCCTTGCTGGTCTGCAGGGCCTTGTACATCTGCTCCTCGTCGATGCGGTTCAGGCGTTCGTTCTCTATTTCCTTGGCGTTTACGGGAGCAGCCTGTACCTGCGGTTCCTGTGCTGGTTCGGCCTGCACTGCCTGATAGCGGTTGTCCTGATATTCTTCGTAGGCGGCAGGTGTGGTTTCTTGACGGTTCTTGAGCACGGGCGGCTGTACGGTGTTGCGGTCGTAGCCGTTGCCGTTATTGTTGTAGCGGTTGTTGTAGCTGTTGTAACCGTTGTTATTGTAGCGGCTGTTGTAGCCGGTGTTGCCGTAGCGGTTGCCGTATCCGGTTCCGGATGCCTCGCTGCCGTAATTGTTATTGTTGTAGCGGTTGTTGTACGGGGTGCGGCTGTTGTAGCGTTGAATCGGGGTGGAAGCCGTAGCGGGCGCGGGTGTCGCGGCGGCTGCCGGAACGGGCGCGGATACGGTGTTTTCGGCTTGTACGGCCTCCGAAACAGTGGTTTGCGGAGCATCTTCCTCGCGTACCTTTTTGGGCCTGCCGCGTTTTTTGGGCACCGGCAAGCCGTCGGGGCCGATTACGGGCGCGGGAGCCGGAACTTCCGGGTGAAGGCGGGGGCGTCCGCGCTTGCGTTTTACGGGTTCTTCGGGTGCGCTTTCCACCGGGGTTTCCTGAGCGGCACCTGCCTGCGTTTCCTGGGTGGCTTTGGCCTTGGCGGCAACCTGTTGCAGGGCCTGGGCATCCAAAATACGGTAAATGAGTTCCTGCCGTGCTAATTTGTCAAAACGTTTAACGGCAAATTCTTCGGCCATCTTACGCAAACTTGCGTCGTCCATGCCATTGAGATCGAGAATGTTGAGCATAGGAAAAATTAAAGGGGAATTAAAATCGGAAACCGTTCTGAAATCTTTCGAAGTCCTACCGGGCGAGAGTCAAACCGGCTTCCAAGATGCGATTCACAAGAAAAGCGTTGCAAATATAAATTTTTTACGGGAAAAAACAAAAAATGATTTTTGGGATAATGGGATTAATGGAAAATAAGTCCCAGGCGAAAGCGGGAAACCGCTTTCGCCTGGGGTACGCGATTAACGGGCGGGAATGTATTCCTGCAGAGTGAACACGTTTTTTCCGTCTTTTTTTACTTGTAGTATGCCATTAGTTTTATTGTAATATAGCTCCTCTTGCGGAGATTGATTACAATAATAGACAATATCATGATACATCTGATTGTCAATGGCCAAACTATCGTAAACAAAACGTTTTGGAGTTCCGGTAGTATCTGTCATGAAAATGCCTGTCGCATCATAATACAAATACGCATTGGTATTGAATAAATACATAGTGTTAATAATTGGCGTTACATGCAAGGAACGGTATTTTTTTCCGTTATCCTTGCCATTAACCGATATATTGATAGACAAGTCATTGTTTGTTGACTGTATACGGATTAATTGACTTTCTTCCAGTAGCCAGTCGTTATGACCGAAAGTTTCTACATATGAGTTGATCTCTCGTATTACCAATGTTATTTTTTCACCTTGGGAATCAATGCCATAAACGGTATCGTTTAGTTGGTAGGGCGTCATTAGCTTATCTACTCTCGTAAGGTAATGCTCCTTCTTGGAACAAGAAGACAGAACCAACAAACTTATCAGAATAATCCAATGTGTCTTTTTCATGGCTATTTAACTTTTACAAAATAGGGCAAGTGGTGGGGGTGCACCTCGGGCGAAAGCGGAAGTCCGCTTTCGCCCGAGGTACGGGATTAACGGGCGGGAATATATTCCTGCAAGGTGAATACGGCTTTTCCGTCTTTCTTTACTTGCAAGACACCGTGGGTTTTGTTGTAGTAACTTGTCTTTGTCTTATTGCGTTGGGAAGCATTTTCATAAAATGATACGTTACAATAGGTATGATTGCCAATCATCACGTTGTCAAGAACATCAAATATCGTGTATCGTTCAAAATCAAGATTGGCTTCAACCTGTCGCCACTCGTCTATTACGAAATCGCCGCTGTTTTCATTGTATCTTGCCTTGCCTTCAGCATTTTCAAACGGGGATTCGATGCTGAAATTCAATGTTTTCGGGTTCGCACCAATATCCCAACTTAAGAGTTTTAATGTAAGGCTGTACCTGCCGGAATCCGATTGAAGGAGTATTGTTCGTTCTTCTTCCATCAACGAGGGAGACATCCCCTCTTCCCTTTCCAACCATTTAGAAATTTCTTTGGTAAAGGTCATCGTGATTAAGTTCCCTTTTTCATCCGTAAAACGAATTGTATCGCCCTTTTGGTAGGGAATCAATTGTCGCTGCACTGTCGTAATGGGGATGCGCTCGGGCTTCCCGCACGAAAAAAAGATTAGTGAGGCTAATACTATCGGGATGATTACATGTATCTTTTTCATGGCTATTTCACTTTAACTTTTACAAAATAGGGCAAGTGGTCAGAGACGTCCTTTAAGAAATCATCCCTTTCATTTTCTGGAACGGGTATTCCGCATTCTATTTTTTTGTGATACGGATTAGTATTGTATTCCAATATTAAGTCGATAGAAGATTCCGAGTTTTCATTCAAAACCACATAACCCTTATTGGTAAACATCTTTATGGGAGGATCGTTTTCTCGAGCATTCATATCTCCGGCGATGTAAATAGGTTTGCCTGAGGCATTGCATTTGTGTACCAAAGAGTTTGACAAAATACTGTTGCTCATTTCTTCACGATGCGTTGGGTTAGTGCTATAATGTGTCGCCACGAAACAGAAATCTTTAAACTCAGCAACCATATAGGCTCGTTTTTTATCGTATTTGTATTTATCGTTAGGGGTTTCCAACAGTTTGTAACTTTTCTCGATGGGATTTCCTACAACATCCGGATTCCACAACATCCCGATGCCATATTTTACCGCAATAGGTTTGAGGTCGTCATTATCTTCTGCCCAAAAATAGAGGGTAGGCTTCATATCGCCTTCCATTCCGCATGCTTTCTTTAAGTTCTTGAATTTAGCCTTAAGTCGAACTTCCTGAACGGAAACCACATCAGCCTTACTTTTCTTGATATAGTCGGCATGTGTCGTATATAATGATTTTCCCCCTTTCAGATTATAGGTAAGCATCCCTACATGGTGGAATCTATCCCTATTCATTACGGCATGGAATTCTGCCCCGTCTCTTACCGCAAAGCCGGGAGACAGTATGATTTCATCGCCGGCCATGTAGGTGGTCGTTCCTCCTGCAATCACTTGGGTGGATTCAATGCCCGGTGCCTCCCTGTATTGGTCTTTTGTTATTGTTCCCGAGATACTTACCGGAGGGTCATCGGGAACCGAAGCGGAGGATGCATAGGAGAAACCGTCCGGAAGGAAATTATATAACTTCACTGGGTTTCTATAAGCCGATGTATAATAGTCCGCACGGGATATGACATGGGTATTTCCGTTCAGTCTGATGCCCTCGCGTTGAATCGAGACGGTTTCCGACAGGGGACGGTTCGGATTTACCGCGTTTTCCGCCCGCAGAAGCGATTCGTTGGTAAGCGCACTGGAATTTCCATTGTACGTCAATTCATCTTGAATCCGGCTCTGGGCATCGTACACCCGAATTCGGCTTCTCGTGTCGGGAAATGCCAGACTGGACGTATAGTGTACAGTATGCCCGGTATATGATTCAGGTTTTTCCAAACCATAGTATTGCAACACATTAAAAACACTGTTGTCGGGCCGGGAGGCTACAACTACAGTGGCAAGATCGGCGAGTTTGGTATTGGTCGGGAAAGTATAAATGTATTGTTTGTTCGGTGAGACCGTCAAATCGGTAATCTCGATGCTCCAGCCACCGATGTTCACTTCATCTTCTCCGTAGTTGTACAAGGATATGAACTCTCCTTCGTGCGCGAGTTTTACCCCCTCATTGTCGTACAGCGGGTGGTCGTACATCACCTCGGCAATCACCACGGTGGAGGCCTGAGACCATCCTGCCAGGTTCAGCAAGAGGAACAATCCTGCCGTGAGCCCCGGCATGGCTGGGTTTTTCAATATCGTTCTCATGGCTGAGTCCTCCTTATTGCGTAACCACCATGCGTTTGCTGTCGATTACCTTGCCGGATACCACCAGGGTGTAGGTGTAGGCGCCGGGTGTCAGTTCTCCGGCGGAGATTTCCACCTGACCCGTTTCCTGTGTGGCGGGAAGCGGTTGGTTCCTTACCATGACACCCGCCATGTCGAACACCTGCAGGTAGGCGTTGCCCGCCGTTTTGGGCAGCTCGTAACGTATAAGCGTCCTTTCGGAGAACGGGTTGGGAAGGTTCTGGAACAGTTTGGCTTCCTTTACGGTGTTCTTAGGGCTGTTTTGGGGCGCGTTGCCCTTGGGTGCGGGAGCGGCAGCATGGTTGTCCTGCGACAACAGGCTCTGCACGATTTCCTGCAGGGAGGCCAGTTGCTCCTGCAAGTCGGCCACCTGTGCGTCCAATTCGGCTACCTGTTCCTTCAATCCGGATTTTTCGGCTTCCGATTCCTGAAAGGCCTTCACTAAGTAAGGTATCACCGAAGAGTAGTCAACCGTGAGGATATCGGTGTCCGGAAGGTGACCTACCGAATGGGGCAGTACGGTCATCATTTCCTGGGCTATGAATCCCACCTTATTCTTGAGGCTGGCCGTATCCTCATTGGGGGCTGTCCGTTTAAAGTCGAATTTGACAGGGTGCAGTTGGAGGATGATTCCCGCAGCCCCCGTCAGATCCGTAACGTTTTCTTTGAGACGGGCATCGGAAAAACTTTGTGACCCAATTTTGTGATATGGCTGATACACATAACTGGAACGGAAATAATTATCCTTGCTTCCAAGATCCATACGGTTGCTTAACCCTGGAAGTATAACCCCGACATCAAACTGTGTCATAATGGGACCCGCCATGCTTTCATCGGTTCCTGCGGGGGAAATGGAGTGAACGGGGTTTAAGGGCCCCAATCCTCCCACAAACTCGGATTTGTTGATGATGCTCAATCCGACTTGAGGTAGGTTGAAAACAAATTCATTCGCCTTGATAGGCTTGCTGATAACGATTTCATCGTTGGTAATCTTCAGCGCATCCGTTTGCGCGGACAACATACCGATACCCGACAGGGCGGCGATGGTCAATGTGCAGAATAATTTTTTCATGGTTTTATGTTTTTATGGTTAAACAATAAGTGTTTTCAGATTTCGCTGTTTTATGCGTTCGTGTCGTTGAGTCAATAACTCTATTTATTCCGATGTTCCTGTGTGGCTGGAAACCAAGGACAAGTATATGCCTATTTTTTGGGAAAAACAATAGCCTGTATGTTAAAAGATTTTCATACCTTTATAAATTTATTACCTTTCCTATTCTTTTTTTATAG
>JAMPIH010000024.1 GCA_023662825.1 Bacteroides sp.
CGTGTTCGACCTGGCCGTGCAACACTACGGCAACGTGGAGGCGGTGGACGAGATCCTGAACCTGAACCCCGACCTGAAGAACGAGGCGACGGCGCTCCGTGCGCTCAAGCTAAGCACGGGGAACGGGAAGACCGTATTCTGCATGGACGCGGCGGTGGAACCCGGCTTCCCGCTCAAGATAGACGAGACGAGCAAGCTGATGAACACCAACACGCTGAAGAGAATAAACAACAGTATAACAACCTACGAAACCTACGAAACATGGCAAAAACGATTGAATCCATCCAAGGAGAAATAATGAAGGGCGTAGAGGCCGATGTGCCGGCCCTGGCCAAGTCCGAGACGGCAAGCAAGACCTCGGAATGGAAACTGTGGACACATGTCGTGGCCACGGCCATCCACGCGTTCGAGTACATCCTCGAACTTTTCAGGAAGGAAGTGGACACGCTCACGAACAAGATAACGCCGGGCACTGTGAGGTGGTACGCGGAGATGTGCAGACGCTTCCAATACGGGCACCCGCTGATGTTCGACGAAGACACGGCGCTGCTCTATTACGAAGATACGGGCGACGAGGCGAGCAAGATCATCGCCGCCGTGTCCGTCACCGAAAGCGACAGCACGCTGGCCATCAAGGTGGCCAAGTACAAGAACCAGGAAAAGAAGGATCTGGAGGCTTTGAGTAGGGATGAACTCAAAGAATTTGGAGATTATATCGATGCGATAAAGTTTGCCGGATGTAGAGTTGATGTAAGCACCAGCGAAGCCGATAAGATACATTACAGTCTGACCATTTACCGCGACCCGGCATACGGAGTGGCCAAAGTGAAAAAGGATGTGGAGGAAGCCTTGCAGGCGTTCAAGACCAGCGTGGACTTCGACAGCGTGGTGTACCGTCAGAAGCTTATCGACGCGGTGATGCACGTGGAGGGCGTGGTCACCTGCGACCTGACATTGCTGGAGCATCATTATGCAAAGGGAAACATTTCCGATTATACGGAAGCGATAGGAACCCACGCCGTGCTGCAGGCGGGCTACTTCAACTGGTCGAAAGACAGCCAACTCGAGATAAAGACCGTGAACGACCTGATAAAACAGTAAGACCATGCATTTAGACATCAAGAACCTCGTGCTGCAGCTGATACCGCTGCACAAGCGCCAGCCGAACCGTTACGGATGGCTTTGCGGGCTACTCTCGCCGCTGGAGCGGCATTGGCAGGAATTCGCCCGGTGGCGGGAAGACACGCGCATGCTGGTGAACGTGAACAGCCAGCAGATGGTGCTGGAGAGATTCCTCCGAAAACAATTCAACGAGGAGAGCATCTCGGTGGAAAGTTTCATGGACATGCTTCCGTTCTTCCCGCTGTCTTTCGAGAGCGAGCAGCACCTCCAGCCGATGGCGCGGAGTGGGGAAGACCTTTCCGGAATGGATGAAGCCGTAAGGAAAACGATACTGGAGGAGATACCGCTCGTAAACGAGAAGAAGGAGAGCCTGGAGGAAGATGTGGACTTCATTGTGCGCATTCCCGGCAACCTGGATAAGGAAGACGTGGCGGCCTACGTGGACAAATACCGCCAGGCACTTGTAAGATATATGATAGTGAAACAACAAGAAAAAATAGACTAAAGATGAAAGAACACACACAAACGACGGGCATCCGCAAATGGGCGGGCGACGACTTGGTGGAACTGCAGAAAGAGCCATTGGATGCCTTGCAGGCATTGGTGGAACCGTACGCCCCTTGCATTATCCAGGGCTGCGTGCCCACACCGAACAAAGAGGGCATGAAATATACGGTATCGCCCGGCTTCGTGGCCTTGAAAGGGAAATGGTTGACGGAGGAGAAGGAAGAGCAGACCGGGGTAAAGATCGTGCGCTTCGCTGGGAAGACCGATGCAACGCTGCCTCTCTACCTCGGCCTGGCCTGCAAGACGGAGAACCGTGCGTACGCCGACGGGGGCAACAAGCCCATCAAATACCAATACGAAGCCGCGGAATTGAACGAAGACCCCGGGAACGATTTCTGCCTCACCATCACGGCAACCGATGCGGACAATCCCCACCTCGTGGATAAGATGGGCATATCTGAAAAACTAAAACAAGACGGCGGAGACGCCTCGAAGACAACGGTGTCTTTTACCGAAGGCACTTCCGAAGACTACACAGAGGAATTGAAGTCGGGCAACTCGCTGTCCAAATTATTCGGAGCCATCAAAGGATGGTTGAGTTCCGTTAAGAAAAAATTGGACGGCATCGACGAAGGCGCCAACAAATATATCCACCCTAAAAGTGTCGTCGGCATAAAAGGTTCTGGTTTGTACAAGATAGCCACCGATGCGAACGGCCACGTTACGGCAGCAACTGCCGTGACCAAAGCGGACATTACGAACTTGGATATTCCTGGACAGGACACCGTTTACAAACACCCCACAAGTGTCGTCGGCGTAAAAGGTTCTGGTTTGTACAAGATAGCCACCGATGCCAACGGACATGTTATCGGTGCCACCGCCGTTACCAAAAAGGACATCACGGACTTGGGCGTTCCCGCGCAGGACACCACCTACGGTACTGCTACACAAAGCACCAACGGCCTTATGTCGTCAACCGACAAGACCAAACTCGATGGCATCGCCCCTGGAGCCAACAAATACTCCCATCCCACCAGCGAGGGTAACAAGCACATCCCCACTGGCGGTTCCTCCGGGCAATACCTCAAATACAGTGCTGTCGGTACCGCCGCATGGGCAAGCCCTGGAGATAACTCCAATTTGGCCTCCTCCTCTACCGCTGGCTTTATGGCCGCCGCAGACAAGAGCAAATTAGACAAAATAGACAAGGTCAGCATAAGAATTGTTAACGGAAATACGATCCGATTGTCCTGGGATAGACCCCAAAGCGGAAGTATTTTTGTTGCAGGATACTATTATGTTGACCTTGAAGGAAAATCGAGTAATCCGAGCATCCAGATATAGAAATATCTGGAATATTATTGCTTTGCAAAAAAGAACGAATGCCTGCCTATATGGGTAGGCATTCGAATATTATTACAGTACCACAATCCGTTTCACAGTTGTGCCGTTCGTGTTGGATAAGCGAATCATGAAAACGCCTTTGGAGGTAAACCGTAAAGTATGCTTTCCAGCGTTTAAGTTTTTCGCTTCCCTCAAAATTCCGGCAGGGGAAAGAATTTCCATACGTGCAACTTCACCTATTTCAATCACCGCCTCTCCCGTATTGGGGTTGGGATAAACTCGCACGGAAAGTCGGCTTTCCCCGTTTTCAATATCCGTATTGTTTAAGGTTTTGAATGAACCTTTCACCGCATTTCCGGAATTTCCAGAAGAGTCTGTTACAGCAATGCCGTAAAGATATTCAGTATTGGGTTGTAGCCCGCTATAGGAGAAGTAAGTATCGTTAACGTCTTTTGAAACGATAGGCAGGTTAGAACCACCAATGTTTGGTCTGTTTTGGGACAATGATACGTTATAACTGGCAATGCTGGCATCAGGTGCATCCCAAGATAATTTCACATCGGTAATACCGGCAATCACCTGCACGTTGGAAACCTGCGGTACAGGCAGGGTGGTAACCTCACCGGTAATGGGTTCGCCCGAACTGTTTTCGGTGCATCTTAGGGTGATGCTGTAACTGTAGGTGGTGTTCGGTTTTATTCCGGAACAAGAGAAAAAGTTGTATGCATCGAAGCTCACACCGATAGTATCTCCAGCAATGTTGGTCAATGCTACATGGCAGGGATGGTCTTCAGAACCCTCCCAAGTTATATTCACATCGCGTATTCCTGCATTGGCTTGCACATTGGAGACCTGCCCGCAGGGCAGTGTGGAAAATTCTCCAGTAACGGGTTCTCCCGCACTGTTTTCGGTGCATCTTAGGGTGATTCTGTAACTGTAGGTGGTGCTGGTTTCGAGTCCGGAAAAAGAAACTTCGTTGTGTGTATAGGGGACCTCACCAATAGTATTTCCGGCAATGTTGGTCAACGCCGCAAGGCAGGCATGATCTTCAGCACCCTCCCAGGTTATATTCACATCGGTCATTCTTGCATTGGCTTGCACATTGGAGACCTGCCCGCAGGGCAGCGTGGAAAATTCGCCGGTAACGGTTTCGCCTATGCTGCTTGGTCTTCCAGTGTTGTCGCATACTAGGGTGATCATGTATCGGTATGAGGTGACAGACTCTAAACCCTTATACAAGAGATCCGTCTGTCTATGAGGCTGGTACGTAATTGTGTCGCCCGAAAGGTCGGCTAAAACCACCTGGGCCTTGAGGAACTCTATGACTGGGGGAGTATCCCAAGACATGTCCACTGTGGTGGCATCGGCTACGGCTTTCACGTTGGAAACCTTTCCGCAAGGCGAGGTGGTGAATTCGCCGATAACGGGTTCTCCTACAACAACAGTATCGGAAGATACACATTGTGCGGCGATGTTGTATTGATATGGCGTGTTGGCATCCAGTAGATAAAAACCAATCGAATCACCAAGAAAGTACCAAGTATAATCTATTGTGTCGCCTAAAGCATCGGTTAAAGTTGCAAGAGATCTATCATAGGCATCGGGTAAGTCCCAAGATAATATTACATAGGTTGTATGAACATCAACTTTTACATTGGAAACCTGACAGGGCAACGAGGTAGGTTCATCTTGTGCGCATAAAAATAACGGAGAAAGGGTAAATAAAAGGCAACTTACGAATAAGTTAACCACAAATTTTAAGGTTTTCATCTTCGTTGTTTTGTGTAGCATACTACGGTATGGAAACAAGTTAAAGTTCAAAGTTAGCCTATTTTGGAGAGAAAGTCAATAGGGGATGTTTTAATTGTTCATAAAATCAGTTATTTAATAATATTGTGCGAGAGGCTTTAGTAGAAAACAAGCGTTCGTGGAGCAATTGTCCACGAACGCTTTGATTGATGGCAACCGGCTTACATTAAGTTTAAAGCCTCCGGGTTAACATCGGGAACATTCGAGGTATCCACTTTCAGATACCGTAAGAACGTCCGGTAGTTACATCCGTAAACAGGGTAGACATACTTCTGCCAAACCATCCGGTGACACGAATTGTGATAGGGTTGGTAATGGAGTCTGTCGATCTCCTGTATCTGCTTTGCGCGAAGGAGATAGCCTTCGCTGTGGTTATTGGCTTTTGTCATTATTTTTAAAAATTTAGTAGTTGTTTTTTGGTTAAATTGAAACAATCGGTTCGGTTCATTCGTTTTTTTCGGGGCGGAAAAGACGAATTCTTAAACGTTCTCTTCATGTGGTTTTGGGGTTTGTAAAGCGGGTTGGTTTATAGTGGCGCTTGCGCCAGCAAGTACCGTTTAAATTTCGTTGTAAAATTCGGCCTAAAGAGATTCCCAACAAAAAATAGTGTCGTTTTTCGACACTCGGCGCAAGGAACTTACGGATTTGCTGGACAGGCTTTTCAAGCCCCTGTCCACGCTCTGGGACGAATTTACGGCCTGG